>JAPLGP010000048.1 GCA_026390075.1 Campylobacterales bacterium
TAGCACAACAGTTTTTCTCAGGAATAACCTATGGTTTAGGAGGATTTAGTGGAGCACTGCTCGCTGGATATATTTATGAGTTTTACCCAAAATATCTCTTTTTAAGCTCAGCAATTCTCGCACTCTTGGCATGTGGGTTTTTGTATTTGTGGAGTAAAAAAATTTCTAAACCTAATTTGTATGCCCATCAATCACAGGGATAGAGATACCTTTTTCATCAAAAGCCAGTTTCACTTTCTCTAACATATCAAAATAAACAGTTCCATAATTATCTGCAAGCACCCATACTTTAAACGCTAAATTTACACTTCTTGAAGTAAGCTCATTGACTGCGACAAGAGGCGCTGGTTCTATTAAAACTCTTGCATCGGATGTGATGATGTTCATTAAAGTATCTTTTGCAAGTTTTAAATTGCTATCGTAACTTATGCTAAAAATAAGGTCAATGCGTCGCTCTTTTCTGTTTGAAAAGTTTGTGATATTTTTACCTATAATAGAAGAGTTTGGTATGATGATGGTGCTTTTATCTGCAGGTTCTATGATGGTTGAAAAAAGATTAATTTCTTTTACCGTTCCATTTGCTCCGCCTGTTTCTATTGTGTCGCCAATTTTAAATGGTCTGAAGATGATGATGATTACCGCTGCGCCAATGTTTGAGAGCGAGTCTTTTATAGCCAAACCAACAGCTAAAGATGCCGCACCAAAGATAGCTAAGAAAGAAGAAGTATTTATGCCTAGGGTATTTAAAGAGGCTAAAACTACCATAATCAGAAGTACAAAATAGACAATACTATGTGCAAATTCTACGAGCGTTTGGTCAATATGCGCTCTTTGCATAAGCATTTTAGTAAAATGTGCTATCTTTGTAATCGCCCATTTACCAATTACAAAGATGAGTATTGCAGCTATAATTTTTAAGCCATACTCACTTATGTACATAATTGCCATATCTGTGTATTTTGTTACATCAACGGGATTTTCTATCATTTCATTTTCCTTTTATTAGAGTTCTTGCAAAACCATATTTTAGATTGCTTCACTTCGTTCGCAATGACGGGGTGTCGCTTCGCTCCTCGATGACGGTCATTGCGAGGAGGAACGACGAAGCAATCTAGGTTTTGTAAGAAGTCTATTTTTGAAATTATATCAAATAATTATTTTTCATCCACAATCGTCATATTTTTTCTCCAGTAACTTTTCCCGCCTTTGAGAGAAATGCAATGATATGTGGGAAATTTTTTTTTGTACTCTTTGAGGCGATTCAGTGTGGATTTTCCACTGTCACAGTAAAAGACGAAAACTGTGCCATGTGGAAATTTTTTCATTTCTGGAGGATTGTAGGTAAGCGTATCCGCTTTTTCAATGGGCGATAAAATTGTATCTATAAGAACGACTTGTACTCCCACTTCTTGAAGCTTTTTTTTATTTTGTAAAAATTCTTTTTGTGTCCATTCGTCAGGAAAGTGCATCTAAAACCTCTAAATTTACTCGTCTATCATATTTTCCGCTAACACAAAGAGTTCAGCACTTGCAACTTCCATTGCTTTGAAGTCTTTTAAAATTGCATCTTTATTTTCTAAACAAGTATCTTCGCCTTCAACACATTTTATTGCATCAATGACATTATGATGAACCACGGCATGTGGAGCATCCATTTTTTTATAGCTAGAAGAGTGTCCAAAGCGTTGTTTCCCTTCGCTAGTATACCATTTTCCAAGACGACAATCATGGTGCGTTCCAAAGTTTCCAACTTTTTTACCTAAAATAATCGACGAATACGCATTTGTTTTAAAGAGAATATGATCAATCATAATAAGATTTACAAATATACGGTTTTGAATGCTTTTTACTTCTTCATCGATTGTTTCATTTGTAGTTTTAAGTTCTGTCATACTCGCACCAAATGTTGACATTAATTCATTAAACTCTTTTACAACATCACGCATAGATTCGGAGCTACTTGCCATTTCTGTACTTTCTTGTTGGAGTACTTGAACAGTTGTTCTGATTTCAGCAGTTGCTTTTTGTGTGCGTTCTGCCAGTTTACGAACTTCATCTGCTACTACCGCAAAACCTCGTCCATGCTCTCCAGCTCGTGCTGCTTCGATTGCTGCATTGAGTGCAAGTAAGTTTGTTTGGTCTGAAATATCACTGATGAGATTAATAACAGTATTTATCTCTTTTGCACGCTCTTCAAGCGAGTGTGTTGTGTGTGCATTTGCATCAAGGAGTTCATTAAGTCCAAAGAGTTTATCTCCAACATTTTGTGCTTCATTTGCTCTTTCGATACTCATTTGCGTTGCATTTTGAACATTTTTTGAAATAACTTCTAATTTTGCTGTGTTCGCATTAAAACTTGTTTGAAGGGATTGGAGTTGTTCGTTATTTTTGTTTACTTTACTTAAGTCTTCATTGAGTTGTACGCGTAACTGACTTCTATAGTTTACTTCCATAACTTTAATGCTATCGTTGATGCTATTTCCTGCAAAAGTAAAAGCTGGATTAAGTCCTAAAGTATTGAATTTTCTAAAAAATTCATTGTCACCAGCATAGTTTATAGAAGTACGCATTTCACGCATAAAAGTTTCCATTTGGTCGATAAGATTGTTCACCTGATGACAGATTTGACCTGCTTGTCCACTATCTGAAACATTTGTAGCACGGCTTTCTAAGTTCCCTCGTACTGCTTCATCAAGTACAGTTATAGATTTTTGCATACATCTTTTGAGCCCGTGAAGATAAGTGTTAAACAGTGTCCCCATACCAACATAAACAACTAAAAGAAGAGTGTCCACTACACTAAATCCATCAATAAAAAATTTACCAACATATCCAGTAACAAAAAGTGCAATAAACACAAATCCTAAAATTTGTAATTTAGAAAGATAAGATGAATTTATCATAACGACCTCCATTTTTTTCTAGTAGTTCATGTACCATTTTTTCAGATGCACCCATTCCACCGCTTTTTTCTGCAGCTAAGAGTTGTTTGTAAAGTGGCTTAATGATATTGAGAGCTTTTTCTGAAGGTTTTCGTCGAACGGAGTAGAAGTAATTTAAAAATTATCTTTGGCATATCTGGATGTCGTACTATATTGTGAGGAGCGTGGAGTATATCCCTCTCAGAATATCCTGCCAATTTTAAAAATAACTCATTCCCGTAAGTTATTTTTCCACTAGTATCTGTTTTTGAAACAATGATTTCATTTTCTGCAAACTTTATTTCTGCCATTCATATTCCCTTTTTTATAAAAATTCTTTATAATTATAAAGACACAATCTGTCAAAAAAATGTTAGCTAACTTAAACGGTTATTAACTTTATATTCATTTTTAAAGAAAAAATAAATTTTAGTATTTATATTAACGGAGTATGTTACAATAATTCCATGAAAAGTACATTTGAAGATAATCATCCTTTAAAGCAAGAGTTGTATAGGCTCATTCAAACTGATGTTTCTTATTTTGAATTTATTCAAAATAGTTCGTTGGTCGGCATGTGGTATTGGGATTTGGAAAACCTTGAAAACATATGGATGAGTCCTAGATTTTGGGAAATACTAGGATATGACCCAAAAGATAAAAAGCATCTTACCTCCGAATGGCAACATATTATCTTTGAAGATGATTTAAAAATTGCTACTGAGAATTTTCATAAACATCTTGAAGATTCAAGAAATCCCTATGATCAGATAGTCCGTTATAGACATAAAGATGGTTCAACTGTATGGATACGCTGTAGAGGTATCTCAATAAAAGATGATAAGGGCAAACCTGTAAGAATGCTAGGTGCGCATAATGACCTAACTTCTATAATAAAACTTCAAAAAGAGCTAACAGAAAAAGATGATATAAGACTTTTCAATGAAAAATTATTAAAAAAAGAAGAGAATGAATTTAGAGTATATGACCATATCTATTACAATAGTAAATCCAAAACCGTCAGACATGAAGACACAGTTATAAAATTAACAGATCAAGAAATTTCGCTCTTTGAACTATTTATCAAAAATAAAAATAAAATGCTCTCTCTCAATGAGATAGAATATATGCTAAATCCAAATAAGTATCTGACAAGTAATGCGTTGTCATTAATACTAAGTCGCCTGAGAAAAAAACTCCCTTTGCTGAATATTAAAAGTGTTTATGGGCAAGGGTATATATTTTTGGCAGATTAGAAAACACTTTAAACTTTTTTAATTATGTAAGTTTCATTACTGTATCATTTCCAAAATTTAATTTAACAAGAGTAAAGCATGACAGAAACTACCAGTTTATCGTTAATCCAGAGTGTTATTGATTCTCAAAAAGATTTAATTATTCTTTTTAAGGGTGAGAACCATATTTTAACAAACAGAGCTTTTAATAATTTTTTTGGTTTTTCATCACTTCTTGATTATAACAAAAGTTATGGGGCGATTGTAGATAACTTTGTTCCGCATCCATCCTATTTTCATAAAGAAAAAATCGAAAAAGGTGAGAGTTGGCTGGATGCAATTTTGAAGCTGGATGAGATGAACCGCATAGTAAGTATGATGACACCAACCTACGACCCTTGTGCTTTTTCTGTTGCCATTGATAGAAGCGTGGAAGATTACAGTATCGTTACTTTAACCGATATCACACGAGATTTAATCAAACGAATCATGATTGAAAATAATGTAAACATAGACTTAAAAAGTGGTGCTTATGATAAAAAATATTTTTTACAAGTAAGTAAAAGTTTTGAAGATGCCGCTGTTTTTAATGAAAAGATTTTAGGGGTGATTTTAGCTACTGTTGATACCTACGAAAACCCAGATTTTGCGTATGATAAAAAAGCTTTAACTGAGTTTGTAAATCATTTTAAACAAAGTACGCGCCAAGATGATATGTTGGTTCGTTGGGATGAGGGCAAGTTTTTACTTATCTATTTTGTTGATAATGAACAAAATGCACAACAAATGGTAAAAAAATTACAAAATTTAGTGGATAGTTCTGACTTAAAAAGCTTAAAATGTAAGCTTTCATCTGTCGTTCAAAACGAAAAAGAGAGCATTACTTCACTTATAAGACGCGTACAAATAGTAAATCCATGATGGTCATTGCGAGAAGGAACGACGAAGCAATCTAAAATAGTGAATTCATAACTTAATTTCCAACAAGACTTAAGCTTACTTTCCCTTTTTCATTGTCTATGGAGATCACTTCTATTTGCGGTAAATATTGGTTGAGTGAGAGAACTTCAAGCGGATGAGAAATCCGCTTTTCGCTCATCTTTGAGATGTGAATCATGCCATCATTTTTTAGCCCGATATCCACAAAAGCCCCAAAATCTGCAATATTACGAACAACACCTGAGACAAAACTTCCAACACTGAGCATTTTAATATCTGTTATGCCATCTTTGAATGGAATGGCAGGTAAATCTTCTCTTGGGTCAAATCCAGGTTTGGCAAGTTCTTTGATGATGTCTTTGAGTGTTTCGATTCCCACATGCCAAGACTCTGCTTTTTCTTCAATGTTGAGCGTTGCTAAATCTAAACCTTCTAATTTTTTTGCAATCTCGTAACTCTCAGGATGAATTCCGCTGTTGTCAAAAATGCTTTTTCCATCTTTGATACGGATAAATCCAGCCGCTTGTTCATACGCTTTTTTGCCAAAACCCTTTACTTTGAGGAGTTGTTCTTTACTTAAAAATTTACCATTTTCTTCTCTGTGGGCGATGATGTTATGCGCGACTTTTGCACCCACACCAGCGACATACGAAAGAAGTGAAGCAGACGCTGAGTTGATATCAACACCGACACGATTGACTAAATCTTGTGTAACATCTGTAAGTTTTTTCTCTAAAAGTTTTTGATCCACATCGTGTTGGTATTGTCCTATACCTAAAGATTTCGGGTCGATTTTTACAAGTGCCGCCATCGGGTCTCTGAGTCTTGCTGCGATGGAAATAGCCCCTCGGATGGTTACATCAAGGTTTGGATACTCTTCGGATGCGATTTTTGAAGCCGAATAAACCGAAGCTCCAGCTTCTGAAACAACGGTGTAATTCAGTTTCGCACTCTCTTCTTTGTTGATGCGTGCAAAAAACTCTTGCGTCTCTCTCGAACCCGTGCCGTTGCCTATCGCGATGCCTGTAATGTTATATTTACCAACAAATTGCAGTATCTTTTTTTTAGAGTTTTCATACTCTTTTTGAGGTTCTGTCGGGTAGATTACAGCGGAGTCTAAAAAGTTTCCATTTTCATCAATCACTGCGAGTTTACATCCAGACCTAAAAGCGGGGTCAACTCCTAGAAGCACTCTTTTGGTTACAGGCGGAGTCATAAGAAGTTGGTTTAGATTTTTTCCAAAAACACTAATCGCAGAGATATCCGCTTTTTCTTTTAACTCTGCCTGAACTTCGCGCTCTAACGAAGGAAGCAAAAGGCGTTTAAGTCCATCTTTATAGGCTTCGTAAAGCAGTTCTTTTGAGCTTTGTGCATTGCGTGGGATTTTGTACTGCTTGATATTTTCTTCTATATACTCCGTGTCAATGCTTATTTTCACTGAGAGTTCTTTCTCTTTAACTCCACGCATGATTGCCAAGTAGCGGTGAGACGGCATGTGGAAAACTTTTTCACCCTTGGCATCTTTGCTTCCAAAGTTTTTAAAAGTTCCATTTTCATCAAAAGTTTTGGTTCTTTTTATCTCTAAAATTCCATTTCGCATCATAGAATTTCGGATGGCTTCTCTCTCTTTTGGCAAATCCGCATAGCGTTCGGCTAAAATATCTTGCGCACCTTTGATGGCATCTTCGACCGAAGAAACAGCACCTTTTACAAAACTCTTGGCATGTGGAATGAACTCGTCCAAGGAGAGTTTTGCACTCTCTAATGTGTTTGCGAGTGGCGTTAAACCGTTTTCTATGGCAACAAGAGCCCGAGAGCTTTTTTTCTCTTTAAAAGGACGGTAAATATCCTCTAAAACTCTTAAGCTTTCTGCTGCATCGATGCTCTTTTTGAGGGCTTCGCTCAAAGTTGCTCTCTCTCCAATGAGACGAAGCACTTCCTCTTTTCTTTCTAAGAGTTTTTTAGAGCTTAGGTAAAGTGTTTCAAAATCACGAAGCACTTCATCATCCGCTCCGCCAGTCATCTCTTTGCGGTATCGTGCGATGAAAGGAATGGTCGAACCCTCATCTAAAAGTTTTAAAATGTTTTCAATATACTCAGATTTGAGTCCTGTTTTTTGGACTAATAACTTGACTAAGTTGTTCATAGATTAATATCTTTTCCCGATACACTCTATAAAATCTTTCTCGCCTAAATCTTCCACAAGTGTTTTAAAGTTTTTAAGTGCGTAGAGTTTTAAGTCCTCGCCTTTCTCATTTTTAAGTTCATTTGAAAAACCGCTTTTAGAAAATAGCACAAAAATATCAGGTGTAAGTTCTGCCGCTTCACATTTCTCTTTTAGTTTTGTAAGTTCATTTTTATTTGCTTTTGCATTTGAGTATTTACAAGCTCCAGCTATGATTTTACCAGATTTTGTTTTTGCTAAAATGTCTATCTCGACATCTCTGTCCCAATAGCTTCCAATCTCCACAATACGGTCTTCTTTGAAACTTTTTTTCAATAATTCTTTGGATAATTTCTCAAAAATAAGGTTTGAAAATCCACTCTCACGGTTGGCAAATTTCTCTTTAACCTCTTTAAAATCTCCTTCTTTGATGCTCTTAAAAAAAGGCGAAATAAAGGCAAACCAAAAACGCATAAAGGGAACTGAAAAGTTGAGTTTATCGGCAATATCATCATCATTTGGTGGAGTTTCTAATGAGCGTTCAATACTCATAAACCCCATCTCACAAACGCTATCAATTGCACTCTCTCCCTCAGCACGGGAAATTCTAGCTCTCTTAAAAGCGGAATGTGTGCGACCATCTCCAGAAGCAACACCGCTAAGAAGTGCGTGACATACTTTATCACTTTTCGTAACCTTTGTGATGTCGCCGTGAATGTAAGTGTAGTTTTTTAAAACTTTTCGTTCAATGAGGTCAATAAGCGGTACGCGTGTATCAACATCCCATCCCATTCCACCAAATATAGAAAAATATTCAATAGCCTCTTCAAGGTCTTTAGGGTTATTTTGATAGTAAAAAGAGCGAAATTGTTCTAAAAGAGTAGGGTACTTTGCCATGGGGAAAACCTTTGATTTATTTTTTGTTCTTTGGCATGTGGAAAGTTCCACATGCCAAGATTATTTTGTCTCGTCTAGTGAAAAGCTCTGTTTAAAGCAGAAAATAGGGCTTTGATAGAAGCTGTAGTTATGTCGTTGTCTATTCCTACACCAAAACATGAAAGTATATTTTTACTCTGAATTTCTATGTATGCAACAGCTTCTGCCGAGCTTTTATCGCCGCGAGAGTGTTCAAAGTAGGAGTTGATTGTAAACTCATTTTTATAATCCTTCATAAGAGCATTTTTGCATGCGTCTATTGGACCATTTCCCTCGCCATTTGCAGTAATTGTTGCACCGTTGTACTCATAAGTTAAAGAACAAGTTGAGATTTTTTTCCCTGATGCGAGTGTTACATCTACCAAAGAGATATGTTTTTTCATATCAAAATAGCTCTCTTGAAATATTTTTAAAATCTCTTGCGGTTCTAGCTCTCTGCCTTTTTCATCCGTTACACCTTGAACAATACGACCAATCTCAGGGTGCATCGTTTTTGGAAGTTGATACCCGTAATTTTTCTCTAAAATATAAGCGATTCCACCTTTGCCAGATTGAGAATTTATACGAATGATACTTTCATAAGTTCTTCCTAAATCCGTAGGGTCGATTGGCAAGTAAGGAACTTCCCAAAAACTATCCTCTTTATTTTTTTGGTAGGCAAGACCTTTGTTTATCGCATCTTGATGTGAACCTGAAAATGCCGTATAAACCAATTCGCCAACATAAGGATGGCGAGGGTGCGTTGGTAACTCTGTACATCTTTCAACAATCTCTAAAACTTCATTTATATCTGTAAAGTTTAGTTTAGAGTCCACACCTTGGGTTGTCATATTTAAAGCCAAAGTGATAATGTCCACATTTCCTGTTCTCTCGCCATTGCTTAAAAGCGTTCCCTCCACTCTATCCGCACCCGCCAAAAGTGCTAGTTCCGTAGCTGCAATTGAAGTTCCTCTGTCATTGTGCGTGTGCGTTGAGATGATAACATTTTCACGGTTATTCAAATGTCTTGCCATCCACTCTATCTGGTCTGCATAAATATTTGGAGTTGCCATTTCCACCGTTGCTGGTAAGTTTATGATAACTTTTCGATTCGGCGAAATGCCCCATCTTGCAGTCACAGCATTTGAAATTTCCGCCGCAAATTCTAGCTCTGTTCCCGTAAAGCTTTCAGGTGAATATTCTAAAAATATTTGTCCATCATGCTCTTTTTCATACTTTTTCACTAAATCCACACCTTCCATTGCAAGTGTGATTATTTGCTCTTTTGACATGCCAAAAACTATCTTTCTTTGCGCAACAGAAGTTGAGTTGTAAAGATGAACCGTTGCTTTTTTCACACCCATAAGTGCTTCAAAAGTTTTAGCGATAAGATGCTCTCTTGCTTGAACTAAAACTTGAATCGTTACATCGTCAGGAATAAGTTTATCATCCACAAGACGGCGTAAAAAGTCAAACTCTACTTTTGAAGCGGATGGAAAACCAACTTCTATTTCTTTGAAACCGAGTTTAAGTAAGAGTGTAAAAAGTTCAAATTTTTTTTCCATGTTCATAGGGTTGATTAGAGCTTGGTTTCCATCTCTTAAATCAACACTACACCATGCAGGGGCATGTGTAATTGTTTTTGTCGGCCATACACGGTTTGGCAAATCTATTTGTGGATAAGGTTTGTATTTACCTTTTGCTATTTGATTCATGGTGAATCCTTTAAAACTTGAAATTTGATAGCACACTCTTACATAACTATCTTAAGCGGAATTATATCAAATTTAAAATTATAGAGATGAATGCGGTTGTTAAATAGTTGGCTGTTGTAAGGTTATTGTAAAAAATGCGCCTCTCTCTGAATTGTGTACCGTGATACTACCGTTATTTTTTTTCACTATTTGCGCACTCATGTAAAGACCAATCCCTGTACCACTTCTTTTTTTCTTTGTTGTTACATTTGCATCAAAGAGAGTGTTTAAAACAGTTTGCGGTACTCCCCCTGCATTGTCTTCTACTTCTATAATAATATGATTATTTTGTTTATAACATTTTATATATATATTTCTTTTTTGTATCTCTTTTTCATTGAAAGCGTCAATAGAATTATTGATAAGATTGATAAAGAGGTGTTTGAGTTCATTTTTATTGCCATATATTTTTATTGTTGTGTCAATAGTAAGAATAAGATTAATATTTTGAGAGATGAGTTCATCTTTCATTAGAATTTTGATGTTTTCTAATGCTTCTATAATGTAAAAATCTTCATTACGAGTGGATGGTCTTAAAAAACTTCTAAATTCATTGAGTGTAGTTATCATGTGTTCTATCTGCAAATGAACCGTTTCGCTGACTTCTTTCATATAAGCTTGGTTTACATCACCTTTTAGATAATCGTCTTGTAACATTTCCATAACGAGACTTATGGCATTGAGTGGCTGTTTCCATTGGTGGGCTACTGCATCTATCATTTCGCCCATTGCAGCAAGTCTTGATTGTTGTTCGATGAGCTTATCTTTTTTTGCATCTGTTTCATTTGCTAAAATATTTCTTCTATCTAATTTTTTTAAAAACAGTTCATTTTCATGTAAAACTTTTTCATACTGCTGAGTTTGTTCGTTATGTAAATTTATGAGAGAGAGAATATTTTTTTGCAATTCCTGACTACTGTCTTTTGAGAGCGCAACAATATCATCAATAAGTTTTTGATAAAGCTCTTTAGTCATATTTTCTCATGAAAAGATAGTTTCAATTATTATAGCAAAAAAAGAGAATTAAAAGACATTTGGCATGTGGAAAGTTATGGTATGTGGAAAAAAATGTTTAAGAGGAAGTTCCCGCAAAAAGCGGGAAAATTATAAAAAGTCTAACACTGGTAAGTAGTTTTAAACTCGTACGCAGTTGGGCGACCTTCATCTGGCCATACATCACGCTCAAATCTGTAATGTCTGTATGCTTCTAAAAATTCATCTGTAAATACAGGTTTCAAGAAGTCATTATCACGGAAAAGTGACTCTAAAGAACCACGAAGTGTATGAGGCATTTGAGGAATACCTCTTTCACGAATTTCATCTAAACTTAGTTCGTATAAATCTTCATCCATTGGACCGATTGGAACTTCTTTGTTTACAATTCCATCAAGACCAGCCATCATCATTACAGCAAATGCTAAGTAAGGACATGCAGTAGAGTCTGGGAATCTCATCTCAATTCTTGTAGCTTTTTCACCAGCACCATAAGGAATACGGCAAGATGCTGAACGGTTTTGCATAGAGTAAGTTAAAACACTTGGTGCTTCAAACCCTGGAAGTAATCTTTTGTATGAGTTTGTTGTAGGATTTGTAAATGCTGCAACTGAACGCGCATGTTTAAAAATACCACCAACATAGTTAAGACCCATTTCAGAAATGTTTGCATAATTTCCTTGTTTGTAGAAAAGGTTTTTACCATCTTTCCAAAGTGATTGGTGCACATGCATACCGTTACCATTATCGCCAAACATTGGTTTAGGCATAAATGTAGCAGTTTTACCATTGAGGTGTGCAACCATTTTTACAATATATTTGTATTTTTGAACATTATCCGCTGCACCGATAATATCAGAGAAAACGATACCGATTTCATGTTGCCCTTGAGCAACTTCGTGGTGACCTAAAATAACTTCTAAACCAACTTGCTCTAAAAGTAGCATCATTTCAGCACGCATGTCAACACCAGAATCTGTTGGTGCTACTGGAAAGTAACCACCCTTCGTTCCTGGACGGTGACCATTGTTGTAAGAATCAGGATATGCAGTGTTTGAGTTCCATCCACCCTCTTCAGTATCTACTTTATATCCTGCTTCATTGATATTATCAATAAATGTTACATTGTCAAAAACAAAAAATTCATTTTCAGGACCAAAGTATGCAGCATCCGCAATACCTAAAGATTCAGCATGCTTAAGTGCTGCTTTAGCGATTGAACGAGGACATCTTTCATATGCTTGACCTTTGTAGATGTCATACACATCACAAAATAAAATAACAGTAACATCCGCAGTAAAAGGATCTAAAAATGCAGTTGTTGCATCCGCTTTTAAAAGCATATCTGACTTGTTGATTGGTTGCCATGCATCGATTGAAGAACCATCAAATGGAAAACCACCTTCTAAGTTACCAGTGTTTACCGCACTCATACGGTATGTTACATGGTGCCATGTACCTTTAATGTCTGTAAAACGAAGATCCACAAACTGAACATCATTCTCTTCACAAAAAGTAAAAAACTCTTCTACACTGTTAACAAATTTTCCCATCATTTTCTCCTAAATTAAATCTCGCAGTTAGTATATCTGATTTTTTTTCAATAGAATAATTTAGAGTGATTAAAAAATAGTCATCTTTCATTATTGTTTCGTAAAGTTATAAACTGACTAGGAGTACCAACTAATTATCACAAACACAAAATATACTTTTAAGTAGTTTGGAAGTAGTTGATATTAGAATTTACGATAGATTGAATTTTGTAATAATAATGAAAAAACTGTTTTTTTTATTAGATTAAGTAGTGGTGGACAGTGGGGGATTCGAACCCCCGGTAGGTTACCCTACGCTACCTTTCCAAGGTAGTAGATTCAACCGCTCTCCCAACTGTCCTTTTTTTGAAGAGTGACATTATAACTAGTTTGATTTAAAGTTAAATTAGTAAAAAGACTATGATGCCTTATATAAAACAAAAAAATACTAGCACCAAACTCTTAACACTATAACTCTTTAAAAATATCGTCGTAGTTATGCTTGTTTAAGTCGATGTAGAGCTTCTTACCAAGCACAATAACTCTTTTATCTGTTTTAGCTATTTTTTTAAACTTTTCTTTTATTTTCTCTTGTTTTTTAGGAGAAAAATCATTCTCTTTTAAATATTTTTTTAAAGAGATGAATTGATTTTCTTTTTTTATCTCTTCTTCTTCATCTATCTCCGCTTCCACATGCCCCTCTTTTAGACTTTCTGGCATTGGAGTATTAAGCATAAATTTTGAAGAAATTGCACCAAGTATGTTTTTTAGCTGTTCATCTTTTTGTTTATAAATCTCTTCAATTTTTATTCGCTCTTCTATAAGCATCTGCTCTTTTTGGTCTCGAAGCGTTCTTGTCTCACCTTCGAGTTTTTCTACTTTTTCTTGGAGTTTACTGTTTTGCTCTTCTAAAAATTTATAGTACTTATCATCGTAGTTTGTGTTAGTTAGTTTTTTTGTTTGTATTTTGTTAGCGGTATGTGCAATTGTTGCATCTATCTCAACGAGTTTTATTCCATTCTCTACAACACTCTCGATTGAGCCTCTTCTGATTCTATTATGAATAGCTTCTTTGGAAACCCCAAAATGCGTCGCAGCATCTTCAATGCTCATCTTTGGCATGTGGATTATCTCATGTTTTCAAAAACAAGAGGAGCTTCCCATTCCATACCACGAATCGCAGCAATTACAGCTTGTAACTCATCAAGTTTTGCACCTTTTACTCGTATAGAATCGCCCTCTATTTGAGCATTTACCTTGAGTTTGAGATTTTTGATTTCTGCAGTTATTTTTTTTGCCTCTTTTGATTCTATATAATCCACAATTTTAAAAGTTGCTTTTCTTGTTCCGCCACTTGCATCTTCCACTTTTTGCTCATCCAATACTTTAGAAGAAAGCCCTTGTCTTAAAAGTTTTGCGATGACAACATCTTTGAGCGCATCGAGTTTGTTATCACTTGAAGCAATCAAAACAAGTAATTTGTCTTTTTCTTTGTAAGAAACTTCATAATTTGTACCCTTAAAATCGTAACGATTTGCAACCTCTTTATCAACTGAATTGATTGCATCCTTAAAACTTTGCATATTGATTTTTGCACTAATATCAAATGAATACTCTTTTGCCATTTTAAATCCTTTTTTTATATATTAGACTTCTTTCATCGCCCTTTTTTAGATTGCTTCACTTCGTTCGCAATGACGGTCATTGCGAGGAGGAACGACGAAGCAATCTGAGTTTTTGCAAAAAAAATCTATTAATTGAAAGTGATTATAACACATTTAAAATGTTAGTTTTGTTAGTTGTTTTAAAAACTAGGACTTCCATCGAAACCAAAACCACCACCAAAGTTAGCAAAACTAGGGTCTATGTAGCCTTGTATTGCAGATTTAGAGCGAAGTTTTTCTATATCTGCTTTACTTGAAATTCCCTGTGGACAAACAATGCTACACGCGTTACATAGAGTACAATCCCAAACGCCATTTGTTTGAATATTGTCTATTTTTGCACTTGTACCTTCTTCTCTTGCATCGCTCACATATCTCCAAACGCGTGTGAGTGCAAAAGGTCCTAAAAATGCGCCATTGACCGCATAAACAGGACACGCACTATAACAAGAGCCACAAAGGATGCAGTCACTTTGGACTTCGTTTCTTTTTTCATCTTCTTGAGTTAAAGCGATATTGCTCTCATTCGTTTGCCATGCTTTTGCTTTTTGATTGAACTCATACGCTTTATCCATGTCCACAACCAAATCACGCAAAACAGGAACATTTTTAAGAGGCTCAACCAAATCTTCCTCTTGCACTTTATATCCACATGCCAAGACTTCTTTCCCATTAACCCGTACAGAACAACTTCCACACACACTACTTCTGCATCCGCTTGAGTAGGTGAGTGTCGCATCTTGCTTTGTTTTTATCTCATTTAAGAGTTCCAAAAGTGTTGCATTCTCAAGTGCAACTTCATACTCTGTAATTTCTTCTCTTTGAATTTTAATCTTCATAAACTACTCCATAAAGTCTGCACAAAGCACACTATCCTCTTTCCAAGTTATCGTGTGTGCCTTGTACGCCATGTTATTTTCTTGCGGTATGTCAGCTCTAAAATGTGCTCCACGACTCTCATTTCTGCTAATCGCACACACCAAAATAATTTCACATAGTTCCACCATATTTCCAAATTCTATAAACTCGACAAGGTTTGTGTTATAGATTTTTGATTTATCTTTTATACCCATAGAAGGAAGCTCTTTTTGAATTTGTCTCACAGCATCTAAAACCGCTTTTAAGTCCATTTCATTGCGTGAAATTCCTGCATTGTTATAAAAAATAGTACCAATAAATTCTCGTTTTTGATAAAAATCTATCTGATTTGTAAACTGTTTCACATCTGTTATAAAATTGTTAGCGCTCTTTGTTTGTTCTTGGCTCACAATACTGTGAGTGAAATTTTTAGCATACTCTGCCGCACTCTCTCCCGCTTGTTTGCCAAAGACGACAAGCTCCAAAAGCGAGTTTCCGCCAAGGCGATTTGCCCCATGCACTCTATGGTTTGCACATTCGCCAACCGCAAACAAACCTCTGAGTTTGGTTTGAGAGTTTGCATCCACTTCGATACCGCCCATTGTGTAGTGCGCAACTGGTTTTATAGGAATTAAATCATAAACAGGGTCAACATTTTCATAAAGCTTTGTAAGTTTTCTCTCTTGAGGGAGTTCTTCATCTATAAATTTTTCACCCAAATGACGAATATCTAAAAAAATATCTTCGCCTTTTTCTATCTCATTATGAATGGCACGGGCGACTTCATCACGAGGTGCTAACTCATTTGTAAATCTCTCGCCCTTGGAGTTTAAGAGATATCCACCTGCTCCTCTGGCACTCTCAGAAATTAAGATAGAAGAGTTTTTGAGAGCGGTCGGATGAAACTGAATAAACTCCATGTCACTAAGTCTCGCACCTGCACGGATTGCCGCAGCAATTCCATCGCCTGTTGTACCGACTGCATTTGTGGAGTGTTTGTCATAGACTCTGCTATAACCACCCGTTGCAACGATAACGGAAGCACTTTCATATGCCTCAACTTCGCCCGTACGAATATTGAGAACCGTTGCTCCACATGTGTAAAGTTTGTTATGTTCGTCTGTGTTTGTTATAAAATTCAAGAGATATCTCTCACTCAAAATTTCAATTCCACATGCCAAGACTCTGTCATAAAGTGTGTGAAGAATTTTTAAGCCTGTATAATCTTGAGCATAACAAGCCCGTGGAGCTGAAGCACCGCCAAGCGTTCTTTGCGCGATTTTTGCATCTTTGGTTCGGCTGAAACAGACTCCAATGCTATCGAGCCAATTCACAGCGATGGGTGCTTGTTCACACATAAATCGCACCATCTCTTCGTTTGCTAAACCGTGAGCCGATTTGAGTGTGTTTTGCACATGTGCTTCGATGCTGTCGGCACTTGCATTTCCAAGAGCCGCATTAATTCCGCCTTGAGCCATACTTGTTTGACTTCTTGTTGGGTACTCTTTTGTGATAATTCTCACTTTTGCACCAGCATCATGTGCATGAAGAGCAGCAACTAAACCTGCTCCTCCTGCTCCAATTATTAAAACATCACTTCTCATTTGCAACCCTTTATACTATTTGAGCCAAAACAAAATATCTTAAAACTCTGAAACTTCCAGCAATTATAACAAACCAAACAAACCTGAGCCTTATAACACCCGCGACAAGTGTGAGTGGGTCGCCGATGAGCGGAAGCCAAGAAAAAGGTAAAATAAAGTAGCCGTATCTGTTTCCACATGCCAAGCTTTTTGAACCGATTTTTGATTTTAAGAGTTTTGTTTGTGTTTTTTCATAGAGCCAATATCCAAGCCAGTAGTTAAGTATGATGGCTACAACATTTCCACTTGAAGCAGAAATCATGGCATGTGGAAATGTCATTCCATCTGAGAGCGCAAGTAAAAAAGTGGCTTCAGAACTCAGAGGAAAGATAGTTGCCGCAAGAAACGCGGAGAGGAAAAGGGCTAATTCTGGCATGTGGAAAAATATCTCATCATTGCGAGGCACGAAGCAATCTAGTGCTTATAGATTGCTTTGTCGTTTCTCCTCGCAATGACGAGGGAGTTGTTTTCATATTTTACGCGTCTTTAATTTTTTTGATGAGTTCTCTTGCTTTTGCAAGTGCATTGTCAACTTTGTCAAAAACAAGAGCAACTGCTAAGCGACGCCCTTTGTGTGCTTCTGGTTTTGAAAAAATTCTCACAAAACTATTTTGGCTGAAGAGACTTTCATCGACTTCAACAACGGGAGCAAAATTATGTGCTTCAGATTTAAAAGCCGCACTCGCTCCATCGCCGTAAAATGTAAAACCTAAAGGAAGTCCTAGAACTGCTCTTAAATGAAGTGCAAATTCACTCTGAGATTGAGTAATAAGTGTCACCATTCCCGTATCATGTGGACGCGGAGAAACTTCTGAAAAATAGACCTCATCGCCTTTTATAAAAAGCTCAACACCAAAAAGACCTTGACCGCCAAGCCCATCTGTGATTTTCTTCGCCATATCCTGAGCTTTTTGTTTTGCAATTTCACTCATCACCATCGGCTGCCATGAAAAAACATAGTCGCCATCTTTTTGCTCATGCCCTATAGGCTCACAAAAAACAGTTTCTTTCCCATTTCTAGCAGTTAAAAGTGCAATCTCATAATCAAAATCTACAAAAGCTTCCACGATAAGCTCACTCGAATCGCCTCTTGCTTCCTTCGCCATTTCCCATGATTTTTCAATATCACCAGCACTTTTTGCGACACTCTGCCCATGCCCAGATGAGCTCATAACAGGCTTGATAACGCAAGGAAATCCCATTCTCTCTGCTGCAGCTTTTAACTCATCCAATGTTTTTACAAACTCATAGTTACCAGTTTTAAGTCCCAACTCTTCTGCTGCAAAACGACGAATATTTTTACGGTTCATCGTTTTGTTTACCGCTTCGGCATTTGGGATAACATTAAAACCTTCTGCTTCTGCTTCAAAAAGAGCAGCAATGCTGATAGCTTCGATTTCAGGCAAGATATAGTCAGGTTTTTCACGACGAATAATCTCTAAAATCGCATCTTTGTCTTGCATGTTTACAATATACGAACGGTGTGCCACATGGTGTGCTGGAGCATTTTCGTATCTGTCCACTGCGATAACTTCAAGCCCCAATCTTTGGGCTTCGATAACAACTTCTTTGCCTAACTCACCAGAGCCAAGTAACATGATTTTTTTAGAGTTTGATTTGAGGGGAGCGGAGAATTGCATAAAAATTCCTTCATATAGATGAAGGAATTATAGCAAAAAATGTAAAATTCTAGTTTTTCAAGCCGATAAGCGTTTGTAGAAGCTGATCTGAAGTGGTAATCGTTTTACCATTTGCCTGATACCCTCTTTGAATAATAATAAGCTGTGTAAGCGCACGAGATAAGTCAACATTCGAAGCTTCAAGTGCCGCTGATTGGATAAATCCACGCCCAGCAGTTGCCGCTGTACCGATAATAGGCTCACCAGAGTTTGCAGTTTGAATGAAAACATTTCCACCCTCAGTTGATAAACCTTCGTTGTTTGTAAATTTAGCCATAGCAATTTGTGCAAGACCAAAAGAGCGACCGTTTGAGAATGAACCGATTAAAGTACCACTCTGATCTATTCTAATCCCAACTAAATCTCCACCCGTAAAACCATCTTGAGAGATACCAGAAGTTGCACTTTTTGAATCAAAACTTGTCATACCATCAAAAGCATTCGCAGTACCAAAACTAAGTGCTACTTGTTGATCTGGTGCTGAACCATTATTTCCTGAAAATGAAATATTTGGTGGATTATAGGTCGCCAATGAACCATCATTGTTAAAACGGACTGAACCAAATTTTTCATTTGTTGGAGCTACTGTGTTAATAGTACCAGGTGAAGGAACACTCACTTTTAAATCCCATGTACTTCCAGTATTTGGATCAAGCGCAGTTTTTCTAAACTCCATTCTCACCGTATGTTTCGAGCCAAGTGAGTCAAAAATATCTATAGAGCTTGAGTGTGTCGCAGCATTAAAACTTTGAGAATATGCTTTTCCGCCGCTGCCTGCTGGTAAGACAGAATTAAGTGCTTCCATATTTCTCGTAAATCTTACATTTTCAGTTGTTCCTGCTGCAGTATAGGCTGTAATTTTAAGATTCATATCATATTCATTAAGTCCGCCGCCAGGATTAATAATTTCAAATTTACCTTGAGCATTGACTTTTACTTCTATATTATTACCAGCACCAGCGATACCACCACCATCAGCACGCGCCTGAAGTTCCATTGCGTATCGTAAATCCGCTATACTTGTGAAAGTTTTAGCTGCACCCGACGCTGTAGTAGCTGATGCTGAATCATATGTATATTTGTAAGCTGTTACAACAACACCTGTTGTGATACCACTATTTGCATTATTGGCAGTAACATCTATATTATGAGATGCGGATGCACTTCCATTTGTATTTGATAAATTAATTTTACCATTGATTGCATCATAAGTAGCACTTACTCCAGTGATGGATGTTTGCGCATTTATCGCAGCTACGAATCGATTTGCATTTGTTGTTGCACTATTTCCTGCTAAACCACCAGTCGTTGTAACTTGTTTTGAAGTACCATCATCTAGCTTAAAGCTTATATCAAGATCTACTGCACCAGCAACAACTGAGTTGTTTGCGGCATTAGTTTTTTGAGCACTCAAAAAAGATCCCCAAACACCTTGTCCTGTTTGAAGTGAAAAAGCCTCTCCTACTTCATTAAACATGACACCAACATTACCTGCTGCTATTGGATTTCCATTGGCATCTATAGCATCTCCTTGTCCGAGGTGCGTTGCACTCCATGGTGCACCACTTTTTACTTCATACGCTGGAGAGAAACTTTCATTGAGTGAACCTGAATTTAGGTTCGCTTTTAACACGATCTCTTTACTAGGACTTGCTGGAGTTGTTAATCCTGGAGCTATTTTGATGCTTGTAATCGGAGCAGTTGAATCGACTTTTCCAGTTACACCATCTCTGAGCCAACCCTGAGTTATAAAACCATTGTTGTCAACAAAATTTCCACCAGCATCAAACTTAAAGTCACCCGCGCGAGTGTATTTGTAAGTATTTCCGCCATCTGGTGAGATTATAAAAAAGCCGTCCCCTTGAATAGCAACATCCGTATTTTTATCAGAGTTTTGAATTGAACCTTGAGAAAATATACGCGTCATTGAACTTATTGAAGAACCAAGTCCAACTTGTACAGCATTTTTACCACCAAGAGCACCTTGTGGAGCTGTTGCAATTGATTGCGTTTGTGCTAAAAGGTCTGAAAAGTTTGCACGAGAGTATTTGAAACCTGTTGTATTAACATTGGCAATATTATTTGATTCAACATCCATCGCAACTTGATGTGACTGAAGTCCTGATACACCAGAATAAAGTGATTTTAACATTTTAAATCCTTTTCATTTATTATGCGTAAAAGGAAACTTTTCCCTTTACTTTGCTAAGGTCTCCAAGACCACAAAAGCTAAGTTTTTAACAAAGCTAGAATTTTTATTTTAATATAAGTAATAAATATTTAGCATTTAGCGTTCCAATTTTACAATTTACTTATGCATTCCTAAGGCTTTTTGTATCATTTGATCCGCAGTACTTATACATTTTGAACTCGCATCAAATGATTTTTGGTGTACAATCAACTCTGTTAATCCTGCAGCATAATCTACATTGGAACCTTCTAATCTAAAATTCGTAATATTTGTACCAATAATATTTTGTCCACTTGCATCTTTATAAAAGAAGGGACCTTTACTTCCCTTACTACTATTGCTGGATTCTGCAAATTTTGTGCCACTTATTCTTTCTAAGCCTTGATCATTTTGAAAATGATACACTGCAACTTTTCCAACACTGCTCTGTTTGCCATTTGTAAATGTAGCTATTACTTCCCCGTTTTTGTTTATGTCATATCCTTGAAGATCTCCACCTATAGTTCCGTTTGTTATACTTGAACCTGATTCATAAGGTTTATTAAGAGAAACCACCCCATTAAACCCCCCACCTAAATCCATTTTTACAGATGTGCCATTGTTATCTATCGTTGTTAATGTATGAGATAGTAAGTCACCAGTTGGGCCAAACACCGCCGTACCTGTTTTAGTATCATATATAGTTTGCCCATCTAAAGATTGGGTGGTTGCTTTTATGTTCCACTGGCTATTTGGAGGTGTTTGCACAGGATTTTTTGTAAATTCTAGTCGTAAATGATTTTTATTGCCTTGTGAGTCAACAACACCAGCCCCAGCAGATACCGTACCAGTGCCAATACCGACATTAGAAAAAAACTTTGCATTTGTTGTTGGTTCAGGTGGATAAGTTAAAAACTTTGGAAATTGTAATTTTTCTTGAGTACCCACATCTTTCAGTGGTACTTCACTAAGCACAGAGGTAAGAATATTTTTAGAAATATTTCCACCTATTGTTCCTAAAACATGAGATCCATCTGTAGTTACTAAATCATTATTCGCATCAAAATTAAAAGCTCCATCGCGAGTGTAAAGTGGCTTACCTGAAGTTTGTATGCCAAACCAACCATCACCACCAAGTGCTAAATCTGTACTTCTATCAGAAAGAATTAGAGAGCCATTACCTTCACTCATTGTTGTCGCTTGAACTCTTGAACCAACACCAACTTCACTATTTACGCTGGAGTTACCTGAAGCTGAGTGGAGTGCATCTTCAAAAAGTGGTGCAAACTCCGCGCTATACCCACGGAAGCCATTTGTACTGACATTCGCTAAATTATCAGATATTATATCAATAGCTGTTTGATTTGATTGAAGACCAGAGATCCCCGTATAAAAGGCTTGAATCATAATAAACTCCTTTTAGTAAACTTCTTTCACATTTGCAAGTGGAACATAATTTGAACCGACTTTTACAAGCGTATTTCCTTGATCAAATTTAACTGATTGAATAGGATACGCTCCAAGTCTCGTTGTTAAAGCATTTCCACTTGGATCACTGTAACTTGCATTTACATGATAGATACCGCTATCAGAGGTAGTTCCTGTACTGCTTTTTCCATCCCATGTAAACTTATAAACACCTGCTTTATTTGTACCTACATCTAATGTTCCAACTGTGTGACCACTTGAATCCGTAATATCTACCGAGCCACTTTTAATATCATTTGGAAAATAAACTTCAAAAGTAGATGCAGTTCCCTTATCAAAAGAGATAGCATCGCTTCCTAAATCAGCTGTTTTTCCAATAGCTGCAATTGTAGAAAACTGATTCGCACTTCCTAATGATGCCGCCAAATCTGTCAGAGCTTTATTTGTTTTATCTGCTGATTCTAAACCTGCTAACTGAGAAGTTTGCGTTAGAATTTTTTCATTGTCCATAGGTGCAGTCGGATCTTGGTACTGAAGCTCCACCAAAAGAAGCTTCATAAAATCATCTTTTCCTAAAGCACTGTTACTTTTTGCTGCGGCTGTTGCTGCAGTTGTTGCTGCGGTTGCGGCGTTACCGCCTGTTGGTGTGATTGCCATAATATCTTCCTTAATTTTATTTTATAAATTTTATATATATCTTGGAACGACTATTTCTAAAGAGCTTAAAACCTCTTCACTATTTTCTTCATTTTCAAAGTAATTATACTCTTCATGCGCCCGTTTTTCATTTTGTTTTTGACCTTGTTGCTGAGAAGCACCAGAACCATCCGAGTTGTTATTAAAGTTTAGCGTAGCATTATTTATTCCATTGTTACTTAACTGTGTTTTTAATTCAGTTGCATTCATGGATAGCGTATTAATAGCAGTTGTATTTGAGCTAATATTTACATGTAAATTTTTACCTCTTTGAACGATTGTCAACTCTACATCACCAAGACTTTCTGGGTTAAGTTGAACTTTTACCCTCGTAAATGGAGATTTATAATCTTCGATTGCAGTTTTAACATCTGCTGAGAGATAGCGAATCATCTGTTTAGCTTCATTGAGTTTTACTTCAAAACTATCTGCTTTATGCGTTGTGAGCCCATCAACTTTTGAGTTTTTAGAACTATCACTGCTTGTCGCAGTATCACCATGTAAAAGTTTCTCAAATGATTTTTCAGCTTCAAAAGTAACACTTGGTGCTCTAACTTTTTCAGTAACAACGGAAACATCCGTGGCATGTGGAATATTTGTGTGAGAAGGTTTTTCCCCGCGAAGAAGTTGCTGCAGGGTTTCATCTGCTCTACTTTTTGTAGCTTTATCTTCAGTTTTAAATAATCCACTTGCTTTGGAATGAACTAACTGTTCTGTACTATGTTCTGCAGATGTGTTGACTTTAAAAAGAGTTGTTGTGGTTTTTGTCTCTTTTACTTTAGAATCTTCACTTATTATTATTTTATCCAATTGAAGTATGTCTTTATCATTTTGAACTTCAATTTTTGTCTCTTTTGATTGTAAAGATTTTACTTTTTTCTCTTTTATTTGTGGAGCTTCTGTAATTTCTTCTTTTGTTTGTGGAAGTTCTACTTTTGTTTCCCTTATCTGTGAGACATCTAATTTTATTTCTTTTGTCTGTAGAACTTCAGCTTTTGTTTCCCTTATTTGTGGTGCATCTGCTTTTATTTCCTTGGCATGTGGAAGTTCTGTTATTTTAACTTCTGCTTTTTTGAGTTGAACATCTTCTATCGTTATCTTACTCACATCAATTCCAAATTTTTGTGCTACTTCTGCTAGTCCTTTGAGTGTTTTAGGAAGCTCTTTTATCTCTGATTTTTTATAATCATCACTACTTAGAATTTTAGATTTTAAGTAATCTTTCGCATCTGCTATTAAAGTTTTAAGTTCGGTTGCACTTAAAGATGAGGCTAGTTTAGGATTGAGTTCTAAAGATTCTTTAAGCTCTATTGGTGCTTTATCTTCATTTTTTAAAAGTGCTAAAAACGACTCTTTTTTTGAACTTGTTTTTATTGTTTTAGCATCTTTTTCTTCACTGCTAAGAGCTAATACTAAAGTGCCATTTTGGACAACTTTATCCTCTTTTTTACTTCCTGCTCCCTTTAAGAGCTCTGCAAAAGAGAGAGTAGGTTCTTTATCTGAAGATTTAGAATTTTTTTTATTGCCTAAGGCTGGAGTAGATTCTGGTTTTACATCGAATGAAATCATCTTATTCTCCTGTTTTTCCTCTCTTTAAAGAAAGAAATTTTTATAAATGAAGCATATTGTATTCCATTATTTTATTTCTATCTCTAAAGTAATTTTTCACACCGCCGATAGTGCGTTAATGAAAAAGATTTTATTTATACTATTGCCAATTTTATTACAAGCTCTGAGTCCTTTTGAGTCTCCTGTACCTAATGATTTTAATTTGAGTGTTTTTAATACAAGTAAGAATATTTTAAATGTCAAAGCAAGTGAAAATCAGAAAATTAAATGCAGATATGTGTGTGATAAAAAAATATATAAAGAGCAAGAAATAGCAGACGCTATCTCTTTTTATAAGAGTTCAAAAGAGTATAAGTTTAAATAACCTTAGCAAATCTATCTAAGCAGTGTAATTCTTTTTTCCAAAAGGTACTAACACTATCTTGCATCTCACCAAAAATAGCCTCTGCATTCTCTCCATCTACTGGATAACTAAGCAAGAAAGACTTTACAAAATCGGCAAAAAATTGATCAAACATCTTTTTAACAATTTCTGCACCATATTTATCAGTATATGGCAAGATAAAAAAATAATCTGATTCATGATTTACAATAGAATCAGAATTTCTTAGTATAACCTCTAAAGAACTGCTAATAACTTCTTTTGGAATTTGGGAAAAATCACAATAAAGAAGGGTAAAACTCTCAGCACGATTTTCATCTAATCTTTGTGCAAGACCTATATTGAGCCTAAGAAGTTGTTTAAAGTCTTCAAATTGAAAGTGTACGCCAGCCATAAATGCCCTTTATTTAAAGTTTTGCTAGTATAACAAAAAAAAATAACAAAATATAAATTTTTTATAAAATTGTAAAAGGTTTTATCTCATCTCTTGATGAAAATGGCGAACCACTCATGGACGCACCATCTATGGTAACACTATAACTCTCATTTATATTTGTTTTACAATAAGTTAAAATTATTTTTACCGCTAACTCTTTGTCTGATTCACTTGCACTTTTGTGAAGCATGGCATGTGGACCTGGGATGAGTGTTTTCATGTGGTAGTATTTATCATTGTCGATATTTTCTAGATACCCATTATCGGCTTGGTCTCTTCCTACTACAAGTTTTGCACCACCGCTCAGACGAAGATGACGACCATATTTCATAACAAGAATATCTCTTACTTCAAATGTATCATGTTTTATAAAGTCAAACATCTTTTTAGCAAAGTTTTCATCTGTTAAAAGACAGCCACCGCCAGGGCTTTCAAAATCTTCCAAACCAATCTCTTTAGCTAACTGCATCTGTCTGTCACGACTTCTTCCTGTAATGCCCTCAAGCTTTTCTCTATCCACCCAGCCGTTTATCTCAGCTATCGTAGGAACTAACGATTTTGCAGATAACGGACGAAGAAGAAGTCCTTCACAGTTGCTATCGTCTAAAACTTTTTGCATTGCATCTTTATTTTGGCTCATTGGGCGTTGTCCCATCACTTCACCGCTGATAAGAAATGAAGCACCTTCTGCCTCCATGATGCGTTTTGCAACTGCAAACATTTTGGCATGACAATCGATACAAGGATTGAAATTTTTTCCGTAGCCATGTTTTGGGTCAAAAAGAACATCTTGGAGGTATTCACTTTGAATATCTATGATTTTAAGTTCTGCTCCAACTTGGTCACACATACTTTGCATGTGAATAAGTCTATCTTTTGTACTTCCAAAGCCTGTGTTGATATTTACAGCCAACACTTCTATTCCTTGGTCACGGATGAGTTTTATAGCCAAAGTCGAGTCGAGTCCACCGCTAAAGAGTGCGATTGCTTTCATGTTTTGTTCCTTTGTTGGAGTGGATAGATTTTGTACATAACCTAGATTGCTTCGTCGCAAGTTCCTCGCAATGACGGTCATTGCGAGCAAAGCGAAGCAATCTAAAATCTATGCTATACGGAGATTAATCTCCAAAAGCCACCAGTTCGCCTTGTTTTAATTTTGCAATTTTACCACGAAACTTTCGTATATAAAAAGCTTTCTCTTCAAAAGAGATAGTAGTTTGATTATTTACTTTTTTTAACTCTCTCTCATAATGCTTCGATAAAAAGTGACGGGTCTAAAACATCTAAAATCTGGTCTATAAAATGAGGATATTCTAAAACTGTTTTGATAAGACTCAGTTCCCACATGTCTTTATGTGCACTTTTTTGCATAACAGAAGTGTTTTGTTTGATGTTAGTTTGGTTTGTTAGTTTGATGTAAGAGGGGTTAATTCCGAGTCTTTGAGCAAAATAATTTTTGTATTTATCTTGAAGGATTGTAGAGAGCGTTTTTATATAGGCGATTCCCTCGTGCATGGAAGTTTCTTTTTCTTTTGGGTCACTTAGATTGTAACCTAAAAGAAGTTCATCTAAAACAAACTCTATAAAAGGTTTTGGTTTTCTAAACATATTCGCTAACTCTTCTACCGCACCTTTTACAACCATGTCAGCTGGATCAAGTCCACCACCAAAGATAGCAACGCCCCCATTAAAACCTGACACACTTAATAGTTTCGCAGCTTTGAGTGCAGCTGCACGACCTGCATTATCTCCATCATACGCCATGATAACTTTTGCTTCGCCTTTTCTTAGAAGCGGTAAATGTTCAGGTGTTAAAGCTGTTCCAAGAGTTGCAACAGCATTTGTAAAACCTGCTTGATGAAGCATAATAACATCAAGATAACCTTCTGTTATGATAATCTCTTTGTGTTTGTAAATCTCATGTTTTGCGTGATGATACGCATATAAAAGTCTGGACTTATTAAAGAGTGAAGTCTCCGGGGAGTTCACATATTTGGCTTGATGTCCAGTGATGGTTCTTCCACCAAAACCCACAATCGTTCCATTTGGCGAATGAATTGGGAAAGTAATTCGTTCTATAAATCTGGCAAAATTCCTACCATTGTCGTATCCAACCACACCCATCTCTATGGCTTCGTTCATGGTAAAAAATTGAGACTTAATGAAGTTAATTGTTGCATTTGTATCAGGTGCATACCCAACACCAAATTTCTCAATACTGCTCTCATAAATGCCTCTTTCTTTTAAATACTCGGAGGCGATTTTATTTGAGCTAAGAAGATTTTTATACCACTCATTCACTTTTTCCATAAGTTGTGAGCGAGGTTTGTTTTGTTTGTTATCGCTGTAGCCTAAGGAAAAGTTATAGGTTGAAGCCAATTTTTCAATAGCTTCTGGATAATTTAGTTTTTCAAACTCCATAACAAATTTGATACTATCTCCGCCCACTCCACAGCCAAAACAGTGATAAATCTGTCTTTGTGGACTCACGGTAAATGAGGCGGTTTTTTCGCCATGGAAAGGGCAAGGTGCTTTGAAATTTGCACCTGATTTTTTGAGTTCCAAATAGGAGCCAACAACATCAACAATATCAAGTCGTGCTTTTAAAGCTTCTATGGAGTCTTGGCTAATCATGAGAGAATTATATCTTTTAGTGAATTAAAATGCTTATATTGTGGTACAATTTCGCTTCCAAAAATCTTAAAGAAAGTGGGTGATGTGATATGCCTGGTATTATACTACGAAGCGATGACAATTTTGATGCTTCTTACCGCCGTTTCAAAAAGCAGACTGACCGTAACTTAATCGTTACTGAAGCTCGTGCGCGCCGTTTCCATGAAACAGCAACTGAAAAGCTTAAGAAGTTCAAAATAGCATCTCGTAAAAAAATGCTTAAGCGCCTTTATATGATGAGACGCTACGAGTCAAGACTATAAAAACCGCATAACATCGTAGCGGTGGGCTTTTGAAGCACCTTTAAGGTTTGCTTTTGAAGTCCATTTCTACCCTATTTATACCTACTAATTAAAAAACTACCTTTTTACTACCCTATACAAGATAAAATCTTCTCACTTATATCATCACTAAAAACTCTTTATCTACACATTTACACATCTAAATTATTATCGTTGATTGTCGGGCATCTATGAAGTGCTTTTTTAGTATCAAATAGTTTTCAATAGTTCGGCATTTGGTATATTTATCGCTCTATGTGCTTTTGTTTCAATCCGATTTCTTTGAAAAACTTTTTTGTATTTTTGTCTGTATATTCTAAATGTAGATAATAATCATCTTTGTGCAACAGACTATTAAGTTTTGATATTTCTTTTATTACTGTTTGAAGTTTTATATCTTTGTTCGGCACTTGGATTTCATCGTGCAATAATCTCATAGCAAATAAACACAAACTGCTTGAGTAATTGAGTAGCTCTATTTGAGAGAGTAGGCTTTTATCTATCGTTACACGCTTATAAATCATCGGCTTGATAGTTGATGTCAAACGAACTGCTAAACTAGGCAGTCAATAAATCACAAAAAGTTATATTTTGATTGTTGAACCTTAAACTAATAAATTAGTTTTGCTAAACTTTAATTTCATTTTTGGAATAGGAGGTTTGGTGTTAAAAAGGAGAG
>JAPLGP010000052.1 GCA_026390075.1 Campylobacterales bacterium
CTCTCCTTTTTAACACCAAACCTCCTATTCCAAAAATGAAATTAAAGTTTAGCAAAACTAATTTATTAGTTTAAGGTTCAACAATCAAAATATAACTTTTTGTGATTTATTGACTGCCTAGTTTAGCAGTTCGTTTGACAGATGATGAAGATTTTAAAACCGAACAACAAAATAAACCTTTTGAAAAAAATACAAATCTATCTATATCTGATGAAATAAGAAAATTAAAATCATTAAAAGATGATGGACTTATTACAAATGATGAGTTTTTATCTCAAAAAGAAAAATTGTTAAATAATTAAAAAAAAATATTTCCTCATTCCTATCGTCCTTGATGCAAATACATACAAGCACTACAATCCGCAACACAAACTCCCAAGCTGGACTTGGGAGCTAGAATATATTTCCACATGCCAAGATATTTCTACATACTGGATTCTTACAATCAAGCGAAAAATCCATACTCCCAAACAGCACCAATTCTGCTAAAATTCGCCTATGAATTCCTATACAGATAAATTTAACAACGCAACTCAAAACACTCTTTTCAGCAAACTCCCACATGCCGAGCAGGAGTTTATAAAAGAAAAAGCACATCGGTTTGGCTTTTCACATCAAGAACTCAAGCAGATGATTGATATGGCTCGTGATCTTGGCATGTGGAATGAGAAAAGCATTATCGAAATATTCCCTGAGCATGAGCAGAAAAAAGTAGTTTTTACCAGACTCAAAAAAGCATACGAAGAGATACGAAATGCTCCCAACTCCTATAAAAATTTTACGCTCAAAAATATTCCACAAGAGCAAAAATATTCCTTTACAACGGTGCAAAAAGAGGGTTTTGGTTTGGGGCTTTGTCCCGTGGCGAGTGAGAAAACTAGATGCTGTAATCTTCTCACACTTGACGCTGTGGAGAGTTGCGGATTTGATTGTTCTTACTGCTCTATCCAGAGTTTTTACAAACAAAACACCATTACATTTGACAGCGGTTTTGCAGAGAAACTCAAAAATCTCAACCTCGATAAAAACAAATCCTACCACATCGGAACTGGACAGAGTTCAGATTCGCTTATGTGGGGAAATCGTGAAGGTATTTTAGATGCTCTTTTTCTTTTTGCAAGAGAAAATCCACATGTCATTTTAGAGTTTAAAACAAAGTCCGACAACATCAAATATTTTTTACAAAATGATGTTCCTAAAAATATATTTTGCACATGGTCACTCAACACGCCAACCATTATAGAAAACGAGGAACATCTCACAGCTTCCCTTGATAAACGCATAAATACCGCTAGAGCCTTAGCAGACAAAGGTGTAAAAGTTGGCTTTCACTTTCATCCGATTGTCGAGTACGAAAACTATCTTGATGAGTATCAACAAGTTTATAAGCAACTCCTACTAAAATTCGACCCTAGCGAGGTTGCACTGGTGAGTTTTGGAACACTCACTTTTATAAAACCCGTTATAAAAAAACTTCGAGAGCGGGAGTTTAGAACTAAAATCACGCAGATTCCACATGCCGATGCAAGTGGAAAAAGTTCCTATCCACATGCCACTAAACTTGCGATGTTCAAACATGCGTATGAGAGTTTTTCATCTTGGCACGAAGATGTATTTTTGTATCTATGCATGGAAGAACATGGCATGTGGAAAGAGGCATTTGGTTATGAATACGCAACGAACAATGATTTTGAACACGCTATGCTCGGTGCATACTGTAAAAAAATTGGCATAAATTATCTCATCTAGGAAACTTAAAATGAAATTTCACGATCCAAAGAAAAAAGAAAATTATTTTTTATCACAACCACATCAACCTTTTTTTATACTCGGCGTTGCAACCTCCATCCTGATGATGTTAGTTTTTGCTTTGAGCTACAAAGGCGTTATTTGGCTGAACATGTGGAGTGTAAACTTTCATGTCTATTCCCTTATTTTTATCGTTTTTACAAATGTTTTCACGGGCTTTTTATTTACAACCTTTCCAAGATTTTGCCAATCCGAAGTGATACCTAAAAAATTTTATACAAATATTTTCTATGCAAACATTTTGGGTGCGTTCCTATTTTTGCTAGGTTCATTTATAAATCACTCTCTTTTGATTGCAGGTATGGCGCTCCTTTTTGCCTCACAAATCTTTATCGTTTTAAAGCTTCAAGAGATTTACAAAACTGGTTTTATGCCTGTAAAAGAAGACCCATTTTGGATTTTAATAGCGCAGTATTTCGGTCTTTTAGGGCATTTTATTTTTATAGTCGTTGAGATAGGTCGGCATGTGGAAGTGGATACTCACTTATTTGGCACAGCTGTAAATATCTCTTTTTATATGTATTTGGTTTTTTTAGGTTTTAGTGTCGCACAAAGAATGATTCCTTTTTTCTCTCACTCCCACGCAGAAAAAAATGAGCAATTTATAAAAGTTGTTTTTGCTCTGTTTCTCCTAAAAACTCTCACAAGTGCAGTAGGCATAACAGCGATTGAAATAGTGATAGACCTTCTCCTTGGCGCATACATGTTAAAAGAGTTTTTAAGATGGAAACTCTCCCCTCTCAAATCACCAGCGATTTTATGGGTGCTTCATTTAGCTCTTTTCTGGCTTCCTTTAGGATTCTTTTTATCCGCGATAAGCCTGAGCGTAGAACTCTTTTTGCACACCAGTTTATACTTTTTAAACATCCATCTCATCGCTATTGGTTTTGTCACAACAGTTCTCATTGGCTTTGGGACACGCGTCACACTTGGACACTCAGGGCAAAGTCCACATGCCGACAAAGTTGCTACAACTCTCTTCTGGTTCATTCAAGTTGTTGTACTTTTAAGAGCTTTATATAGCGTAAATGTAGCTTTTGGATGGGAACTCAATTTCTTATTTGATATCTCTTTCACTTCATGGCTTATTCTGTTTTTGGTTTGGGGTGCGAAGTATGCGAAGGTGTTAGTGTTTGGGAGTAAGGTTTAATTTCAACGACATATGCAAATAGATTTCTTGTATAACCCTCTTTTAGATTGCTTCACGCCGACTCGCAATGACGGTCATTGCGAGGAAGAACAACGGTCATGTGCCAAGGAGGAACGACGAAGCAATCTTGGATTTGCAATAAATCTTATTGAAAAAGTTTTTAAAAACTATCTAACAAAATAACATTTACAAAAGTACCTTGCTCTAAATCTCTATCTTCTTCTCCGCTAATCATCAAGGCACTTCCATCGAGAAGATTTGTAAGAATGGCAGAACTTCCAACTTTTTTATTGTCAAAATTTACAAAATATTCGCCATCTTCTACAACTACATTACACGCGGTAAATTCGCTCATATTGCTTCTTTTTTCAAAGTTTTCGGCAAGTTTTGCTTCTATGGTTTTGTAGGGCTTCTCTTTTCCTAACATTTTTGCAATCAGTGGAAGCGTATAAAGTATGGCTGTAACAGTTGAAGAGTAGGCAAATCCAGGAAGTGAAAAGATAAATTTATTTCCTTGACTTGCTACTAAAATATGTCTCCCAGGCTTAATGGCAACACCTTTAAAAACTATCTCAGCACCCAAACGAGGAACAATGTCTTTTACAAAATCATAATCTCCAACACTCACTCCGCCCGTGCTTACCAAAATATCAGCAGATTCAAGAGCGTTTATAAAAGCTTGTGTTATTGAGGCTTTATCATCTCCAACGACGCCAAGCTGAAGTACTTCCGCACCCGCTTGCTCAAAAAGTGCTGCTAAAGTATAGTTATTTGAGCTTCTGATTTGCGCAGGATTATCACTCGGTACACCTAAGTCTAAAATCTCACTTCCCGTAGCGATAACGCCAACACGAGGGCGCACTGCAACTTTAACCATGACACAGTTCAGTCCAGCCAATACTCCTATTTGAGCAAAACCTATTTTTGTCCCTTTTTTTATTAAAACATCTTGGGCTTTGTATCCCTCGCCTATTTGACGAACCGATGCACCTTTTCCAACTCTTTTGTTGATAATAATCGTGCCATTTTCAACACTTACATTTTCTATCTGAATGAGCGTATTGCTCCCTTGTGGCATCATAGAACCTGTAAAAGTTTTAATACACTCGCCTGAGGAGATAACTCTTTGTTCATCGTTTCCAGCGGGATTGCTCCCTACAATTCTTATACATTCTAAATCTTGGTCGGAGGAGATAATCGCATAGCCATCCATGGAAGCAGTCGGAAATTGTGGGTCATTATACTGTGCGATGATATCTTCTGCTAAAACTCTTCCTAAGGATGCGCTTAATGGAACATTTTCACTTCTTAAAACTCCCGTGTTGAGCAAATCTAACATGTTACTACTTGTTTCGTATGAGAGTAAATTCACTTTTGTTCTCCTAAAATTCCACTGCCTTGGATTGGGGTTGAACGAGTTAGTGCGTAAATTCTTTCGCCACCCTTTAAATCATACTTCCATATCGGTGCGGAGGCTTTAAAATCTTCCACAAACGCATCGATAAATTCGAGTGCCACACGGCGTTTAGGGGAAAAAACTGCGGCAATGTACGAGGATTCATGAAGCATAACATTTCCACGAGAGTGCGCCATTTTTATAATTGCACCTTGAAGCTGTGCTTTTTCTTGCCAAGCCTTAAACCAACTCTCTAAAATAGGCTCATAAATGTCAAAACTCAGCCCATCAATGCCATCTTCTTCTCGTACAGTTCCAACAAAAGGTATATATGCACCGTAGTTGCTTTTAGTTTCTTGCACATACCAATCTTCTAATATTTTTGGTACTTCTAAGGCACCATCATAAAGGTAAAGCACTTCTCAACCTCCACAAACAGGTGGAAGTAAAGAGACTTTATCTCCATCTTTTAACACAACATCAAGCGTCCCCACAAGCATGTCATTTACCGCTACTGCCGAGTTCTCTAACCACTCTGATAACTCACTCTCTTTTTGCAAAATATCTGCTAACTCACTCAAATTTGTTATCTCTAATTCTAGCGGTGCTTTTTGGATTGGACCTAAAAATTCTACTCGTACCAAAATGACTCCTAATGCTCTATTTATGAGGGCGATTATATCAAAATAAGGTAATCGATGTATAATTTCAGCAAAAAAATATTGGAGTAATCTTTTGATTTTTGCAAAAATAGAGTATCTCAATCTTTTACCTTTTCATGTTTTTATGAAACGATTTACCTCAAGCGCACAGCAAAGCATGAGCATGAACTACAACAAAGGTGTGCCTTCAAAAATAAACCAAAAATTTTTATCTCGCAAGGTGGATGCAGCTTTTATTTCAAGCATAAAAGCAAAAAAACATCGGCATGTGGATTTAGGCATTATTGCTAAAAAAGAGGTGCGAAGTGTTATCGTTATTCCACATGCCGAAAATGTAATCGACACCGACTCGGCAACATCCAATATTTTAGCTCGTATTTTAAATGTAAAAGGTGAAGTTCTTATTGGCGATAAGGCTTTGCGCTATTTTTTGCAAAATAAACCGCATGTGGATTTAGCTGCCGAGTGGAATAAAAGATACAACCTTCCCTTTGTTTTTGCTCTACTTTGCTTTCATAAAGATAAAAAAATATATAAAAAAATTCAAACAAACTTTTTAAAACAAAAGATTAAAATACCTCAATACATGCTAAAACAGGCATCAACAAGAACGAACATAGCACCCAAAAATATTTTGGAATATTTAGAATACATTTCGTATCATTTAGATGCAAAAGCTAAACTTGGGCTAAAAAAGTTCTATCATAAAGTCGGTATTTAAGTTTTGCTTGTTACAATTTTTACATGATGAAATTTTTATTATTTATTTTTATTGTTAGTTTAAGTAATGCCGCTGAGCCGATTTCTCCAATTCCTTTAGAGAACAATGCCGACATAAAAAAAGCACAACTTGGAAAAGAGCTTTTTTTTGACACTCTTTTATCCAAGGACAACTCTACGGCATGTGTAAGTTGCCATGATGTTTATACTGGTGGCGCAGATTCGAGGGTTGTCTCAGAAGGCTTTGCGAATACAAAAGGCAATATTCAAGCTCCAACTGTTTTTAATGCAAAATATAATTTTAAACAATTTTGGAACGGAAGAGCAAACAACTTAAAAGAACAAGCAAATGGTCCGATGAACAATCCAGCCGAGCACAACATGAATCCAAAATTGGTAGAAGAGCGAGTCAATGCTCTCAAAGCATATAAAGAGAAATTTAAAGTCGCTTACGGTGTATCAAACATACCATACGACTTAGTTTTAGATGCAATTGTAGAGTTTGAAAATGCGCTTACAACGCCTAACGCTAAATTTGATAAATTTTTACGAAATGAAGTAGAGTTGAGTAAAGAGGAAAAAGAGGGATACATTATTTTTAAACAAGCAGGATGTATTATATGCCATAATGGCGTAAATATTGGTGGAAACTCATTTCAAAAGATGGGTACATTTTTAGAGTATGAATCAAATAACTCTTATCCCGATAGAGCAGAGATAACAAAAAAAGAAGAAAATAAAAATGTCTTTAAAGTTCCAACACTTAGAAATATAACATTAACTGCACCCTATTTTCATGATGGAAGTGCGAAAACTCTTGAAAAAGCTATAGAGATTATGTCAAAATACAATCTTGGACAAAAGTTTTCAGATGAAGATGTAAAGAAAATCGTACTATTTCTTGGCATCCTAAAAGGTGAAACTCCAGAAATATTGGAAAAACTTTGAAGCTTCATCGATTAATATATTTCATTTTAGCAATTGGAATAATTTCGTCTGCTATTTTAATTTATTTTTATATTATTCAAAGAGATTTTACAAAAAATCATAGAGAGTTTTTAATCTCTATAAACAAGCTAGAAAACGCAAATGCTGGTTTAACTTATCTTATTTTAGAAAATTCTTTATATGTTTATCATAATCAAGATGAAATTTCACAAAATGCGAAAGAGTTGGAAAATGAATACAATAATTTAGTAAATTCAAATATTTTAAAAAATAAGAATTATAAATCAGTAAGTGAAGGTCTCTTCAATCTAAAAAAAGAGTTACTATTTGATCTGGAAAATATTGAAGAATATCTCATGACAAATGCGGGAATAAAAAATTCTCTTGTGTTTTTAACTCGGCATGTGGAAAATGCAACTTCGTTAAATCAAGAAGATAAAGAAATATTTTTAAAAGCAAATCAAATTTTAAAACATTTTCATGATGCTATAAAAATGCAGGATTTGGACTATATAGATGGTTTAGATATTTTAATACATTCAAATTCCCAAAGCTCAAAAACTCAAGAATTTATAAATGTTTTCAATCTTCACGCCAATTATTTACTAAAAAAATACCCACCATTTATAAATATTACAAAACAAGTTCTAAAGAACGATACACATCTTTCTATCAAAAGAATAAGCAATAATTTTTCAAAATTAGCTTTAAACGATTTTCAAGCACTCGATATTTTTGCGTCTGTTATTTTTACTATTTTTATCCTCTCACTTCTTACAATCGTACTTTTATTTATGAAATATCAAAGAGAAAATAAAAAACTCCTAAAGACAAAAGAGTCCCTTGAATACTCAAATACATACGATATGCTCACAGGTTTATTCAACAGAAAAGTGCTTGAAGATGACTTAAGCAAGTCCGATTTTCCGCATATCTTAGTTGTCAATATTGATGGATTTAAACATTATAATGATATCTATGGTAACAATGTCGGCAATATACTTTTAAAAGATTTAGCGAAGTTTTTAAAATTATTACTACGAGTTACAAATATTCCTAAATGTAAAGTTTATCGTCTTGGAGCAGATGAATTTGGGATTTTATTTGAAGATATTGATAAAAAAATTGCATTTGACATAGGAATAGAATTAGAAAAAAATATTGCTGATCATCTTTTTAGTATTGAAAAATTACGACTCAATCTTACAGTGAGTATTGCAAGTAATTGTATAACGCCTATTTTGGAAAATGCAGATTTAGCTCTTAAACTGATAAAAAAAGAGCAAAGAAGCCATGTAATCGAGTATAAAGAGAGTTTAAATCTCAAAAGAAGTGTGCAAGAAAATATGGAGACTTTAGAGTTGATTAAAAATGCTATTGCAGATGATAGAATCATTCCATTTTTTCAGCCAATCATCAACCTAAAAACATTAAAAATAGAAAAATATGAAGCTTTAGTAAGATTACAACTTCTCAATGGAACTTTTTTATCACCTTTTAAATTTTTAGATATTTCAAAAAAAACTCCCTATTATTATGAAATTACTAAAATAATGATTGCAAAAACAATTAAAGTTGCAGAAAAATTTCCAAAATATCGATTTAGCATTAATATTTCTATGGTGGATATATTGGATGATGAGATAACAGATATATTATATGAGAGCTTAAAAAGTCACCCTCTGGTATGTTCAAGAATAGACATAGAACTCTTAGAAGTAGAACATTTAGCGGATATAGAGAGAGTTCAAGAATTTATACAAACGCTACATAAGTTTGGCTCAAAAGTTCTTATTGATGATTTTGGTTCAGGCTATTCAAACTTCTCCTATTTTTCAGACTTAGATATCGATATAGTCAAAATAGATGGCTCGATTGTAAGTGAAATAACAACAAATGAGAGAAAACTCCACATGCTCAAAAGTATGCATCAGTTTTCTCATGGCATGGGAATGGAATGTGTTGCTGAGTTTGTAGAGACAAAAGAATCCGCTCTGCTTTTAAGAGATATTGGCGTGGAATATGCGCAAGGTTACTACTTCAGCCAACCACTTCAAATGCCATTAGAGAGTGATGAAGTAACTATATAAGATAGATTATGTAATCAAAATAAAATCAAGATATTGAGGGAAAACTCAAGAGTATGGCATGTGGAAATATAATTAGAACCCAAATTACTAGATAAAAGAATGCTTGTAAATTGCTAAAGCCATAAGAAAATCTCGTAGCAAATGTGTTTTTGTTAAGAAAGCGTTAAGAAAGAGTTTAGTTATCGTTAATAGCTGTAGTCTATAATTTTCATATAAAATTTAAAGGAGCTAGGTATGAAGGTTCAATCCCAAAGTGGCGTGAGCGGTTATGCTCCTACTCAAGGTACAGGTCAGACACAGGCATTACAACAGCTTATATCTGTAATGGATACAAATAAAAGTGCTTCAATAAAATCATAACTGCCTATGGTACTTCGTCTCCTACTTTGGGAATGACAAGCAACCTTTCAGCCTAACGACTTACATAGTATTGATATCAAGGAGAAGAAATAAATGACTGGAGAACAAATAAAAAACATCTCTTGTGTCATAATCGTTAAAAATGCTGAATTAACTATAACTAAAACATTAAACTCTTTGAAAAAATTTCAAGATGTAGTTGTCTATAGCAACATTTCAACTGATAAAACTGAAGAAATAGCTAAATCTTATAAAAATGTAAACTTAGTTCAAGGTGATTTTATAGGCTTTGGACAAACTAAAAATTTTGCTGCAAGTTTTGCAAAAAATGATTGGATTCTTTCTCTTGATGCAGATGAAGTTTTATCAGATGATTTTATTTTTAACTTAAAAAAAGAGAATCTAAAAGAAAACTGTATCTATTCAATTTTACGAACAAACTACTATAAACAAACACAAGTAAAGTACTGTTGGGGGAATGACATCATACTAAGAGTCTATAATAAAAATAAAACTGCCTTCACAGATAAGAAAGTACATGAAAAAATTATACAAGATGGCTTAAGCACATCATTTATCGCTGGAGCTATAAAACATTATCCTTATTCTTCAATAACAGATTTTATTATCAAGATTGACCTATATTCAACAATGTATGCTAATGACAATGTTGGAAAAAAAAACTCATCTCCTCTCAAAGCAATCCTAAATAGTTTGTTCTCTTTTTTCAAAACATACATTGTTAAAAGAGGCTTTTTAGATGGATATGCTGGATTAGTAATAGCATTTTCTCATATGGCAACAAATTTTTATAAGTATATGAAATTATACGAATTAAATAAACTTCTTGCATAACCCATTTTTAGATTGCTTCGCTTTGCTCGCGATGACGGTCATGTGTCAAGGAAGAATGACGAAGCAATCTTGGGTTTGCAAGATGTCTATTAAACTTTCGCTCTATTGGTAGTAAATAAATGTTGATTACTGTGTACTTCAGCATCATAAAGTGCTAAATTTTACGATGCGTCTATCAGCAACTAGCAATTTGAGTCATTATACTTTCTTACTAAGAGCTGCGACATGATTACTATTACCCAACACTACTAGCAAATCGCCTTTCTCAAGGATATCATCTTTTTCAAAAGATGTATGCCATTCACCTTGATGTTTATACGCAATTGGTTTGACTTCATAATCTTTTTCAAAACTAGAAGATAAAATAGATGTTCCCACCCAAAAATCAGGTACAGTCATTTTTGCAATTTTCATCGTAATGGAGAGGTCGATAGTTTCATAGTTCATATTGGTAACCATTTTCTTAACCAACTTTTTAGCCGATTCCATCTCAGGATAAATCACTTTTGCAGCACCTAATTTTGAGAGAATCTGACCGTGAACTTGCGTAATAGCCTTTGCAATGATTGTCTCTATGCCTACCTCTTTGAGTGCCATAATAGTTAATATACTCGACTCTAAATGCTCCCCAATACTTACAATGGCTACTTCAGCATCAGCAATTCCTGCTTCACGCAATGCCTTTGGATCGGTCGAATCAAGCATAATAGCATCTTGAACGAATTCATTGATGTTACGAATTTTCTCCTCATCATTGTCTATTGCAATAACGGTCTCACCTTGTTGCGCAAGTCCTTGAGCCACATGAAACCCAAATTTTCCTAATCCAATAACTACATATGTCATATAATAACCTTCCCTTCTGCATATTTAATACGGCTTTGCACCGCTTTTCCGACGATAACGATAGTAAAGGCAAAAACACCAATTCGCCCCATCAACATCAACAAGATAATATTTACTTTTCCTAAATCACCAAACAACGCACTATAACTCAAAACGCCACCATTTCCAGTTGAAACACCAACTGTACCAAATGCTGAACAAGTTTCAAAAAGAGTACGAACAAAGTTAAGATGTTCACTCTCATTTAAAATAACCGTCGAAATAAGTACATAAAAAGATGCAACAAAAATCGTAGCGTACGCTTTGTTGATTTGATATGGATCTAAACTTCTACGAAAAATATGAGGATTGTTTTGACCACGAAGTGTAAACCACACACCAATGATTGCAAGTGCAATAACAGTAGTTTTAACACCACCAGCTGTACCACCAGGACTACCACCAGTCATCATAAAAATAGTTCCAAAAAATAGATCAGAGTCACTAAAAGCAGAGAAGTCGATAGTATTAAATCCTGCTGTACGATAGTTTACTGATGCAAACCATGCAGAGAGGATTTTTTCGTATGTACTCATATTTCCTAGAGAATTTGGGTTATTCCACTCGAATGAGAGAATAATTGCCATCCCAGCAAGTATCATAAATCCTGTCGTCCATAGTACGATTTTAGTGTGCGTAGAGAGGCGTGTAAGCGATTGTTTACGATAGTTATAAAGTTCCAATAAAACTAAATATCCTAACCCCCCAATAATAATAAGCCATGGAATTGTAAAATTTATGACGAAATCACCGCGATAGTCCATTAGATTTGTACTAAAGAGAGAAAAACCAGCGTTATTAAAAGCAGAAACAGAGTGAAATAGACCATACCATAAAGCATCCAAAAATGGCATATCTGCCCAAAATCGTAATGCTAAAATAATCGTACCAGTAAGCTCTATGAAAATAATAGTAGCAAACACGATCTTTAAAAAGCGGAAAATTCCGCTCATTCCTGGATAATTGAGTGACTCTTTGAGGATTAAGCGATCACGGTAAGTAAGCCTTTTACCTCGCATGATAGCCATAAATGTAACCGCAGTCATATAGCCAATCCCACCGATTTGTATCAGGGCAAGAATGATAACATGCCCAAAACCAGTAAAATCGACTGGGGTATCTTTGACGATAAGTCCTGTCACACAAACCGCTGAAGTAGCTGTAAAAATGGCATCTACAAATCGTAAATCACCATTATGTGCAAAGGGAAGCATAAGTAACAATGCACCTACAAAAACTAAAGTAACAAAGCTTATAAAAATTATTTTGACATCTTCTGTTTGCAGATGAAGCTCCTTATATAGCAGATTTAACGAATGAAAGTGAAATGGTACGCCTTATATACTTAAGTAACTATAATTTGATGATGATTGGAGTGAAGTTGTGAATTTATTGTGAAGATTATGAGTGTATATTTAAACTTCTTGTATAACCTTATACAAGAAATCAATTCGATAGCAATGAGGAGCTATCGAATCAAAATGAAATTAGCTGTTATCAGCCATTTCTTGTAGTTTTGCCTTATACGCTTCAAGATTAAAATCTTTTACGCGTGCAACGCCATCTTGTACTGCTGCTTGAGCTACTGCTGAAGAAACCCATACTAAAAGTCGTTTGTCAAACGGAGAAGGAATAACATACTCTTTTCCAAATTCCATAACATCACGATTGTGCGCTTTTTTAACATAATCAGGAACAGTTTCTTTTGCTAAAGCAGCCAACGCTTGAGATGCTGCCATTTTCATATTTTCAGTAATTTTAGTCGCTCGAACATCTAAAGCACCACGGAAAATAAATGGGAAACCTAGAACATTGTTTACTTGGTTAGCGAAATCACTTCTACCTGTTCCAATGATTAGGTCATCACGAACCGCTTTTGCAAGGTCAGGCATAATCTCTGGAGTTGGATTTGCACATGCAAAAATAATTGGATTTGCTGCCATAGAACGCACCATATCTTGAGAAATTTGCTCAGGACCTGAGAGACCTAAAATCATATCTGCACCTTTAGCCGCATCTTCAGGAGTACGGTCAGGTGTTTCAAATGCAAATTCTGCTTTTTGCTTATTCAAGTCAGTTCTTCCGTTGTGAATTACACCTTTTGAGTCCAACATAGTAATATTTTTTATGCCTAAACGCTTATACATTCTTGCACAAGCGATTCCACTTGCACCTGCTCCGATAACCACTACTTTAAGGTCTTCAGCTTTTTTACCACTCATCTCAAGAACATTGATAAGTCCTGCAGTTGTGATAACCGCTGTTCCATGTTGGTCATCATGAAAAACAGGAACATTACAAATTTCTTTAAGTCTGTCTTCGATTTCAAAACATTTTGGCGCACCGATATCTTCGAGGTTGATTCCACCAAAAGTATCTGCAATAGCTGCAACAGTTGCAATAATTACTTCAATATCTTTTGAATTTATCTCAATATCTACAGCATCAACATGTGCAAATGATTTGAAAAGAACACATTTTCCTTCCATAACAGGTTTACCAGCCAAGTGACCGATGTCACCTAAACCAAGAACTGCAGTACCATCAGAAATAACAGCAACTAGGTTTCCCTTATTTGTGTAGTCATACGCTTTATCGATATCTTTTTCTATTTCAAGACATGGGTATGCAACACCAGGACTATATGCCATAGCCAATTCTGCAACAGTATCACACGGTTTTGTAATAAGTGTTCCTATCTTGCCATTCGTGTCAAACTTATCACGAGCCTTATGATAATCCAGACTTTCTTGTTCGAATGTAGCCATATTTTAATTCTCCAATATTTGTTTTATTTACAAAAAGGATTTTATCCAACAATCAATTAACTACTCTTTTAACTGTTGCAAAAAGAAACACGAGTGGGACAAAAATGCAATTTAGTGTTACGAATAGATACAAAATAATATTTACACGCTATTTAAAAAAAAGAAGTACTCTGTTGGCATGTGCAAATAAGATTTGGCATGTGGAAATTTTGGAATGTGAAGAGAGAGGTTGGCATGTGGAAATGATGGCATGTGGAACTTAATTATTTTACAACAATCCTATTCCGTCCGCTCTTTTTTGCTTCATAAAGCGCGTCATCCACTCTTTTAAAAGTGTTATGTGGTTCTTCGCCGATGTTGTATTTTGTAAGACCAAAGGAAGCCGTTAGATTGATTTTCTCCACTACTTTGGTGTTTTGTACATTCATTCTTACTTTTTCTATGATTGTTTTTGCTTCGTCGATATTTACATTTTTTAACATAATGACGAATTCTTCACCGCCCCACCTTGCGATTAAATCATTCTCTCTTAAGGAGTTTTTGAGTGTTTTTGCTACGGATATAAGAGCCTCATCTCCAACCTGATGTCCATAGTTGTCATTTATAGATTTAAAATGGTCAATATCGGTAATAACTAAAACGAAATCTGTTTCTGCTTTTCTTTGATGTTTCGTTATAGAACCTATAACCTCATCAAAATGTGCACGATTGTAAAGTTTAGTCAACGAATCAGTGATATATAGTTCTGCAAAAAGTTTTTCATTTGTAATATCATGATAAACAGCACTGAACTCAAAAAGTGCACCATTTTCATCTAAAATAGGCGTTATTCTGGATTGAACCCATTTTGCACCACCACTTGCAGTTTTGTTTTTTACTTCTCCACTCCAAGTTTTTTTACTCTCTATTGTTTTCCAAAGCTCTTTATAAGTAGCATCTGAAACTTCCCCACTCTTAAATTTTGACGCTTTTTGACCTATAAGTTCTTCTTTTGTAAACTCAAAAAAATCGCAAAAAAGAGTACTTGCATCAATAATTACGCCATCTAATGTTGTTTTCATTGTCATAATATTTTTATCAATTATCTCTTGGTCAGCTTCTAATTTGTCATTGAGTTTATTTACTTTATCTATCTCTTTTTTAAGAGAAAGTTTTGTTTCATAAAGTTCGCTTATGTCGTAAATAGAAATCAGTACACTCGTTGGATTGTTCAAACAAGGAGAAATAGTAACTTGTTGTTGCATAAATGCTAATGCAGAAGTGGTAACTTTGTTTCGATTTATTGTGATGAATTTTGTGTTACTACTTGTATCATAAAAAGATGGTGTTTGAAGAGTTAGCGCAGTTCTTATCTTTCTCAAAAGAACCGTATAATTTAAGTCTGGATAAAACTCCTGCAAACTCTTGCCTATGATTTCATATTTGGATATTTGAGTATTGATTGCAAGCCATCGATTCCAATAAAGAACTATAAAATTTTCATCAATAATCATATGCCCATTTTCAAGAGAGTCTAACAGTACATCAGGATATTTTAATTCTATCATCCATAAATCTCTTCTATTTTTTGATCTATCAAAATTTTTAATCTCTCTATGGCTTCATCTTTTGTAAGTATATAAATACTGCCATAAATTTTTTGATCTTTAAACTCTAAAATAGTGCTAATTATGATAATTTTTGAGTAGTGATTCACATCATTGATATCTATAATTGAATCAGCATCAACAATCTGTGATGATGGTACAAAAAATTGTACTTCTGTTCCAAGTTCACGAGTCAATCGACTCACTATCGTTGAACTTAATATATTTGTTAATTATATGACCGCATCGTTTATATCATCTTTAGACGGTATAGTAAGACCATAAAGATGCTCACCGAGATTTTTTGCAGAGGTGTCACTCATAATAAACATACACTCCCCACCAAATTTTCCGGTAAAGAGCTGTTTTGTAACATAATACATCGACTTGGAATCTATCTCTAACTTCACTCTCGATATAAGCTCAGAACTTTCGCATATATCAATTTTAGGAATATGCATCGTTGCAAATGCCCCTAAAAGATCTGCTAAATTTGCAGTTGCCGCACCAATGGATACATTCATAAACTCTTTTAGTGCATCTATCTGGTCTTCATTAAATTCTTTACTCAATTGCATCACCTTTTATATCAGTAAATCTTGCTGAAAAATTTGCAACATCTTCTCTTCATTAATAGGTTTTGGGTACATATTTCTAGCACCAGCTTTTAATACCCTCTGTTTTGCTTCATTTTGAATATCTGCACTAATAACTATTACTTGCGCATCTGCATCTATGGCTATAATCTGTTGCAATGCTTCATATCCATCCATTACAGGCATAGTCAAATCTAAAAAAACGACTCTCGGATTCTCAGCTTTAAAAATTGCGACGGCTTCAAGACCATTTGCTGCTTGAAACAATTCAGCACTCGGCTCTATCTCTTTAAGACTCTTTATCACACCCATTCTTGCGAGTTTTGAATCATCTACAATCAAAATTTTCAACTACTACCTCTTTATATCTGTGCAACTAATGGCTGCTATTGTATAATAGTTTTCATTAGCAAGAAGTTGCTCAATACTCACACCATTATCTTTAATAAATTTTGAAATCGTATCAGAATGCGTATGCTCATATGGTTTTGCATAAACAATTCTTTTAATACCACTTGCGATAAGATTTTTACTACATTCACTACATGGCTCTAAAGTTACATATATCGTAGCACCATCAATAGAAATTCCTTCTCTAGCAGCCCAAATAATTGCATTCATCTCAGCATGAATTTCGTATGTTTTTGACCATTCATGATGCTCTTTAGTGTATTGATTATCCCAATAATCACAGCAGTTCATAAAACCTGCAGGAGTGCCGTTGTAACCAGTACTAAGAATGCGTCCATTTTTAACAATAACAGCACCCACTTGCTTTGATACACATTTTGAAGCACTTGCTATTTCTGTAGCAATATTTATAAAAATTTGATCATTTAACATGTTTACTTTTCTCTACTTTTAAGCTCATCTTGTAATTTCCTAAAACATAATTATTATCAATTTTATGGTATTATATCGCAAAATTATACATATTTTGGAGTCTTACCTATGGATACAAAACAGATTAAAGCACTCATTCGTGATTTCGATGAAAGCGGTCTTTCTAAACTAAAAATCAAGCAAGAAGCTTTTACTATTGAACTTGAAAAAGCTACGGGCTTAATAGCAGCACCCGTTTTTACACCAGCTCCTATTGCCTCAGATCCAGTAGCACACATAGCAGTTACATCATCAGTACCAGCTGAAATCAGTGGTGATGCTATTCTTTCTCCGATGGTAGGAACATACTATTCGTCTCCATCTCCAGATTCTCCAGAATTTGTAAAAGTGGGTGATACAGTGAAAAAAGGGCAAGTTGTTGCTATTTTAGAAGCTATGAAAATTATGAATGAACTAGAAGCTGATTTTGATTGCAAAATTCTTAAAATTCTTGCTTCAAATGGTCAAGCAGTTGAATACGATATGCCACTTTTTATAATAGAAAAGATATAAATTTATGCGAGAAATCAATAGAATTTTAGTTGCTAATCGCGGAGAAATTGCTCTTCGTGCAATTAGAACAATTAAAGAGATGGGGAAAGAGGCTGTTGCGGTTTATTCAAAAGCTGACAAGGGTAGTGAATATCTAAAACTAGCAGATGCGGCTATTTGCATCGGTGATGGTCCAAGCAGTAAAAGTTATCTAAACATTCCTGCCATTATTTCTGCTGCTGAAATCAGTCACTGCGATGCAATTTTTCCAGGATATGGTTTTTTAAGTGAAAACCAGCACTTTGTTGAGATTTGCACACACCACAACATCAAATTTATTGGACCAACCCCAGAAGTTATGGTTTTAATGAGTGATAAATCAAAAGCTAAAGATGTTATGGTTGCAGCAGGCGTTCCTGTAGTTCCAGGAAGTGATGGTGCAATCAGTGATATAGCCGATGCTAAAAAAAGAGCTGCGGAAGTTGGTTATCCAGTGATTCTTAAAGCTGCTCAAGGCGGTGGCGGTCGCGGTATGCGTGTTGTAGAAGAGGAAAGTTACTTAGAAAATGCGTTTCTAGCTGCTGAGAGTGAAGCAATAACTGCATTTGGTGATGGCACTATTTATATGGAAAAATTTATAAAAAATCCTCGCCATATTGAAGTTCAAATCATGGCAGATGCACATGGAAATGTTCTTCACATAGGTGAGCGAGATTGTTCTATGCAACGCCGACACCAAAAACTTATTGAGGAGTCTCCTGCTGTTGTACTAACACAAGAGGTAAGAGAAAAGCTTTGGGCATCAGCTATTCGTGCTACAAAATTTATAAAGTATGAAGGTGCTGGTACATTTGAATATCTACTCGATGCGAACTTAGATTTTTATTTTATGGAAATGAATACAAGACTTCAAGTTGAGCATACTGTTTCTGAAATGGTAAGTGATTTAGATCTTATTAAAATGATGATTGAAATTGCTGAAGGCAAAGAACTTCCAGCGCAAGATACTATCAATCTCAAAGGACACTCAATTGAGTGTCGTATCACAGCAGAGGACCCAATCAAATTTTTACCATGTCCTGGTAAAATCAACTCTTGGATTGCACCAGGTGGAAAAGATGTTCGTATAGATTCTCACGCACATGCTGGTTATATTGTGCCTATGATTTATGATTCGATGATTGGAAAACTTATTGTTTATGGTAAAACAAGAGAAGAAGCAATTGCAAGAATGCATAGAGCCCTAAGTGAATTTACTGTGACTGGCATAAAAACTACGATACCATTTCACTTAAAAATGATGGAAAACGAAGATTTTATATCAAATAATTTTGATACAAAATATTTAGAAAGATATAACGGTTAATTTTAACCGTTATATATAAAGAACTACCAACCTCTTACAATTGCATGACAGCGAGTACAGTCACGAATAACATCCGAATAAATCGATGCAGCTTCTAACATATTTCCTTGAGCAAGATACTCATTCATTGATTGTAAATCTGTTTTTAGGTGTTGCGCACTTAAAAGAGTAACACCTACAAGTTTTTTCTTATCAGTAGGTAAAGTTGTTTCAACAGATTTTTTATCATGAAACATCTCGTTTGATGTTTCTATTTTAGCAATACCACTTAATACAGTAGCTTTGTTATTATACAAAAACCCATCTTGAACTTCCAATAAGCCATCTCTCATCATTTTCATATTTGAGCCTATATCATTTGCTTGTAAGCCTAAACTAACTAATAGACTCAAACTAAGTACCAATCTTTTCATTTCTCCACCTTGTAATATATTAGTTTAATAATATCCAAACTAATCTTAAATATTAATCTTATCTTTATATGCGCATATAATTTATTGTAAAGTTTATTTTATATATACTCCTACCCTTATAATCAAAGGACGCCAACATGATTCATTATAACGAATATACTATTCATATAGTTGATGACAGTAAACTAGTTATAGCCTCTTTAAAAAATGTATTAGAAGCGCAAGGATATAATGTTGTATATTCTATGAATGGGAAAGAAGCTTTAGAAGCAATTTACAACAATAATCCATCTTTAATAATACTTGATGTAGAAATGCCTGTTATGAACGGCTACGAAACCATTAAGCTCTTAAAAGATAGTCCAGACACTTCATGGATTCCAGTTATTTTTCATACATCACTCACTAAGCCTGAGGTCGTTAGGAATCTTTTTGAGCTTGGCGCATCTGATTATATTTCTAAACCTTTTGTAGCAGAAGAACTTTTAGCCAGAGTTCTCAAAGAAATTAAAAATATAAATTTACAAAATCTTCTTAAAGAAAAAATGTCTAAACTCGCAAAAGCTGTCTCTCAAGACACTCTCACAAAAACTTTTAATAGAACCTATATGACTTCAGTAATTAACAAAAGAATGCACTTGCTTGAAAAAGAGAATAAAGATATTTTTTCATTCATCTATATTGATATTGATGATTTTAACAAATTTAACACTATGAATGGTTTTAAAAAATCAGACCATGCTCTACATAAATTTTCAAAAATTGTGCAAATGAGTCTTAGAGACAGTGATATTTTGTCACGATGGGAAGCTGATAAATTTTTAGTACTTTTACCTAAATTATCAAAAATACGACTTCGTCAAATTGCAAATGCGATTATTTCTAATGTTGCGAAGACTTCGTTTTCATCAACAATCGGTCTTAGTTGTTCCATAGCTATGATAGAAATTATTACCGCTGACAATATGGCTAATATTATAAAAAAGCTTGAAAATAAAATGATAGAATCTAAAAAAATAAGAAACGGAACTATTCTAATGATAGAATAATCTAAAAATTTATTTTGGCATTCTTATTGTTTTTATGTCAGCACTTATTCGAAGTCTTGCAAAATAATCGCTTAAAACCTGTTCTCTTTTTTGAGACATAAGGTGGTTCGCTATTTCATCTTTTATATTCTCCAAACTACTCTCTTTAGCATATTTTGTCTCTTTAATATAAAAGCTAATAAAACCATCTTTTGCATCTGGAACAACTTGTGTAAACTGGTTCTTAGGCGTATTTTCAAGTAAAGATGCCAACTCTGGAGCTAGTTTACTGTATGGCAAATCTTGCTCACTTCTTTGTATTTCTAAAGAACTAAGCATTGGATTATTTCTCATTTCTTCAAGCTTCGCTCTGTTTTTTGACTCATAAATAACAACTAAAAATGAACTTGGATGTACAAAACTATCTTTATGTAACTTGTAATACTCTTGTATCTCAGAATCACTCGGCTGAGCCATTTGTGCGTAAGCGATTGCAGCATAGAGTTTTTGACTTAAAAGTTTTTGCTTCACACTCTCTTTTATATCTGCTGAACTTAAACCATTGGAATTTCGAACAGCCTCATAAAATTCATTGATGCTTAATTTATTTCTTGCTGCAGTCTTTTTTATATCTTCATAAACTTCTTCACTGCTCACATCAATATTTCTTTCCTTAGTCTCTGCAAGTTCAAGCTTTTTACGAATTAAAATATCTGATGCCATTTTTGCATCCACTTTAGATGTTTGCATCTCTTTTTTGATATCAAGCATCGAAATTGCTTCACCCTTTACAACGATAGCTATACCACCGACTATCTCAGCACTTAAAGATGCAACACAGACAAGACTTAAAAAAATTTTATACATAATTAATTCACTTTATAAAAATTTAGATGTTTATTTTACCCATCTTTAACCAATATTTGCCTAAAATTCGGCAATTATTTATAAAAGGTTTTTCATGATTGTTACTCGCTTTGCTCCAAGTCCTACGGGCTATCTTCATATCGGTGGTCTTAGAACCGCTCTTCTTTCTTACCTTTGGGCTAAAAAAAACAATGGAAAGTTTTTTCTTCGTATTGAAGACACCGACAAGGCGAGAAATTCTGTAGAAGCTGCAGAAGCAATTGTAAAAGCTTTTGATTGGTTAGGTCTCTCTTATGATGGCGAGGTTATTTACCAATCAAGCAGAGATGAAATCTATGCAAAATATATCAAGCAACTCCTTGATGAGGGCAAAGCGTACTACTGCTACATGAGTAAAGAAGAACTGAGTGAACTTAGAGAAACGCAAATGGCAGCAAAAGAGCGAACAATGTACAATGGAAAATACCGTGATTTTAACGGCACTCCACCAGAAGGCATTGAACCCGCTATCCGCATCAAAGCTCCTCAAAGCGGAACAATAACTGTAAAAGATAAGGTTAAGGGCGATGTAGTTTTTAACGCTGTTGATATTTTAGATGATTTTGTAATTGCAAGAGCAGATGGAAGCCCAACTTATAACTTTGTTGTTGCGGTGGATGATGCGCTTATGGGCGTAAATGAAGTTATCCGCGGAGATGACCATCTCTCAAACACGCCAAAACAGATAATTGTGTACGAGGCTCTTGGATTTACTATTCCAAATTTTTACCATGTTCCTATGATTCACAATCACGAGGGCAAAAAACTAAGCAAACGCGATGGTGCAACGGATGTTATGGAATATAAAGAGATGGGTTACACTCCTGCAGCACTTTTGAACTTTTTGGTTCGTTTGGGCTGGAGTCACGGTGATCAAGAAATATTTTCAATGGATGAAATGAAAGAGCTTTTCAATCCAAAAGATATCAACAAATCGGCTTCGATTTACAATACAGAAAAGCTTGATTGGCTCAATGCACATTATATAAAAAACACTCCTAATACAGAACTTGCAGAGCTTTTAAGAGAGTATGATTTAGTTCTTACTTCACACGATAAAAAAGAGATACTTTTGGATGTTATCAAAGAGAGAGCAAAAACTCTTAAAGAGCTAGCAGAACTTGCAAAAGAAGTGCTTAACACTCCAACCTCTTATGATGAAAAAGCTGTTCATAAAGTGTTTAAAGAGAATGCTATTGAAGTTTTAAATGCCTTTGGGGCGAAACTCACAAAAGCAGAAGAACTTCATCTTCCGAGTGACTACCACCACATAATGGAAGAAGTAGTCCATGAAATGGGAATCGGTTTTGGTAAAATCGGTCAGCCTCTTCGTATCGCACTTTTGGGAAAACTCTCAGGTCCAGGGCTTGATAGTGTTATGGCAATTATTGGTAAAAATGAGACTCTGCTTAGAATAGCACAGGCGATAACTACACACGAATAACTCTATTATGAGCTTATAAATTAATCTCAATATCAAAAGATGTTTCCTTTTAAATATCTTTTGATAATTCTCTAATTATCTGTGTATATTCATCTATATTTTTTAACACTATTTCAACCAGTTTTGGGTCAAAATGTTTGCCATTCTCTTCTTTTATTAATACAATCACATCATCAACAGACCAAATATCTTTGTAAACACGCTTGGAAAGTAATGCATCTAAAACATCTACAATGGTAACAATACGAGCGAAGATAGTTATCTCATCTCCTTTTAACCCTTGCGGATATCCTGTACCGTCATACCTTTCATGATGTTCATAAGCGATACTTGCCGCAGCTTGTAGAACAGCCCGTTCAGAGTACTTTAATATTTCATGTCCAAAAATAGGATGTTTTTTCATTAACGAAAATTCTTCCTTTGTTAATCGCGCAGGTTTATTTAAGATTGCATCAGCAATTCCAATTTTTCCAATATCGTGCAAAGGCGAGGCAAGCTCAATCAGTTTTAACTGCTCATTATCTAAACCATATTCTTTGGCAATCAATGTACTTATAACAGAAACGCGCTTTGTGTGGTGTTTTGTTTCAAGTGACCTTATCTCTTCTATCTGTCCCATCGCAAGAAGTGTCTCTTTAAGTGTTAATTCTATCTCTTCATTAAGCATTTTAAGTTGCTTATTTTTCTCTTGAAGTTCTTTTTCTTTTTCTATAACATTGTGATTAAATTTATTCACATTCTGTACCATATCTTCAAACTCTTGACTCTCATATTTTTCGCTATCAATATCTTGATGGGATACATAAGCGTTTTCCCCATCATTAATTATTCTTGAAAGTGGTTGACGGACATGGCGTTCAATGACATGGAACATATTAAGTATTATGATTAAGGCAAAAAATAGTAGTACAGCAGCAATAATATAATTATTTCTAAAAACAAAGTTTTGATACAAACCTGTATCCATAATAATATTTACAGCACCTAAAACTTCACCATCCTTGACATGATGACATTGCAAACAATTTAAACTTCCTTTAGCGTTTGCAATATAAGGAACGATCGCTTCAACACTGCTATCTTTATCTTTCCACAGAAAGTATGCTTCTTTTTTATCTATAATTTCTCGAAGAGTATTATCTAGTTTTTTTTCAAATGATTTAGATTCACCAAACTGTTTACTAACAGCATCCGCACGAATAATTTGAATAGATTTAATATCATACACAGAAGATATCTCATTCAAAAAATAATCTCGTTTCTCCATAATTCCCGCTTTCATATGCGATGTCAGACCAGCTTGAATTATTTCTGAAACAGAAAGAACCTCATTTTTAACAACAAACTGAAAAAAACTTCGATAACTTAATGCAATAATGAAAACAATAATAAGAATAGAGAGAAGAAATACTTGTAATAAACGGGTGAGTGCAATTTTTTTTATACTCTGTTTTTTCATTTTATATCCATTAAACTATATTAATAATGAAGTATAAAAACACTTACTAAAAATAAAGCTGAATTTCATTAATTAGTAAAACTCTCTTTTTAGATTGCTTCGCTTCGCTCGCAATGACCGTCATTGCGAGGAGGAACGACGAAGCAATCTTAGTTTTGCAAGAAGTCTAATTAATCTTTATATCAAAAACCTCATCCAGCAAGATAAGCAGTTCATTTTTAGCAGAACCTGCAAAACTATTTTGCAAAAAGTAGTTTATTCCCTTGCCTGCATGTTGTACAAGAGGAATGATTTTTATACCCGTTATCTCAGACATAAAATGCGATTTGTCTCCCTCTTCGTAGGCGTGGAGCAAAATAGAACGAGAAAAATTGTTGAGTATGTGGTAGTAAATATGTAAAAATTCCGCTTCTTGAACTTCAAGCCCATAAAGATGCGTGGCGATTTTCCACTCATGCGAAGCGATTGGGCGGACTTTGTCAGGCTTAACATTTATGCCGATTTCCTCTTTAACCTCTCGCACAAGTGCATCTATAAGGCTCTCACCCTCATCCACCGTTCCACCAGGAAAACCCATGCGTCCATCCCATCTGTCTATCATGATAATCGCGGGGCATCGCATACTTTTTATGTCATCATTAAAATATTTCCATGGCGATATTTCATTGACATAGATAACCAAAAAAACAGCATTTTTTTTGTCTCTGTAGTGGTCGCCAAATTCTACTCTTTTCATATCACTCAAAGTTGCTCTTTATAAAAAATTTGTAGAATTTTACATTAAAAAAAGTCTCTTTACTCCTAGCAAAGATATAATAGCACCATGAATAATAATCCTATCACACTCAAGACTGTACTCAAACTTATTTTAGAAAACAAACCAGCACTTATTTATGGGCAGATAGTCACGCTTTTAGCGATACTTGTGAGCATCCCTGTTCCTTTAATGCTTCCGATTATGGTCGATGAAATTCTTTTACATAAACCCTCTTATTTTGTGCATAGCATAAACTTTTTTGTGGGTGAAACAACTGCTTTTTACTATATCGCTCTGGTTACATTGGCAGTTATTTTTTTACGACTTATCTACTATTTTCTTGGTGTAGTTATCACAAAAATTTTCACTAAAATCTCAAAATATGTTACCTTTATGATACGAAAAAGGCTGATTGAGCATCTGAAAATATCCTCTATGAATGAGTATGAAACACTTGGTAGCGGTGCAATTACTGCGAATCTTATCACAGATGTCAATACACTTGATAGTTTTATTATCACAGGCGTGAGTCGCTTTGTATCCTCTGTTTTAACGCTTGTTGGGGTTGGAATTGTAATGATTATGATAGACCCAATTTTAGGGATTTTGATACTTATTGTGCAACCGCTCATTATGCTTATCAGTAAAAAGATGTCAGCAACTGTGGGTCGATTAAAAAAAGAAGAAAACGAGGCGATTGAAAAGTTTCAAAATGATGTTGGGGAAACTCTTGAGCTTTTTGGGCAAATCAAAGCAAGTAACAAGGAAAACTACTTTTTTTCTCAAGCAATAATTCACGCACAAGAGATTCAAAGAAGTTCAAACGAGTTTGGATATAAAAGTATCGCTTATGAAAAACTCTCCTACACAATCTTTTTGATTATGTTTGAAATTATCCGTGCAGCTGGACTTCTTTTAGTCGCGTACAGTGATTTGAGCATAGGTATGATGTTTGCGATGTTTGGCTACATCTGGTTTATTATGACGCCCGTTCAAGATATACTCTCCATTCAGTACAGCTACTCTTCTGCGATGAATGCACTTAAGAGAATCAATAAAATCCTTTCACTCAAAACAGAACACACGGGAGAAAAAACTCTCACAGCACGGCATGTGGATATCTCTCTAAAAAATTTAAGTTTTTTCTATAATGAGGGTAAAAATATACTTGAAGATATCTCTTTAGATATAAAATCAGGCTCTAAAATAGCACTCATTGGTGCGAGTGGAAGTGGCAAAACAACTCTGGCACAAGTGGTTTCAGGCTTTTATGAAAAAACAAGTGGCGTGGCAACTTACAACAACATCGACATAGAGGTTTTAGACAAAAGCGCACTTAGAGAGAAAATATTTTTGGTTTTACAGATGCCGATACTTTTCAACTCTACGCTTAGATTTAATATCACGATGGGTGATGAAACAATAAACGATGCACAAATTTATGAAGCTCTCAGCATCGCGCAACTCAGTGAGATGGTAGAAGCGATGGAAAATGGACTTGACACCATAGTAGGTCGTCATGGGGTCAGACTCTCAGGCGGACAAAGACAACGCCTAAGTATCGCTCGAATGATTATCGCCAATCCTAGTGTTGTAATATTTGACGAATCCACTTCAGCACTCGATGTTCACACAGAAGCAAAACTTTTTAAAACTATTACACCACTTCTCAAAGATAAAACTGTCATAACCATAGCCCATAGGCTCAGTACAGTAAAAAATGCGGATATTATTTATGTACTCGATGGCGGAAAAATTGTTCAAAGAGGAACACATACCCAGTTAGAAGATGAGCAGGGACACTATATGGAGTTTATTAAAAAGCAGTTGATTTAGAAATTACGGCATGTGGAAATTTTATTTCCACATGCCATAAAATAGCAATTAGTTCAAATACTTTTTTTCTTTTGTAAGAAGATGAAGTACCACTACAAAAGCGATTGAACCAAAGAATGTATTAAACATCACAAGTGCGAAAACAGTTAAAAACAGAGCAACAAGAGAGATGATTTTTTTGTTTAAAAGTAGGGCAACTCCTGCACTTATCATAGCAATATAACCCAATGTTTGAAGATACACATACATCGCAAGAGAATTTCTTAGCTTACATATAATAGAGTCTAAAGATGTACTACACGCTACTTCAAAATAACTGTTTCTTAAAATTCCATAGCGGATAGCAACAAAAAAAGCTGAAAATGCAAGCATAATAAGTGCAAGATTTTTAAGTTCGCTATATGCTATTTTTTTACTGCCCTTATATAAAATAGAAGCAAATCCTAATGCAATTACAATCCATACATCTGAAAAAAGATTGAGAAATCCTTCATTTACTAAAATAGTAATTGATGATATTACAAGAATGACAAAAGATGCTTTTTCAAATTTTCCAAAGTTCAAACTCTCAAACGCTCCTCTATAAAGCCACAAGTATGAGATGATTGAAATAAGAAAAACATAGACCTCAAAATTTCGATATCTTCCTTCAAGGGCGAGTGTAATCGTTGTTATGAGAACAAAAACTAAAGAGAGATAAAACGATAGCATAAGAGATGCGTCCATGCTAAATATTTTTTGCTTTAAAATCATGCCTATATTTAGGATATTTGGCTTCTTCTCATGTGCGATGTGATAAAGCACAGCCGAGTAGATAAACAGATTTGTAAGACTCACAAGAACTGCCCAAACAAGTTCGACACTCGTTCTCACGGTTACATAATACTGCTCCATTTGAAGCATAAATAACAGAGCAAAAAGAGCGTTTACAACACCAAACAGTAAGATATTTTTAGTTTGAATTTTTCTATTTTTCAACATCAAAGAGAAGGCAACAACAAGAAAAATCGAGCCAAGAGCTAAAGGTTTATAATTTGGAAAGTTTGAAACATCCCCGCTGAAAACATGTTTATCCATTCTATCTTTATCAAAGAGTCCCCAAAAGCCACCTACTGCACCTTCACTTACTCTTTTCCAAGGCTGGTCAAACGCTTCTATGATGTTGTAACTCCACCCTTTTTCCTCGGCTAACTTTACAAAATCTCTGATATAAATTGCTTGATTTATTTTGCTAGGAAGTGCATCTTCACGCATTCTTCCCTCTGAGGGCCAACCTGTTTCGCCTATTACAATATTTTTATCTTTGAGTTTTACTTCAACTTCTTCTCTTATATTTCGCACATGTTCTATCGCACTACTTATATTCATAGTGTCATCTTCCCAGTAAGGCAAGATATGAATCGTTGCAAAATCTGTAACTTTTTGTATTTCAGGATTTCTAAGCCAAAATTCCCAAACATCTGCGTAGGTAACCTGAATATTTGGAAGAGCTTTTTTTACATCTTTGATATAACCAGCCAATACTGCATCTGTAACCTCTCCACGAAGAAGCGTTTCATTTCCTACAATAATTGCTTTTACTATATCTTGATTTTCTGTTGCAAGTTTGATGAGAGCTTTTAATTCTATCTCTGTTAAAGTTTTATCACTACTGACCCAACCGCCCATAAACATTTTCATGCCTTTTTCTCTTGCTATTTTTGGAACAGATTCTAGTCCCATAACTGAGTATGTTCGGATACAATCTGTATATTTTGCAAGGAGTGTTAAATCCTCTCTTACTTGATTTTCAGAAATTACCATTCCCTCTGCAAATAAAAATGGAGACTGGTCATTTTTTTTCCTTTATGATATAGGAGATTTTACTATTTATGATTTTGAAGTTTTTATTTTATTTTTGAAAGAAAATTGGAAGTTGCTCATATGAGCATTGAAAAGTAGATGGTGCGGATGAGAAGACTCGAACTTCCACACCTTGCGGCACCAGATCCTAAGTCTGGCGTGTATACCAATTTCACCACATCCGCGCACGCATATTTAAGTTTTTTATGTCTCTTCAGACATTACAATAAAGTAAGTGGTACGCCCTAATGGATTCGAACCATTGGCCTATGCCTTAGAAGGGCATTGCTCTATCCAGCTGAGCTAAGGACGCACATGTAAACTCGATTTTCTTGATTTTGCAAAAAATCAAAGCTTTAGTGACCAAGCGTCTAGCGTAGATAAATGGACTTTGTTCATTTATCGTTTAAATCAAATGGTACGCCCGATAGGATTCGAACCTATAACCCTCGGAGCCGAAATCCGAAACTCTATCCAGTTGAGCCACGAACGCTACTGTATTTATTATTTTATTTATATTTTAATTCTATGGGGTGGGATGCGGGGCTCGAACCCGTGACCCCCGGCACCACAAACCAGTGCTCTAACCAACTGAGCTAATCCCACCATGCCTAAAATATAAAAGTTTAAAATTTAAAAGTGGTCGGGGTGAAAGGACTCGAACCTTCGGCCCCCTGGTCCCAAACCAGGTACTCTAACCATACTGAGCTACACCCCGACCTATCACAAAAACCTGCTAGCAAGTAGCTGATTAATGAGGCGAAATTATAGTCAATTTCTTTCATAATGTCAATACTATTTTGTTAATTCTTTTATATATTTCTATTTTCATGTATAATAACTTCAATAAACATAGGAGTTTTGTAAAATGAATGATGTAAAACAAAAGTGCGAAAAAATTTTAACTCAAGAAGGAATAGACATAAATTCAGAGATAGATTTTGATGTCAACGGAAAAGTGCACACACTTAGTTTTCTCTATATTCTTGAAACTTTTATGCTCTCCTCAGATGAGTCACAGCTTGTTTTTTTGGCAGCTTTAGAAAAGGCACTTGATGCAAAAGACATGGGTGTTGATAGGTTTTTTGAGGGGATGGGTCAGCTTTTACTCATGACACATTTATCAGACAAAATAGAGTAGTAGTGGCATGTGGAAATCCTTTCCACATGCCAACTCTTTCAAAAAATATTCGTCTTTAAAACTGTATCATTCCATCTATTGGCGAACTTGCAGTCGCATACGGTCGTTTTGGAATTCTTCCTGAGAGGTAGCTCATGCGTCCCGCGATTACTGCATGTTTCATAGCTTCCGCCATTATCATCGGATTTTGCGCACAAGCGATTGCCGTGTTTGTTAAAACCCCATGCGCACCAAGTTCCATCGCATACGCCGCGTCACTCGCACAGCCGATTCCCGCATCTACGATGACAGGCACACTTACAGCTTCACGAATGAAAACGATGTTATACGGGTTTTGAATCCCTAAACCACTTCCAATAGGTGCAGCGAGAGGCATGATGGCGTGTGCTCCAGCGTCTTCTAGGCGTTTTGCCATAATCGGGTCATCCGAAGTATATGCCATGATTGTAAAGCCCTCTTTTGCCAAAATAGCACACGCTTTTATAGTCTCCAAAACATCAGGATAAAGCGTTTTTTGCGTGTCACCGATAACTTCGAGTTTTATCAAATCGATTCCCGTCGCTTCACGCGTGAGACGAAAAGTCGTGATTGCCTCTTCAGCGGTTGTGCATCCTGCTGAGTTTGGCAAAAATTTTACATTTGTGCCTTTAAATGTATCACGAAGATTTTCTTGGTCTGGATTTGTGATGTTCAAACGACGAACAGCAACCGTGATAAGCTCACTTCCCGAAGCAAGTGTTGCCAACCTTGTTGTCTCAAAATCTTTATATTTTCCACTTCCAACTATGAGGCGAGAGCCTAGTTCATATTTTCCGATTTTTAAAATGTTATCCATTTATTATTTCCTTTATTTATAATAGACTTCTTGCATAACCCATTTTTAGATTGCTTCACTTCGTTCGCAATGACGGTCATGTGCCAAGGAAGAATGACGAAGCAATCTAGGTTATGCAAGAAGTCTAATGTTTTTCTCGTTCCAAAGCTAGAGCTTGGAAACGAGAAAGAATTTATCACTTTTATAACTTTGCAATGCCATTAATCAAATCATAAGGTGTCAGCGAAAAATCTGCCCCTTTATATCCACATGCCAACTTTGCGTGAGCGAGTGAACCATTTTTTGCAGCTTCGAGAGGTGTGTAACCTTGTGCTAAAAGTGAGCCTATCAAGCCACTCAAAACATCACCACTTCCACCTTTTGCCAAAGCGGATGTGCCATGTGGATTTATAAAAAATTCATTTGCACATGCCACGATAACATTTGCACCTTTGAGTAAAAGCACGGCATGTGGAAATTTTTGAGTAAACAGTTCTACATATTTAAAACGATTTTTTTGCAAAACTTCTACACTTATGTCTGCGAGTTCAGTACGCTTTAAAAGTGCCACAAATTCTTTGGCATGTGGAGTTAAAACAACATTTTCTCTTTTTAAAATCTCTGTAAGTATCGGTACCCCAAGGGCATTTCCTCGTTCCTCACAGCACATGTGGAAAATATCCGCATCGGCTATGAGAGGAAATGAATTGTCTAAAAATTTCTTCAATTCTACATTGCTAAACTCATCGCCCAAACCCATTCCACATGCCAAGGCAGTTGTATTTTTTGGAACTTCGGTAGAATACATTATTGTCTGTGGAACTTGCACCGCATCATGCACGACAAGCGTCACCAAACCAGCTCCAAATCTAAGTGCAGTCTCAGCACTCATAATACTCGCACCCGATTTATTTCCACAAGCAAGAGCCAGATGTCCGAAACTTCCCTTATGAGAATCTTTTTTAGTTCTATGTGGAAGTTTCAAATCCTCCAAATCAAGCAAATTCCAAGAGCTTTGCGTCTCATAAATCGCTCGAGAGATACCTAACTCTATCACTTCGATTTTACCAACAAACTCTTTTGCCTCGTCAAGAAACATTCGTTTTTTTAAAGCACCCATAGTGAGCGTTACATCACTCACAAAACATTCATCGACACATTCACCATTTTGTTTTAAACCTGATGGAATATCGCATGCAATTTTAAAAGCTTTTAGAGAATTTAGCTTTTTCATTGTAATTTTTAATGCATCATCAAACGCGCCATCAAAGCCAGTTCCAACAACTGCATCCACCAAAACATCACAATCCATAAGCTCCGTACAAATTTTTACACCAACACTTTTGGCTCTTTTGTCTTGCAAAATCGCCATCTCTGATTTTGGTTGTTTGACATAAAAAAGTGAAACGGCATACTCGCCATGGAGCATTCTTCCACATGCCAAACCATCTGCACCATTGTTGCCACTTCCACATGCCAAGATAATTTTTGAGCCTTTTGCAAAATTTTTACGGATAAAATTCGCCATTCCATGTGCGGCATTTTCCATCAAAATATCTTCGCTGAGTGCAAATTTTTCGTAGCATCTTTTGTCTAAGGATGCCACTTCATCAAAAAGTTTTTGCATAACTATTTTTTAGTGTACTCATCAATCGTAACTAAATTACTTATGATATTGTTAAAAAGAAGCGTGCGGTGCGCTGTACGATACTGATGAAAAAAGTTATTTTTCTTCAATGTTTTTAGTTGTGCAGTATTGTAATACTCTAAGTTAGAGCATTTTCCAAGATATAAAAATGTAAATAACAGTTTCACTTGTGGGTTTTCAAAAATTTCATGAGGTTGCGCCAAAAATGTGAGACCGTATTTTTTGAGATTTAAAAATCCAAGCATATAAAGTAAAAAATCCTCAAATTTTGTATAAAAACCATCCAAATTTTTAATATCGTGAAAAAAGTAATAGTAGTTATCCAAAAGCCCTTGCGTTTGAAGTGTTTGCGTAAGTTTACTTGTGATATCTCTTTTGTTTGAAAAATAACGAGGGTCAACCGCCATGTAGATATGTTTTTTGTCCGCTATTAACTTCGCTAACTCTCCTTGAAATGCATCACTTTCATCAAATCGTATATAATTAAAATACTCATTTTTATATCTCTCTTCAATCTCATCCACATTGGAATCAGCAAAATCAACATAAAGTGTTGCGACATTGTTGTCTATTGCATAGTTTCTAATTTTACATGCGAGGTTCGTTTTACCCGCACCTTCTTCTGCTAAAATGAGTGTATTATATTTTAGTGCTCGCTCTTGAAGTTTTAACGCATTTATACTACTCTCAAATTTTCCTATAACATCTCTCATAATTTTCTCCGAAAAAATTTTAATAGTGATTATATCTTATAATGCTTTTAAGTCAATTGTGGATTTTAACTCGCTCTTAAATAGCCGATGTTTTTCTTGTTAACTGCGATATCAAGCATCAATAAAAGAGCTTCTTTGTTGCTTTTTGCGTATGTTTTAATGATATTGGTTGGTTTTTTATGGTGTGCAGAGCCGTACTCTTTTTGGATTAAAAAATCTCCAAAAAGAGTAGGATAAATATTGATTTTGTAGTAACTAACTCTATCTTTTACACATTTGAGTAAAATCATAACTTTCACGCTCTCTTTAATATAATTTAAAAGATTAGCAAGAACTATTCCTAATTACTCAAAAACTCTCTTAGTTTGGCTGTCTACCAGCACCTTTTTTAGGTCTACATGCTTGAAGTTGCTCTTTAGTTGTAGCAGCATTTGCACACTCTTGAACACCTTTAAGAGTTATTATTCTTTTTTCAATAGTAGAGTTTAGTTTAGTTTTCATTTCTTCTAAGCTCATGTTCTGACCCATACCTTTACCTTGTTGTCCTGCCACTGGAGGTGGTGGTGGTGGAGTTTGCGCAGCGACTTCTGCAGCACAAGCAACTGAAGTAATCATAGCCGTTGTAACCAATACCATAAGAGTTTTTTTCATTTGTAATCCTTTTTTTAGTTTAAAAAATTGTACTCAAAATTTGGTAACTAAATACATTCAATTTATAGTTCTTAACCATTTCCACATGCCAAAGTAGATATACTTCTGTCTCACAAATCTTAAAATTATTAAGATAGACGGAATTACAAGGAAACAGTATGAAACAAAACGAATATTTAGAACTAGGACTTATCAATTGCTTACGCGTTGACAGACACACGCCACATGGCATATTTTTAATGGCACTCGATGGAAATGATGTGCTTTTGCCACAAGCGTATGTAACCGAGAGTATGCTTGAAGATAACTTGCTTGAAGTCTTTTTATACACAGACTCAGAAGACAGACTTATCGCTACTACTTTAAAGCCACATGCCATGCTTGATGGATTTGCACTTTTTGAAGTTGTTGATGTTGCTCCTTTTGGTGCATTTGTAAACTGGGGACTTTTAAAAGATTTAATGGTGCCTAATATGTTCCAAAAAACACCCTTCAAAATAGGCGATAAAAGATTTCTCAAAGTGGTTTATGATGAGCGAACACACCGCCTTGTTGGAACTGAAAAAATCGGCGATATTTTTGAAAAACGCGTCAAAGGTCTTTCTCCAAACAAAGAGGTGAAAATCATCATCCTTGCTAAAACTCCGCTTGGATTTAAATGTTTGGTTGAAGATAAATATGAAGGACTCATTTATCACAATGAAATATTTGAAAATATTGCGCTTGGCGATACAAAAACTGCTTTTGTAAAAACTATCAGAAAAGATGGAAATATTGACCTAAGTTTACGAAAATCTGGAACAAAAACGAGTTCTGGCACAGGCGATATCGTTCTTGATTTACTCCAAGAGAACAATGGAATTATGCCATATAACTATAAAAGCGATCCAGAACTCATTAGAGGCGTTTTTGGCTTGAGTAAAAAAGAGTTTAAACGCTCACTCACAGCTTTGCAAGATGCTGGTAAGATAGAAGTAAAAGATACTGGAATCTATATAAAAGGGTAAATAATGGCAGTAAAAAAGAAAAGTGTAGAACTCTCAGAGAAAAACATAGCGTTTATAATGAATAAAATGTCCTATAAAGTTATCCGTTTTTATCCAACTGCAATGTCACTTGATGTTATGGTGCATGATGAAAACGGTGTAAAAATCGGTGTGCAGAATATCCCTTTTGCACATGTTACAAAAGATGTAAAAAAATTAATCAAACCAAACTAGCAAGTTTTATCATTCATAAGTCAAAATTGATACTATGTTAATTATAATAGCCCCGAATTAAATTATTTAAAAAAGGGCTATGCAATTATGAAAAAAAGTTATTTAGAGTCACATCCAGATGAAAACGGTTTTTTTGGAAAATTTGGGGGTTCATTTATACCGCCTGTTTTAGAACAGCCGTTTGCTGACATCACAAAAGCATACATAGAACTTAAAAATTCACCTCTCTTTATAGAAGAACTCAAATATGTTAGAAAACACTATCAAGGTCGCCCTACTCCAATATCCTTCGCAAAAAATCTTACTAAACATTGCGGTGGTGCAAAAATCTATCTCAAACGAGAAGATTTAAACCATACGGGTGCACACAAACTTAACCACTGTATGGCTGAAGTAATTCTGGCTAAATATTTAGGAAAAACAAAAGTTATTGCCGAAACTGGTGCTGGACAACATGGAGTAGCGCTTGCGACTGCTGCTGCGTATTTTGGGCTTGAGTGTGAAATCCACATGGGCGAAGTTGATATCGCAAAAGAGCACCCCAATGTTGTGAGAATGAAGATTTTAGGTGCTAAAGTTATTCCTGCGACACATGGACTCAGAACACTTAAGGAAGCGGTTGATAGTGCATTTGAGAGTTATGTTCCTCAGGCAGAGAGTGCAATATATTGTATCGGTTCTGTTGTTGGACCACATCCATTTCCAATGATGGTGAGAGATTTTCAGTCTGTCATCGGTTTTGAATCAAAAGAGCAATTTTTGGAACATGAAAACTCTCTTCCTGACAATATAGTAGCTTGTGTTGGCGGAGGCTCAAACGCTATGGGAATTTTTTCTGCTTTTATAGAAGAGGAAAATATTAATCTTTATGGTGTTGAACCGATGGGCAGAGGTGACAAAATAGGCGAACATGCGGCAACTCTCACTTACGGGACAGAGGGAATAATGCATGGTTTTAATTCTATCATGCTCAAAGATGAAAATGGAGAAGCAGCTCCTGTTTACTCCATAGGCTCTGGCATTGATTACCCATCTGTTGGACCTGAACACGCCTACCTCAAAGAGAGTGGAAGAACCAAAGTTGGTCTTTGTAACGATGAAGAGGCAATAGATGCTTTTTACAAACTCTCGCAACTTGAAGGAATCATACCTGCACTTGAATCTGCACATGCCGTTGCATTTGCTATGAAACTTGCAAAAACTTTGGGTAAAGATAAAACTATTTTAGTAAATCTAAGTGGTAGAGGCGATAAAGATATAGATTTTGTAATTGAGAATTATCCTATTCCAAACGCTAAGTTTTAGTCTCACTTTCATTTTATGACTTTGGCATGTGGGTTTCCACATGCCGTAATCTTCTTCTTACATTGAAACAAATTAAAAATTCATTCATATTGCTTTAAATCAAAATATAAAAACATAAAAAGCATATAATTCCTCATTATTATAAAGGAATACAATGAGTGAATTTTTAGGTCAAAGCACATCTTCAAGCCTACCAGAAGGTCATCCAGTTAGAGTTTATCTGGATGAAAACCAATTAATCAGAGAATTAATATTCAAAATAAACAGCATAAATATAGAAGAAAAAAATGAAGAGTTTACAAAACTCTTCTCAAAACTTTGTCTTGTTGAAAAACATTTTGCCAGAAAAGAAAATCAACTTTTCCCCTACCTAGAAAAATATGGTTGGACAAGCCCTAGCCAAAATATGTGGGCTTTTCATGATCAAATCAGAGATGAAATCAAAGCTGTTCATGGTGCTATAAAATCTCAAAATATACTCAGCATAAGTCAAAATTTACACCGAGTTTTTGAAAGTTTAGAGCATATTTTACAAGTTGAAGAGGGAAGACTTTTACCAAGAGCTTTTAGCATGCTAAGCAGTGATGATTGGGAAGAGATGAGAGCTGGAGATGAAGAGATAGGCTGGATGTTTGATGAAGCACCTCCTGCTTTTCCTGCTATAAGTGAACAAGACTATGTACACCCAAGTCAAGATACAAAAAGAAGAAAACTCCCTTTCTCCCTTGATAATAGAATCAAGCTTGATGAGGGTTATTTGCTCCCTGATCAGATTAACTGGCTTCTTAAATTTATGCCCGTTGATATCACTTATGTGGATGAAAACGATATAGTCCTATTTTACAACCGTGGTGACAACAGAGTATTTCCAAGAAGTGCAGGTATTATAGGTAGAGAAGTGAAGTTTTGTCATCCTCCTAAAAGCGTTGATCAAGTTTTGTTGATACTAAGAGAGTTTAAAGCTGGAAGAAGAGATGAAGCAGAATTTTGGATAACATTTAAAGGTAAGTTTATTCATATCAGATACTTTGCTATTAGAGATGATGAGGGTGCATACAAAGGGGTAATAGAAGTAAGCCAAGATGTTACACATATCAGAAGTCTTGAAGGTCAACAAAGATTACTTGACTGGGAATAAATGAAAATTTATCTAATTTTTGATAAAAATCTCAGCGAAAGCTGAGATAACGAAGTATGTTCTTTATGAATGAGGTAAAAGACCATACAAGGAGAATCGTAGTAGTATTGTATTTCTTTTTTGTTACAAATGTGTTAATAGAGTTGTATCTTTTTTTTGCTAATATATATAATTAAATACAAATTTGAGACATCTCTCTTTAAAAAATTTGTTTGAACTTGATAAAAATAAATTAAGACTCAAATGCAGTTATAATTTGGATAAAATAGACAAATTCAAGCAAACTAAGGAATAAATATGAAAGTTTACAACTCATTAGAAGAAGTTAGACATGATATCGATATACTCGATACTAAACTTGTTGATATCATAGCAGAGAGAAGTCACTTAATACGCCAAGTTGCTAAGTTTAAGAATAGTGTTGATGAAGTAAAAGCTGAAGACAGAATTGAATTTATTTTGCAAAAAGCTAGACACCAAGCCATAGAACTTGGATTATCTCCAAATTTAATATCTGAACTGTTTACGATTATGATTAATGAAATGGTTGAAACAGAAATATCAGAATTTAGAAATAAAGAAGCATTTTAGATAAATAAAAAAGAGGAGATAAACCTCTTTTTATTTATAACGATAAGTGATTCGTCCCTTATCAAGACTGTAGGGTGTTAGCTCAAGTTTAACACGGTCACCTGGTAATATTTTAATATAGTGCATACGCATTTTTCCTGCTATATGACATAAAATAATATGTTTATTTTCTAATTCAACACGAAATGTTGCATTAGGTAAAGCCTCTATAATCTTGCCATCAACTTCGATAACATCCGATTTAGCCATTATATATTCCTTACTTCTCTATGCAAGAGATAAAATTTCAGCTTTACCGTTGATAACTGCAACAGTATGCTCATAGTGTGAACCGCGCAAACCATCGGCACTAACAACATCCCACTTATTTTCTAAAATAATTGGTTTTGAATCTTTTTGACAAATCATAGGTTCAAGACAAAAAACCATTCCGTTTTTAATCTTTGGACCAGCTTTAGCATTTTTTCCATCTAAATAGTTTGGTATTTCAGGCTCTTCATGAGGTTTTTTTCCTATTCCATGCCCGCAAAAACTATGAAGTGGAACAAAACCTCTTGCTCTTATAAAATTTTCCATAAGAAGAGAGAGCTCTTTAAATCTCATTCCCTCTTTTATCTCTCCTATTGCATAATAAAGAGTATCTTTAGCGCATGCAATTAAATCTTCATCTTCTTGACTTATCTTTCCAACCGCCACTGTTATAGCAGCATCACCAAAATATCCATCAAATTCAGTTCCAATGTCATATCCTATAACATCACCTTCTTTGAGTTTATAATCAGTTGGAATGCCATGAATAATTACTTGATTGAGTGAAGTACATACAGCATTAGGAAAGCCATAAAGACCTTTAAAAGAGGGCTTAGCACCTTGACTTAGAATATAATTCTCAGCCATGGCATCAAGCTCATTTAAAGAGATCCCTACTTTCGTATTTACACGAAGAAGTTCTAAAGCACCGCCAACAATTTTGTTAGCAGCTCTTAGTTTTTTGATTTCATCATTTTTTCTAAGCGCAATCGCCATTTTTATAGACCAACCGCACTTAGTGTTTCATATTTGCTCATATAAATCTGAGCTTCTATCTTTCTCATAGTATCAAGTGCAACTTGAACAACGATTAAAACCGCTGTTCCTCCAAAAAAGAATGGTACACCCATTCCCTTGATAATCATAAATGGCAGTGTTGCAACAAGACCAAGGTAAAGAGCTCCCGTAAAAGTTAATCTACTAGCAGTTTCATTTAAGAAATCTTTTGTAGCTTCACCTGTACGAATACCTGGAATAAATCCACCTTGTCTTTTTAAATTATCGGCTATATCTTTTGCATTAAATGTAATTGATGCATAAAAGAATGCAAAAAATACAACAAAAACAAATGTCAGAAAGTTAAAAAAGTAGCTATTTGGATGTAAAAAGTCAGCAATACCTTGAATAGTAGGGTTAGTACTACTCGATAAAACAGTCATAGGAAACATCAATATAGCACTAGCAAATATAACTGGAATTACACCAGCTAAATTCACTTTGATAGGAATATAGTTCATTACTCTTTTGTTTTGGTTTTGCATCATAGTCTTCTTCGCATAAGTAATTGGAATACGACGCTCACCTAATTCAACATAAATTATCACAGCAATAGTACCTAATATAAGTGCTAATATGGCAATTACAGTAAGAAAGCCCATTGCACCAGTATTGACCATGGTTACAGTTTGACCTATAGCACTTGGAATTGCTGAAACTATTCCAGCAAAGATAATAAGTGAAATACCATTACCTATTCCGCTCTGCGTAATTTGCTCACCTATCCACATTAATAACATAGTTCCTGCTAGCATTGAAACAGCAGAAAGGAGAATAAATGTGTTGTGATCAGCTAATATTGCGCTATTTCCACTTGGTCCTGTTAAACTTTGAAGTCCAACACTTACACCAATTGCTTGAATAAGAGTAATAACAATAGTCGCATAACGAATAATTTGCATATACTTTACCATACCATCACGCTCTTTTTTCATTTGTCCTAAAGTAGGAAATGTAGCAGCTAAAAGCTCCATAATAATAGAAGCCGTGATATAAGGCATAATTCCAAGTGATATAATAGAAAGTCGCTCAACAGCTTTACCACTAAACATATTAAATAAGCCTAGAGCATCTGCTTGATGTGAATTGAAGAATGAAGCTATAACAGCAGTATCTACGCCTGGAACTGGCACATAAGCCAGTAGGCGGTAGATAAATAAAAACCCTATTGTAATAAGTATCTTATTAACTAGATTTTTATTCACGATTAGTTACCAGTTGTAGTAATGTTTTCGTCTTTAATTTTTGATGCTAAATCTTTCGCAGTAGCACCAACTAATTTAACTTTAGTAACCATAGAACTGATTTTATGAACACTACGGATTGATTCCATAGTAATTTCAACTAACTCAGCAATAGCACCTATTTTTTCAACATTGATTACATAAGGTTTTACAACACGAGAAGTAAATCCAATTTTTGGCAATCTTCTTGCAAGTGGAGTTTGTCCACCTTCAAAGTTTCTTTTTCTTGAACTACCAGAACGAGCAGTTTGACCTTTTCCACCACGAGTAGAAGTCTTACCCATACCAGAACCTTGTCCACGACCTACTCTTTTACGAGAAGATGTTGAACCTTCAGCAGGCGTTAAATTTTCAATACCCATTTTCTATCCTTTTATACGAGACAATGCTTCAATTGTAGCACGCACGAGTGTGTTTGGATTGTTAGAACCAATTGATTTGGTAAGAATATCTTTAACACCAGCAAGCTCAAGTACATGACGAGCAGCTCCACCAGAGATAACACCAGTACCTTCTGATGCTGGCTTTAGTAAAACACGACTAGCGTTGTATTTGTGCTCAATATCATGTGCAATTGTTGAACCTTTAATTTTAACAGTAGTTAAATTTTTAAAAGCGTTATCAACTGCTTTACGAATAGCATCTGGAACTTCTTTAGCTTTACCAACACCATATCCAACAGTACCTTTTTTGTTACCTACAACTATAAGTGCAGTAAAACGAAAACGACGACCACCTTTTACAACTTTAGTAACACGACCTATATTTACGATTGATTCTTCAAAATCTTCTCTATTGATTTCCATCATAACCCCTAGAACTTAATTTCGTTAGCACGAAGTGCGTCACCAAATGCAGCAATTACGCCGTGGTATTGGTAACCATTACGGTCAAATACTATTTCAGAAATATTAGCAGCTTTAAGTGTAGCAGCAAATGCAACACCTAGCGCAGTTGCACCTTCTCTGTTTGATTTATGACCAGTTGACTTTGAGTGAAGAGCAGCTACTGTTGTAGCAGTTACATCATCAATAGCTTGCACACTTATATAACGATTTGAACGAAATACAGAAACACGAGGAAGTGAAGCACAACCAGATATTTTTGCACGAATACGACGCTTACGCTTTAAGCGATTAGCAACTTTGCTTTTTAATACTTTAGCATTCATTTATACTTCCCCCTTATTTCTTAGAAGTTTTACCGGCTTTACGCGCGATATGCTCTTCCATGTATTTAACACCTTTACCTTTGTAAGGCTCTGGTGGACGGAAAGAACGAATTTTAGCAGCAACTTGACCAAGAGCTTGTTTGTCATGACTTTTAATAGTAATAACATTTTTCTCTACAGTAGCTTCCATACTTTCTGGCAATTCAAAATTAATATCATGTGAAAAACCTAGTTGTAAGTTAAGCACACTTCCATTTACTGCAGCGCGGTAACCAACACCATTAATTTCCAATTGTTTTGTATAACCAGTAATCAAACCAGCTACTATATTTGCAGCTAAGGCACGGTATGTACCCCAAAAAGCTCTATGAGTTTTTGCATCTGACAAAGTGCTAAAAGTTAAAGTGCTTCCATCAATTGTAAAAGCAACATTTCCTTTTGTATCTAAATCAACACTATTGCTACCTTTAGCAAAAGTTATAACATTTCCATTTGAACTAATATTAACATCAGCAGTACATTCTACTGGTAATTTTCCAATTCTTGACATGTTATCTCCCTACCAAACCGTACACATAACTTCGCCACCAATGCCAAGCTCATACGCTTTGTCATTTGGTAGTACGCCATGTGATGTACTTACTATAATTGTTCCATAACCATTTTTAAAACGCTTAATTTCTTCTTTGCCTTTGTAAACACGACGACCAGGTTTAGAAATTCTTTTTAGCTCATTAATTACAGTTTTACCTTGTTCATTGTACTTAAGCACAACTTTTATAGTTTTCTTAACGCCATCTTCTACTACATTGCAGCTTTCAAGATAACCTTTGTCCACTAAGATATTAGCTACTGCTTCAACACTTTTAGAGTGAACCAAAGTAGTAACAGGTAATCTTCTCATACCAGCATTACGAACGCGAGTTAAAGCATCCGATACTAAATCATTTATCATTTATTTTCCTTGTTAACAGTTAGGAGTTTCAGGTGGAAGGCTTGTGCCTACCAGCTTGACTTTCTAACGCCTGGGATTAATCCCTCATTTGCCATTTTTCTAAAGCAAACACGACAGATACCGAAATCACGAATAACAGAGTGTGGACGACCACAAATCTGACAACGAGTATAACCACGAACTGTAAATTTTGGAGTTCGTGCCGCCTTAGCGATCATTGACTTTTTAGCCATTAGTTGCTCCCTTTAGTAAAAGGCATACCCATTTTCTCTAAAAGAGCAAATCCAGCCTTATCAGAATCAGCAGTTGTAACAACTGTAATATTCATACCATGAATTTGCATGATTGAGTCATAACTAATCTCTGGAAAAATCAATTGTTCTTGTAATCCAAAGTTATAATTTCCACGACCATCAAAACCATTTCTAGGAACACCACGGAAATCTTTTACACGAGGAAGTGCAATAGAAATCAAACGGTCTAAAAAGTTGTACATGTTTTCACCACGAAGTGTAACACGAATACCAACTGGCATACCTTCACGAACTTTAAAACCTGCAACAGATTTTTTAGCTATTACAGTACTTGCTTTTTGACCAGCAATTGCAGTAATAGTGTCTTCAATATTTTTTATAAGCTTATTGTCTTTCATTGCAAAACCAGCACCAACAGATATTACTATCTTATCAAATGAAGGAACTTGCATAGGATTTTTAATTCCTAAGTCAGCTTGTAATTCAGATTTTAAACCTAAATATTTTTCTTTAAAACGAGCCATCTAATTATGCCTCCACTTTTCGTACATTTGAAACATCTATAGGCATTTCTTTATTTAAAAAGCCACCTTTAGTGTTGTCTTCAGTTGGCTTAATAGCTTTTTTAGCTATTTTACAACCCTCTACGATTACCTTGTTTTTCTTAGGCATAACTGCTAATACAGTTGCCTTTGTTCCACGGTCATCTCCAGCGATAATTTCTACAGTATCGCCTTTTTTGAAATTAAACTTTGCCATTAAACAACCTCCGGCGCAAGAGATACAATCTTCATAAATCCAGCGTAACGAACTTCACGACCAACAGGTCCGAAGATACGAGTACCGATAGGCTCTCTCTTATCATCAAGTATAACTGCTGCATTATCATCAAAACGAATAAGAGAACCGTTTTCACGCTGAATCTCTTTTCTTGTTCTAACGATAACAGCTTTTACTACTTTACCTTTTTTAACTTTAGAAGTTGGAGCCGCTTTTTTTACAGAAGCAATAATTACATCACCAACTGTAGCATAACGACGCTTTGAACCGCCAAGTACCTTAATACACATAATCTCTTTTGCACCTGTATTATCAGCTACATTTAAACGAGTAAAACCTTGTATCATTATTCTGCTCCTGATACAACTGTTTTAAGTCTAAAAGATTTAGTCTTAGAAAGTGGACGACATTCGATTGCTATAATCTGGTCTCCAACTTTTACTTCATTTCGTTCATCATGTACTAAGTACTTTTTGAAACGCTTTACAACTTTATGGTAACGAGGGTGCATTACACGACGCTCTACCAGTAAAGATACTGTTTTATCGCCTGCAATTTTAACTACACTACCCTGAATTTCACGCTTATGTGTCATCATCAGCCCCTAGTTTGATACTGCAGTAAGTGCAGTATTGATTCTAGCAATGTCTTTTTTTGCAACACTTAATTCATTAGTGTTAGTCAATTGCATCATCTTTTGTTTAATTTTTAAAGTAAAAAGTTCAGTCTTTTTTGCTTTAAGCATAGCTTGAAGTTCAGCTGAATTTTTATCTGCTAAATCAGAATATTTCATTGTTCATCTCCGCAGTGATTATTTTCGTTTTGAATGGCAACTTGTGCATTGCAAGAGTTAATGCTTCACGAGCAAGTTCCTCAGGAACACCAGCCATTTCAAAAATTATACGACCTGGCTTGATATTCATTACCCATTGATCAACTGAGCCCTTACCCTTACCCATACGAGTTTCAAGAGGTTTTGCAGTTAATGGTTTAGCAGGGAATACACGAATCCAAATCTTACCATTTCTTTTTATGTGACGAGTTGCAGTAATACGAGCCGATTCAATCTGACGAGAATTGATACGACCTGCTTCTACAGCTTTAAAAGCAATGTCACCAAAAGCTAACTTATAGCCACTACGAGCATAACCACGGTTACGCCCTTTCATAACTTTACGATATTTTGTTCTTTTTGGCATCAACATAATTAATCAGCCTTTCTCGGAGCACGCTTCGGACGACGCGTCTCTTTATTTGTATTTTCTTCTTTTACTTCTGCAGGAATACCCTTAGTAAGCACTTCACCTTTAAATATCCATACTTTTACACCAATACAACCATAAGTAGTATGAGCTTCTGCAAAACCATAATCGATTTTAGCGCGTAATGTATGAAGTGGAACACGACCTTCTAAGTACCATTCAGTACGAGCCATCTCTGCTCCGCCTAAACGACCAGAAACAGATACTTTAATACCTTTAGCACCAGAGCGTTGTGCACCTTGCATAACTTTCTTCATAGCACGACGAAATGCAACACGACGCTCAAGTTGAGTAGCTACATTTTCAGCAACAAGCTGTGCTGAAGTTTGAGCTTTTTTCTCTTCTTTAATATTTACAGATACATCTTTACCTATAAGATTTTGAAGAGAAGTTTTAATCTTCTCAATATCTGCACCTTTTTTACCAATAATGATACCAGGACGAGCAGCAACGATAGTTACACGAAGTCTCTTAACTGTTCTTTCTATAATGATGTTAGCAACACCAGCATAATAAAGTTCTTTTTTTAGATATGTACGAATCTTGTGATCTTCACCTAAAGCTGCTGGTGCAGTTTTAAAATTAGGAAACCAACGGCTTTCCCAATTTCTGTTGATACCAAGACGTAAACCAATAGGATTAACTTTTTGACCCATATTATTTACCCTCTACTTCTACTAATATATGTGCTGTCGGCTTTCTGATGCCTGATGCCATACCACGAGCTCTCGGACGAAATCTCTTAAGTACAGGACCATTATCAACACGGCACGATGTAACAATACAATCTTCAGCTTCATTACCACTATTAGCAACTGCAGATGCAAGTACTTTAGCGATAATTTTTGCTGCTTTATTTGGAGTAAATTCTAAAGCTGCTAATGCCTTTTCAGCATTCATACCTTGAATCTCTCTTGCAATAAGACGAGATTTTATAGGTGAAACACGGATAAATTTTAATAATGCTCTAGCCATGATTAACCTACCTTTTTCTGTACAGAACCTTTATGGCCCTTGAATGTACGAGTTGGTGCGAATTCACCTAATTTATAACCAATGTGGTTCTCTGTAACATATACAGGAACAAATTGGCGACCATTATGAACATTGAATGTTAAACCAACCATATCAGGTAGAACAACACTTCTACGAGACCATGTTTTAATAGGTTTTTTATTATTATCAGCCTTAGCTTCAATAACTTTTTTCATCAAGTGATCATCTACAAATGGACCTTTTTTTACTGAACGAGCCATTATTAACCTACCCTTTTAGCATTTGGTTTACGGCGAGTAATAATAAGTTTATCACTTGCTTTCTTATGACGAGTTTTAGCGCCCTTCGTTGGTTTACCCCATGGAGTAACTGGATGACGACCTGAGTTCGTTTTACCTTCACCACCACCATGCGGGTGATCAACAGGATTCATTGCTGAACCACGAGTCTGAGGACGAATTCCCATATGACGAGAACGACCAGCTTTTGCAATAACTATATTGATATACTCTTCGTTTCCAACAGTTCCAACAGTAGCTAAACACTCACCTAAAACTAAACGCATTTCAGAAGATGGCATACGAAGTGAAACATATTTTCCATCACGACCCATAATTTGAGCTGAAGTACCAGCAGAACGAACCATTTGTCCACCCTTGCCAACTTTTAACTCAATATTATGAACAACTGTACCAACTGGGATACTCTTTAGTTTCATAGCGTTACCAGGTTTAACATCTAAACCAGCTTCAGCAGAAGATATAACATCACCAACATTTAAACCTTTTGGTTGAAGTATATATCTTTTGTCACCATCAATATAGCTGATAAGCGCTATACGACAGTTACGGTATGGATCATACTCGATAGCTGCAACTGTACCGGCAATACCAAACTTATCTCTTTTGAAATCAATAATACGGTAAAGTTTTTTAGCACCCGCTTGTTTATGACGAGATGTAATACGACCATTATTGTTACGACCTGCATGTGCTGGTAGTTTAATCAATAATGAACGAACACTTGCTTTTGCAGTAATGTCAGAATTTTCAACATTAGTGTAAAAACGACGACTTGGAGTTGTTGGTTTATAAGATTTTATTGCCATATTAAACCGCCAAACTTTCTATTTGTGCACCTTCTGGCAATTTAACATAAAACTTTTTAAAGTTATTCTGTTTACCAGCTACACCACGGAATTTTTTTGTTTTTCCGCTTTGATTAAGTGAGTTAATATTTGTTGGAATAATTCCAAAATACTCACGAAAAACCTCTTTAAGACCCATTTTTGTCATACGAGGAGAAGTTTGAACAACGATTACACCGTCTTCTTGCATAGCAAGAGTCTTCTCTGTATATATTATTGACTTTATATCTGTAATATCTGCCATTATTTAGCCTCGCTCACAAGACTTTCCCATACTGCTCTTTCGATCACGATTGAACGATAATTAGCAGCTAAGAAAGCGTTTAATTCATTAGACTCTATTACATAAGAAGCAGCGATATTCTCAAACGCTAAATATGTTGGTTCATCTAAAATAGACTTAACTAAAAGTACATCTCTTTGGTTAAGTTGTTTAAACATTGCGTATGCATCTTTAGTTTTACCTGATGCAATTTCAATGCTATCCATTATGAAAAGCGTGCCATTTTGTGCATGCTCATTCAAAGCAAAATGTAAAGCAAGTTTTTTTTGCTTTTTATTTACTTTTTGATCATAGTTACGATTGTTGTTTGGACCAAATGCTTGACCACCACCAACAAAAACAGGAGAACGACGAGAACCTGCACGAGCACGCCCGCCACCTTTTTGAGCCCATGGCTTTTTACCACCGCCTCTTACGCCTGCACGAGTTAAAGCAGTTGCACTATTAGCACGTTGTGCTGCCTGAGCTGACTTAACATACAAGTATAAGTTATGAGGATTAATTCCTGCAAAACTTTCTGGTAGAGCTAATTCAGAAGCTCTTTGCATTTTTTCATTTAGAATAATTGCACTCATTATCTAGCTACCTTTAAACGACCTAAAGCACCATTAGCACCTGAAACAGAACCAGCTACAACTAAGATATTATTCTCAGCATCGTAAGAGATTATTTCATTTTTAACACTATTTTTTGTGTTACCGTATTGTCCAGGCATTTTTTTACCCTTCATTACACGACCTGGCCACTCAGCATTACCAATTGAACCTGTTCTACGACCAAATCTATGACCGTGTTCCGCAGGACCACCACTAAAATTCCAACGCTTCATAGCACCAGTAAAACCGCGACCTTTTGTATTAAAAGACACCTGAACTACTTTTGCTTCGATTAATGGAGTTAAATCTAAATCACCAGCTTCACTATTCGCTACATCCATTGTAGCAAAACGATTAAATTCAGAAGAAAGTGTATATTTTTTCTGCTGACCTTCAATTGCTTTATTGATTCTTTTACCACTATTGTAAGCTACAATCGCAGTACCTTCGTTCACTTCACATACCTTAGCATCTAATACTCTTAAAAGAGTAACAGCTTTACTTGGAACTGTGATTGTACGGCTCATACCTATTTTTTCAACAATATATTCCATGACCCTCTCCTTACTTATCCATAGAGCGGACTTCAACATCCACTTCAGGTGCAAGATCTAGTTTCATTAGAGAATCAACTGTTTCTGGCGTAGCAGATATAATGTCGATAACTCTAGCGTGCATACGAATTTCAAACTGCTCACGAGAACTTTTGTTAATGTGTGGAGATTTCAATACCGTATATTTACGAATCTTTGTTGGCAAAGGTATTGGACCACGAATTACCGCGCCTGTACGCTTTACAGCCTCAACTATTGATGCAACGGATCTGTCAAGAACGCGGTGATCGTAAGCTTTTAATTTTAAACGAATTTTTTCCATGTTTTTCCTTCTAAAGAACTCGTCAGGTCTAGCCTAACTATTTTAAGGGACGCGAATTGTAGCAAGATTCATATCTATATTCAAGGTTTTAGGGCACAAAAATAGAAATATATTAAAATATACTTCCTTTTATAAAGGAAATGATAAAATATGAAAAAGATTTTTATGGAGAAATCATGGAAATATTACTTGAAGAATTTTATAAAACTGATATATATTTAGAAAAATTTCATTACAGGAAAGTATTTATTGAAGAAAAAAGTTATCAAATAAATGGAATTACACAAAGTGGAAAAACAAAACTTATTAAAAATTACCTTTTGTCACTAAAAAAAAGTTCCTATCTTTACATAGATTGCAATGATATTAGAATTAATATCGATGTATTAAACAAAAATCTTCCAACTTTTTGTAAAGAGAATAAAATTGATGTACTCATTCTTGACAATTACACTGACACTATAAAGTTTGCAAATGTTTCTCAACTTATCATTACTTCAGAAATTCATTATGAAATAGATTTTTTAGAAACACTTACCCTCTATCCATTAGATTATGAAGAATTTTTAGCGTATGAGCATAAATACGATTCAAGTGCGCTCAACCATTTCTTTAAACTTGGTGGATTACCTTCTATGCACAAAGTGAATGCAGATGAGAGAAATATATATATACAAAAAACACTCAAATATGCGCTTGATGTAATGGAGTTTGACATACTCTGCTTTTGTGCAAAAATGATGTCACAAAAAATTTCTCCTTTTAGTGTTTATGAAAGATTAAAAAATAGTCGAAAAGTTTCTAAAGATAAACTCTATAAATCCTATGAAAATTTAGTTGCTAAAAAATACATTCATCTTTTAGAGAAGAATAATCATCCAAAAGCCATTAAAAAACTCTATCTCTGCGATATCTCTTTAAAAACTGCTCTCACTGTTGATAAGCATTTTGGACGACTTTTTGAAAATATGATTTATTTAGAATTACTCAAGTCAAACAGAGAGTGTTACTACGATGATGGTATAGATTTCTATCTTCCACATGCCGAAGAGATAATTTTATGTATGCCATTTACAGATGAGCGCGCACTTTTCAAAAAAATTGAGCAAATTGAAGGATTTATATTTCGCTATCAAATAAAAAAAATTACGATGATTACAATGAACCGTGAAGCAAAAGTATCGCATCCGCTTTCTAAAATAGAGATGATTCCCTTTGATATATGGGCTTTAGGAGATTGATTAAAAATATTACAGCTATGAAACCAAAATGAGAATGTTTTTTGCTACAATTGTCAAAATACCAAAAAAAGGTCTAACTTCATGTTTTTTTCAAACAAAAACGATAATCATAAAATAAAAGAACTAGAGGATAAAATTGTATCCCTTCAAAATGAGCTAGATTTTTACAAAGAAACAGCGAGTTTTTCTCAAGAAGAGATGCTCGTTGTTCTCGATAGTAGAGGAGAACTTTTGTTTCAAAATGAAAAAGCTTCTTCAACCATAGAACAACCTCAACTACTCGTAACAGAGCTAAAAAAAGGTAATAGCATTATTGAGTTAAATCATTGCACAGGCAAGAGCGTCTCACGCAAACTTAAAAATGGTGCAACACTTTATAGAATTACTAAAACGGATATGAGAGATACTCGTGATAGCAGTATCTTAAGTCTTCACCAAAAAGCTATAACTATGGCTTTAACAGACACACAAAAAACATTTTCACAAATGTTAGATGAATTAAAAGTTATGAAAAATGAATCTACTGCGATTGCAAGTGAATCTCAAGAGGGATTAGTGCTTATTGAGCAATCAGCGCATGCAATGGATAAATTAAGTGAACACATGGAAGAAAACATGCACGGCATGCGCTCTTTAAATCAAAGAAGTAGTGAAATATCTACCGTTATCACCCTCATTCAAGGCATTGCAGACCAAACAAATTTACTCGCCCTCAACGCTGCAATTGAAGCAGCAAGAGCTGGTGAACATGGACGAGGCTTTGCGGTTGTAGCTGATGAAGTGAGAAAATTAGCTGAAAAAACTGCTACTGCTACAAAAGAGATCTCTTTGGTTGTCAAAGCTATGCAACAAGAGACAAATCAAGCTGAAGCAAATACTGATAATGTAAACGCACTCGTTGTTGATACAAAAGAAAAAATTGAAGATTTAACTATAAAAATTCAATCTTTTGAAGCAAATGCTTCTCGTAGTCAATACGAAGTGGAGCACATAAGCGATAAAATCTTTACATCTTTAGCAAAAATTGACCATGTTATTTATAAACATAATGTGTATGCCTTAATTTTTGGTGAAGAAAATAGCTTTAAAGCTTCCTCACATAATGACTGCCGTTTGGGACAATGGTACGGGCATGGTGTTGGCAAAGAGAACTTTTCTAAGATGCCTTCTTATCCTAAACTTGAAAGTCCACATGCCATAGTTCATGAACAAGCAAATCTTCTTGCAAACGAATGCGGTGGCGAAAAAATATTATGCTCCAAAGAGATTATAGAGCAAAGAATTCGGGCAATAGAAGTTGCGAGTGGTGATGTATTTAAGTATCTCGATGAGTTAGTAGAACAACGCGCCGAGGAAACTATGCATAAAGCTGCAAAATATTTATTCAATAAAGGAAAATAATTATGAGTACCAAACAAGAAACGATAGTTATCATAGATGATGAGAATGATATATTGCTGATGTTAGAAAAACATCTTACTCGTGAGGGCTATAAAGTTCAAACCTTTAATAATCCAGTAGTTGCTCTCTCTTCACTTCCAAAAGAGACAGATTTAATACTCCTAGATATTATGATGCCTCAAATGAACGGCTTAGATGCACTACCAAAACTCCTAGAAAAAAATTCAAAAAGTAAAGTACTTATGATGACAGCATATTCGACTCTTGACAAAGTTCTCAATGCGCACAGATATGGAGCGAATGACTATATAATGAAACCATTTCCTTCGCTGAGTGCGCTGAGCAAAAAAATCGAAGATGTTTTAAACAAATAACCTAATGCATTCACAAGAACTCTCCATTCTTTTTGTTGAAGACGATGAAACCATAAGAGTTGAAATAACAAATTTTTTAAAAAAACACTCTTTTCAAAATGTTATCGTAGCTCAAAATGGCGAAGATGGTTTACAAAAATACAATAAACATAAGCCAGATATCATACTTACCGACTTAAGAATGCCCATCATGGATGGACTTGAAATGTCCAAAGAGATTAAATCCATAGATGCAAATATTCCCATACTTTTAATCACCTCTTTATTTGAAAAAGAGGTAACAGAAGCCGCTGTTGATATAGGAATAGATGGATATTTATTTAAGCCTATCTCTCTTGTCAGACTTGAGATGATTTTAGACAAATATATTAGTCGTATTTTGTTACAAAAAAAGTTTCAAAACGAGCACAAACTTTTAGAAGAGTACAAAGGTGCTATAGATGTAAGTGCCTCTGTAAGTAAAACGGACACGCAAGGTATTATTACTTATGTCAATGATTCATTTTGCAAGATGTCAGGGTACTCTAAAGAGGAGCTTATAGGGAAAAAACATAGTCTTGTTAAACATCCTGATACAGAATCAAAAACTTATTTAGACATGTGGAAAACTATAATAAATAAAAAAGTATGGCAAGGCAGAATGAAAAATCTCAAAAAAAATGGCGAAACATACTACGAATATTCTGTGATTGTTCCTATTTTAGACGAAGAAAATGAAATACAAGAGTACATTGCTCTCAGACAAGACATAACAGACTTATATCAACAAGAGCAATATTTAAAAAATCGCATTGATGAAGAAGTGAAAAAGAATCTTCTTGAAGAAAAGTTTTCCATTATTGGCAGAATGGCAGCGGGAATAACACATGAGATAAATACGCCTCTCACCTACATACGAGGTAATTTAGAACTTATGATACAAGATATAAAAAACCTCGATGATGCTATAGAACAAAAAGATTATCTCTTAGAAGATAGCAAAATTGCACTTGAGGGTGTAAATCGAATTGCCTCTATTGTAGAGTCTATGCGGGAGATGGCATCGCAAACAAAAGAAATTTCAAAACCAAATAATGTTTACGCATCTTTAATCACTGCACTCACGCTCTCATACAACAAAGCCAAACAAATATCTCAAATACGCATTCAAAATGAACCTTTTTTTATAGGAATGGATAAAGAAAAGTTTAGTTTTATAGTCGATTTTCAAAAACAAAGAATGGAACAAGTTTTAATTATCATCATAAATAATGCACTTGATGCACTCAAACATAAAGATGATTTTAATTCAAGACTTCTTGACATAACCATTGAAAATAGATCCGAATGTATTCTTCTCAGGTTTAAAGATAATGGCGGTGGCATAAATGAAGATATTTTACCTAAAATTTTTGATCCATTTCAAAGTTCTAAAGAAGAAGGCGGAATGGGCATAGGTCTCAATGTCGCCAAACGAATTATTGATGACCATGGTGGAAAAATCATTCCATCCAACTACGAAAATGGTGCACTTTTTGAAGTGTATCTTCCAAAAATTACTCAAGAAAACAAAAAATGCTCTGCGGAATAGATGAAGCTGGAAGAGGGCCTCTAGCTGGTGATTTGGTTATGGCGGGGTGTATTTTAAGCTCTCATATCGAAGGCTTAAATGATTCAAAAAAATTAAGCGAGAAAAAAAGAGAATCTCTCTACGAACTTATTATCAAAGATTCTCAGTACCACATAGTAAAATTTTCTGCACAAGATATTGACACCCACGGTATTTCCACATGCCTAAGACGAGGGCTTGAAGAGATTATGAAAAACTTGGCACCCCAAGGGCATTTGTCGCTTCGCTCGGGCACATGTGTAAGATATCTTTTTGATGGAAATACAACCTTTGGTGTCAAAGGTTTAGAGACAATGGTAAAAGCGGATGCAACTGTGCCAGAAGTAAGTGCCGCATCTATTTTAGCAAAAGTAACCCACGACAGAGACATAGTTACAATGTCAAAAATATATCCTCAGTATGAGTTTGAAAGACATAAAGGCTATGGCACAGCTCGGCATGTGGAACTGATAAAAAAATATGGATACTGCGAAATACACAGAAAAAGTTATAAACTCAAAGCGCTTGAAGCAACACTTTTTTAAAATGTAAAACTTTTAGTGCCACACGCCCTCAAGTTGATAACCACAATGTGGACAAATTCCATTGTTGTCAAGATGATTCATAACGAATTGACCGATGTTTCCACTTCTATCGATTACTCTCTCTTTACAGCTTGGACAGTAGGTTGATTCGTAATCGTTATCGTCAATATTCCCGACATAAACATATTTTAAACCTTCCTCTTTGGCAATTTTATAAGCCCTATGAAGCGTAGAAATTGTCGTTCTCGGAGCATCAAGCATCTTGTACATTGGATGAAAAGCGGAAAGATGCCACGGTATAGCGCTATCAAGAGAAGTTATAAATTTTGCAATCCCTCTTATTTCCTCATCCGAATCATTTTTCCCTTCTATGAGCAGAGTCGTTATCTCTATCCAAATTCCTTTTTCATAAGCATGCTTCACAGCCTCAAGAACTGGCTTTAACCTCGCCCCGCATATCTCTTTGTAAAATGTATCACTGAAAGATTTAATGTCAATATTCATTCCATTCACATAGGGAGCGAGCAAATCTATAGCCTTTTTTGTCTCATACCCGCTTGTAACATAGATATTTTTTAACCCCTGTTCATGTGCAAATTTAGCAGTGTCATAGGTGTATTCAAAAAAAACAACAGGTTCGTTGTAAGTATAAGCAATAGAATCACAGCCATGATAAAATGCTAAATCAACAATATGTTTTGGTGGATAGTGTTGCCCTTTTATTTCATGGTTATGTTCTTGCGGGTATTGTGATATATCGTAGTTTTGGCAAAATTTACAGGAGAAGCTACAGCCAACTGTTCCAACTGAAAATGCCTTACTTTTTGGAAGAAAATGAAACATCGGCTTTTTTTCTATGGGATCAACATTGACAGCTGCGGCAAATCCATATACAAGTAATTTAAGCTCTCCACCCTCCACTCTTCTTACGCTACAGATTCCATATTCACCCTCTTCAAGCGAACAAGCTTGCGCACAAGCCTGACATAAAATTTTTCCGCTTGAGAGTTTTTTACTTAACCATGCTGCCTGTTTCATTTTGTTGCCTTTGGTATAAAATAAAATCTTGCTATGATTATAACCACAAAATCAAGAGTATTATTTGCAATATTAAAGCTTGTATATTAAATGAAAACTATCTTATTTAAATTTTGACTATTTTTATTTTATCTTCAAGCAAATAGCAGATATAACCATTGATTTGCTCGTTTGTAATCTCTTCTATCGCTTGAACATAATAGTTGACTTGTTTGATATGATGCGTTGTGTATGTTAAGGAACTTTTGTAGTCGATTACATTCCAAAATATATCCGAAAAAAGAGAGGTGCTTTCTTGTTTCTCACATCTGACTAATAAATCTATATACCTCAGATTATTTTTATATCGTATCGCTTTTTCTCTGTAGCACGCACCATCTATCAAAGTCATAAACTCTTTTGAATCCAAAAGCATTGAAACTCTTTTTGTGATGTCATCTATCTCGTCCTCTTCTAAAATCGTGCCATATTTATTGAGCATCATATTCTTGGCATGTGGAATATTTGAAAGTTTAAATTCGCCTAACATCTCCAACATATAGTGCATTGCAAGTCCAAAATTTATAGATTTCAAATCCTCTTCGATATTCTCTTCAAGAGCTAAAATATCGCTTTGTGTTCCGTAGTAGAGGGGTTTATAGTCGAGTGGTTTATAGTCGAGTGGTTTGAAATTATCTTGGCATGTGGAAATAATTTTTTTATTTCCACCTATCAACTCGCCATTTGTTCCACATGCCAAGTCCAAAATTTCAAATGCTGAATCTTTTGACTTTACAAGCACAAATAAACTCTCTCTCGCCCTCGTAAAAGCAACATACAAGGCATTCAAACTATCTTCTCGCACCAATGCTTTTTCTTTTAAAAGTGCGTTTGCATACGCTTCATCAAGTGCATCTCTGCCTTTGGTTCGCAAATAGATATTTTTGAGAGTAATGCCGTCATACTCATAAATTATGGCATCCCTTGCAGGTGGAGCTTTTTTGAGTCTGTCCAAAACTATAACATGCTCATACTCAAGCCCCTTTGATTTGTGAATAGTCAAAACTCTTACACCTCTAAGGTCGGAAGCCGCAGCGGAGATATCAAGCCTCTCATACTCAAAAAGGAGTGCTTCGATATCGCTGTATTTTGTAACTGCATTTAAAAACCTGATAAGATGAAAATCATCGCTAAAAAGTCCATACGAATCAATCGCTTTTTTCACAACATCCAGAAGTTTTACCTGTGTAAAATCAACCCTTTTTATTGCTCGGACTTCTTGGTTTATAAGTGCAAAAAAATTGTGTTTGTAAATCTCTTCTCCAAAATAGAGGTACTTCAAATACTCCAACATCTCTTTCACACTTTTTTGATTGATGAGTTTTGTCGTAGTCTCGGTTACAACTTCGATATTTTCCTCTTGAAGTTTCTCTTTTATCGCTTCGCCATCGCCATTTGTGGCACATAAAATCGCTATTTCGTTGATGTCTGCGCCAAGCGATAAAAGTCTTTTTACCTGAGTAATCGCTTCTTCTAAAAGCTCGTCATTTTGGATGACTTCGACATAGCCGTTTTGTGCTTCGGCTCGTACTTTTTGGGGAGCGTAGTTGTTGATTTTGTCTTTAAAAACGCTATTTACAAACTCGATAATCTCTTTTTGTGAGCGATAATTTGTCAAAAGCGGTTCGACATGCGTGTTGCACTCTTCTGCTACTTCGCCAAACAAAGCACTCACCCCGCCACGAAATCTATAAATAGACTGCTTCACATCGCCCACAAAAAAGAAACTTCCCTCATTAAAAACACCCTGCCCTGAGACAATTTCTTTGATGAGCGGTTTTAAAATTTCATACTGCAAAATGCTCGTGTCTTGAAACTCATCGAGCAACATGTGTTCTATCTGCGAATCAAGTCTAAAGTACAAAAATTCGCTATCCACTCGCTCTTTTAGAAGGTAATGCACAAGCACCGTCACATCATTAAAACTGAGTTCACTATCATCGGTGTAGAGTGCTTTTTTGGACTTTATATAGATTGAAACGAGTTCATTCAATGCGTAAAAAAAGTTCTGCTCTTTGGCTTGATGGTATTTTTTTATTGCTTCTTTTATGGCGTGTAGATGGATGTCCATCTCAGGAGTAAAACATTTTGAAAAAGTAGCATAGTTGAGTGAATCTCGCCCAAGCCAACTCTTCTCCAATAGTGCCTCAAAATCTTCCGAATAAACTCCATTTTTAGCAGTAGAAGAAGCTTTATCGCAATTTTCTACTATACTTTTGAATGCTTCGAGGCTATCCATCGCCTCATTTTCATAGTGCCAAAACTCTTGCTTTGTAAATTTGAGATGACTCAATTCATTTTGTTTGATGTAAAATGCATCGAGCAATTCAAAGATATCTGTAAGTCTCTTTTTAGATTGAAGTGAGAGCGTGATGAGCGTCTCTTTTTGCCCTGCAACACTCACCTCTTTTAAAAATCTTGAGAGAAGTTTAAGCTCATGCTGTGAACTCATCGTGGAGAAGTCTGGCATCAAAGAGGCGTAAAGAGAAAATTTTCTGAGTATTTGTGTGAAAAATTTATCAATAGTCATTATTTTCGTATTTGAGTTTAAAAACTCATCTAAAATCTTTTTGCGATTTTGTAACAGAACCTCTTTTGGCAATCCTGTAACTTGCGCTATCTCATCCAACTCACCACGATTCTCTAACTCTTCAAGAGTAAGAACAATTCGCTCTTGCATCTCGTATGCTGCTTTGTTTGTAAAAGTAAGAGCCAGAATTTTAGAAGGCGTCGCACCTTTGTAAAGCAGACTAAGATACCGCACAACAAGCATAAAAGTCTTCCCACTTCCCGCACTCGCTTCGTAGGCTAGGTTATTTATGAAGGACATGTTTTAATTCTTTAAACTATTTTTGAGTTCATTTTCTATCATCTCAATAGTCGGTAAACTTGATTCAAACTCTTTTGGTAAAACCTCTGTTAATTCATACTCTGAAATGCCTATAGGCTGAGACATATTTTTCAATGAATACTCAGCTACTATTTGATTTTTTTCTTGGCAAAGTATCAGCCCAATGGTTGGCTTGTCTTCTTTATGAGCTACAATTCCATCTATAGCTGAACAGTAAAAATTAACTTGCCCCGAATATTCAGGCTTAAACTTTCCAGTTTTAAGTTCAATCACAACATAACATCGAAGTTTCAGATGATAAAAAAGCAAATCAATATAAAAATCATCATCTCCAACTTCAAGCTTGTACTGCCTTCCTACAAACGCAAAACCACTTCCAAGTTCTATAAGAAATTTTTCCATGTGTTTAATTAAATTTGATTCAAGTTCTCTCTTTTTAAACGGCTGAGCGATAGTTAGAAAGTCAAATATATAAGGGTCTTTGAATGATTGTTGCACTAAATCACTCTCTTGTGGAGTTAAAATATTTTTAAAGTTTGATACTAATTTTCCTTCTCTTTTATGCAACTCATTACCAATCATCAAAGCCAGTACATTTCGACTCCAACCATGCTCAAGAGTTTTTTGAATATACCAATATCTTAAATTAATATCTTTAATTTTTTCTATTAAAATTACATTATGTGCCCAAGGTATCTGTGCCACTAGTGGTGGCACAATTGCATCTTCTATTTGTGCCTCTAGCGGTGGCACTTTTTCAAAATGTTCGGCATATTCTTTATAAAATCGCAACATTCTTTTAATATTTCTAGTAGAAAATCCACTCATATCTGGAAATGCACTTTTTATATCATGACTTAATTTATCGATGACTTTTGCACCCCAACCAAGCACTTGCTGTTTTTTATATATACTTTTACCAATGCTAAAGTAGAGCATTACCATCTCTTGATTTACACTCTTTATAGCTTTTATTTGCGATGTTTTTATCTGCTGCTTTATCTCTGATAAAAAAAAGTTGTAGTCATTTGAGTTTTGGTTTATTAGGTTTACCATGTTAATTGCCTTTTGTATCTTCTCTTTCCAATCTTCGCTCCATTATCTCAAAACTTGCTTTATCCATTTTAGAAAATGCACTGCCCCAACTTGAAGTCGAAATTTTCGACCTCAAAATTTCATCATCTTCTTGACTTAGCTCAAAATAAAAATCAGATGGAAACTTATCGAGATTGTTTCTTACTGCTTCATTGATTCTTTTTGTCTCAACACCATAAAGCTCCGCCAAATCTGCATCAAGCATTACTTGCACATCTCTCATGGTAAAGATTTTGTTTTGGATAGTATGGTTGTCGGTTATGATATTGTTCACAATTATTTACCTTAGGTAATTTTGCATATCATAGCATTTAAAATCATCCACCAATTCATTATTTATTCTTTGTCCTTTCACATCTTTTACTACATATGCACTCGATACTTGAATTTTTAACTTATCTATAGATTCTTTTTTAGCAATTATTAAATTATGAATATAAGAATTACTCATTACGGACTTTCATACTAGAACTATAAACTACTTTACTGTTAATCCCACGTGTAATTTGAGTTTGACAGGAACTCTGAATTATTTTTTTAGACTGATAGTTTTCTAATTTTTTTATACTGTCACTTATATCTATAAAAAAAGTTAAACACATATCTCTGTTATTTTTATCATGCTTAATATTATATGTAAATGCCGAATTGCCAACTTCATCACCTTTTAATAATATAGATAAATCAAATACACTTTGTGAACTGTATACTTCACTTAGAACATATTGTAAATTTAGTAATTCATAAAACAGTGAATCAAAGTTATTAATTCTAATATCAAAGTTTTTTATTTCATTAAAAGTAACATGTATAGTTTTTGTATCAACATTTAAAAGCTTGTTGTATATGTAGTTAAAAAGCTTCAAATTGAAATAAGATTTTTGATGACTCGATAATTCATCGTATGATAGAAGAGTCATTTTTTTTCGATTAAGTATATATTCTTCAATAAATTTAATTACTTCCTCAAATATAGATATATCAAACCATTCACTAAATCCATCTTTTGATAATGCAGTATTATCTATATTTGCTTCTGAATACATATAATGTAAAAATTTTTCAAGTTGATACACCTCATGTTTTTTAGTTTTAATAAATTTAGAATTTTCAAGATCAAAAGTCCCCCACTCATATTTAAGTGTATTAACTCTACATAAAACATTATCTGCTTTACCAATTTTAAACATATTAGGATACTGATTTGATTTTAATAGATATACAAATGAATATATTTCAAACTCCTAAAGATATTAATTACTTTTGAAATTAATTATAGCTTATTTCAAACGAATTAAATATCTCACCATTACGATTCTCTTGATTTAAATAAGAGTATTCTCCATCAATTAAATACTTTTTTATAGCACTTTGATTCGCCATAGCTATTCCCTCTCACAAATAATTTTATACTCACAATACATACAATTTTTCAAATCTTCGCACTTGTCAAACTCATGTGTTTCATGTGCTGAAATGTCTTTTATATTTGATTCTAGCACTGCAAGTTTCTCTTGCAAAAATGGCTCTTCGACTATTTTGGACTCTTTTAAATCGTAATATCCACATGCCAAAACATTGCCTTTTGTTTTAGCTAACAGATAATAAAACTCCAACTGAAAATCTGTCGCATCTGTGAAATTTTTGGCTGTGTAAGTCGGGTAGTTTCCTGTTTTGTAATCAAGAACAAAAATCTCATCACCTCTTTTGTCGATTCTATCGATTACGCCCTGAAGTGTGACTCCAGCAAATTCGCATGTTAAAGGCTCTTCACGCATATCCACATGCCAAGATTCTTTAAATCTTTGTACTTCATTTTCACAAAAATCATCCATTCTTCTTTTTTGCAGACTGATGAGATATTTGTCAAGTTCGCTACTTCCACATGCCGCATCAAGTTCTTTGTGCAAATCTTTTTTTAACTCTTGAGCATTTGTATAAGAATTTTTTTTCTCGTAAAGCTCTTTGAGAGCAAGGTGAACGGCTGTTCCTATTTCCCACTCCTCTGGCATATCTTTTGGAATTTGGTGTGAAGCGATATTTTTTATATATCGGTAATAAAACTTTCTTTTACAAGTAAGAAATGTTTTAAGTTTAGTAGCAGAGAGTTTTTTCTCTTTAAAGTTATACTCTGCAACTATTTTCTCTTCTACCTTGGCATGTGGAATCGACTTATCAAAAAGTATGTTTGCATAATCCAATTCGATATGCGCGATGTTCTCTTTTATATTTAACTGTTTTAAAAAGCGTGAAGCACTACTTTCGCTTGACTTGACATAAGAGATGGCTACCTCTTTTGAGCGGTTTATTAGCATCTGATAGTAGTGTTTTTGAAGGTTCTCTCTGTCGCTCATTGTCGGCAGAGATGCTATCTCTCTGATTTGCGTGTTTAAAAACATATCTTTGTCACTCTTTTTTGGAACATTTGAGTCGCTGAAATCGACAATAATTACCGCATCAAACGCAACTGCGCGAGTCTCTAAAACTCCCATCACAGTTATTTTTCCCCCTCGTACATCATCAAGAGTTCTGCAAGAGAGTCGCTGCATAAAAACACTCATCAGCGATTTTACGCTCATCTCTTGCATGTAGGGCAAAACTGTTTTAAAGCTGTAAAGCTCCTCTTCAAAGATTCTTAACTCTGCTTTTGAACCGATGCTCTCTTTGTATTGACTCAAAAAACTCATAAAATTTACTTCTGCAACTTTTTTATAGTAGATGCCGAAAAGTTCTCTGTAGAGTTCATCACCGACTCGCTCCAACCGTGCCTCATTCTCTTTGGAATCCTGCTCTATTGCTTGGCATGTGGAATTTAATTTTTCGTATGTTTTTGTTTTACTGTAAGGCTCACCCATTGCAAAATTGAAGTTTGACTTTTCATCAAATGCTTTTAATACTTCTGCCATGTTTTCATCAGGTAAAATAACGGCGATATTTTCAGGTGCCAACCCTTTCTTTATGTAACTGTACACTTTTTGCTTGACAAATGCAACTTGCAAAATCGACTCGCTGAAAGATTCGCAACTGATATTTTTATTTTTATCTATCTCTTTTTTTTCAATGACTGATTTTGAGTTGAGTGAAATCGTGTATCTAAAGTTTTTCTCTAATTCTATATCCATTTCCAAAAATTTACTCTGCATCTTCGTGTTAAATGCGGAGGTGTTTAAAATGAGCGAAACAGTGCTGAACTCGCAGCATTTCAAAAGCAGTTCGAGTTCAAAATTTGTTAGATGTCCTTCGATTTGGATTGTAATATTTTTATGTATTTTTGCAAATTTTGCATTAAATTTATAAAGTTTAGGTAAAAAAATTCTATCTAATATTTTTCGCTTACTGCAAAGTTTTTCGTATCTTTTATAGAGTTCTTGAAGTATTGTAATATGTTCTTCATATTCGGCATAAATGTCGGAAGTATCAAGCTTAGAGATGTCGTACATTTCAGCACTTAACTCTTCGTAAAATTTAAAAATATAGGTGGAGTTTTTTGTGAATGTAAAAAAGTTTCTCTGGATTTGAAGATTTGCAAATGAGGCAAAATCGGATGCTTCTAAAAGTAGTAAAACTCTACTATCTTCATCCGCAATTTTAAAATCTTTTACAATACAAAGCTTACTGATAAACTCTGACATTGTAATGTAGTTTGGTAAAAAAAGGGTTGATTCTTGGATAAGAAGTTGCTCATGCCGTATGGCACGGGCTGAAGGTAAGACTATGGTGTTTTCATTCATTTATCTATTTCATTTGGCATGTGGAACTTATTCCACATGCCGTCGTTTATCAATATTCGTACGCATCTTTGGCTCTTGTATCGGCTTTTACATTATAATATCTTTGTACATCTCCAACACTCACCTTTGCCATAATATCCCATCTACCTTCTTTTTCCAGCTTAATAGATTTAAAGGAATAAACACCATTCTCTATTTTTGGATTATTAAGTTGTTTGTCATATTGATGACTATCTGGCCTTGTGATTACAACCGTGATATTTGCGTCACAAACTTTTTCAGAGTTCAAGTCGCTCACTTTATATTTGATTGTACTCTCATTAAGAGTGAGAGAATCTGTAATATACTCTACCTTATATTTTTTATCAAATGCGATGCGAGATTCAATGAGATCATTTGCCTTAGCATCTGCTTCATGATAGTCCATCATATATGCATCACTTTTCTCAACTGGCGATTTAGTTGCAATAACGACCGTTGTAACACCAGCAGCAAATATTAATACTATAGATATAACTATGGCATAAGGCCAAATTTGTCCATTACTTTTGCTCAAGTTCTTCTCTTCCTGTATAAAATTTTCTTTTCAAGTACATAAATAGAGCATATAATATAAAACCATAGAATACCGTTTTAACTAATAAAATACTATTCTTATTTGCATTTCCTGCAGCATTTTCTAAAACTATATTTTTACTTATAGCTATCTGCTCAGCAATATCAGTATAGCCATTAAACATAGCACCTGAATATTTACCTAGAGTTTCACCATCTTTAGCTTTTCCAGCAAGAAGAGGCAAAATTGTGCCATCTGAATCACTCATCATCTCTTTAAAAGTCTCAAAACTGTTGCTATATAACACAGCCATCAGAAAAGCTTGAACAGGAGATGCAACAGGACTTAAAACCTGTTTTTTATCAAAATACTCATATAAAGAAGCATCGTTTGCTAATATATCTACTTGTGAATCTAATTCTGAAAATGTGAGTAAAATTGTAGGTTCGCTGAAATCTTTTAGTATCTCTCTTTGATACTCAACTATATTTTTATCATGTGGTAATTTGCTTAACATGATAAGTTTTAATGCTATACCAGTTTTACTATGTAGTTCAGTTCCAAGTTTTTCAACTTCTGCATTAAATTTAGGATTATAAATCAGTTCGTCTTTATATAAATATTCTGCTGATACTATTGTTTGAAAACATATTGTGAGGATGAGGGCCGCGAGCCCTCTTGAAATTTTCAAAAAAATTTCCCTTAACCGACGTAAAGATGATTAGGTGTTAAAACCGCGAAAAGAGTATAAGCAGCCATAACTACTAAACCTAATGTAATTAATTTTTCCATTATATACCCCTTATTTCACATCAACTACATGTTTAGCATTTTCCGTACTAAACATCTTAATTGATTGTTCATCTTTAATATCATAATAATTAGCAGCATTTGCATTTTGAACACCAAGACCTAAAACTGTAAGACCAGCTAGGATAGTGAGCAATAATACAGTTGCGATTAACATACCTGTAATACCATCAAGAGCAAAAACACTTCTATTTTCATTCATGCTAATCTCCTTATTTACTTAAGTTAGTGATATATGCACCAACAGCTTCTTTTTGTTTAGCATTAAGTCTATCGAACTTAGGCATTTCACCAATTGCACCTTTTTTACCATGCGCAAGCACATTAGCAACAAGTGCTGGATTGAAAGCAGCTATACTTGGAGCAACTGAATCCATACCTTTTCCATCAGCGCCATGACAAGCAGCACAAACACCAGCAAACACTTCAGAACCAGCACCTTTCATTCCATTTGCAACAAAAGAAGAAACGGCAGCTATTTCAGCATCTGTGATTAAAGCACTCGTATTAGCATTGAAAAGTCCATTACGATCTGGCATTGGCATTTCAACACCAAGCAGTTTATTATTTGAACCATTTTCAACTGCATATTTTACAGAGTTAGTTGCAATTCTCTTATTAAGATTTGCTGCCTTACCATTAATACCATCAGCTTTGAGACCATGGCAAACTTTACACTCTGCTAAGAAAACTGATTCACCCATTTCTACAAGTTTGTCACCTGTAATTGATGCATATTGAGCTTCAAATTTACTATTATGAGCTTTTGTATCTTCATTGTACTCACCGATTTGTGAATATGCGTTTACAGGATAACCTATAACAAAATACCACATACCCCAAACTATAAGTGCGAAGAACATAACTGCCCAACCCATTGGTAACTCGTTTAAATACTCACCGATACCATCCCACTTCTCATCAGCTAACTGACCATCAGCAGTATCTGTTTGCATTTGACGAACATACTTGATTACTACAAATACTGTAATAATTACAAGTGCAACAGCACCTGCGATAGCAAGCATATTGACGATATCACCATTTAAACCACCCTCTGAACGGAATACTGCCACATAAGTGAACAGTAACATTAGAGTGGTAAAGATAATTCCCCCAAGATAAAGCTTATTCATATATCTCTCCTATTTCTCTTTATCGTCAGACATAGGCGATACCGGAGCATCGCTTATGTCATCATTTAGCGCTATATTGCTGAATTTTTCATAGTCATGACCACCTTTTTTCTTGTCTGTGCTATATAAATGATATATATAGCTATACAGTGCAATCACTAGAAATACAACAAGTGCGAAGTAACCATAAGCTTGAAGTTCTGCAATATTCACTACAAACCTCTGCTATTTAAGACTGTTCATGTATGCAATTAGTGCTACGATTTCTGGGATTTCTCCACGAGCAACTGCATCTTTAACATTTTGATTTTTCATATCCGCTGCGATAACTTTTGCTTCTGCTAACGCTAAAGCATTTGCTTCTGCAGTACTAGCTCCCATTTTAACAATTTTAGTTGACCCATCTTTCATAGGAACTGGTTTGTTATAAGGAACTGAAAAGAACTGAGCCACTGTTAATTGTTCTGCATAAGCAGTATTAACATCAGCTTTATTAGTGAACATCCAAGTGTATGCAGGCATAATAGAACCTGGAACAACACCAGATGGATTGTTCATGTGATTTTCATGCCAGTCAGTAGTACGATAATTACCAACTCTCATTAAATCTGGACCAGTTCTTTTTGAACCCCATAGGAATGGACGATCATACGCATATTCACCACTCAATGAGTAGTGACCATAACGGTCAGTTTCTGATTTAAATGGACGAACTAATTGTGAATGACAAGCATTACAACTATTTTTAATATATACATGACGACCCGTTAACTCTAATGTAGAATATGGAGTTGTACCGATTACTGGACGAGAAGCCTGTGCAAAGTTTGGAAGTATTTCTACTAAACCTGCAAAAGCAATCGTTACAAATATACCTACCGCAAAAAAGAACGGATGTTTTTCTAACCAATGAAACATTTTATATCCTTTCTATTAAGCGCCCATAGGCGAAGCATTTTGTAGCTCTGATTCTTCAACAGGACGAGCAGACATAGTTTTATAAATGTTATAAGCAAACATCAAGAAACCAACTAAGTATAATAACCCACCAACACCACGAATAGCGTAATAAGGATGTAAAACTGTAACTGTATCAATGAATGAGTAAGCTAAGTTACCAAATTCATCGTGAGCACGCCACATCATACCTTGAGTAATACCTGCAATCCACATAGAAGTGAAATATAAAACAACACCTAATGTTTGAATCCAGAACTGAGATACCATTAATGACTTAGAATAAATCTCTCTCTTGAACACACGAGGTGCCATGTGGTAAAGTGCAGCCATAATCATAAATCCAACCCAACCAAGAGTTCCATCATGAACATGTCCAACAATCCAGTCAGTAAAGTGAGCAATAGCATTAACAGATTTAATCGCTTGGATTGGACCTTCTAATGTTGAGAACATATAGAATGTAGAACCAAGAACCATAAATTTAATCAATGGAGATGCTGCAACTTGTTGCCACTCACCCTTCATTGTAAGAAGCATATTAATTGCAGAACCCCATGATGGTAAAATAAGGATTACAGAGAAAATCGAACCCATAGTTTGCATCCAATCTGGAACAGTCGAATATAATAAGTGGTGTCCACCAGCCCATAAATAAACAAACATTAAGCCCCAAAAAGAGAGAAGTGATAATTTATATGAGTAGATTGCTTGACCAGATTCCTTTGGCAGGAAGTAATAAATCATAGCAACAATAGGAACAGTAAAACCAAATGCAACAGCATTATGACCATACCACCACTCAACAAGAGCATCATTAGTACCAGCATACATAGAAACTGAATGGTACCAAGCACCAATACCAGATTCACCAGCAGCATTACTTGCTAACATAGTAGGGATTTCCATATTGTTAAATAGATAAAGCATAGCTATACCTAGGAATGTAGCAATATAGTACCAAATAGAAATGTATAATGATTTTTCACGGCGAATACCAATAAGACCAAATATACTCACACCAAATAGAACCCAAACAACAACAATAGCGATGTCAATTGGCCATTCAAATTCAGCATACTCTTTTGAAGTAGTAATACCTAAAAATAGTGAAGCAACAACTGCAACTACACCAACCATATATAACCAAAAGTGTAATTTACCAATAAACATCAAAAATTTTGATTCTGCCATTGACACTTTTAATACACGCTGACCAACATAATACCAAGTAGCCCAAATACCACTTAAAGTAAACCCGAAAATAACTGCATCAGTATGCAGTGGACGAAGACGACTGTAGTTAGTATATTCCGCTAACCCTTGACCCAAGATTGTATTAATCTCTGGAAAAGCAAGCTCAAATGCTAATATTACACCGATGAGCATACCAACAATTCCCAATGCAATTGTTGTAAACATGAACATCTTAGCAACCGTATAGTCGTACTCTAATGGACGATTCTCCATATATAGCCTCCTTAAAGATTCAAAGCAATTATGCCTAACTAATTTAAAAATAAATTAATTAGACTAATTAACCTTGTATGATATCAATACAATTGTTTAAGTAATCTTAATTAATGACTTATTCGTGACAAATTTCAATATTTATTATTTTTTTGTTTACTTTGGGAGTTTTATATATTTTTAAGAAAGCTATTTTGTAGGTAATATTAAGATGTATTAACATCTTAATATATAGAAGTATTTTTTATCTTTTAATCAAAGAAAGAAATTCATTAAAAATATATCTACTTTCTTTCGGTCCTGGACTGGACTCTGGGTGGTGCTGTACAGAAAAAATTGGTGCATTATTGTACTTTAAGCCTTCTATTGTATTGTCAAAAAGATTAGTATGTGTAACTTCTGCAATTTCTACTATTGTTTCAGGTACATTGTAGTTATGATTTTGTGCGGTAATCTCAACTAAACCAGTTTTTTCATTTTTTACTGGATGATTTCCACCATGGTGTCCAAATTTAAGTTTAAAAGTATCATATCCATGAGAAATAGAAAGTAACTGATGTCCTAAACAAATTCCAAACATTGGTATTTTAGCCGCTATTAATTTTTTGATCTGTTCTTGCTCTTTTTTAAGAACGAGTGGGTCACCTGGACCATTCGATAAAAATACTCCATCCAAATCTTTAGCGTTGTATCTGCTTATTAATTCATCTGCACTAAAATCATTAGGAAGAACTTCTACATCCATCTTTGCACTAACAAGTTCATTTAAAATATTTCTTTTTACACCAAAATCTATAACTGCTATCTTAGCCTGTGCTACTGGAGCATTTTCATACTCAAATAGAGTATTAGAATAAATTCCAGATGTATGTTTATAGGCGTTATTTGTACTTACTTGCTCTATATAATTTACAGCTTCAATTCTAGGAGAAGCTTCTAACATCTTTTTTAGTTCTACTTTATCACTTATTATTGTAGAAGCTATCATCATCATAGCTCCCTCAGTTCTAATCATCTTAGTTAAAAATCGAGTATCAATATCACAAATCCCGATAATATTGTATTGAAGTAAAAAATCTTTTAAGGAATTTTGAGCTCTAAAATTTGAATATCTATCTTGATATTTTCTAACTATCATACCTTTAGCATGAGCGCAACTACTTTCCATGTCTTGATCATTTACACCAACATTACCAATTTCAGGCATTGTAAATGTAACAAATTGACCAGCATAAGAGGGGTCTGACATTATCTCTTGATAACCACTCAGAGATGTATTAAAAACTATTTCACCAACACTCGTACCCTCAGCACCAAAACTTTTGGCTTCTAAAAAGATGCCATTTTCCAGATATATCCAGACTTTATTCATTATTCCATACCCCTTCTTGTCAACTCTTCTTTGTATAATTTTTCATGTAAAATATCAAATTCATCCGTTCCAGGAATATACTTTTTCTTATATGTTCTAATTTTATTCATAACGGCATCTTCTATTTGATTAGTATCTGCTATGAAAGATGTTATTGCATTGTATATGATATTTTTAATTCTATTTTCTGTTACTTCAAAGTGGATTAAATCTTCTTCATACAGTTCATCCAATATTTTATGAGATATGTCAGAATATCTCTCTTCATAATTAAGGATTACTCCGAATTCAGGAGCTAATTTTTTCTTAATCATGAAAAAAAGTTGTCTTTCATCCACTAACATAAAATCTATCTCTTCTTCATTTGCTTCACATATTTCATGAACTTTTTCTTCGAGGGCTAACTCTTTTTTTACACTATCTTCTAAGATTTTTTCTGCTTCATGTGCAACTGCTTCAAGACCTTTTGTCATAGTCACCGCACCACTAAGATTTAAATCAATTGCAATTTTACTAGATATATGAGGTATAGTTTTTAGTGATATTTTCATGAATAGACCCTGCTTGTTAAATAAATTTGTATATTTTACAATAACTAAGGTAAAGATACAATTAGGGGATGGTGCTCTATGATTATTTGTTCAAAAGCACAGTTATTTCTGATGCTTTTTTTGCATCCATTTTTGTTAAAATTTGACCTACAGTTTTAGGTTGCAAAGAATTAAATATCACAACCGCCTCAGATACATTCATGTCAGATAAAATACCAGCTGCTGAAGCCGCTTTCATTTTTGCAAATGTTTGAGCTACGCTATCCATTTTTTTATCTTTAATTTCTTTTAAAACTTCTTCATTTTTTTTCAGCATTGCTTTTATAGACTCCTCTTTTTGAGAAGTTTCATTTAGTTTTTTATCTACACCTTGTTCTTTTTGCGTTATCTGAATCTCTCTCTTTTTTAACAACTCTTCTGTTGCTATTTTTAATGCTTCAAGAGCTTGTTTTTGTTCATCAATTCTTTCAAGTTCAACTAAAAGCTCACTCTTTCTCTCTTTAAAAATCTCTGTACATTCAAATAACTTTTCATTTGTTTGTTGAGAAAAAAGTGATGACAATGCTACAATCAGCAGTAATAAAATTTTCATTTTTACCCTTTAGTTCTTAGTTTTTCTTGCATGTGTCATTAAAGCAACTTCATCTAAATTTTTTGCTTCTTCTACTTTTCTTTTCTTAAGTATCTTTTTTATCTCTTCAAGTTCTAAATATTTGAATTTTTCGTGTTCAATCATATCTGATTTTAATTGCTCTTTAGCTTGATAAAGCTGATTCTGAGCAAATTGAACCCACTCTTGATTATGTATAATAAAATCTCTTTGAGAAGATAACAGTGTTCTATTAGCTAACATCTCAGACATACTCCCCTTTGTAGGAGAGTCAATATTTTGAAGTGATTCGTATGAGAGTTCAAGTGCTGTTATAGCACTCTTTAAATCAGTGTTTGCTTGTTGTACAACTCGTTCGCTCTTGTCCATCGTACTTTTTTTTAAAGTGACTAATGAGCTAAAACGAGTTTTCATTTCCACATGCCAACTATAGGATTATAGTGTCATCTCTCTCTGGAGAAGTTGATATGATGCCTACTTTTGTTTTTGTTATCTCTTCTATCGCTAAAATATAATCTCTCGCTTCTTTTGGCAACTCTTCAAGAGACCTCGCACCAGCGGATTTATCCCAACCTTTAAAAGATTTATAAATAGGTTTTACATCCTCTAAATTTGTTGGCATATAATCTATCTCTTTGCCGTTTAACTCATAAGCGATACAAACTTTAACCTCAGCAAATCCATCAAGAACATCAAGCTTCATAAGTGCTAATTCATCACAACCGTTTAAGCGACTTGCATATTTAGTAGCAATTGCATCAAACCAGCCACATCTTCTAGCTCTTCCAGTTGTTGTTCCAAACTCATGCCCTTGTTTGCCTAATCTTTTCCCATCTTCGCCTAAGTCTTCACTAGGAAACGGACCATTTCCAACGCGTGTACAATATGCTTTTACGATACCTGTAACTTTTCCTACATCTTTAGGATTAATTCCAAGCCCAGTACATGCACCAGCACTGACCGTTGCACTTGATGTTACAAACGGATATGTTCCGTGGTCAATGTCAAGCATAGTTCCCTGAGCACCCTCTAAAAGAATTTTTTTATTATTATCGAGTGCATTCCATACCATTTGAGTGGTGTCAGTAATGAATGGAGCGAGTTTAGCTTTATAGCCTTCTAGTTCAACTAAAAGTTCCTCTTTTTTAGGTGTACTTATTTCAAGTATTTCAAAAATAGCTCTATTTTGCTCAAAATATTCTAAAATCGAAACACAAAGTTTCGCAGGATTTAAAAGCTCACCAACTCTAAATCCAACACGATTAATTTTATCAGAATATGCAGGTCCAATTCCTTTACCTGTTGTACCGATAGCTTTATCGCCTTTTAGTTTTTCACGAGCTTGGTCAATCAAAGAGTGGTAAGAAAGATTAAGATGCGCTTTATCTGAGATGAAAAGACGACCTTCTAAGCCTTCAAACTGAGTCATCTCTTTGATAATAGATTCAGGAGATAAAACAACACCATTTCCTACAACATTTATAGCTTTTGGGTTTAATACACCTGATGGAATAAGATGAAGTGCAAATCGTACACCGTCCACCCAAATTGTATGTCCAGCATTATGACCACCTTGGCTTCTACAAACCATGTCATACTCTTTTGCTAGTCTGTCAACAATTTTACCTTTTCCCTCATCGCCCCACTGAATTCCTACAATCAAATCTGCTTTCATATTTCCTCTTTTTTTAATAATCTATTATTTAGTGAGTGCTTCGCACAATGTATCTGTATAAATTGCAAATCCAACAGAAGTGAGTTCTTGGCTTTTATATCTTCCACCGCGTGCATATACTTCATTTTTGTATATTACTCTACAAAATAGCTCATCATAATAAAGCATTTCAGCATAATACAATGGTGCAAGAACACTATTTTCGCATGACATTTGTGAACATAACTCTTTCATTTTTTGAAGTTCTATTTTGATGGCATGTGGAACTATTTCTAAAAGTTCTTCTACTTGTTCCACATGCTGAAGATACACAAGTTTTTCCAGCCATAGAACATTCAAATTTAAAAATTTTTCTATGTTTATATGACGAAAATCATCAATCGACAAATCATCAAACATATCAGCCAATATTTGTGGTATTCGTATATTTGATATCTGAATAAGTGGCTTTAATTCTAGTTTATCAAAAATAGCAACTGCTATTTTCATAACAGATGAGAGTTCTTTTTCGCCCATAAATTCAACACCAACTTGATACTGCTCTATTGACGGATAACGAAAAACTGGCTGAATATAGAACCATTTTTTATGTTCTGTATTGCGACCTAATCTTTTTTCAATAATTCTAACAACATCAATAGTAGAGTCTGCACGCAGGCTCATATTGTTATTTTTAGCATCATTTACTCGAACTAACTCTTTCTCATCCGCAATACTAAGATGTTGATGATATGAAAAAATCGGAGTAACTATCTCTTCAAAGCCATTCGCGTAGAGTATTTCACTCGCAACTTTCTCTATCTCTCTTTTAACTTTGGCTGATTTGCCAAAATAGAGTTTAGAACCATTTGGTATCTCATGCTCCAAAATCATTTATACACCAACCTTAATAAACTTATTTGAAAGCGTTTGCTCAAGTATCATTATGCTTGTATATTTTCAAAAAGTATTTGATTAAAAACTTTGTTTGCGCTTCCATCATACGCTCTACGACCAAGTTTACTCAGCACAAGCTCTATAGAATTTACAACCCAAGCCATCTCATAAACAGGAATAAGTCCCATCTGATTTATACGAAAAATTTTGCCTTCTAAATGGTCTTGTCCACCAGCTACATTGACACTAAAATTATTTTTTAGCATTTTTCTTATCACAGAAGCATCTGCGTCATCAATAGTCGTCATAGATTTTGCTGGGGTATGTGGATATACATGAAGACCTATAGATTCAAGTGCGGATTGTACTGCTTCTGCTCTAAGGGCTGTATCTTTATAAAGTTTTTCTAATCCACCATCTCTTTCTATTGTTTCAAAAATTTCTAATAAACCAATGATAAGAGTTGTCGCCGCTGTCCAAGCAGTAGTATTTTTTCTTTGAGATTTTATCTCTGTTGCTAGGTTGAAGTAATACCCTTTTCCTTTTCCAATCTTATCTAAAGCTCTCTGACTAAGCCCCATCATAGAAAGTCCAGGAGGAAGCATGAACGCTTTTTGACTTCCAGCTAAGATACAATCAATATTTGTCACATCTATTTTTTCAACTCCAACAGCGGTAATTCCATCGGCAATAATCATAATGTTTGGATTTATCTCTTTGACTGCTTTTGCGATTTCTTCAACAGGATGGCGCAATCCACCTGCTGACTCACTAATTTGTACAGCGATAGCATCGATGTCACTATTGTTTTTTATCGCTTCTACAACTGCTTCCACACTTACTGCTGTATCCCACTCATTTTTTATCTCAACATTTTTAAGTCCATTTGCGAGTGCAATTTTTCCAAATCGCTCACCAAATTTTCCTGAGTTTACATTCAAAAGAGTATTGTGGCAAAGATTTATAACTGCTGCTTCCATAGCACCCGTTCCACTAGAAGAGAGCATGACAACTTCGTCTGTATTAAAAACCTTAAAAAGATGTTTTCTTGTTTTTTCAAAAATAGCTTCAAATTCTGGAGTACGGTGGTGCATTGTCTCATCGCTCATTGCATTACGAACATTTTGCGGTACTGGAGTTGGACCAGGAGTAAAAAGTAACATGAAATAGTTCCTAAAAATTAATATATTTTCAAACCTCGTATTATATCGAACAAACTTGAATTCTCTCTTTTGTATGCTAAAATTACGGTCTATATGTTATAAAAACATATGACAATTTAAGATACTTTTTAGTGTTTCATTATTAGTTTTTTTCAACTAGTCATCTTAAAATGTCAAACGAACTCTAAAATTGGGCAGGTAAATTAAAAAAAAGTTACATTCTGAAACTTAAACCACCTCTTGTTTTTCTACTATTTTATTTGAAGATTTAGCTCCAAACTTATAAATGTCTGAATTGATGATTCCTG
>JAPLGP010000051.1 GCA_026390075.1 Campylobacterales bacterium
TCAGGAATCATCAATTCAGACATTTATAAGTTTGGAGCTAAATCTTCAAATAAAATAGTAGAAAAACAAGAGGTGGTTTAAGTTTCAGAATGTAACTTTTTTTTAATTTACCTGCCCAATTTTAGAGTTCGTTTGACAGATGCCTTAATATCTAAAAAAGTTGATGTTAAAATAAATAATAATTTAATAGATGTAGATACTTATATTTTTCAAAAAAAAGAAGAAGAATATCATATTGAAAATATAAAGTTTGACGTTAATTATATAGTCTGGAATGAAAAACTAAAATTAAAAAAATCAAAACATATTTTATATTTTGATGATAAATCATCATATTTGTTTACTACACCATCAGGTAGTCATAAAGATGCATTTGGTGATATTACTTATGCCCACACTATTTTTGTTCATAGTGAGTATTTTAAATCATTAGACGAGATGATTTACACTCAAAATGTAACGAGAACAAGTGATAAATTATTAAACGAACTGCAATACCATATAATCAAAGTATTTAGAAATATACAAATGACCATATGGAATAATAATACACATATGATATCTAAGAGTTATCAAGATATTGTAAGTAGAATTGAAAATGAAAAAATTGTTGATGAAGTGTATCATGCAATGACAATGCCATTCATATACAATCAAAAATTAAATCCTAATGATAAATTAAAAGGCATAATTGGTAGATTAATTAAAGTACTTGTTCAAGTTTCACCAATTTCTTATTTGGATAATATGGAATATATAGCTGATTTAAAAGATAATGAGAATGAAATATTTAATTATGTACGAAGCAATCTTGATATTATTGACATAGTAATGCAAAAAGAAAAATACCTAAAATATTTAGATGTATTAAATCATTTTGATGACATGGTTAATGGTTCAGGAAAGAAAAATACCAAAGAAAGAACAGAACTTCAAAAAGTTATAGAAAGAAATTTATGGATTATTGATGAAACATATGAGGATTTATCACCTGATAGTTTTGCAGGAGACAAAGCTTTAAAAACTATTTTTAAAGAATTTTGTATGGAAATTTATAATGACCCTAATATTATTAATACAATTTCTAAGATAACCAAGAAAGAAGATTTAGATAAAGTTCCAGATTTATTTATTCCTATAACGAATAATGGTGAAAAAACAATTTACATTATAGAGTTAAAAAAACCTACAGTTAAAATAAATTCAACTATAATTATGGAAGTTCAAGAAAAATATTTAAAAATAATTGATAAACTTTCTAAAAATTTAAATGAAAATTATAAAATCATTGCTTATGCAATATCTTCTGAAAAAACTGGATTTGTGTCAAGCAGTTGGGGCGATTTGGAAAAAGACAATCATACTATAAAAGTAAGGTTATGGAAAGAATTAATTAATGATGCAAAAAAAAGGTATAACGATAAGCTCGAAACAATTAATTTAGAACTTAAAGATAGTAAATGGACAAATGTGGAAGATTTAATAAATGAATTTATTTAATGAATAATAGTATAAAAAGTAAATTAAATATTTTTGAATATGACAAGATAGACGAAAATTTAGAGTATAGATACTTATTAGGTATTAAAGGAGATAATCCATTATACTGCATAGGTATGAATCCTTCTACGGCTTTACCTACACGATTTGACCAAACAGTCCTTAAAGTATTTGGTTTAGCTTTAGTCCATGGCTATGATAGTTGTGTGATGATGAATTTATTACCTATTATGGAAACGAACAGTTCTAAAGTTACAAATAATAATCATAAAAAGTATCTTGAAAAGAATATAAATCATATTGTAAATATTGTTAATAATGACATTCTAGTTTGTTGGGGAGATAAAATATCTCAAAACTCAAATATGAAAGACTCTTTTTTTAGTATATATGATAAATTGAAAGATAAAAAAATAGAATGGCTTTGTATTGATAATGAAAAAGAAGATTTATTATTAACACAACAAGGGAACCCTAGGCATCCATCTCGTATATATAATTTTCGAGAATTAAAATATTTCAATATTCATGAGTATTATAATAGTATGAAAAATTAATATAAAATTACGACTTTATCATTGTGCAATAAAATCACTGAAAATCAAAAATATTTTCAATACTGTGCAATAAAAGTGTGCAATAAGACTGTCAATAAGCTTACATTCTGACAAGTTAGAAAAATGAATTGTTTTGAAAAAATATTAGTTGATTATAAGAAAAACAAATTTGTCTGTGAGACTGCGATTACTTTTCTGTTTTTTTATTTATTGTTGAAAGCCCGTATTATAGGGAATTAAATGGTGCGGACGGGGGGATTTGAACCCCCACACACGTAATGCGCTACCACCTCAAGGTAGTGTGTCTACCATTCCACCACGTCCGCTTTTTGTTCTTTTTCTACTACTTTGACAACACTTTAGAGCATTACCTCAAGGTAGTGTGTCTACCGTTCCACCACGGTCGCATTTAGAGGTTAAAGCACCAAAAGGTGCTTTATTTTACTTAGAGTTGATTAACCTAAGTATGGGTTTGCGTAAAGTGCTATAAGAGCAATTACAAGTGCATAATGGGTTACGAGCTGTACCAGCGATAGTTGCAGCAGCAGTATGACCCATACCGATAGCTCCACCTAATGCAGCAAGACCAAGACCAAGACCAGCAGCGATCATTGAGTATGCTTTTAAAGTTTGGTTAGCAACTTCACCATCAGCAGCGAATGCAGCAGCAGCGAATGCTACCATTAAGAAAAGAATTTTTTTCATGTTTATCTCCGTTTTTGTTTACAAAATTTTTCGGCTAGCGTAACCACATCCAAAAGAATATAGCAATCTCTACATAAATGCAAAAATTTCCCTACTAAAAATTGATAGAGCGAATTGTATGTAAATTCTGCTAAATATTTTATTAAATGGACTTGGCATGTGGAAATATTTTCACTTCCACATGCCAAAAACTTTTTATGCAATCCCTAAAGAAATTTTATTGCCTTTAAACTCTAAAATCTCTACTGTTAATTTATCGCCCTCTTTGAATGCATCAGAAGCTTTATCTACTTTCATTTTTGATACATGCAAAAGCCCGTCAGTTCCATCTGGAAGCTCTATAAATGCTCCAAACTCAACTATCTTTTTAACGACACCCTCATAAACTTGCCCGATTTCATACTTAATCTTAGCTGCTTTTGGTGTGCTTACTATGGATTCAATATGCTTTCTTGCACCTGAAACACCAGTTTTATTTTTACCCGTTACTTTTACTTTTCCATCTTTTTTATCAATATCAATGGCAACTTCAAACTTTTCTATAATTTCACGAATAGTTTTTCCAGCTTGACCAATGATATCGCCGATAAAACTAGGGTCTATATGAAAAAAGTCTGTACTTGGTAAAACACCGTCATTAAATTCGATTTTTTCTTCTGCTTCAAGCATAATATCTATAATATGTGCTCGACCCTCTTTAGCTTGATAAAGTGCTTCTTTTAATACTTCAAGGCTAATTCCACCGAGTTTGATATCCATCTGCATAGCAGTAATGCCGTCTTTTGAGCCAGTTACTTTAAAATCCAAATCTCCATCATGGTCTTCAAGTCCCATAATATCTGAAAGAATTGCGTATTTATCGCCCTCGCTTACCATACCCATTGCGATTCCAGCTATCGTATCGCTTGTCTCAATATCAGCTGCTTTTAGAGCCATATATCCACCACAAACTGTAGCCATAGATGATGAACCATTTGATTCAAGTATTTCTGAAACCAAACGAATCGTTTGCCCACTCAATTCTACAATAGGTTCTAAAGCTCTTTTTGCTAAGTTTCCATGACCTAATTCTCTTCTTTTAGTTCCCATAATCGGAGAAGCTTCACCTACACTAAAGCCTGGAAAATTGTAATGAACCATGAAGTTTTCGTTTTGAGTACCATCATCGGTGAGATTCTCAAACATTTGACCATCTTTCGCTCCACCCATTGTTAAAATTACTAAGGCTTGCGTTTGACCTCTTGTAAAAAGACATGATGCATGCGCACTTGGAAGAACATTTGTACTAATAGAAATTGGTCGAATCTCAGTTAAACTTCTTCCATCCGCACGAACTCTTTCATTTAAAATCTGTCCTCTTACCTGCTCTTTTTTTACTTTTTCTATCGCATCTTTTAACTCTAACTCATCCCAATGCTCTTCCACTAAAAGAATTTTCTTTCTTAACTGTCGTAGGGCTGTTGAGCGTTCTGATTTTGCCATTTGATTCATTGCGGCTTTGATATCTGGCATGTGGATTTCTCTCACATAATTTACCATCTCTTCATTAATAGAATGCGCTTTATACTCTATTTTAGATGTCTCTTTTTTATAAGGAGTAAATGTTTCTTCATATTTTGTATTACAAGTAAAAAGAGCTTCTTGTGTTTTTTGTAAAATTTCTATTAATTCTTCTTCAGGTATTGCATTAGAAACATGGGAAGGGATGAAAGCAGTTGCCATACTTGGGTCTAACATAGGGTCTATAAAAGCATCACTGATTTCCACATGCTCACCGCCAAGTGAACGCATCTCAATCATAAGAAGATCATTTTTTGTTCCAGAGAGATACAAATCAAGGGTAGAATTTTTCAACTGTGAAAGCGTAGGATTTAAAACTAAAGCTCCTTCAATTTTAGCCGCTCTTACTGCGCAAACAGAAGTGTTTATATCTATATCAGAGATATAAAGTGCAGCAGATGCTGCATTTAATGCCAAAATTTGTAAATCTGACTCTTTATCGGCACTAAAAACCATAATAGTGATTTGAGTTGGGTGTCCAAAACCTTTTGGAAAAAGTGGACGAAGAGACCTATCAACTATGCGAGATGTTAAAGTTTCAAAATCACTTGGTTTTGTCTCTCTTTTAAAAAATCCTCCAGGAATTTTTCCAGAAGCGTATGATTTTTCTATATACTGCACAGTAAGTGGCAAAAAGTCATCTTTTACTATTTCTGTTTCATCTATAACAACTGTTGCTAAAATAACTGTATTCCCTGATTTTACCCATGCAGCACCATTTGCTTGTTTTGCAACAGCACCAAACGAATACTCTTCAACTCTATTTTCTAACTCTAAATTTACATCATATTTCAACTTATTCTCCTTGTTGGTTTGAATCTAATATTTCTTTTATTTCTTCTTTTTTTTTGGAAATTTTTTTAGCTCAATGGTATCCTTTTAAAAAGTATTAGGAAGATTTAGCGCGAATTCAGAAGATCCGCGTCCTGATGACATGAGTGGTTTCAGCGCTATTGTAAAAAATATGTATCTATCAAAAACAGAATTGTTATCAAATCCTACTCTTGAGAGAACTGGTCTATTGTTTTCAACATATCTTATTCCAAAATCCCAACATCGCTTTTTGTATATAAAACCTATTTCCGCCTTCTTCTTTAAGCTCGTCTCAATGTCATAAGCATAATCCATATGGTAGGAATAATGTGTATCGTAAGCGTAACTAGCTCGCCCAGTAAGATAGCTTGCATAAGGTGTGTAGCCATCTTTAGAATGTAAAAAAGTATCTTTATAGAGATGTGATAAGGATGCTGTTACTTTATTTGCACTATAAGAAACCCCATTCGTAAGTTTAGAAAAGGATGTTGCATCATAATTATAAAACATATTATTATAATAATTTAAACCATCCGTAATAAGATAATTGAGTTCATTTTCAAGTTCTCCTGTTTTAGTTCCAAACTCTTCATAAACAATTGCTTGAGCCAGTCTGTGATAGATTATTTGTTTTCCTACAGAATCATAAAGATACTGTGAAAAATCAAATTTAAGTACATCTTGCATTTGCGAGATTCTATAAAATGCACATCTTGAATCCGTGCTATTTAGCAAATCTGAACAAAATTCTTTATTGTAATCATAAAAACCATCTCTTATTTCACCTCCAGCAAAAGAGTAGTTTGTACCAAAGCTAACAACATGTGTATATTCTTCATAAGCTTTTGTAAGCTCCGTAGAAGCGGATATTTGGTTGTAATTTCTAGCTACATACCCATCATTGTATTGATTATTTGTTACAATCTTTTCTGCACCAGAAAAAGCTGAATGTTGTGCGTAAAGATTCGTTTTATAGGAAAGATTTAAGTACTCATCCAGCACTGATGTTTGAAGAGTAACTGGTATATTTACATCTGTTTGAACTACTTTTTCATTTATTTCTCTATATATATTGCTACTGTGCATATCTACACTATATAAAAGATGTCCGTCCAATAATGTATTTAAGTAGTTGTGATATTGGAGTGTTGGTAGTATTTGTGGAGTATTTTCATTACTCTGCTTCGTTAAATCTTGATAATATTTAAAATATGTACCAAAATAATTATTATCTGTATTGTAAAACATATTTATACGAGAGAGAACTTGTGTGGTTGTAGTATTGTTAATGGTATTGTTGTTGGATAGGTTAATATAATCAACATCATTCATACTATTTATATCAGTATATAATCCAGATTGTCCCTCAAGCTTCATATTAAACCATTGATTTAGGACATCACTGTTTTGATATTTTAAATTGAACCCATAATGCGTTTTATTTGCTAAATCATTTGCTAAAAAATAATCATCATTTTCTTTAAAATAACCCCCGCGGAGCTCTCCCTCAGAAATAGCACTATCTTTAAATCTATAGGTTGCATATCCTCCATAACCACGGTTCATTCTTACCTGAGGTTTTAACTCTAAATCCCACCAATTTTGCTCCGCTATATAAAAAGGTTGTTCATAATAAAATCCTTCTTTATTTGATAAACCAAAAGCAGGTATCAAAAGTCCCGTTCTTCGCGTATTATCTAAAGAAAAACCTATATATGGAGTATATAAGACTGGGATATCATAAATATAGACTACAGTATTATAAAGATTAAGCCATTTTGAATCGGAGTTATAATCAGATGATTTAAATTCCATCGTCCATAGAGGGTTATTTGGATTACATCCGCTCATAGAACCTGATTTTATATCGAGGTCTTTATCTTGAATCAATCCATCATCCGCACTGAGCCAAACTTGTGATTTTTTTTCAAGCATAAAAAATGGTTTAAAACTTTTTTCTTTTTTTGCAATATTTAATTTTGCATAATCGCCTAAAAGCTGATATTCCTGACCTTTTGTCGCACGGATGTTGTCAAAAAGCTCTAAATCTCCACTTGTTCTATTATATATTGCACTTTTCGCACTGAGATGATAATCCTGATAGACAACAACCACATCGCCTGAAGCGTTCACAATATTATCTTTTGAATCCATAAAGGCAGCAAATATTTCAACTTCAGCATCGGCATGTGCAAATGAAAAAAGTAAAAGAAAAAAAGAAAAAAACTTAAGCATTGACAACCAAAGTTTTTGCTGTTTTGTCATGAAGTGCTTGACGCGACGGGTCTAGCATCCCCCATAAAAAACCAAGATAAAAAAATGTTTCACTTATGATACGAAATATTGCACGATTAAGCGCACTAACTACACTGGGTTTTTGAAGTGTTCTAATTTCTATCACTCTTATTTTCATCGCTATTTTTCCAAGAGTTGCGCCATATTGCATAGTAAAAAAAGCTTGATATACTATTTTCATTGTTATATATTCTAAAATAAAAGTGTTTGTTAACAGAATGACTTCTTCCACATTTTTAGCAGCCGAAAATGAGTCCCACAAAGCAAATATAAGTAAAAAAGAGAGGAGCGTCTCATCTATAAAAAAAGCCATAGCTCTTTTTTTAATGTCTGCTAATGTAATACCTTCACGATGAAGAATATTTTCTATCTCTTCATTCATTTTTTAGAGTGCCTGATACGCTATATCTGTACGAAGTTTTTTACCTACAAAATGCACTTGTCCGCATCGCATATACGCTCTGTCTCTTGCTTGTTTAATTGTATCTCCAAGTCCAACACACACGAGGACTCTTCCGCCATCCGCGTACAATTTACCATCTTCCATAGTTACACCTGCGTAAGAAATATGTGTATATTTTTCTATCTCCTCATGGTGCACTTCATCGACGATTATCTCTGCTGGAGTAGAGTTTTTGTATGGATAATTTTCACTTGCCATCACAACACCCACAGCGAATTGCTTTGAAAATTCTACTTTTATCTCGGAGAGATTATTCGTTGCAGCTTTGTAAAACATGTCACTCACACTTGAAGTCATAAGAGGCATCAAAATCTCACACTCAGGGTCACCAAAACGGACATTAAATTCTAAGGTAATCGGTTCACCTTTGACAACCATAATGCCTATAAAAAGTACGCCCTCAAAAGGAGCACCCTCTTTTTTCATGCCATCGAGTGTTGGACGAATAATTCTCTCTCTTACTTTTTGATACAAAACTTCATCCACTAAAGGAGTTGGAGCATACGCACCCATTCCCCCTGTATTTGGTCCTTGGTCGTTATCTAGTAATCTTTTATGGTCTTGTGCAGCTGGAAGAAGAATGTAATCCTCTCCATCACAAACCGCAAACATAGAGAGTTCATAGCCGTCTAAAAACTCTTCCACAACTACTTTAAGTCCCGCATCTCCGAAGCTTTTTCCACTGAGCATTTCGCTTATTGCAATTTTCGCTTCATCATGATTTTGAGCGATAATTACGCCCTTTCCACCGCAAAGTCCATCTGCTTTAACAACGATTGGAGCAGTTAAAGTGTTTGTAAATTTGAAAGCATCTTCGATAGAATCTGTTTCAATGTATCGTGCAGTTGGAATATTATATTTTGCCAAAAAGTTTTTCATATAGACTTTTGAGCCTTCGAGTTGTGCTGCTTCTTTGGATGGACCAAAAATTGCAAGTTCTTTTGCCTTAAAAATATCAACAACTCCATCCACAAGAGGACCTTCAGGACCTACGATAGTAAGTTCAATGTTATTTTCTTTCGCAAAATCTGCAAGTAAATTATAATCTTTAATATCTAAGTTTGTTCCTAGTGCCGAAGTTGCACCATTTCCTGGCATAAAAAAAAGTTCGTGTCCCTCACCTTCACTCAAAATTGCAAGAGCAATAGAATACTCGCGCGCACCACTTCCTAGTATCAAAATCTTCATTCACATCTCCATCAAAATTTTTAAAAATATCTATTGGATACACCAAAATATAGCAAATAGATATTTTAATAGCCCAGGTAGCCGTCACGCATTTGGCTCGGTTCTAAAAAGCCGTATTTGTGTGAAGCGAGAACTTTATAACGGCGGCAGTTTCTCGGCTGAATGAACATACCTCAAACGAAAGCACCGACACACTAAAGCTCTACTAGTTCACGATTTGAATATGTAGAACCCTCATATTGCGATATCTCGAACTACCCAGACTATTACACTTATTATACAAAAATGATACTTGATTTTTCTTTTTTCTATAATTTTGAAGCAATATCTATGCAACTTTGAATTGTTGTATCATCTGAAATAATATAATTGATATCTTTTGGCAAAGATAAAGCTGTTGTTTTACCTATGACAATTACCTTATTTGAAGGTGTTATGGTATGATTTTTTAAAAAGCACTCCACACTTGATGGCGAAGTAAAGATTAAAACTGCATCCTCTTCCACTTCCACATGCCATAAATCTTTTGAACATCCACTCTCATAAACTATGATTTCATCTATTTGATAGCCCTCTTCTTGGCATGTGGATACAAAATCAGAAGCAACTATTTTTGCTCGCAGATAGAGCCATTTTGTCTCTTTTGGAAACTCTTTTATTTTACCCGCTAAGTTGTCGCCATACCCACCGCCAATATCTAAAACCCTACCACCAAGCTCTTCATACGCCAATGCACTTTGCTTTGAAACGCAAAGAGACGGCATATGGATATACTCTTTTTTATCATACTGTTTTAAGGCTTCACTCGCTTGTTTTGAAGTGATAATCAAATAATCATAGTAAGCAAAATTTATAGCAGGTTTTAAAAATTGGATATCCAAAGAGTTGACGCTTATGGCATGTGGATGTGCGGAGATTGAAAAAAGATAGATTGGTTTTGGCATGTGGAAAACTCCTAACATGTTGGCATGTGGAAATTAGTAGTGTGTTGGCATGTGGAAGTTTATTTCCACATGCCAAAGTTTAATAGAGTTCTTGCAATACTTAGATCCTGAATCAAGTTCAGGATGACAAAAGTTTCTATACTCCGTCATTCCGAACTTGTACCACAAGGGCATTCCCTTTGGTCATTCGGAATCTAGTTTCTTGAGTTATGTAAGAAATCTAATTATTCCCACTCGATTGTTGCTGGTGGCTTACTAGAGATATCATAAACAACGCGGTTTATTCCATCCACTTCATTAATAATTCTTCTTGAAATTCTCTCCAACAAGTCATGTGGAAGATGTGCAAATGTTGCTGTCATTCCGTCCACTGCTTCAACAACTCTCACACAAACCGTGTTGTCGTAAGTACGATTATCGCCCATAACACCGACTGATTTTACATTAAGTAAAACCACAAATGCTTGCCATGTTTTTGTATAGTATCCGCTTGCTTTTAACTCATCGAGTAAAATTACATCTGCCTCGCGTAAAAGGTCTAAATCTGGTTGATTTACATCGCCCATAATACGAATTGCAAGTCCTGGCCCAGGGAATGGATGGCGGTTTATCATGCTCTCTGGAAGACCAAGTTCCAGCCCTATTTTACGAACTTCATCTTTAAAAAGTTCACGCAAAGGTTCGATTAACTGAAAATCCATCCAATCAGGTAAACCACCCACATTGTGGTGCGATTTTATAACTTCGGACGGTCCATTTACACTGATAGACTCGATAACATCAGGGTAAAGTGTTCCTTGCGCCAAAAACTTGATACCGTCATGTTTTTTCGCCTCTTTTTCAAACTCTTCAATAAAAGTGTGTCCGATGATTTTTCTTTTTGTTTCAGGGTCGCTCACACCAGCCAACTTACTCAAAAAACTCTCTCTTGCATCAATTGTAATAAGAGGCACTTTGAGATTGATTTTGAAAACCTCTTCCACTTGTTCTCTCTCATCTTTACGAAGAAGTCCGTTATCGACAAATACTGGAACAAGTTGCTCTCCAATCGCTTCGTAAAGCATAGCCGCAACAACAGAGCTATCCACCCCGCCGCTGAGTCCACAAAGAACTTTCCCCGTTCCTACTTTTTCACGAATACTTTTAATTTGCTCTTTTAAGAAGTGTTCCATTTTCCACTTCTCTGTTACTCCACAAATATTTTTTGCAAAGTTACGAAGCATCAAATAGCCCTCTTCTGAGTGTTGCACTTCTGGGTGATACTGCATCGCATAAACGCGTTTTTCTTCATTTGCAATAGCTGCATAAGGAGAATTTGCTGAAGTTGCTATCGGTGCAAAGCCCTCAGGAAGCACATCCACTTTATCGCTGTGGCTCATCCAAACGATGCGTCCATCATCACAATCTGCTAAAAGAGGAGAACATTTGCCTTCCACATTGTTAATTGTAAGTTCCGCTTTTCCGTACTCATGGTGGTTTGAGCGAACAACACTTCCACCAAAGTCAACCGCAATTCTTTGCATGCCGTAGCAGATTCCAAGAACTGGGATACCAAGTGTATAAACACCTTGATCCACGACATACGCATCTTTGTTATAAACAGAAGATGGACCACCGCTGAGGATAACGCCTTTTGGATTTTTAGCTTTTATCTCTTCTACGCTGACATGGTAAGGAAGAATTTCGCAATAAATTTTATCTTCACGAAGACGACGCGCTATAAGTTGTGTGTATTGAGAACCAAAATCTAAAACTATGATACTAACATTTGTCATTTTGAGTGCCTTTAAAAGTGTTTTGTAGTGCCGAAAATGGCGTTAAGAAGGATTGTATCCATTCAATAGCAAAAGGATACAATAAAATAAATTAAGAATCTATTTTTTTACTGCAAAAGAAGCGAAACAAAGGATAATATAAACCTATTTAAGTCATAATCCATGAAAATTAACTAAGGCACTTTGCTATGGAAATGATTACAACTCTTATCTTACTTTATCTGCTCATTATTATTATCGCATCTCTTTGGGCATCCAAAAAAACGGGGATTGCAGATGTCCTTTTTTACCTCATCGGAGGACTTGCGGCGGTCAATCTGCATCTTCTTTCTCCCCATTCAACGACGATTGAGACCTTTGCTTTTATTGGAACGATTTTTTTATTTTTTTATCTTGGCTTAGAAGAGAACCTCCAAGGGTTTACAGAGGGGATTAAAAAAGGATGGAAAATTGCTGTAGCTGGTGTCATTCTCCCTTTTAGCATAATCTATTTGACAGAGTACACCCTCTCTGGGGACATGATTAAATCCATCGTTTTTGCTATGGCATTTTCTCCAACCTCCATTGGAATAGCATTTTTAACACTCAATACGCTCTCTTTTAGTGCTAAGACAAAACTTCAGCCGATTATTGTAGCCGCTGCACTTACCGATGATGTACTCTCTCTTATTTTGTGGGGAGTTTTGGGAGGAATTCTTGTCTCTTTACAAGCTTCATCATCCGCTGGAATTTCACTTGAAACCATTGGGTCATTGGCTGTAAAACCTCTCTCAAGTTTTCTCTTTTTCAGTACCGTAATGGGACTTATAGCCTATCTCTTTTTTCTTTTTAACCCAACAGCATCCCTTAAAAAAGATGGTAAATTACTCACCTTAATCACAAAAACTAAAAACAGCATCTACTCCCATGCAGGAGCTATTCATTTTCTAGGCAAACAGGAGATAAATGCGGCAATTGTTTTTATGATTTTTTTAGCCTTTTTTGGTGCGTTTATTGCTGAGTATTTTGCTACCAGCGTTGCGTTGGGAGCATATTTTATGGGGTTGATTATCAACAAAGACCATTTTAAGAATAAAAACAATGGAGACAAACTTTTTCACGACGCAATGGAGAAGTTTCGCTTTTTAACCCTCTATTTTTTCGCCCCAATCTTTTTTATCAGCATCGGATTGCAAATGGAAATTGAGAGTTTTTCACTCCTACTCAGCGTTCTTTCGAACGCTTTTCTTTTAGCAGCTGTTTTATTCATGGCGCAATTTATCGCCGCTGCACTCACAGCACGCTATATCAACAATCTTCCATGGCGTTCAGCATCACTCATCGGGATTGCGATGCAAGGACGAGCCGAGGTAACTTTTTTGGTTGCTATGGCAGCACTTTCGATGAAGCTTATTACGAGTGCCGATTTACTTTTAATCTCGCTCATCGCTTTTATCCTTAACCTCAGCGTTCCATTTTTACTCAAAATCGCTGCCGAGTATCATGAAAAAAGAGATCAATCAGAAGTTATATAGTGCACTCCGATTGACTCTTCTCGCCCAAGGGCGGAGAGTACAATCTCTTTTGCAGTAAGGAGGCGAAACCTTAGCAGTTTGCCAATTTTTTCGCCCAGCATAACATTTATTTGCTCCAACGCTCTGTTTAAACCTTTTTTTGTTCGTACTATTGAGACATTTTCCCACATGATTTTGCGAAGTAAATTCTTTTTCTCTTTATCTTCTTTAAGGCTCATAACCTCATCACCAACAGGAAATTCTACAAAACTCTTGGCATGTGGATTTTCCAAAATATCTTTAACCGCCTCTTTGGCAAAAACAAGCCCTTCCAAAAGTGAGTTTGACGCAAGTCTGTTTGCACCGTGGACTTTTGTGGATGCCACTTCGCCGATGGCATAGAGAGATTTTACACTCGGAACTCTTGCATGTAAGTCAGTCTTAATTCCGCCAATAGCATAGTGAAAAGCGGGAGAGATAGGCACTCGCTCTCGTGGAACATCAAAACCTAAAATTTGTAAATTTTTATAAATATTTGGAAATCTTTGCGTGAAATAAACATGCTCAAAATTTTTAAGTGAAAGGTATGTTTTCATTCCTGTTTTTTTGCTGTGTTCATAGATAGCTTTACTCACAATATCGCGTGAAGCCAACTCTCCCCGCTCATCATAATCAAACAAAAATCTCCGCCCACTTTCATCTTCTATGGTCGCACCCTCGCCTCTGAGAGCTTCTGTGAGTAACATTTTTTGAGCGTTATTGCTATCGACAAAGACTGTCGGATGAAACTGCAACATCTCCATTCGCTCTAACTCAATCCCTTTTAAAACACACAAACCTTGCAAATCGGCACTGATACATGGAGCATTTGTATGAAACTCAAAAAGCGAACCAACTCCGCCACTCGCGATAATCACATCTTTTGCATAGATATTTCTTCGCTCTCTATGGTCAAGTACACTTACGCCATAGCATTCATTGTCTTTGATAAGCAAATCAACAACTCTTGCATCACTGAGCATGGCATGTGGATTTTGTTCAAGTAAGAAAAGGTGCATATATCTGCCTGTTGCATCGCCCCCCGCATGTAAAATTCTTTCTCTTGAATGCGCTGCTTCTTTTGTGTAAAGCAATTTTCCATCTTTATCCGAGTCAAATTCAAATCCACGCGCAATTAAATCATCAATAACAGCTCGTGAATTTTTACTTAAAACATCGACAGCATTTTCACAGCAAAGCCCAGAACCCGCTTCAAGCGTATCTTTTATGTGTGCTGGAATATCCTCAGCATCTACTGCCAGAGCAACGCCCCCTTGAGCATAAAAACTGTTGCACTTAAAAGTTTCTCTCTTGTTAATAATAAGAACTTTTTTATCTTTTGGAAGACCCAGTGCGGCGTAAAGTCCTGCAACTCCAGCACCTATTATAATTACATCGTACTGCATCATTTTTTCTGTGCCGTTTGATTTGCTTCTTGAGAAGGCTGTTTAATGGTAAACTTCACATTTTCATCCGCTTTTGGGGCTTCTTCTAAATAGTAAGGTGCTTTTTTATATCCACAGCCATTCAAACTTAACAAAAACGATGCTATAATTGCCAGATGAAAAATGCTAGTCAAATTATTAATTCTATTCAAAATAAACCTCAATTTTCTAAACTCTCAAAATACAAATGTATCAAGAGAATCGAGTCTGTTTTTATACCCGCTTTACAAAAAATGATAAAGTTCGCATATATCAAAAATGATACACTTTTTTTCGTTCTCTCTCATCCCGCTGGTAAACAAGAATTCGATAATAATATACAAAGTATTAAAAGTGCTTTAAAGTTCCACATGCCAGAGGAGTGCAAAGAAACTCTCATCAACGACATCAAAGCATTTGTTACACATACACCGATAAAACAAGCCTCTCAAGTGCAAAAAAAAGAGATGAAATACCCAGAGAGAGCGACGGGAAATTTTAGTGTAAATATAGACGATGAAAAGTTAAACACTCTTGTAAAAAGCATACAAGATATTATAAAAGCTATGAAATGACGCTCGAAGAGACTATAAAACAACTTCCCCTTAGCGCTGGAATTTATCAGTACTTTGACAAAGATGGGCATCTTCTGTACGTTGGAAAAGCAAAAAATCTCTATAAACGCGTGAAAAGTTACTTTATTTTTACTCCTGCTTTAGGGGCACATTCGAACCTCTCCGTGCGGATTACAAAGATGATACAACAAACTATCTCTCTCAATTACATCGTTGTAAACTCCGAACACGACGCACTTATTTTAGAAAATTCACTCATCAAACAACTCCATCCAAAGTACAATATTCTGCTTCGTGATGACAAGACTTATCCCTACATTTATATCGATAACTCCGTGGAATTTCCACGGTTTGAGATAACAAGAAAAGTGATTAAAAGCCCTGACATTACCTATTTTGGTCCATACTCCGTGGGGGCAAGAGATATTTTAGACTCAATCTATGAAGTATGTAAACTTGTTCAAAAAAAAAGTTGTCTCAAATCAAAAAAATCGTGTCTTTATTATCAAATAGATAAATGTTTTGCTCCGTGCGAACTAGTAGTTCCACATGCCAAGTACAAAGCAGAACTTGACCTTGCAAAAGAGTTAATCGTAAACAAAAAATTTCTCATAAAAACGCTCCAAGAAAAGATGGAGTTTTATGCGGAAAATTTGCGTTTTGAAGAAGCAGCGGAACTTCGAGACAGATGCGAGAGAATCTCCCGCTCAGAGATAAAAAGTGAAATAGATTTTGCGAGTGATGAAAATTACGATATTTTTGTCGTGCAAAACAGCCAAACGAGAGCAGTTGTGGTACGGATATTTATGCGAAGCGGGAAAATAATCTCCTCTTCCCATGACTTTATTCAAATCAATGATGGCTACGACGAAGATGAGTTTTACCAAAGAGTTCTTATGGAGTTTTATGGCAGTGAAAAACCACCTATTATTGCACCTATTTTAGTCGCAAAAAAGTTTGAATCTTTAGAGATTATTGAAGAGCATTTAAGCACCATTTTTGAAAAAAATGCCGTGATAAAAATGCCTGTTCGAGGTGCTAAAAAACAACTTATAGATTTGGCAATTTTAAATGCAAATGAACTTTTAAAGAGTGACACAAGAAAAGAGAATAATCCTGTTTTAGAGGAGTTAAAAGAGCTTTTGTTCCTCCAAAGAGTACCTTCGAGAGTTGAAGTTTTTGACAATTCCCACATGGCAGGAGTTGCAACTGTCGGAGCGATGGCGGTCTATGAAAACGGACAGTTTGATAAAAAAAGTTACAGAACTTACCACCTTGAAGCCAAAGATGAATATGCCCAAATGAGGGAAACACTCACAAGAAGAGTAGAGAGTTTTTCAAAAAATCCACCGCCAGATTTATGGATAATCGATGGCGGGACAACTCTACTGAAGTTGGCATGTGAGATTATAGATTCACATGGAGTTTTTATCGATGTTATCGCCATCTCAAAAGAGAAAATCGATGCAAAAGTAGCTATCAGCGGTGGCGAAGCCAACTTTCCTCGAAAATCCCACCGTGCAAAAGGTAAAGCAAACGATATTTTACACACAAAAGAGAGAAGTTTTGAGTTAAAGAGTAGTGACAAAAGACTCCAATGGGTACAAAATCTTAGAGATGAAGCACACCGATGTGCGATAGGTTTTCACAAAAAAACAAAACTCAAACTTGACCATGAAAGCAAACTCTTAAACCTTCATGGAATTTCCTCAGCAAAGGTTATAAAACTACTTAAGCATTTTGGGACATTTGAAGCCTTAAAAAGTTTAAGCATCGATGAAATAGCCTCTATTTTAAACGCAAATGATGCAAAAACAATCAAAAAAATTTATAACTAAGTTTGATTTTCACTCTATTATGATATATTTATCAGATTATATAATTTATGTTATTTTTAAATATAAGGTTTTTTCAAATGAGCGTAGTTACACCTGTAAATGAAGAGTATGTCTTTGACGGTAGTATGATTATCAGTCAAACAGATTTAAAAGGTATCATAACTTTTGCAAATAGAAAGTTTTGTGAAGTGTCTGGCTATAAGGCAAGTGACTTGATTGGTAAGAGTCATAATGTTATAAGACATCCAGATATGCCAAAAGAAGTTTTTACTAAAATGTGGGAAATGATTTCAAGTGGACAAGGTTGGACTGGTATCATAAAAAACTTGCGTAGTGATGGACGATACTACTGGGTTGATACAGAAATTTTACCTGTTCACAATAACAAAGGTGAACTTACCGGTTATATCGCAGCAAGAAAAGCTGCGGCTATCAAAGATATACAAGAAAATGAAACACTATATAAAAACATGATTGCCGAACAAGCGTGAGGGAAATGAATGCTAATTTATAACCATCAAAAAGAGTTTATAGGAATTGATGCACAAGACTTAGAAACATTTGGCTTTGCTGATTTGTCGGAGCTTCAAGCAGAAGTGGATGATTTTGCTGATTTTTTTGTTAAAGAACCTGGATTTGTACATAATTTTAAACATGTTCACTGGATAGACTTTGTTAACACTGCTGATTCATCTGAAAATCCCAAAGCAATTATTAAAACAAAATTTAAAAATTTTCAATGTACTTTAGATATTAAAACGCTCTATTTAAGCGATAAACCATCTTCAAAAGCGTACTTAATCACTCTGCAAAACTTAAAAAATTTAGGAAGTACTGAGGGAATAAAAGTTGTTCCTCCTCAAATCAAAGCTCCTGTTGTTGAAAAAATTGAACCTGAAAAACCTGTCGAAAAAGTAGTTGAGAAAATAGAAACAAAAATAGAAGAACAAGCCGTTGTTGTGAATGAAGTTAAAATAGAACCCGTTGTGAAGATAGAGCCAGTTGTAAAAATAGAACCTGCTCTAGTAGCAGAACCACCGATAGTTGTAAAAGAACAAGAAACCCAAGAAATAAAAATTCAAGATGTTCCTATAAAGGTTGAAATTGAAGAGCCGTTAAAGAGTGATGCACCACTCGATATACAAATGGACGATGACGAAGAAGAACTTACTGAGGAAAAAGAGTTTATTGAAGAAGCGGTACAAACGCATGAAAGTGTATTTGATAATGGTTATATCTATGACCCGCAAGTAGCTTCAAATGAATTAGGTTTACCAGTAGATTTAATCGAAGAATTTATTGAGGATTTCATCGTACAAGCAAAAGAGTTTAAAGATGGTCTTTACAACGCCTATGAAAATAGTGATACAAATAATATAAAATCATTATCACATAAACTCAAAGGTGTTGCAGCTAACTTAAGAATAGAAGATGCTCACGAAGTTTTAACAACCATAAACACCTCAACAAACCTAAGTGAAGTAAAGTCAAATTTAGACCTATTTTATAAAATTATTTCTAAACTCTCTGGTGAAAAAATATTGGTACAACAAAGTGTTATAAAACAAGTGCCAAAAACAGTAGAAGCTCCCAAAACTGTGGACGCTCCGAAAATAGTAGAAATTCCAAAAAAAGAAGAAGATTTAACTCTTGATTTTAAAGATGACAAGATGGAGACATTTTTCAAGAAAAAGCCTTTACAAGAGATAGTACTTAATGATGACGATGATTTAGTTCTTAGTTTTAAAGATGAAAAAAAAGAAGCTTTACCTATCAAAGAAGTTGTGGAGACAGAAGAAGAGCCTGAAAATAGCGATGAGCTAATGCAGATGCAACCAAGCTTTACAAATATCTTTATTGATATAGAAGAAGAGGATAAAGATGGAAGTACAATTCCTATAAAAATAGACATTCCAGAGTTGCCAGAAAAACAAAGCGTACAGATTGCAACCGTAGTGGAAGAAAAAATAGAACCATCAGTAGAAGTATCGTCTAGCGTGGAATTTTCAGAAGAAGAACAAAACTTAAAAATCCAAACACCTATAGAAGAAAAAATAGAACCTTTAGTTGTGATACCTTTAGTAAAAGAAATTATTATCCGCTATAACAAAGAGTTGGCAGCAAATGAAATAGGTTTAGATAATGAAAGTTTTAATGAACTTTTTGATGACTACATTAGTGAGAGTAAATCGCTATCAAACGCTATCCACAGTGCTATAGAATTCAACAATCCAATTTTAATCAGAGCAAATGCTATCAAACTCAAAGGCATGTGCGATAATATGCGTGTCGATGATTTGAATCCTGATTTAGAAATCATAATAAACACGCAGGATACAGAAGTGGCAAAAGAAGCTTTACAACAAATCGATTTATTGATTTCAAAAATTTCAAATATAGAGAGTTAGAAGATGCAGATAGGATTAAAAAACAGATTAAGACTCATAAGTTTATTACCAATATTTATTGTATTTTCAATCGCAAGTTATCATGTGTATGATTCTTATAAAAACTATAGCGTGGCCGGATTGCTTCAAAATAATCTAAGCAAAAATAGAAACTTAAATGATCTTGCAAGGAGCATGTCCAATGAAAGAGGTTTAAGTATTATCTCCATCAAAAATAGCTCCACCTCTGTACTTAAATCTTTAGGGGAACAAAGAAAAATTGTTGATTCAAAAATGGTGGCGGTTACTCAAAACTCAAAAGATGAAATTGAAAAAACAAGGATTTTAGTTGATAAGCATCAAGCGACCTTTAAGACTTTGTTTGAAGATGTTTATACAAAAATAATACAAGACACAATCTCTCAGGTAGAAGAAATTTCTAAAAATCAAACGGATGGCGAGATAAATGAGTTATTTACTCTCTATTTGTCAATGATAAAAATAGAAGAATTTACAGCGAATGAACGAGATTTTATCTCAAATGTATTAGCTTCATCCGATGAGCTTGATAGTAAAAAATTAAATTTCTGGCTCTCTTTTATTTCTAAAACAGACATTGCAAAATATGAAACTATACAAAATACATCTTTAGCAAAAGAGCTTGATTTAGTTTTAAAAAATAAAGCTACAATTGAACTTTTAAATACAATAGACAACAATAGAGCAACTATTTTGGCTTCAGCATATATTGGCAACTATACAGTAGCTACAAATATCTGGTATTCACAATTATCCCAAAAAATCAATAGTGTTGCCAAAGCACAAGAAAAACTTATCGTAGCAATAGATAAAAGAGCTCAAGATATTCAAAAAACAGCCTTAGAACTTTTTATTGTCTCTTTAATTGCATGGTTTACTTCCATCGCTTTAGCAATTCTTGGCTTTCTTTTATCGAATGAAATTGCAAAAAATATACTTAACCTTGAAAGTGTACTCAGAAGAGTTGCAGAGGATACAAAAGAAAGCTATGGTCATAGTTCAGATGTAAATCTAAACACAACAAATGGAACAGCAGAGGCGTATAAACTACTTGAAACTATTATTTCACGAACAAGAGCAGATAAAGAAGCAGCACAAGAAGCAAGTGAAGCAAAGTCTATGTTTTTGGCAAATATGTCTCATGAAATCAGAACACCGCTCAATGGGATAGTAGGATTTACTGAACTCCTCAAAGATACTGGGCTCAAAGAAGAGCAACTTGAATTTGTTGATATTATTGAAAAAAGTTCTGAGAATCTTCTTGAAATAATCAACAATATTCTTGATCTTTCAAAAATTGAAAGTAACAAACTGGAAATTGAAGAGATTATTTTTAATCCGATTGAAGAGTTTGAGAGTGCAGTGGAAGTTTATGCAGTTCGAGCGAGTGAAAAACATATTGATTTAGGATGTTTTATAGATCCTGAACTAAACACTCCCCTCAAAGGTGACCCAACTAAGATTAAAGAAGTTCTCATTAATCTACTCTCTAATGCTGTAAAATTTACAAGCGCAAAAGGTGCTATCAATATAAACATAAGAAAAGTTGCTTCCTATGCTGGAGTAATAACCATTAAATTTGAAGTACAAGATAGTGGTATTGGTGTCACTAAAGAGCAAAAGTCTAAAATATTTGAAGCATTTACACAAGCTGACACTTCCATCACTCGCAAATATGGCGGAACAGGTCTTGGACTTACAATTTCTAGTAAATTTGTTGAACTCATGGGTGGACAACTAGACCTTCACAGTGATTTAGGCAAAGGAACAACTTTCTTTTTTAGTATTGATTTTAAAGAAGTTCCACTCGCTGAAAAAATAGAAAAAGTAAATTTTCCACATATTAAAGCTTTAATATTGACAGATACTCATAAAGTGAAAAAACAAGAAGTTTATCTTGATGAATATTTAGACTTTTTTGAAGTAGCATATACTAAGTTCAAAGATATGGATGAGTTGATAACACTTCAAAAGCACTCAAGTTATGATTTAGTCTTTATTGATTATGAATACTGCCCTGAGAGTATGGTTTCTGTTTATACATCACTCCCTCAAAAACTTATTTTGTTGACTAAATCTTCAAATATGAAGAAAATAGATTCCTTAAATCTCAATATATTTAAAACACTTTATGAGCCTCTCAACGGCTCAAAAATTAGAAATATTCTTTCAAATTTTAAAAAGCAAAATACACCTGAGAAGAAAATAGAACAAGAAGAAAAAATTGTTCAAAAAGCATTTAATACTGAAACATCCAAATTTAAAGCAAATGTTTTAGTTGCAGAAGACAATATCATAAATCAAAAACTAATCAAACGAACACTTGAAGATTTAGGTTTAACAATCACTATTGCGAACAATGGTCTTGAAGCATTCCAAAAAAGAAAAGATGGAAATTTTGATTTGATATTTATGGATATTCAGATGCCATTTCTTGATGGTGTTGAAGCAACAAAAGAGATTATAGAGTATGAAGAAGATTACAATCAACCTCACATCCCTATTATCGCACTCACAGCCAATGCACTCAAGGGCGATAGAGATAAATTTTTAGCTGTTGGACTTGATGAATACACAACAAAACCTTTAGTTCGAAAAGAAATCATATCTCTACTGAATCATTTTTTATCTGATTTTATTATAGAAGATGCTGAGACGATAACTCCTCAAAAAGAAGAACCAAGGACAATTCCACATGCCATAATAAAAGAAATTGTTAAACCTGCTGTAACTCAGGTTGAGGAAATTGAGAAAGAGAAAGAGATGGATTTTGATACTATTGATATCATGACTGAAGAGAGTTTTTATACTAAACCGATAGAACAAAAAAAAGTTATAGCAGAGCCAGCTCATGTAGATGTTGAGGAAGTAATTCAAACGCCGATAAAAGAAAAAATCCAAGAGCCTATTATCGAAGAAGTAAAACAAAAATATAAAGCGGACATTCTTATGGCAAAGAAAAATTCTTTTGAAGCAAAACTTTATGTTCAAATACTAAAATCTTTAGGTTACACATATGATGTTGCGAATACAAAAGAAGAACTGGATGCGCTTATAAAAGAGTTTACTTATAAAATTATTTTGTTTGACAAAGAGTTAGAAAACATCAAAGTATCTGATTTTTCTAAAGAAATCAAAGAGTCAAGCAAAAATGCAGAGCTTGCTACAAAGCTCATTCTCATTTGTAATCCAACTGCAGATTTTAACTCAGATGATGCCTCTTATGTTGATGAAGTAATCAATAAAATCGTAAATAGAGAGTCACTCAGAGTACTATTTGAAAAATACATTAAAGGCAACTAATGTCAAGAGATGATTTAATAGTTTTAGCAGTTGATGATGATATGATAAACTTAAAACTTTTAAAATCTATGCTGATGAAATGTGGTTTTGTAAAAGAAGTAATAGAAGCGAGAAATGGCTCAGATGCCATAAGTGAACTCAAAAATAGAGATGACATTGACTTAATACTTTTAGATATTATTATGCCCATTATGGGCGGCATAGAGATGCTCAAAGTCGTTCGTGCAGATGATAACCTTCGCCAACTCCCCATCATCGTTTTAACAACAGATGAAACAAAAAAAAGTGAGGCACTTGAGTATGGTGCAAATGGGTTTTTGATGAAACCCATCAGAAAAGATGATCTTATCAATAAGATAACAACAGTTATACTTTGATATTACACAAGAATCTGTTTTAAAACCTCTTCAATTCTTGATACACCAATAATTTCCAAAGAGTCTTTAACCTCTTTTGGAATATCATCCAAATCTCTTTCATAGTTTTTTGCAGGAATCAAAACTTTACACATGCCAGCTTTATGAGCAGCGATAAGTTTTTCCCTCAGTCCTCCGATAGGTAAAACATCACCACTAAGAGAAACTTCGCCAGTCATTGCGATTTCTGAACGAATCTTTTGTGAGCTCAAAATAGACGCGATTACACTCACCATTGCTATCCCAGCACTTGGGCCATCTTTTGGCGTTGCACCATCTGGAACATGAATATGAAGGTCATATCTTTTGTACACTTCGCTTGGGTCTATTACTGTATTTGCTTGTGTCTCTTCTAGCGTAAGTGGAATATTCTCATCTGCAATTTTTAGTCTTTTGGTGTCGATGAGTGTTTTTACAACACTCATCGCAATTCTTGCTGATTCTTTCATTACATCACCAAGACTACCTGTAAGTTGTAAATTTCCTTTACCTTTGATACGAATACTCTCTATTTTTAAAACATCTCCACCCACTGCTGTCCATGCAAGTCCATTTACAACGCCAACAACTGGTACTTTATCAGTTTTTTCTATCTCAAATACACTCTTATCAAAAAACTCTTTCAGATTTTTAACACTCACAGAGACTTTATCAATTTTTGGATTTTGCAATATATCTTTTGCAACTTTTCTACACATATCTGCTATGCGACGACGCAAATTTCTCACACCCGCTTCACGAGTGTAACTATGAATTAACTCTTTAAGTGCTGTTTGTGAAACGCTTACTTCAGAATTTTTTAGTCCATGCTTTTTTAACTCTTGAGGAATTAAATATCGCTTTGCAATTTCAAATTTTTCTTGAGGTGTATAAGAGCTTACAGAAATAAACTCCATTCTATCACGAAGTGCAGTTGGTATATTGCCAATATCATTTGCAGTTGCGATAAAAATAACATTGCTAAGGTCAATATTAAAGTTAAGATAATAATCTCTAAACTCTTTGTTTTGTTCAGGGTCAAGAATCTCTAAAAGAGCAGCAGTTGGGTCTCCTCTTTGTGAACGACTCACTTTATCAATCTCATCCAAAACTATTACAGGATTCATTTTTTTTGCGTCAATAAGCCCTTGCGTGATACGACCTGGCATCGCTCCAACATAAGTTCGTCTATGCCCTCGAAGCTCATTTACATCTTCAAGTCCACCAAGAGCGATACGAATAAGCGGTCGTTTAAGCGCAGTAGCTATGGAATTTGCAAGTGAAGTTTTACCAACACCAGGAGGTCCATAAAAACACAAAATTGCTCCTGCCGTTTGTTCATTCCCAATGCCTCGTAATTCTAAAAGCTCTTTTACTGCAAAATATTCAACAATTCTTTTTTTTGCTTTTACTAATGAAAAATGATCCTTATCAAGCTGTGTTTCAACATCAGAAATTTTTAGAGCTTTTTTGGACTTGTCTCCAAAAGGAATCTCTAGAACCCAATCAAGATAAGTTTGCGTCATAGAAGCATCTGAAGAGTCAGGATGCATTCGTGAAAATCTCTCTATCTGCTTACTTATCTCTTTATGAGCATCTTTGCCCATCTTATCTTTTTTAGCTTCTAATTTTTTTCTGTATTCATCTAACTCTTCATCTCTAGCTGTATCTGCACCCAACTCTTTTTGAATCTGTTTTAACTGCTCTTTTAAAAAATACTCTTTATTTACTTTTTCTATATGCGTATGAACTTTTGAACGAATCTCTTTTTGAAGTTTATTTGCTTCAATCTCTTCTATCAGATAATCAATAAGAAGTAAAAACCTATTTTCCGTATCTGTCTCGATAAATAATTTATACGCTTGTTCTTTTTTTAGCTTAATCGTACTGCATATCAAATCAATAATACGATTATGATCATGATTTTCTTCTATCGTTCTAAGTAAATCAGGTGGAAAATAGTTACTTACACTTGAAAGCGTTCTCACTTTTTCACGAACTATTTCTAGAATAGCATCCATTTTTAATGAACTAAGATTTGTAGCTTCTAAAATTTCCACATGTGCAAATAGCGGATGTGCTTGTGTCTCATATGCCATTTTTGCTCTCGCCAATCCTTGAAAAAGAACTTTTATGCGTCCATCAGGAAGTGCAACTTTACGCATTATTGAACCAACAACACCCGCATTATAAAGTGAATCAAATTTTCTCTCACCTTCATGTGAAGGTTTTGTTGAGCAGACGATAACTAAAGTATTGTCTTCTATTGCTTTTGTTGCAGCTTCTATATTGCTTTCATCACTTAAAAAAAGTGGTGAAATCATAAAAGGATATAAAAAAAGGTCATCTTCTGCTATTACAGGGATATCAGCTGGAAACTTGCCATAATTACTAAGCTTCATTCTTACTTCTCTGATTTTTCATCTTCAGTGTCACTTGAAGAATTTCTTGAAACAACACTTCTTGTCTTAGGAATCATAAAACCATACCAACTCTCTCCTCCATCGCCTTCAAACCATTCACGATACCAAGGAATAGTTTCTTTATCTACCTCTTCCCATTTTATCCATGGTTGTGGCTTGATATTTTTGTAGTATTTTGCACTTTTTGGCTTATCGAGTCTCGTATATAAATCTGAAATAGCCTCATTTAACGACGAATCTGCCATATATAAATTGGTAAGCATTGTATCCACTACACCATAATACATAGAACGAGGGTAGCTACTTTTAAATTTTTCACACTCTCCAATCGCATCATTTATAAGCACTTGGTCGCGTCGTGGATTTGGCAATGCCATATATTTTGATTTGATTTTAGCAAACTCTGCAAACTCTTTCTCGTTAGGATTTGCATAGCGTGTTACATATTCATTTAAAAAATGCTCACTTAAAAGATACTCTTCATAACGCATATGAGCAATAGCCAAAATCATTGTAGCTTCTGGTAAAAGTGCAGAACCCACATGCTCACCTTGAAGTGAACTGTAATAGTCATCAGCCTTCGCTAAGTTGTCATCCGAAACAGCTTTAACAAGCTTTGAGTACCAATAATCAGCAGGTTTATTGTACTCTTCAATATCTTTTGTACAGCCACCAAAAAACAGAGCAGAAGCAAACACCATCATCGTAAGTTTTGTTTTAAATTTCATAATATTATTATCCCAATTAAAATAGTTTCTTATTCTATCAAAAAGAGCTATATATCTCATTAAAGTAGGTATGTTTTATGCTTAAAATGATACAATAATTCAATTTTGAGCAGAGGTTTCCTATGATATTTGAGATAAGTGTGCCTATTTTAGGTTTTGAAGATTTAAAGCAAGTAAATTTAGAAAAAATAGATAGTATTTTTATGAAAATGAGTGCCGTTGATAACAAACATATATCTTTTACTCTTATCGACCCTTTTGTGTTAAGAGCGTATGACTTTGAAATTCCATCGAGTACTAAAAATATACTAGAGATTGATGAAAATTCAAACCTTCTTATTTTCAATATTGTTCTAATTCAAACACCTATAGAAAACTCTATAATCAACTTTGTAGGTCCACTTGTTTTTAATACAGACAATCACAAAGCCGCGCAAATCATACTCAGTGAATCAGGAGAATATGGAGTAGCTGAAAAAATTTCTTCATTTTTACATAAGTAAATTTCCACATGCCATGGCATGTGGAAATAATCTCAAACAAAAAAGCGACCTTTCAAGTCAAAAAAGCTAAAATCTTTTTATGATAAAAAGAATTCCCACTAAACAAATTTTCGTCGGTACTGTTGCTGTTGGCGGTGATGCGCCTATCTCTACGCAATCTATGACATTTTCACAAACGCATGATATTGCAAGTACGGTTGAGCAGATAAATAGGCTTCATTTTGCAGGTTGCGACATTGTGCGTGTAGCCGTTCCTAACATGGAAGATGCCCTTGCCCTCAAAGCTATCAAAGAGCAGATTTCTCTGCCACTGATTGCGGACATCCACTTCAACCATAAATTAGCACTCATCGCTGCGGAAGTTGTGGACTGCATCCGCATCAATCCTGGAAATATTGGCTCAAAAGAAAAAGTTGCTGAAGTTGTAAAAGCATGTCAGGCTCGAAATATTCCTATCCGCATAGGTGTCAATGCGGGAAGTTTAGAAAAAGAGTTTTTAAACAAGTACGGACAAACTGCAGAGGGAATGGTCGCTTCTGCGGAGTATAACATCAAATACTTGGAAGATTTAGGTTTTTCTGACATAAAAATCTCTCTCAAAGCAAGTGATGTTCAAAGAACCGTTGCCGCATACAGAATGCTCCGACCGAAAAATAACTATCCATTTCACCTTGGAGTAACCGAGGCTGGAACGCTTTTTCATGCGACTGTAAAAAGTTCTATCGGGCTTGGTGCGTTGCTTCTTGATGGTATCGGCGACACAATGCGCGTGAGCATTACAGGCGAACTAGAAGAAGAGATAAAAGTCGCCCGTGCCATTTTAAAAGACAGCGGTGCGATGCCTGATGGACTTAACATTATCTCTTGTCCGACATGTGGACGCATCGAAGCAGACTTAGTGAGTGCAGTGAGTGAGATAGAAAAACGCACAGCACACATAAAAACTCCGCTCAATGTCTCCGTCATGGGATGCGTTGTCAATGCCATCGGTGAAGCTGCACATGCCGATGTAGCTATTGCGTACGGCAAAGGAAAAGGTCTTGTTATGGTCAAGGGCGAAGTTGTAGCAAACCTCAACGAGAGTGAACTTGTGGATAGATTTGTGGAAGAAGTTGAAAAAATGTCAAAAGAGAATAATTGATGCAAGACATTCAAAAGATGAAGTTCCAGATTATAGAACAAAATCAGCTATAATAAATTTACAAAATAAAGGGAGCATAAGATGACAAAAGAGTATATTTTAAACTTTTTAACAACTCATAAAAAAGAGATGCAAGACACTTATGCTCTTACAAAAATTGGTCTGTTTGGAAGTTATGCGAAGGATACAGCGAATGAAAATAGCGATATTGATATAGTTGTCGATATGCCATCAAATTTTGATGCTTTTTTTGATTTAAAAGATTTTTTAGAAAAAAAACTTCGTAAGAACATAGATTTAGGACTAGAAAAAAGTATGCGACCGTTTATTAAAAATGCTATTAAAGACGATATTTTATATGCATGAGCGAGATAATTCCCTTTATGTTATTGATATATTCATAGCATGCGATAAAATTTCTCGCTATACAACGAGATTTGATAATGCACAAGATTTTTTACATAGTGAACTTGAATGGGATGCGACTATAAGGGAATTGGAAATTATTGGTGAGGCTACAAACTCTCTTTTAAAATCAAATGCAGTAGATACGAAATATAGAAGAATTGTTGATTTTAGAAATCAAATCATACATGGCTATTTCGGTGTAGATGAAAATATTGTTTGGGAAATAGTTACAAAAAAACTAGACTTGTATCTTGAGGATTTGAGAAGTTTGAGTATCAACTTCTCAGATGCCATTGAGTTGGCAAAAATTGAATATTATAAAAATAAAAATATTTTATCATTACTAAATAGCCTAGAAAAAATGTCAAAAGAGAATAATTAATGCAAGACAACCTATACAACCTCGCCTTTGAGCGTTCGATTTTAAGTTCGATAGTTTTTGAACCTCAGCAATTTGACGATTTGAGTACTGCTCTAAAAAAAGATGATTTTTATCTTCCTGCGCATCAAGATATTTTTGTATCGATGCTGAAACTTTTTCAAAAAGATGAGCCGATTGATGAGGAGTTTATCAAAAAAGAGCTTCTTAAAATGAAAAAGTTTGATGAACAGGTTATGCTTGAAATCCTCTCCGCAAACCCAATCTCAAATACAAAAGCATATGTCAATGAGATAAAAGACAAGTCGCTCAAACGCCATCTTTTAACACTCACAACAGAGATAAAAAGAGTGACGGTTGAGGAAGAACTTACAAGTGCGGAAGTAATAGATATCGTCGAGAAAAAGCTTTATGAAATCACGCAAGACAACCAGACAAGCGACTTTAAAGACTCTCCAAAGATGACTTTTGACACGATGGAGTACATCAAAGAGATGAAAGCGCGTGGCAATAGTGTTTTGGTCGGAGTGGACACGGGCTATCACGAACTCAACAAAATGACAACAGGTTTTGGAAAAGGGGACTTGGTCATCATCGCCGCGCGACCAGCGATGGGGAAAACTTCTTTCATTTTAAACACCGTAAACTCTCTTATCATGCAAGGAAAAGGTGTTGCATTTTTCTCGCTTGAAATGCCAGCTGAGCAATTGATGTTACGACTTTTATCTATTCAAACTTCCATTCCTCTTCAAAAACTTCGTGTCGGCGATATGAATGATGACCAATGGAATAGCCTCAGTGGCGCGATAAACAAGATGAATACAGCAAAACTTTATGTAGATGATGCGGGTAGTATAAATATAAACCAGCTTCGCTCAAAACTTAGAAAGCTCAAAAACCAACATCCTGAAATAGAAATAGCAGTCATTGACTATTTACAAATTATGAGTGGTGTTGGCAATCAAGATAGACACTTGCAAGTCTCAGAGATGTCAAGAGGTCTTAAAATGCTCGCTCGTGAACTTAATATGCCCATAGTCGCACTCTCTCAGCTCAACCGTGGGCTTGAGAGCAGAAATGACAAACGACCGATGCTCAGTGACATTCGTGAATCTGGTTCTATTGAGCAAGATGCGGATATTATTTTATTTGTTTATCGTGATGATGTTTATCTTTACAAAGAAGAAAAAGAGCGTGAAAAAGCTGCAAAAGCGGATGGCAAAGAGTTTACTTCTTCTTATGTAGAAAAAGAGGAAGAAGATGCTGAGATAATCATCGGAAAGCAGAGAAATGGACCGACTGGACATGTGAAGCTTATATTTCAGAAAAAACTTACCCGATTTATCGACACTCCTTCCTATGCAAAAGGAGTGGAAACCGTCTATGAAAATGTCGATACCAGATCCGCTCAAGTGGATTTTGGAAACTCTTCCATCTCGATGCCCACCCTTTAGCCATGCTAGAAAAGCTCTCGCTCTTTAACTCAAAGCGAGAATTTTTCAACTTCTTCTTGGCATGTGGATTTGTTCTTATTTATTCCATTCTCATAGAATTTCAAAATTATAAAAATCTAACCCGATTTGATTCCGCTCTTGTAAATGCTACCGTTGTAAACCAATACACAAAAACAAAAGAGTCTAAAACATATCAAGTTTTAAAACTCAAAAGTGAGAACGGATTTACCTTTTACACGAGTGCACATAAAACATTTCCACATGCCATGGATAAAGAACTTTCTCTTGAAATTTTTACAGATAAAATAACTTTTTATGACTATTTGGCAGGGTTTTACGCCTCTAGTAAAGTTCCAAGTATCAATCAAGATGAGAGTTTAAAAGAAAAAATAAATAATTTCATCGCATCACAACATACAAATCAAGACATGGCAAATATATATCAAGCGCTTTTTTTAGCCACAACAGTCAATAAAAACTTACAAGCAAATTTTTCAGTTTTAGGGGTTTCGCATATCGTAGCTATAAGCGGTTTTCATCTTGGTATTTTAAGTGCTTTGCTTTACTTTTTACTTACAAAACCTTATAAAATTTTACAAGACAGATACTTTCCCTACAGAAATTCAAAATCAGATTTATTTATCATCATCGCTACTTTATTGCTCTTTTATATGCTTTTTTTAGATTCACCCGCTTCACTTCTTCGCTCTTACACTATGCTCATCATTGGCTTTTTACTGTATGACAGGGGTTTTAAAATCATCTCTATGCAAACACTGAGCATAACCATACTCCTGCTTTTAGTTTTTTTTCCTAGGATTTTCTTTTCACTCGGATTTTGGCTCTCAGTTGCAGGGGTTTTTTATATCTTTTTATTTCTCATTCATTTCAAACATCTCAGCGCACTTTGGCAATTTTTTTTGATTGAATTTTCTACTTATCTTTTGATGCTTCCACTCGCACTAGCTCTGTTTGGGGCTTTTGGTCTCTATCATCCCCTTTCTATTTTGCTCACAATGCTTTTTATTGTTTTTTATCCGCTGAGTATATTTTTGCATATTCTAGGTTTTGGTGCTTTATTTGATGGATTGTTACAAAACTTAATTTCTTTAGGAGAGGTAAAAACTATTGTGCCTTTTGGCATGGGATGGTTAGCTTTGCATATTGCCCTCTCATTTTGGGCAATATTTAAAAAGCTTGGCATGTGGATTTTGTTGGCATACTCAAGTGGCATATTTATTTATGCGATAGGTTATGTTTTATAACCTATCAATTCTTCTATTGGAGTCCCATTTTTGCAGGATTTAAAATATTATTCGGATCAAATGCCATTTTTATAGATTTAAAAAGAGCCATCTCCTCAGGTGTAAAAGCCATGTGCATATAAGGTGCTTTTGCTAAACCGATTCCGTGTTCGCCAGAGAGAGTTCCACCTAAGTCAATGGTTGCTTGGAAAACTTCTTCGATGGCTTGATACGCAATTTTAACCTGCTCTGGGTCTTTTCCATCCACCATAACATTTGTATGCACATTTCCATCGCCTGTATGACCAAAACATGGAATTTTCACATTGTATTTTTTAGCAATGGCATCAAATCTCTCTAAAAGTTCTGGCAGTGCAGAACGGGGAACTGTTACATCTTCGTTGAGTTTTTTACTTCCATAAACACTCAGAGCTGGAGAAGCGTTACGACGAGCAAACCAGATATCTTTTGCCTCTTTATCATCTTTTGCCATTTTAAATTCACTACACCCATTTTCACGAAACACTTTTTCTATTTGAGCAAGTTGGAAGTTTAAATCCTCTTCAAGATTTCCATCCACATCTGTTACAAGCAAAGCACCCGCATCGATAGGTAACCCTTTGTGAAAAGTTTGCTCTACCGCACGGATTGTCAAGTTGTCTAAAAACTCCATTGCAACGGGCGTAATTCCGCTTGCCATAGTTTTATACACAGCTTCCATCGCCATGTGGACTGTAGGGAAAATGCCCATCGCAGTTTTTGTCATTTTTGGTTTTGGGATAAGTTTGAGAGTAATTTCGCTCAGCACAGCCAAAGTTCCCTCAGAAGCTATTAAAATACCGCTGATGTTATAACCAGCCACATCTTTTATGGTTCTTTTTCCAGCTTTTATGATGTCGCCATTTGGTAAAACCGCACGCGTTGCCATCACATAATCTTTTGTAATTCCATACTTTGCAGCTCTCATTCCACCAGCATTTTCACTTACATTGCCACCGATAGTTGAATACTCTTGAGAAGCTGGGTCTGGCGGATAAAAAAGACCTAACGCTTCAACAGCTTTTTGTAACTCCATATTGATAACACCTGGTTGCACGACTGCGACCATGTTTTTCATATCAATCTCTAAGATTTTATTCATATGTTTTTCCATGGCAAGGACGATTCCGCCACTGCTTGGAAGTGCACCGCCTGTAAAACCACTCCCTGCTCCGCGAGGAACGATGATGATTTTATGTTCGTTACAATATTTTAAAATTTGGCTAATATCTTCTTCATTTCTTGGGAAAATCACAGCATCAGGCTCAAAATGTTCTCTTGTCGCATCGTACGAATACGCAATGAGATGCGCTTTATCACTAAAAATATTTTCTGAACCGACAATGGAAGTAAAGTGTTTTAAATGTGTTGCATTTATCATAATCTACTTCTTATTTTTAAATGCGTCATATAACTTTTGAAGCTCTTGATTGTCTTCGTTATATTCAAGTAAAAGCTCATAATAATATGGCTCATAAGCACTCATTACACTACTCCCCGCTCCCCACCATGCTTTATTTATCGCAGCAACTCGTGTGTAAAAAGGAACTTGTGTGCTATCTTGCTTGAGCGGTGCATCAGATATATTTAAAATTTTAAAACTTTTTGAGTCAATTGTAAAAAGTTTTTGATTTATAAATAAAAACACAAGCCCATAAGAAGCAGAATTTGCTCCTTCAAGAAAATCTTTTTTTTGTGGTGAAGGGTGACCATTATAAGATAAGAGAGTTGCAAAAATGTCAGAATGTACCCATTGTATATTTGGTGCAGCTTTTACAACACGGTAATAAATTTCTTCGCTTGGTGCAATTAAAAGAGCTCTTGAATATCCAAAAGCAAGAACTGCACTATCGCCAACTTGCACATGCCAATTCCCTTTTGGAAGTGAATTTTGTTTAAGTAAAGCAAAATCACTCATCTTAAGTGTAGCAGTTTTACTCTTTGCATCATAACTCTCAACAACTACATCTTGTAAAATACTACTATGATTTCCAGCTAACCTATGAGTTATAAAACCGCTCATACCAACATTTACCATTTCAATTTTTACAGTCGCCTTTTTTGCATCTTCATCTATACTAACAATGGGTGCTACCATGACATCAGCAAATACAGTTGAAGCGAGAATAAAAAGTAAGAATATATATTTAATCAAGGTCTGTTCCTAATTATAAAATCAGTGTGATTATAGCAAACAAATCTCAGACTAAGCCTAATTTTGTTAATCTTTCAGGATTATTTATTTAGGATTCTCTTACATGATACGATTTTTCATACTTTTGTTTTTCGCAACTATACTTTTTAGTTCAGAAGTAGAAATTTTCAAATGGGAAGATGGTGTTTCTTACTCTCTCTTCTTAGAAAAAAACAACTTACCAAAAAGCAGACTATTAACTATTTTAGATGACGATGACCAAAAGCTTGTCGAGGAGATTCGAGCAGGTATTTCATGCCAAATGGTTCGAGGTGAAGACAAAAAAATAGAACAGATTTTAATTCCTCTCAATGATGAGCTACAAATTCACATCTATCAAGATGGTGACTCCTACAGTTTTGAAGCAATTCCGATTATTTATGATCTAAAAACTGAATCTATTACACTTAAAATAAATACAAATCCTTCTGTTGATATCCTCAATGAAACTGGCTCTATCGGTGTTGTAAGTATTTTTACTAACGGGTTCAAAAAGACCGTTGACTTTACTGCCATCCAAAAAAATGATGATTTAGTTATGATTTATGAGCAAAAATACAGACTTGGAAAACCTTTTTCTATGCCAAATCTCAAAGCTGCAATGATTCAAATAAAAGGCTACAGACACTATGTTTATCTTAGCGAAGATGGACGCTACTACAGTGAAAAAGGTGCGCAAGTTGAAAGCTTCTTACTTGCAAATCCCGTTGCAAATATCAGAATTTCCTCCACATTTACACTTCGAAGATACCACCCAATTCTTCAAAAATACCGTGCACATTTAGGCATTGACTATGCTGCTAGGTCAGGTACTCCCATTATGGCGGCTGGAGATGGTAAAGTCACTTTTGCGGGATATACAAATGGGTATGGAAATCTTATAAAATTGCAACACTCAGATGGATTTTTAACACTTTATGCACACCAAACATCTTTTAAACAAGGGATTAAAACAGGCATAAAAGTACAAAAAGGTCAAGTCATAGGCTACATAGGCTCAACAGGTTTGTCCACCGGTCCACACCTTCATTTTGGTCTTTATAGGGACAATATTGCTATCGATCCACTCACTGTAGTTGAAAAAACAGCAAAAGCACTTACAAATAAAGAAAAAGATGAATTTATAAAATTAAGAAAAAAATATGATGCTGAGATCCTTTCACACCTTCAAAAAGGTACAAAATTTATAAAACTAAACGATTCAGGAAATTCTTGTTTTGTTCAGAATAAAACTGAGTAAATCTCGAAAAACTTGTTTTTCGTAGCTTTAGGGGGTTGTAGGGACAGATGTCCCTGCCACTAAAACGGACAAGTTCGTTTTAGTGTGTAACATCAGTGAGTATTACCCAAATTCAATAGGATCCATATCTATTTCTGCCATGGCAACACGGCATGTGGAAATGGCTTTAATCAAATCCGTACTTTTATCGCTTCTGAGTAAAATCTCAAATCTATACTTATCTGCCACTCGCTAGCACATTTTTTGTATCCAACTATCTCTATATTTGGAGCATGAGAAAGATTTTCTTGCATACGAAGCATCTGCTCTTTTGCTTTTAATCCATTTTTATCTGCAAATAAAATACGACAAAGTTTTTTATAGGGTGGATATAACTCTTTACGATACTCCATCTCATCTATTAAAAATGCTTCATAATTTGCAACAAACGCACTAAAAAATTCCTCATTGAAACTCTGCACAATCACCTTTGCATTTTTCGCCCTTCCACTGCGTCCTGCTACTTGTATGAGGGATGAAAGTGCTTTTTCACGAGAGCGATAATCACTCATGTTGAGCATATTATCCATACCCAAAACCACAGCCAAAGTGACACCGTGATAATCATGTCCTTTACTGAGCATCTGCGTTCCTACAAGTATGTCGATTTCAGAGTTATTAAATCGTTGCAGGGCTTTTTTTAATTTATTGGCAGTTGTGATAATATCTCTGTCAAATTGCTCAGTAGTGGCATGTGGAAATATTTCACTTATATTTTTTACAGCCTCAGCAGTTCCAAGTCTCGTACTTGTCAAATGAGAACTTCCACATGCCGAACACACTTGAGGAATGGCTTGAGTAAAGTTGCAGTAGTGACACTTCAAAGCATGTGCTTTTTGATGGATACTCATCCCAATACTACAAAAAACGCACTCGTAAGTGTGTCCGCAATCGCCACAAATAAGATACTTAAAATTTGCACGCGTTGGAAGAAAAACTATAGATTGCTCTTTTGCTTCAAGCGTATTTTTAAGATTTTGAAATATCAATGGCGATAAACTCTCAACCGATCGCTCATAAATAAACTCTTTATCTGAACTAAAGTGACCGCCTTTAAGTCTGGCATGTGGAAACTTCACATAAGAGCTTAAAGAGGGTGTAGCACTTCCCAAAACTACGGGAATATTATGAATTTTTCCCATATAAATTGCCAAATCTCTTGCGTTATATCGTGGTCTTGAAGAGGATTTATAACTATCATCATGCTCTTCATCTACTACAATAATTCCTAAATCTTTTATAGGCAAAAACAGTGCCGAGCGAGGTCCAGCGATGATATAAGCGCTTCCATCGTAAATCTTTGTGAGTGCTTTTTTCTTTTGAAGAGGCGTGAGTTTTGAATGCCACATGACAACTTTATCGCCAAAATGTTCTTCAAGTCTTTTACTCATTTGTGGCGTCAAGGAAATCTCTGGCATCAAAAATATACTTCTTTTTCCAGCAGACATTATCTGCTCAAAATACTTCATATAAATTTCTGTTTTTCCGCTTCCTGTATCGCCAAAGAGAAGTGAAGTTTTGTGTTGTTGTAAAAATAAAAGGGCTTCATTTTGTTTTTGCGAGAGAGTAATCGAACTCACAAAGGATGTTTTTTCTTCACTTATAATTTCAGGCAAAGCAAAAGTATCACTTCCAAATGCGACCATCAAACCAAGCGCTTCACCCAAAGATGAAAAATAGTAAGTAGCTATAAATCGAGCCAACTCGATTTGTTTTGCACTATAAAAAAATTCACTCACACTCAAAATTTCACTCGTTTTAAACGCGGGTTCTTGGCATGTGGAAATCACTACTGCTTTATAGTTTTTGCCTCGAACGACTATTTCTACAACGCACCCTTCTTCTAAAAGCGAATTGAAATGATAAGTAAGGAACGATAAAGGAGAGGAGAGGATTGCTACTTCATAAAAATACAAGGCAATTCTCTATATGGAAAGTTCATCATTAGCAGTTGAAATTTTAGCTTTTAATTTTGGTAAATAACTTCTTAGTATATTTTCTATGAATCCAAAATCAATGCCTTCATAATCATGAACTATGTAGTTTCTAGTGTAATATGCTCCACTTTTATCTTCAACTAAATCATATTTTTCAACTATGTCATCATCTAATTTCTTCAAACTTTCACCAATTTGAGAAAGCCCCATTAAGACAGCCATCTGACCTTCAAAATCTTCTAAAGTTGCTACAATTCCCTTATGTCTTTTCACTATTTTTTCTATGTTATCACACATTTCAAGAATAAAATCTAATTTCGCTTTAGATGATTTCTTAGACATATATTACTTCACCAAGTATATATTTTTTTGCTGTTTTTGAAAGATTATTTTTTGGAGCTAAATCAATTTTTTTATTCAATATTTGACTTATATAGTTTTTTATTTCATCTAACTTTTTAAAACCTGCAAAACCTATGTTAGCATCATAAAATTTATTATCAAGATGGTATAAAATATCAACATCACTTTCGTTAGTATTTTCACCCCTTGCATAAGAACCAAAAATCCCATCAATAATAAAACCATCCTCTTGCAATTTTAGTTTTAAAGATTTGACTTTGTTATAAATATTAGTTTCTATCATCAATCAGTCCTACTTCTTAGTGTGTAAAATTTTAGTTTATTAAAGTTTGACACATTGTACCTGTTGTGCCATTTGCGGTGTCGCAAGTAAACATGCCTGTACTACTATCATAAGTAAAGGGAACAGCTGTTGTTTGAATTGTAAAAGTGTAGTGCAATCCATCTGCATTTGTACTTTGCCAATGTCCAGAACCTGTTCCTGCTGCTATACCATACATAAGAAGAGTGTGTGTTGAGTCATTTCCATCAAAAAGAGTTGTATTACTTAACTTTGTAATCCAGCCACTTTGACCTTGTATAAGTCTGCCTTGTCTCTCAGTAATAATTGCCGAACGGATAGACGCGATATCTGCACGCCCTTTTGTTATTTCAGCATCTGTACGCGTAGCCGCCATCTTAGGAACTGCAATAGCTGCCAAAATCCCCAATATAACGATAACAAAAATCATCTCTATCATAGTGAATGCATTTTTATTTTTTTTCATGTGATTACTCCCATTTTGTTTGGTTAATGGTAACATGATTTTAATTATAGTAAGTTTGAAGTTTATGAAAGTTTTGGAAGAAGATGTGTTTATGTAAGCATTCCCATGAAGACCATGGGAACGAGAAAATTAACGAACTACAGCTGATCCACCAACAGTGATTGCTCCAGGTTTATAATTAGCACTAACTAAAGCACATTCTGCAATTGCTAAATTAGCTCCTGCACTAACAGTAACTGTTGTAGCATTTGTTTCAGCTATATTAGCACATATATTAGTACCGACTTTAATATCTATTCCTGTACCATTTTGTACAATACCAGCTGATGCAGTAGTTGTATTAATTAAGTTTGCGGGGATGTTACCTTGTGCGATTGCATAAGCCTGAACATCTCTAATTGCAATGTTATAATCTGCTAAAGCTTTTGTTGCAGATGCATCCGTACGCGTCGCAGCCAATTTTGGAACCGCAACAGCAGCCAAAATACCTAAAATAACGATAACAAAGATCAATTCGATCATAGTAAAACCAGCTCTTTTCATAAGAACTCCTTAAAAGTCAAAATTTTTGGACTACTTGAGTAACCTTGAGGGGCATTATCTGATATGTATGATAAAACCCTGCTTAATATTTTACTCA
>JAPLGP010000012.1 GCA_026390075.1 Campylobacterales bacterium
CTACCATATTTATCCCATTTTCCTACAACATTTTTTGGTTCAAAAACTTTTTTACTACTACATGCTCCAAAGAAAAGTATTGAGAGTGTTAAAAGTACAAAGGATAATGTTTTCAAAATTTATTTCACTCCATAGTGAAGCAATGCTTTTGCAGTTTTGCTTAATGGTGATTGCTCAGTTATGAGAGCCAACTTTTGATGTGCTGCTTCAATTTTACCTTCATTCATCAGCAATACAGCACTTTGAACCTGTGCTAAATCTTTATAAATTGCATTTTGTTGTAAAGAATATGCATCCAGCCCAGCCATATCTTTTTTGTTTTGTGCTAGTTCATAGGAAGCTAAATCACTTATCAACATCGCTTTTGAATCTTTGAGTTTTTCTAATGTTGCTAAGTCTTTATCTGCTATAGCTTTTGAATAGAGCCAAGCATCATGTAAATTTGGGCTTAATGATTGAAGTCTCGCTAATACACCTGCATTATTAGCATCTTTATTTAACTCAGCAAGTGCTTCATTCGAAGCGTTCATTTGACTCTTTTTATTAAGGTCATACGCTATATTTGCTCCAACGACTAAAACGATGGCTACTAAAGAACCTATCATTACATTTTTATATTTTTTAACAAATCTTTCAGTAATAACAGCTTTTTCAAAAAACTTTTCTTCAGAATTTAACTCTTCTTTTACCATATCTATGTCGTGTTTTAAGCTCAAAAATGTTTCCTTAGCATATATATATTTTAAAATTATCCAAAATAATATCGCATAGTTTGTTAAAGTTTCATCAAACACACATCTTTTTTTCGTTACAATCTTACAAATTAAAATTTTTAGGACTATTCCATGCAAGTAAATGACGCACTTTTAACAAAACTTGAAAAACTATCTTTTTTAAAAGTTTCCGATGATAAAAGAGAAGAAATTATTAATCAACTCTCAGAAATTGTTAGTTTTGTTGACAATTTGAGCGAATTAAATACAGATGGTGTAAGTGATTCGTTTGCTATGAGCGATGCAAGTACATTTCTACGAGAAGACACTGTTTCTCATGATTCAAAGGTAAATGATGACATTTTAAGACACGCCCCGCAATCTGCTGATCACTTTTTTATCGTTCCAAAAATTATAGAATAAAAACATGATAAAAGTGTATGGAATTAAAAATTGTGGCAGCGTAAAAAAAGCTCTCTCCTTTTTTAAAGAACATAATCTGGCATGTGGATTTCATGATTTTAAAAGTGAAAAAGTATCTTGCGAAACAATTTCCTCATGGTTATGGCATGTGGAAATGAAAACTCTCTTTAATGCAAAAAGCACAACCTACAAAAATTTAAACCTCAAAGAACTGGGCTTAGATGACACAGCCAAAAAAGAGTGGCTCTGTAAAGAAAATATGCTCATTAAAAGACCCGTCGTAGAATTTGACAACAAAGTCGTGGTTGGTTTTGATGAACAAACATATAAAGGACTCTTTTTATGAGTGAAGAAATAGTAGAAAAAAAGCCCATTGACATAAAAAAGTTACTTAAAAGTGTTTTAGCTTTTAAATCATCAGACCTGCACCTCGTCGTTGGCAGTGAGCCACAGATCCGTATTGATAAAGAGTTACGACCTCTTAATTTACCCGTTTTAGATGCGAACGAGATAGAAGAAATGGCGTATTCTCTCATTATAGACAAGCAAAAAAAAGAGTTTGAAGAACATAATGAACTCGATTTTTCCTTTCAACTCGATGGTATTGGTCGTTTTCGTGCAAATTACTACCGTACCATTCATGGAATTGCTTGTGCTTTTCGTATGATTCCCATAGACATACCAACGCTTGATGAATATGGAAATCCTCCAATTTTAAAAGAACTTATCAAAAAAGAAAAAGGTCTTATTCTGGTCACAGGTCCAACGGGAAGTGGCAAATCAACGACTCTTGCGTCTATGCTTCATGAAATAAATCTCACAGAAAGACGACACATCATAACTGTTGAAGACCCAGTTGAGTTTGTTCACAAAAACATAAAATCTCTCTTTTCTCAAAGAGATGTAGGAAATTCCACTGCATCTTTTGCAACAGCACTCAAGTTTGCTCTAAGACAAGATCCAGATATCATCCTTATCGGAGAGATGAGAGATGCTGAGACTATCGGTGCAGCACTTACAGCGGCGGAAACTGGTCACTTAGTTTTTGGAACGCTTCATACAAACTCTGCTCCAGGAACTATTAACCGTATTATTGATGTTTTTGAAGGTGTGGAACAAGCACAGGTAAGAGCGCAACTAGCAAGCTCTCTTATTGCTGTTGTTTCGCAGTCTCTCATACCAAAACTCGGTGGTGGAAAGGTTGCTTCTCAAGAAATTCTTATCACAAATCCTGCTATTTCAAACCTTATCAGAGAAGATAAAGTACATCAACTTTATTCTCAAATGCAGTTAAATCAAAACGAAACAAATATGACAACTCAAACGCAACAGCTCGTTGAATTGATACAAGCTAAAAAAATCAGTAAAGCAAATGCGCTAAAAAACTCAAATCGTCCCGATGAGCTAAAAAAACTGATAGAAAATCTATAAACAATTCTCTTGAATTTTCAAGAGAATGACTTTAGACTTCTTGCAAAACTCTCTTTTTAGATTGCTTTGCTTTGCTCGCAATGACCGTCATCGCGAGCAAAGCGAAGCGATCTTAGTTTTGTAAGAAGTCTTGTTAGTTTTTATCTTGAAATAAATCGCCAACTTTTTTAAACTCATATTTTTCAACTAGCTCTTTTACTTGCTTAAACAAATTTTCATCTTCATTTGAAAGTGCATAAACTTCCAGCTCTTTTATAATCAACTCACACTCTTTTGGTCTTGAAGTTGCTGCTGATTCTTTTAGTTTGCTAAAAAGTTCTTCTCTCTTGGCATGTGGAAGTTCTTGTTTATTTTGTTGCAATACTACTTTTTCTTCTGACTTTTTTACAGTTTTTTTGACTTGGGAATGCTGTTGGTATGTGTCACTTTGTTCAGTGGCATGTGGAAGTGGAAGTTCAAAAATAAACTCACTCCCTACCCCAACTTCACTCTCTATCCAAATCTTACCACCCATAAGCTCCGCCAATTCTTTAGATATACTCAAACCTAAACCTGTTCCACCATACTTCCTTGTTGTACTAATGTCTGCTTGATGAAAGGATTGAAATAAGTTCTTTTGCTGCAATTTACTTATTCCGATACCTGTATCTTGAACACTAAACCTTAATGTCTCATTTGATATATGTTTTATTATGAGTTTCACTTCACCAGCATCTGTAAATTTTATTGCATTATTTAAAAGATTTATGAGAATTTGTCCAATTCTAAGTGAGTCACCATAAAATAGAGGACTTTCATCATTATAAATAATAGTAAACTCTAAACTTTTTTCATACGCTTTTTGCTCAAGAAGATTTTTTACATTTACAATCACTTCTCGCATATCAAAATTTCTATATTCTATCTCTAATTTTACGGCTTCTAGTTTAGAAAGGTCTAAAATATCGTTTATAATATTTAAAAGATTTTTAGATGCAGTTTCGATATTATTTATATAATTTAATTGTTGATTATCTAAAGATGTCTCTTTTACAAGGTGTGTCATACCAATAATTGCATTCATTGGTGTTCTAATTTCATGTGACATATTTGCCAAAAAACTTGATTTGAATTTTGTTGATTCCTCTGCTTTTTGCTTTTGTATTTCTAACTCATTTAAAGATTTTTGCAATTCTAATTTTGTAATTTGAAGGTTTTTATTTGTATTTGAAACTTGTTTATTTTTTATAGCGAGGGTTGCATGCGATGTCATCATAGCGCCTTGAATCTCTTTTTGGTCTGTTATATCTACCAAAATTGAGTACTTCACATTTCTTCCATCGGGCCAACTCATAAGTTCATCATAAGATTTCATCCATTTATCATCTGCTTCATCAAAAAATTCTAATATAAATTTTCCACTCTTTGTTTTTTTCGCTCGTCTATCTTGAAGCTTGAAAATACTACACCAGCTACAAATCTCTTCTTGTCCAAAAACTCTTCCCCAACAGTGTGTCTCATTTGGTGCATACATATTTTCTCGCATAAGTTTATTCGCATAAACAACTTCATAAGTATCAACATCAACAGCATACGCACCAAATGGAATTACATCTAAGAGTGCTTCAAATAGTTTATTTTCTAACATACTACAACCTAAAGTTTACTTTATTTCTACCTGTATCTTTTGCATTGTACAACTCTTTATCCGCTTGTTCAAGTGTCATATCCAAAGTATCATTCACCTCTTTTTTAACTAAACCTATGCTTACAGTAAAACTTATTTTCTGATTATTATGATTGATGATAATTTTTTCTGTATCTTCTCTTATCTTTTGTAGTTTTTGTATGACGCTATCACTACAAGGAGATTGCATTATAAGAGCAAACTCTTCCCCACCCAACCTTCCAAATATATCTGTTTCATTCAAGTGTTTTTCAACTGTTTTTGTAAAAGCTTGCAGAGCTAAATCGCCCACTTTATGACTATAAGTATCATTAAGCAATTTAAATTTATCAAGGTCAAACATTGCAACAAAAATAAACTCATTATCTGGCAAAGCTTTTGCAAAAACTTCCTCACCTAGATTGAAAAAATTGCCTCGATTGTTTATAGCTGTTAGAAAATCTTTTTTAGCCATAAACTCTAGTTTTTCATTTGCTTCTTGTAACTTTTTACTTTGCATGGCTAGTTTTGTATGCGTTGTAATCATCGCAGCTTGTATCTCTTTTTGCTCAGTAATATCAACAGTTATAGAATATTTTACTGTTCTTCCATCGGGCCATCTTAAAATTTCATCATATATTTGGAGCCAACTATCTGTTACTTCATCAAAAAAATGGTTAATGAGCTTTTCACTTTTGTAAACAGCTTCTCTTTTTTTTAGCTCATCTATTGTACACCAGCTACAAACTTCATTCTGTCCAAATATTTTTTTCCAACAATACTTTTCTCGTGGTGCATACATGTTTTCAGTCATAAGCTTATTTGCATAAACCACTTCATAAGTGTCCACATCTACAGCATATGCAGCAAATGGAATTACATCCAACAGAGCTTCAAAAAGTTTATTTTCTTGCATCATTTATCCCTATAAATCATCATCTGAGAGTTCTAAATCATCTTCATTTTCACTGTATGTATATTCTAAAAAAGCTTCACCAATTATTTCTGCCAATTTTTCATCCGTAATAGGTTTTAACATATATCCAATCGCACCTGCTTTGATGGAATCAATCACCATATCTTCTTGACCATGTGAGGTAACCATAATTATTTTTGCATTCGTATCAATTTTCATAATATGCTTTACTGCAGTAATACCATCCATATCAGGCATAGTGATATCCATAGTTACTAAATCTGGCTGAACACTCTCATAAATATCTATAGCTTCTTGCCCTGTTTTAGCTTGTCCAACAACTTCATGGCCTAACTTTTCTACAATAGTTATTATCTTTTTTCTAATTATCAGAGAATCATCTACTATTAAAATTTTTAACATTTTTGCTCCTAATTTATAAATTATTTCGATGCGTCTTTAGCAATAATAGCACTCATGCTAAGTTCACCAAAGTGTGTTCTAATATTTGCTGAGACAATCTTTGAATCTTTGTGTTTTTTAATATTTGAAGCATCATTTATGCTGATTGGAGGTGTTATAGTCACACCTTTACCTCTTTTTGGGAAGGTTGGTAGTGCGAGACCGATGATTGTATTTATCACTTCACCTGTTACACTCTCTTTTATCTCTTCTTCTTCCTCTGAAGCGACATCTTCTCCTTCCATAAAAACTTCAACGAGTTTATCTAGCATTGTATCGTCAAAACTAATGACAACCATCATATTAAGCTCTCCACCAACACCTATCATAGCGGTATGAGATTTTAAATTTAAATCAACACTATCCTCTTCTCGAGCAATATCATCTATTTCAATACCCATATCTTCTGTAAAAAAAAGTTTTGATTGAAGTATTAATGAATCTAATATCATGTTATTTTCCTTTTATAGTGGTAATACAAATATAAATGTCGTACCAACATTTTTTGCACTTTTTATTTCAACTACACCGCCAAGCTTATCAAGTTCAGCTTTAACAGCACCCATACCAACTCCACGACCTGAAATATCTGTAACACTCTCTTTTGTACTAAACTCATTTTTAAATATAAAATTATAGAACTCTTGGTGTGTTAAGTTTGCTGTATCTATATTTTGTGATTCTAGTTTTTCTTTTATTTTCTCTATATCTATCCCCATTCCATCATCTGAAATCATAATTTTAAGGGTATTTTCAACTTGTTCAAACTTGCATACAATTGTACCTTTTTCATCTTTTTCGAGCTCAAATCTTTTCTCTGGTAACTCTATACCATGATCGATACTATTTCTAAAAACATGTATAAGTGACTTTACAAATGGTTTTATTTTCTCTGGAACTGCCAAATTTGTATCTCCATCAATCTCTAATTCATAAATCTCTTTTTCAAATCGCATTGCCAATTGACTGACAAGTGCAATATAAGGTTTTAATAATGCGAATAGTTTAGTGCTAGAGAGCGTTTGAACCTGAGAAAGTATATCTTGACACTCGAGTGATGCCATCCCTTTTTGATTAAAAACTTTAGCAATTTTCTCCTGTAAACTTTGAATATTTGATAAATCTATTTTCACAAAGTTATGCAAATCTAAAAATTCTGCACCTAAAACATCTTTTATAACATCTAAACATACCTCAAAACTTGTGCGAAAATCAGTTGCTTTTAAAAGTTCTTTTAATGCATCACTATTTTGTACATTTTCTTTAGATATTTTTGCTATTTCACTCTCGACATTATGTAAAACTTGCACAACATCTTCCATGTAAAGTTGCGAGAAAGCACCCTTGAAAGTATGCACTGCTCTATAAATATCACTTAAATTTTCTTGTGGCGATTTATTTTCATCTATTAGTGTATCGATTGAATTTATAAATTTTAAATATTCATCTTTTGTGTCATAAAAAATCTGTGTCTCACTCACGATTGAAACTATCATTTTAAAAACTTCTTGCTCTTTTTTTATCTTATTTTCAAGTTTCTTTTGTGAACTTATATTTGTAAGAATGAGCATAAAATTTTCATCTTCTAAAACTTTATATTCTAATTTAAGAGCCTTTTTATTTAAGATAATAATAGTTGGAAGAAGCGACAGGTAGGCATTTCTTTTCATCTCCATAGTTTCATTTTGTGCATCTAAGAGTGTGCTTTTAAAAAATTCTTGTTTTCTTACATCATGAAACAGAATTTTTGCTATATCTTGTGAAGCTATTTTTTCACCTAAAAGTTTTATACACTCTTTTGAATATTCAACATCTATTTTAAAGTTTTTATCGAAAGTTAAAAACCCCTGACCTGCATTGTCAAGTAATATTGTAATTTTTGAACGACTTTTTTGGATGAGTTTATTGAGTCCAGATAACTTTCGATTCCAATAATACAATCCAACAAATAAAATAACTATGACACCTAAAATCTTCCACAATAACACATAATCAATACTGCTCTCAACATACATGGCATCAGGATAGATAAATTCCTTTATATCAATCGAAGACTTTGAAATATCAAGAAGATTATATGTTTGAATGATTTGACTGATGATTGCAGGTTTAAATTTTTCATACTCTCTTAAACCAAAATGACTCATTTTTTCTAGCTCTTTAGCTTCAAACATAAGATGTTCTATTGATTTATTTTGAGTATTGTACTTATCAAATATAATTTTTGATGCTTCTTCTGGATTATGATAAGCATATTCCCATCCTTTTTGGGTTGCTTTATAAAAATTTTCAACTAACTGTGGGTCTTGTTGCAAAAGTCTTTTAGAAGTAAAAAGAATATTGTCATAAAAATCAAATCCAAAATTGGATGGATTTAAAATAGTATACTGCAACCCTTTTTCTATCATATAATAGGGCTCATTTGAGAGGTAAACGGACATAGCATCTGTTTTATCGTCGATTAAATCTTGTGTATTAAAACTGTGTTGTTGATTTATAAAATCACTATTGGAAAGATGATTTACTTTAAACATTGCATTGAGCGATGCCATGGTAATTTGATTTGGCGTAAGCATAACTCTTTTGCCTTTTAAATCAGCTACGGTTTTTAAATCATCTCTCTTTTTTGTCATTAAAACGAATGGAGATGTTTGAAGCAAAGGCATCAAAAGATAAACATCAAGCCCTTGAACCTTATCTAAAATCAAGGAGGAACTATCAACACCGAAATCACTTTTGCCCTCAGAGACATCTTTGGCTATATTTGTTCCAAAATCGTACTCTTTGATTTGAACATCAAGCCCAACATCTTTGTAAAAACCTTTCTCTTTAGCTACATAAAACCCTGCAAATTCAAACTGATGTTTCCAAAGTAGCTGAATCGAAACCTTCTGAGCCTCACTACTAAAAAGTGATACAACCAACAACGATAGTATAAATAAATATTTTTTCAATAATTTTCCTCTATGGGTATTTTAAACTTCACATGCCAATTCAGTTATATCTCTAAAATAATAATTTAAAATTAAACTGACTTTATTCTTCTACTGATGTAATATTAAAAGGATTGATAATATTTATGTCTAAATTTTGAAAGTCTTTTTCATTTCTAGTCACTAAAATAAAATTTTTGTTCCTACTTGTAGAGGCTATGAGAGAATCCATAATGGGCATTGGTTTACCCATACTTTTAAGCTTTTGATTGAGTTTACCCCATTCAAGCATAACTTCTACATCGATATCGACAATCTTACCGCTAAATCTTTTTAGTAAATCATCATATAGCCAAGTTAATAATTTAGTTTTTTTATTATGGTCTTGAAGTTTTTCGATTCCTGATTTTATTTCGCCTATCGTAATCACAGACAAAAAAATGGAACTCTCTGCTTGTTTTTCTAAAAATGTAAGTACATTTTTGTTTGGCTGTTTTGATATAAGCTCAGAAATTATATTTGTATCTAAAAGGTATTTCAAAATTGGACTCTATCTTCATAAACTTCTTTTTCTCTCAAAAGTTCTATCTCACCACACAATGGCGAATTTTGAAAAAAACTCACTAAAGAATCCGTTTGCTTGAACTTCTCTTGAGCTGATTCAATTTTTATTTTTAAATCACTTGATGGGATATTGTTTAAAAAAAACATCACTTTCTCAAAGATATTATCATTTATATCTAATCTAATTGAATGCATTGTACACCTCTTTTTTTGCTAACTTATTGCCAATATTGTAGCATAGATTATTTTTTCCTAAACTTTATCATCTTAAACCGCTCACCCAAAAAATTAGGCAATATCAGCATTTTCACCTTTTCTAACTCTTGCTTATATATTTTATCTTCCACATGCCCTTTTAACATCTCTAAAAGTTCTAAAATGCCCATGTCAATGAGAGCTAGCATTTGAGTTTTCAACTCTATAAACTTCACTCCAGCTTCTTCGTAAGCGTCTTTAACATGTGCAAAAGTGACATCGTAGGTTATATCTGATTTTGCAAAAAGTTCTTCTCTTTTTATCTTTTCATCAAAAAATGGAATTACATTATGTTTTTCATACACTCTTAGAGAAAAATCAGGTCGTGCCTGCATCTCTCCATAGTCAAAACTCATAAACTCAAACTTTCCACATGCCATACTCATCTCTTTGGCAAACTCTTCATATCCTAAAGCGATTTCACCTCTATCTTTATGATATTTTTTTGCTTTTTGGCTCACCCAATCATCATCCACATCAAATTCTATGGCGTGTTCATCGACTCTTGCAGTTTTTCCCTTGTAAAAAAGTTCACAAGGAAAGGCGTCAAAAATTTCATTTGCAATAAAAAAAGCATTTTCACACTTGAACTCACTCAAAGATTTATAGTGAGTCAGCTTTAGGGCATCGCCAAACGACTCTTGAAAGTAGTTTTTTTGAAACTCCTGAAGCGTATCAAATCTCTCAATAATCACAAACTTTAATGACTCAAGAAGTTTAGGTCGGAGCGTGTAGATAAACTCACAAACATCTGCCAAAAAATAGCCGTGATGCGCACCTATCTCACAGACTACGCCATTTTCTGCTAAAAAACCTTCATCCACCAAAGAGATGATATGTTTTGCGATAGTTCCGCCAAAAAATTTGCTCGTACTCACAGAGGTATAAAAATCGCCCTCTTTGCCTATGTTTTTATAAGTTGCGTAGTAGCCATTTTCGCCATAGAGCCACTCGCTCATGTACGCACTAAATTTATGATTAAGCATTTTGCACCCTTTGACTTACTAGACTTCTTACAAAACTAAGATTGCTTCGTCGTTTATTTCTTGGCACAAAACCGTCATTGCGAACGAAGTGAAGCAATCTAAAAAGAGAAAGTTGCATTATGACTACAAAGCAGAAACAGCGCGCTCAAGAGACACAAAGCCCTCATCTATTTCCTCTTTTGTAATTGTAAGTGCAGGTAAAAGTCTTAGCGTATCTCTTCCAGCTTTTAAAACCATAACACCTTCTTCTCTTGCTCTAGTGATAACTTTTGCCAATGTATTGCCATCTTTTGCACGCAATCCGCACATCATACCGATGCCAACTTTAGATGTAAATATCTCTTGATGTGCCTTATAAAATTTCTCTAGTTCACTATCAAAATACTCTATATTTTTTGCCAATGTACCATTTTCATACATTTCTTTTAAAATATCCACGACTTCACATGCCGCCGTTGCACTCAAATAATTTCCGCCAAAAGTTGAACCGTGATCCCCTGCGCTAAAAATATCTTTAAGTCCAGTCATAACAACGCCTATCGGAACTCCGCCACCTAGACCTTTTGCTAAAGTAATGACATCAGGAGTTATCTCATAAAGGTTGGAAGCTAGAAACTCACCCATTCTATAAATTCCAGTTTGAACTTCATCCACGATAAGTAAAATATTTTTAGACTTTAAAAGTTTTGCCAACTCTTGCACAGCTTGTTTGTCAAGTGGTTGCACTCCGCCCTCACCTTGAACGAGCTCTATCATAACCGCACAAGTATGGTCATCAAGCAAACTCTCGATTTGAGCGATGTTATCAGCGTACACAAAACCATCAGGAAATGGTCCAAAATAGTTGTGCAGAGAAGCTTGTCCCGTCGCTTTTACGGTTGTAATTGTTCTGCCGTGAAAAGAGTGTTGCAAAGTGATGATTTTATATCTTTTTGCTTCGCCCTCTTTTTCACCAAATTTTCTAGCAATTTTAATCGCGCCCTCATTTGCTTCCGCACCGCTGTTTCCAAAAAAACACTTCATATCGTAGCCACTTGCTTCAACTATCTTTTGAGCAGCTTTTGCCTGTGGAGCGGTATAATAAAGGTTTGAGCTATGCGTGATATTTGCTATCTGCTTACAAATCGCATCATTGACTCTTTTGTTTGCATGACCCACACTGCACACCGCGATACCTGATGTAAAATCTATATATTTTTTGCCATTCGCATCCACTAATCTCGCATTATCGCCACTTACAAACTCTACATCTGCTCTTGCGTATGTAGGCAGAACATATTTTTTATCCAATTCAACTGTAGTACTCATCTATAAACCTCTACTTTATTTTTTTGATATATTGCACATTTCCCATCATGAGAGTGCTTTGAAGTTGTTAAATTATTTACACCTTTTGTACCGCTGTAAATCAAAACGCAATCATTTCGTAAATCGTAATTATACTTAACTTTTAGCCGTGCACTTCCACATGCCGAAGATATTGTAACAATTTCATCTTCATCAAATCCAAGGGATGGATGGAGATAAACACTTTCTTGGCGGTTAAACTGTGAATTTAAACTTGTAAAGCTTTTTGGAGTGAGTAAAAAAAGTTTTTCACTCATGTTAAAATCAACATCAAACTCTTCCAAAAACTGAAACTCTCCATCGTCCGTGTCAAAACCCTCTTTGTAAGGAACCTCTCTTCTACTTTGCACATGTCGAGTGCCATCTGTTTTTTGTACCGAAAAACTTTTAAAATGTTCAAGATAAAATGCTTCACTTTCCAAATTTATCTCAAAAACACGACACAAATAGGCACTCAAATCATATTCGCTTATGCCGTGATTTACTTCAGCGACTTTTTCCATCGGCATCATTGCGTTATGCGAGTAGGATGTTCGGATGTCATTTTTATGTAAAAAACTCTTTGCTGGAAGTACCAAATCTGCAATTTCACTTGTTTCATTTTCATACAGTCCAAAATAGACAACATTTGTAACATGAGAGATAGACTCTTTCACTCTGAGTGAATTTGGCATTTGTGAGAGAGGATTTGCACCTTGAATAAACACTGTTTTATAGTTGCTAAACTCCGTATTTACCTTTGAGACTCTTTTTGCTTTTGTGTTAAAAGGGGAAGTGATGTTTTCTTTTGAGTTGCCCAAATAGGCAACACCACATCCCTCTTTGCCAAAAAGTCCAAGCATGACTGCAAAGGCATCAATAGCTCTTAAAACATCTGCTCCATCGCTGTATTTTTGAATGCCTACACCGCAAACTATGGCTACTTTTTTCCCTTTTACTAACTCTAAAACTTTACCAATTTGCCCAAGCGTCACATCAATAGTATCGAGTGTAGCTTTTATTCTTACATTTTGCGTAAGCTCATAATACTCTTCAAAACCTGACGCATAAGCATTTAAGAAGAGTTCATCCTGTCCATTTTCTATATATAAAAAACGGCTCAAAAGCATCGCCAACGCTAAATCGCCATGTGGTTTTATCTGAATATGCAAGTCTGCATTTTGTGCTATTTTTGTTTTTACAGGGTCTATGACGATGATAGTTTTACCTTTTAAAAGTGGTAAAAGATGAGAAGATGTGGCATGTGGATTTCTTCCCCAAAGCAGAACAACTTCAGATTTTGCTATCTCGCCAAGAGGCATATTTTTGTTTGAGCCTCTGCCCATCATTATCCCCGCTTCTCCCGCGCTATCACACAAACTTCCCTCTGTTAAAGTCGCACAAAAAGTTGCAAAAAAGTGGTCAGTCACACCCTGCATAAGTCCAAAATTTCCAACTCCTCGGTAGTGCAAGATTTCATCTTTTTTTGTTGTGGATAGAATCTCTTTTAATTTTAAAAGTGCTTCATCTAAAGTTATCTCTTTACCTTTATAAGTCGGCATGTGGATTTGTTTATGTTTGTCATAATGATTTAGATGTGGACACAAAAAGCCTTGTGTATGTCCAGATTTTAAAGCTTTTAACTTACCATCTTCATAAATAATTCCACATGCATCATAACAATCAAGCGGACAGGCTGTTAAAATTTTCATCACGAAATACCTTTTGTAAATATTGGATGATTTTACCAATACCTCACTTAACATTCAAGCATAATTTCATTTTATTTTAGATACCATAATAAACTTTTACACAAAGGGTACTTATGTCTGTTTTAGATAATGTTGATGCTTCTACAAATTTAGCGAAAAATAACGAACTGCAATTATTGGTTTTTAGAATCAGTAACGCCTCAGAATCTGCTTTTTATGCAATAAATGTTTTTAAAACAAGAGAAGTGGTAGAATCAAGAAACCATTTTCTCACACAGATACCATCGTCTCATCATTTGCTCGAGGGTACAATTATTCTTCGTGGCTTACAAATCCCTATTTTAAATCTTCCTGCATGGTTAGGTGCAACTTTAACAAAAGAAGAGATAAAACTCTCAAACATACTTGTTTGTGATTTTAACGGTGTAATCATCGGTCTAAGAATTATGTCGGCATACAGAGTTATAAAGAAAAACTGGAATGAAATGCATGCACCTGACAGCTACAGACTCAAAAGTGATGGTCTTGTTATGAATGATACAAGACTCGAAGATGGGAGCTTATGTCTTATTTTAGATTATGAAAAACTTTTAGCAGATGTCATTCCTCAAGCTCTAGTAGATGTTGTATCTGATAGTGAACATTTTAGAGATTTAGAGATGCCAGAAAAATTAAAAAATGGAACAGTTCTAATAGCAGAAGACTCTAAAACTGCACAAAGAGCGCTTATACAAATATTTGCAAAAGCAAAAATTGATATGAAACTCTTTGATAATGGTAAAAAACTTGTTGATTATCTTATAACTTTAGGTAAAAGCGCTGTTGATGAAACACCAGTTATTATTACAGATATAGAGATGCCTGAGATGTCTGGATTTACTGTTATTCAAACATTAAAAGCAAATCCACTTTTTAACAAAATCCCCATTATTGTCAATAGCTCTATGACAGGTGAAAACAACAAAAGAGAAGCGCAATCTCTTGGAGCGGATGGCTTTATAGATAAAACAAAAAGTCATAACATCATACCTTTAATCATTGAAACGATGAGAGGCGCATAATAAATTTCTAATTTTAGAATTTAAAGAAATCTTTGGCATGTGGAACTTCCACATGCCATAAAAAATTCTACTTATTCCAAAACTGCTATAACTTGACCTTCAGTAACTTTATCACTTGTTGTAACATTGATAGCTTTAATCACGCCACTACGAGGGGCTACGATATCTATTTCCATTTTCATAGATTCTATAATCATAAGAACATCACCCTCTTTTACACTCTGACCTAAAGTAGCAACTATTTTCCAAACAGTTCCTGGTAGAAGTGCTTTAATAGAAGAACCATTCTCTACAACTTGTGGAGTTCCTGTACTCGCACTCTCTCCATTTACAGCTATAATCTGAATATCTGCATTGCCCTCTGCAACTTGAACACTAAATTTTTGACCATCCACAACTACTGTATAATTTCCACTACTCATATTTGCACCTTCTGCTTTAATATCTGATAATTTTCTAACATTTACTTCTGCTTCACCTTTTAAAAATGTGATACCTTTATCTCCACATGCCGCTGCAATAAAAATATTTTCATCAGTTCTCTCAATGCCCTCTTCTTCTAATCTTTTACTCCAATGTGCCAAAGATTTCGTCTCATCCGCCTCTGTTAGTTCAAGAACTTTCTTTGTTGTTGGTTGTAAATGTAACTTCTCAGAAGCAATTTTTACAATTTCAGCGTCAGGAGCAACGGGAGTTTTACCAAAATAGCCAAGAACCATTTTTCCATATCCTGGAGCTATAGCGTTCCATGGACCTTGCATTACATTGTTGAGTGCTTGTTGAAAATAAAACTGAGAAACAGGAGTTACACTTGTACCGTATCCACCTTTTTCAACAACTTCACGCATAGCGTCAATAACTTCTGGAAATCTTTCTAAAATATTGTTGTCACGCATCATTTGAGTATTTGCAGTTAATGCACCCCCTGGCATGGGCGAAAATGGAATAAGTGGAGAAACCATAGTCGCTTCTGGCGGCATAAAATAATCTTCAAGACAATGATGCACAACTTTTTCATACGCTAAAATTTTATCTATCTCTAAACCACCAAGGTCATAATCCATACCTTTAGTTGCATGAAGCATCGTTAAAATATCTGGCTGAGAAGTTCCACCGCTTACAGGTGCAGCTGCTAAATCTATACCATCTACTCCAGCATCGAGGGCCGCCAAATACGCAGCAACAGAAACACCTGCTGTTTCATGCGTATGAAGTCTAAGATGTGTTCCCTCAGGAACTAATTTTCTAGCCATTTTTATAGTTTCATACACTTTTTTAGGGCTTGAAGTTCCTGAAGCATCTTTAAAACAGATACTGCTATATGGAATTCCACTCTCCAAAATTTCTCTAAGAGTTTTCTCATAAAATGCAACATCATGCGCACCAAAACATCCAGGAGGTAAATCCATCATCGTTACAACAATTTCATGTTTGAGACCATGATGTACAATTCTCTCCCCTGAATATTTTAAGTTTTCAACATCATTGAGTGCATCAAAGTTTCTAATCGTCGTCGTTCCATGTTTTTTAAACATTTTTGCATGTAAATCGATTAAATCTTTGCTCCCAGTATCAAGCATAACTGTATTGACACCACGAGCAAGAGTTTGAAGGTTTGCCTCTGCTCCTACGATAGCGCGAAATTTATCCATCATAGTAAAAGCATCTTCATTTAAGTAAAAGTAGAGAGATTGAAATCTTGCTCCACCGCCAAATTCAAAGTGAGTAATTCCCGCATGTTTTGCCGCTTCTACTGCTGGAAAAAAATCATCCATAAGTACACGACCACCAAAAACTGACTGAAAACCATCTCTAAAAGTTGTATCCATTACATCTATAAACTTCTTAGCCATGAGAAACCTTTGATAATTTTTTATGATGCGCAATAGCCGCTGATATTGTTGCAACGATTCGTTTGTTGTCTATCGGAGCATTTTCATTTGCTTTTTTTGGAACATTTTGCATAAAATCTACCTTCTATTTATTTGTTAAGTATTATAAAACTAAAACGAAGCAATAGTATAGCAATCACACCATATTCATAATATTACATTACAATTTTAATGATAAACTTCCACAAATAAATTAAGGAAAGTAAAATATGTTCGACAACATTGTTAAAAAATTTGGTTTCATTAACACTATCGAGGGATATTCGTATCTCATTCTTCTTTTTATTGCTATGCCTATGAAATACATTTTTGGATATCCACTTGCTGTAAAAATTGTTGGCATGGCGCATGGTGTACTCTTTATACTTTTTTGTATTTTATTGGTAGAAGCTTGGAAAAAAACAAATTGGTCACTTAAAGAAAACATTCTTTTTTTTCTTGCTTCACTTATTCCATTTGGAACTTTTTACACAAAAAACAGAATAAAAGCATACGAATAAAATTTCTATAAAAGTAACTTTTTGATAGAATTCGTAATTATTATAACCATAAGGACAAACAACAAATGATAGGTGGAATGTACGAACAAGACTTTGTAGCATATGTGATTTTTGGACTTGTCCTGAACTTTTTATTTTCTATACTTTTTGGTATTTATCTTACAAAAAATATTGGCATGCAAGAGATGATTACATCAAAAGGCGACAAAGAACAATCTCTTTTGGTAAGCCTTAGCCTTTTTATACCTTTTGCAAAAATGCTTATCACTTTATATAGAGTGGTTATTCTTCAAATATATTTTTTAAATCAGGGCTACACACACAAAGAATTCTGGATTTATATGACAAATAAGCATAACTAATTTTTTAGATTTATTCTTTAGTCAGTTCTTTCGCACACTCTTTTTCTACAGGTTCATTCCACATGCCAAGCTTCAAAAATTTTGCGCTTGCTTGTGCTTTTTCAAAACTATATCTAAACTCTTCATCTTTAAATGTTGATTTATTCATAGCTAACCCTTTTTCAAGCAAAAGTTCTGAAAGTGTTTTTTGTCCTTGTGCATAAATAAGGCACCTACTCTCTCTAAATTCCACATGATACATCTGCTGACTTTTTAAAATTCCATAGGTAAAATATTTTAAATCAGGATGCTTTTTGTAAAAACTCTCTATCGTCTCTTTACATTTTGAACCATTTTCAGAATTTTCCAACAAACTCTCTAAAGTCAAAATTCCATAAGGTCTGCAAATAAAATTATTTTTTTCTATGTTAAATCTTTGTAAAGAATTTGAGTCAATACTAAGTAAAATTGCCATAGTAGGCTCTTTTGCACTTAAAGAGTGTATAAAAAGAGTGTATAAAAGGAAAAAGTATATTATTTTATTCATGTAGAATTTTTACACTATTTTTTTTATTCATTCATCTTTCCTACTTGTATAATAAAATAACTCTTATTATCAACTTTTTTGTATGTTAAATTACCATCAAAATGTTCATTCATAATTCTTCTGCCCATATAAAGTCCAAGCCCAGTTCCTTTGCCTTTGTCTTTTGTTGTAAGGTATGGAGTGAAGAGTTTGTCAATAATTGAATCATCAACTCCACCTGCATTATCTTCAACTACTATCTCTTTTGGTGTAGTATATTTGACACAGATACATTTTTCTATCTCTAAATCAGATTTTTCAAAAGCATCTTTAGAATTAGAAAATAGGTTCAATAAAACTTGTTCCAACATATCCTCCCTCCCATACACAACATCATCTAAAGAGGAATCATTTTCTATAACTATATTTATATTGTGTGCGCTATATTGTACTGACACGAAATCATTTATAGTTTTAATAACATCGCGTAAATGAAAGTTTTTTTCTTCACTGCGATTACTCGAATAACTCATGAAGGAGTCTATAACATTTGACATTTTTTGACACTGTTTTTGTACAAATACAGCATGTTCTTCTATCCCATCTGAGGTAAGTTTATCTAATGTATTGGATAATGATAATTTTATTGATGATGCACTTATTGCATTAATAGGCTGTCTCCATTGATGGGCTATCATACTAATCATCTCACCCATTTGAGCCATTTTAGACTGTTGAAACATCAGCGTATCTCTTTGTTTTGACTCTAATTCAATTTGCCTTATAGCAGAGATATCTATAAGTATAAAAACATGCTTTAAAGAGTTTTCAATATACGATTTGTAACTCTGAATCATGAAAGAAATATTTTTATGTTTATTTTTTAGAGTGATTTCAAACTTATCTGAGTCTTTATGTACACTTTTTAATATTTTTAGACAATCTGTCTTCTGAAAATAATCTCTAATTTCAATATTCTTCATATCTCCATTCATAGGGATATCAAGCATAGCTGAAAATGATTTACTAGCTTTATATTTTTGTTGTAGTTTGTCATATATGATATAATGAAAATCATCTATCTCTGATAAAATTTGTAAAATATCTAACTCTCGAACATCTTTTGTAATATCTATAAATGTGGTTACATAGTGCTTTTGCATCTCTTTTGTCAATAACTTTCTTACCTGCACTTTAAAGGTTATCATATCATTAGAGAAATTTTTCATAATGACTCTATGCTCAATTTCTGGATTTTTCATTACATATTCTTGCCATTCATTTATACAATGAGTTGAAGATATATATCTGTTATCATCTACACTAATAAATTTATCACAAAGACATCGTTCTTCATCTAAGAACTGTTCTAAACTATTTTTTCTAAAAAAGTTCAAAAATGCCTGATTCGATTCAACTATTTTACCATTAGCATTCACAATTATCATATTATCCTGCATATTTATAATTGTTTTGAGATGTTCCAAATTCTCTTTATATCTATTTTTTTCTAATTCCAAGCTATCTTGAAGTTTTAGTAATTCTATTTTGTATTGTGAACTTATATACATACCACAATCTAATTTTTTTAATTTATCAATTAAATCAGAAATATACTTTTTTTGTATTATTGAACCATGTTGCGGTAAAATTAGCTCAATATCTAAAGCTTGTATTTTATTGAGTGAATAGTTTAATATCTCTCTACTTGGCATATAATTTTCATGAAATAGTTTTACAGCTTCAAAATAATTTTCATCAGCATAAAAATTCCAAGACTCATTGAGTCCTCCAAAAATATCTGATGAAAAAAGAGTTTTTGTCATGCTATCATATGTAACAAATGCACCTGGTGCGTGTGCATAGGGTGTTGTTAAGAACTTTAAAATTTTACCATTTGACAATTGTAATACACTATTATCACTAATATAGAGATACTCAGAATTTATACCATAGTGTTTTATAAGTGCTGCTGTTCTTTTATGTGTAACTACTTGTAAATCATCTCTATTTATAATTTTTTCAAGTAATGGAATAGCGGCACAGATATCTGGATCTTGGTGATGCGCTATAATATATTTAACATTTTTCATTGATGTTAAAGTTTCTACTTTTGCTATGAGTTCATCATACTCCAACATAGAACCTGGGTCTATAAGAACACAACTCTCACCATTTAATATTAAGTAAGGATGACACTGAAAAGAATCATTTTCTAGATACTTTCCAACCCAATATATATCTTGTGCAACTTCAATTGCTTTATTGAAATCTAACATCTAAATTACCTCCGGTAAAGGTTTCCCAACAAAATATCCTTGAGCATAATCAACACCTAAATCTTTCACAATATTAAATATATTTTCTGAGTGAACAAACTCTGCAATAGTTTTTTTGTTTGTCTTCTTAGCAAGATATATCATAGTTTCAACAATATGCTTTGAACTAGTATTTGTATCTAAATCTTTTATAAATAACCCGTCAATTTTTATAATATCTACATTTAAGTTTTGAATACGCGTAAAATTTGAGTTTTGTGCACCAAAATCATCAAGAGCCAATAAAAATCCCGCATCTTTTATCTCTTCTAATTTAAGAGTAACATTTTTAACATCTTTGTCATTGATATTTTCAAGTATTTCTAATGTAACATTCGATGAATTAATTTCATACTTATCACATAAATACTGAAGCATCAAAAAAAGCTCATCATCTTTTAAATCTTCATCTGTAATATTTACACTAAAAGAAATATCTTTAAAATCTTTAAAAAATTCAAATGTTTGATTGAGCATAATTTTTGTAAGTGTTGGAATTAATCCAGAAACTTTTGCACTATCTAAAAAATAGAAAGGTGTTATAACTTCATTACCTTCAACTATTCTAGCAAGAGCCTCATACTTTGTTATTCTACCTTCTTTAAACTCATATATGGGCTGATAGAATGCTTTTAACTGATGATTTTTTATTGCATCTTTAGTTTTTTTTGCCCACTTTAAAAGCTCTTTTTGTTTCTCCAAAAGTGACATGTTTTTTTGGTAAATAGATATAGAATTTTTATGATTATTTCTACCATTTTGAAGAGCTAATTTTACTTTATTATAGGGAAGTGTCGTATCTTCATCTGAGCATTCTAAAAGTCCTATTGATGCACTTAAGTTAAACTCTTCATCATCAACTAGATAATTATATTTGTTAAATTGTTGTTGAATATTTTCTGCAAAAAACAAAGTTTTCGTTATCTCCATATCATCTAGCATCATCATAAACTCATCACCATAAAGTTTATATAGTTTAATCTCATTCGTTGAAAAAGCTTGTAAAAATAAAGAAACTTGCTTTATTATTTCATCCCCTATTTTATAGCTATGGGTTAGATTTATAAAATTAAAATTATCAATATTAAACAACATTAGAATTGGTTTTTTGGTAAAATTCATATAATCTATTTTTAGTTTTTCAACATTATAAAGATTTGTCATAGAATCTTTTTGAAGCATATCTATTAATGATTTTGATTGTTGTTCAATAATATTTTTTTGTTTCTTTAATTCAATCTGTAAACGATGGTCAAAGTCTTTTTTAACTTGTTCAGAGTGTACTATATTTATTATTTTAGACAAAATATTCATTAGTTGAGATTGTTCAATTGGTTTTAGTATATACCCATCAATATTTAAAGCTATCGAATCTAATAAAATATTTTTACCTGAGTGCGCTGTAATAAATATGGATTTAAATTCTTTATGTTCTAATCTTAAAAGACGCATCATTTCTAATCCATCCATAATAGGCATATTGATATCACTTATCACAAGGTCAATACTATTATTTTTAAAGAGTTCCAAGCCCTCTTTCCCATTTTTAGCCACAAACATACTTATGAAAAACATCTTCAAAAGCCCGCTGAGCTCTTTTCTAGCATCATCATCATCTTCAACATATAATACAGTTATATCTTTTGCATATTCAATTATTGTTTTTAGCTCTTCCATACTGCATCCCCTCTAAAGTTGATAACCACCATCACTCTGCGTGTTACAATATCACAGAAATCACCAAGTCCGAAATGATTATATCACTCCAATCTAAAATATAATATATATCAATAAATAATCCTACCAGAGCCTAAAGCTCACTAGATGGTTCCTTTATAAAGTAGCCTTGAGCATAATGAAAACCTAGTTTTCTGCCTTCATTTAAAATCTCTTCACTCTCAACACCAACTAAAATACTTTTAATATTTACCTTATTTATATAATCAAGCAAAAAAGAGAGAACATTTTTCATATTTGGGTCTATCAAAGATTTTTGAAGTAAAATTTGATTTATTTTAATATATTCTGGTTGCAATATAGAGAGTAATTCTATATTTATATTAGCAGAGGCAAATCCTTTTAGTGCTATTTTAAATCCCATTTCTTTTAATTTTAACAAAGATTTTACCACACTACTAGATGCTTCTAATGATTCATAGTGCATAATATCTAAAATAACCCTACTATATTCAACTTTATATTGATTACTTAAATATACAAGATAATCTTTCATAGCACTATTTTTCCACTCAGCATCTGTAAGATTTATATGAAAATAAAAATTAGTTGAAGCCAGTTTCATAAAACTTTGCTTAAAGACACTTTGTGATATTTCTTCAAGTATTCCAGCTTTTGCACTTAAATCAATAAAAAATGCTGGTAGTACATATTTGCTTCCTTGTTTAATTCTAGCAAAAACTTCATACGATAGTGTTTTCATACTGTTTATATCAACTATAGGCTGATAAAACGGTATGATAGTCTCTTGTTTTAACGCATCAAGTGTAATTCCCAACCATGAAAGAGCATTATTTTTTTTTGCTTCTTCCATATCAATGTCCATTTTAACAACTAAATTACTATGTTCGTCACTTTTTATATTTTCAACAACAGAATTGATATGAAGTAAAAAATCTTCACTTGTATGATTAGAATTACTGCTATCTTTGACTAAAATGACACCATAAGAAAGTGTTATATAAATTTTTAAATTATTAAATCTTATAATGAGGTTATTATGATTACTAGAAAAAGCTTGTACTGCTTCAAGTGTATTATCTAGATAATGTTTATTTATTCCACATATAATTACATCATTATAAAGTTGTAATATATCGTCATCTTCAACACCAAAATTTGATAAATGCTCTTTTACCCCTTCTATAATAAAATCTTTAGTCTCACAACCAAAGCTTTGAACAATCTCGTTAAACTTATCTACAACTATTAAAAATAGCGCTTGGTCATTATTTTCTAATAAATTTGTAAGCTTTTTATCTTTTTCACTATATATAATATCTTTTTTATCAATATCAATTAAATGACTCACTTTATAGAGCAGTTGAAACAGTTTGTCCATAGAGACGGGCTTAAGTAATATCCCATCGACTTGAAATTCTATTGAGTTTCTTAAGTTTTCATTTGTATTATGAGCTGTCATTATAATAATGTGTTGATTTGGGTTTATTTTAAGTATTTCACTTATTAAATCAACACCACTCATTTTAGGCATTGTTAAATCTGTAATTATTAAATCATACTTTTTTTTATTGTACTCTTCGAGTGCTTCTTTGCCATTTTCTACAGATTTGACATCTTTATATAAGAGTTTAAATATATTTTCATACTGCTCTCTTGTATCCTCTTCATCCTCAGAGTACAAAACAGAAATATTTTTTGCAACACTATTTAATTTTTGATGTATATCTAACATTTTATGCTCCTAAAATTTTATCAAACAGAAATAATTACTAAATTCTTACCGCCTTTTTTTGCTTTTAAAATAGCATCGTTTACTCTAAATAAAATATTATTTTCATTGTCATCACGCCTAAAAACAGTTACACCAAAAGAACATGTAAATTTAGATTTATATTGTTTGTTAATAGATAATCTTAAATCATCTGCTCTTTTAAAAGCATTTTCTAGATTCATATTTTTAAAAATAATTACAAAGGCTTCACCACCATAGCGTGCTAAAAAGTCGTCCTTATTAAGATTCGATTTGATAAAGTTTGCCACAGAGCGTATAACTTTATCACCTACATGATTTCCATACAAATTATTAATTTCAGTTAAATTATCAATATTTATCATTACTAAAGACACATCAGTATATTTTTTATTTTGAAAATTTTTGTATATTTCACTAAAATAATTATTAAATTTATATTTATTGTACAAATTGGTAAGAGTATCAATTTCAGATAATTTTTTCAGTTCTCTATTATTCTTATCCATATTATTTATATCTGTAAATACTGAAATTAGTGTATTAATATTTGGATAAAATTTATTTGTTAGTTGAAATACTTTAAGGGTATTATTTTTATCTTTTATATAGACTTTTTTATCATTTTCTTCAAAGTTTAAAACATCGCGTTTATACTCTGCATAATCTTTATATACTACATTTGACATCTCATTTTTTATAAAAGTATATAAATTCTCATTTACTGCTATACACTCTTCATAACTTTCATAACCTAAAAAATCTAAAAATGAATTATTAATATATTTAATTTTTCCATCTCTCTCAAGAACTGTAAATACAGGAGATAGTTCCAATGCAAGATTTAAAAGTTCTTTCTCTTCTTGCATTACTTCAAACTGATTGATAAACTCTAAATCAAAAATACTTTCATAGAGTCGTTCAAAAAAAACTTCTTTATTGAGTGGCTTAATTAAATATTTATTTATACCCAGTTCTAATGCTTTTAACAGGTGCGCATTTTCTATAAAACCTGTTAAAATTATAAAGCTTACTTCAAAATTTAATTTTTGTATCTCTTCTATGAGTTGCAATCCATTCATCTGGGGCATATTAATATCTGTAATAACTATATTTGGAGTAAACTCTTTATACAATTTTAATGCTTCAACACCATCTTTAGCCAATATGACATTATCAAAAAACATACTCAATATATCTTTCATAATTTCTCTATATGACTCATCATCGTCAACATAGAGTATGCTATATTTATTTGCATATTTTAAAAGATATTCTTCTGCATTAATATGCAACTTAAATTCTTTATTTAAAAACATTTTTTATGCTCCAAAATCCTAATTTTATAATTTATTCAATTATTATACCATGGAATATTTATGGAGTTAAGAAAAATATTTCAAATATAATTATCAAACATAGATAAAATAATAGTTTTAATGATTCTTATGTATAATAATATTAATAAACTCGATGAAGGGAAGCAATGAATGATTTCAAACTAAAACTAATTCTTAGTTTGCTTGGTGGTGTGGTTTTTGCATTTTTATTTATTTTACTTGCTTTCGCACTTCCAGTTAAAAAAGAAGAAGCTATCATCATACAACCTAAGAGTCAGTTAGATGCTATTTCTAAAGCTGTACAAGAAAGATTAGAACGCTAATCGATAAGAAGAAAATTTCCACATGCCGCTCTTGAGTCGGCATGTGGAAAATATTAAAGAGCTTTGGAAATTATTCTGTTCAATCTCGCGATAAAATCCGCAGTGTCTCCTAACTCTTGTCCATCAAAAAGTTTTGCTTGATCAAGTAAAACATGGGCTGCATCATTGATGAGATTTTGATCTACTGAATCTTTTAACTTCATGATAAGTTCATGTTTAGGATTGATAAGTAAAATCGGTGCAGGAGCTGGAACATCGCCACCTTGCCCCATCTGTTTCATCATTTGAGCCATCATGTAAGATGGGTCTTCTTTGTCGATTTTGATAGCAACTGGAGAGTCCGTTAAATCAAAAGTAGTTTCAACAGATTTTACGCTCTCGCCAAGTGCATCTTTAAACTCTTTTGCTAAACCTTCATAAGTTTTTGCAACTTCTTCTTCGGCTTTTTTCTCTTCTTCTGTCTCTTCAAATTTTGCATCTGCTACTGGAACAAGTTTGTACTCTTTGTACTCATGCACCATCGGGAAGATGATAGTATCCACTTCTTCATTTAGAACCAAAACATCGATATTTCGTGCTTTAAATCTCTCTAATGCAGGAGAATTTTTGAGCATTGCCAAAGATGTTTTTCCTGTGATGTAATAAATCTCTTTTTTATCTGCATCTACATTTTTTACAAACTCTTCGATGTTTGTTTTTTCGTTTGAAGAAAGTGTATTAAAGAGCATCAACTCTAAAATTTTCTCACGATTTGCGTAGTCATTGTAAAGACCTTCTTTTAAAACATTTCCAAATTCAGCGTAAAATTTACTATATTTTTGCGCATCATTTTTAGCGATTTTTCCAAGCTCTGAGAGAACTTTTTTTACAGATGCATTTTTGATTTTAGCCATAACTGCATTGGATTGTAAAATTTCACGAGAAACATTCAGAGGTAAATCTTTTGAGTCAATCACACCGCGTAAAAATCTGAGATATGTTGGCATTAACTCTTTTTCATCGTCTGTAATAAAGACACGGTTAATGTAGAGTTTGATACCCGTTTGATAATCCACTCTATATAAATCCATAGGTGCTTTGCTTGGTATATAAAAAAGTGTTGTATATTCAATTGCACCCTCAGCTTTATGGTGCATCCAAGAGAGAGGCTCTTCAGAAGAGTGAGCGATTGAGCTATAAAAATCTTTGTACTCTTCATCTGTAACTTCATTTTTAGAGATTGTCCAAAGTGCGTTTGCTTTGTTGATTTGTTTGTTTTCTATATCTGTTCTTGAAGGTTCAATCTCTTTTCCATCATCATCTTTGACAGAAGAAACAAATTTTTCTTTATCCATAAAAATAGGGAATGGAATGTGATTTGAGTATTTTTTGATAATACTTTCAACTCTGTGTGACTCTAAAAACTCATCTTCGTCCTCTTTGAGATGCATAACGATTGTTGTTCCATGACCATCTTGCGTAGTGTTTTCTATGTCAAATTCACCATCGCCCTTACTTATCCACAAAAACGCCTGTTCTTCACCCGCTTTTTTCGTTGTCACTTCAACTCTGTCTGCAACCATAAAACATGCGTAAAAACCAACACCAAACTGACCAATAAGATTAGAATCTTTTTTCTGATCGCCTGTAAGATTTTCTAAAAATGCTTTTGTACCCGACTTTGCAATCGTACCAAGATGACTCATCAAATCCTCTTCGTTCATACCGATACCAGTATCTCGAATCGTTAAAGTTTTTGTCTCTTTGTTTGCCACAATATCTATACGAGGTGCAAAGTTCACACCTTTATATTTTTCGTCAGTGAGAACCAAAAGATTAAGTTTATCAAGTGCATCCGAAGCGTTTGAAACAAGCTCACGAATAAATATTTCTTTATTAGAATAAAGTGAGTGAATCATTAAGTTTAATATCTGATTTGCTTCCGTCTGAAACTGATGTTTTGCCATTTTTAATTCCTTTTTTGTTTAAAATTTTGAAAAGGAAGTATAACCAAAAAAAGTTAATGACTTAAAATAGGCTCAAAGTAGTTTAGTGTGAGTGACTAAAGTTTTCTTAGTCACTCATTATTTCCACATGCCAAGATTTCCACATGTGCCCGAACGAAGTGACAAATGCCCTTGGGGTACCTTCATACTATTCGTTTTTTTCGAGATATTGAAATCCTGGAAGAACAATTCCCTCAAGAAGTTCTAAACTTGCACCACCGCCTGTTGAAATAAAACTAATATTTTCTTTTTCTCCAGCTTTGTCTGCGGCATTTGCTGTATCTCCACCGCCAACTATGCTATACGCATAAGTATCAGCTATGGCATGTGCTATTCTGTATGTACCTTTTGAAAATCTATCAATTTCAAAAATACCCATTGGTCCATTCCAAATAATTGTATTGGACATTCCTATGACTTCTTCAAAAAGTTTTACAGTTGCAGGACCAATATCTACAGCACTAAAACCTTCAAGCATATCTTGTGCAGGAACGATTTTAACATCCACTGGGTGTTTGATATCATCCGTGATAACAACATCCACAGGAAGATAAACATTCACTTTCGCCTCTTTTGCGTTCTTTAAGATTTTGATAGCTTCTTCGACATAAGCATCTTCAACAAGAGATTTTTGCATATCATATCCGAGGGCTTTTAAGAAAGTGTTGCTCATTGCTCCACCAATTACAATCTTATTGACTTTAGGAATAATATTGTTAAGGAGTGTAATTTTAGAAGAGACTTTTGCCCCGCCAACCACCAAACAAATCGGTGCGAGAGGTTTAAAAAGTGCTTTTGCAAATGCGTCTATCTCTCGTTTTAGTAAAAATCCAGCTACTTTTGTCTCTACAAAAGCCGTAATTCCTACAGTAGAGCTATGCGCTCTGTGACTTGTTCCAAAAGCGTCATTGACAAAAACATCGCAAAGTGATGCCAACTCTCGTGAGAGCGTTTCATCATTTTTGGTCTCGCCCTTGTAAAATCTTATATTTTCTAACAAAATAATTTGTCCGTTATCACAACTCAAAACTTTCTCTTTGTTGTTGATAAAATCCTCTACAAATGCAACCTTTTTATCCAGCAATCTTTCCAATCTTTTAATGATATGCTTGAGCGAATAATCAGGGTCAATATCCCCATCAGGACGACCCAAATGCGTCACCAAAACGATATATTTTGCTTCATGGTCAACGCAGTAGTTGATAGTATGAATCGCCTCTTTGATTCTTGCATCATCTGTAATATTGTGGTGCGAATCCATAGGCACATTAAAATCCACTCGAATGAGAACTCTTTTATCTTTTACATCAATCTGCTTTAATGATTTCACATTTTGCATCAATTCTATATTACTAAGCATTTTTTCTCCTCAAAATTACATTCCACATGCCAGAACTCAAAATTTTTACTTATTTTGTTCCCACAAATACAACCATATCCACAAGACGACTGCTATATCCCCACTCATTATCATACCAAGCAAGAACTTTTACAGTAGTTCCATCGACCACACTTGTCATATCTGGCACAAATGTTGCGCTATAAGTACTTCCGATGAAATCACTCGAAACTCTTTGATCATAATCAATCTCTAACAGACCTTTAAAGTTTCCGTTTGCAGCTTTATCCATTGCCGCATTAATTTGCTCTTTTGTAACTGCTTGATTCAAATTCACTGTTAAATCAACCACAGAAACATCCGCAGTTGGAACACGCATCGCATAACCGTTGAGTTTTCCTAAAAGATTTGGCATAACTTTTCCGATAGCTTTTGCAGCTCCTGTTGTCGTTGGAATCATATTTATAGCTGCAGCTCTTGCTCTTCTAAAATCTGAAGCGTGTTTTACATCCAAAATATTTTGGTCATTTGTATAGGAATGGATTGTAGTCATCAAACCATTTTTTATACCGAACTCTTCATCTAAGACTTTACAAATAGGTGCTAAACAGTTCGTTGTACAACTTGCATTGGAGATAATCGCTTCGCCTTTGTAATCAACTGTATTGATATTGAGTACATAAGTTGGTGTTTCATCTTTGGCTGGAGCACTCATTACAACTTTTTTTACACCATTTTTTAAATATGTTTGACATTTTTCAGTAGTTAAAAAAGCTCCCGTACATTCGATAACCACTTCAGCACCACATGAACCAAAATCTATCAAGGCAGGGTCTCTATGATTGAAAAGTTTTACAACTTTTCCAGCGATTTCGATTGAGTTATCATCAATTACTTTTGCATCAATACCTTTATGAACTGAGTCATATTTGAGTAAATATACAAGCATATCTGGCTTTGTAGTTGAGTTGATTGCTACTAACTCAATATCACTTCTTCCCATCACTATTTTAGCAACTATTAAACCTATTCTACCTGTACCGTTTATTGCAACTTTTACTGCCATTTTTTTTCCTTTTTATTATAAAAACTATACCAAATAATATCATATTTTGGCAACATTTTTTGGTACTATTTTTGCTTATACTTTTTGCTATAAAAAACAAATTGTTTTAAGGAACTTAAAATGACAGTCAATGGAAATTCTATGATGTCTAGTTACGCATCTCAGATATCTAACAACAAAAATGTTCAATCACAAAGTGGTGCAAGTGGTTATTCAACCGAAGGTACAGACGGAAATAAAGGTTTTGATGCTATTGCTCAAATGCTTATGACTGCGCTTGATACGAATAAAACAGGCACAATCGATAAAGCAGAATTTAGTCAGGCGGCTAGCACTTTAGCAAAAGGTCAAACTAGTCAAAATGTGGATAATGCTTTTGGCAAAATTGATTCTAATGGTGATGGGCAGATAAGTTCTGATGAATTTATGAGTGCATTAAAAGAAGCTGGAGCTCAGAAACATCAACATAAACATCACGCTGATAAAAATTCATTGGATTCTAGTTTACTAACGCAACAAACTGATCCATTAACAAAGCCTGCTGCACAGTCAGCTACACAAATCAGTGATATGCAAAAAACATTGTTCAACAAAATAATCGCTGCTTATGGAAACACAACAGCAACAACGGGAACAACAACAAATATCTCTGCCTAAGCTTTTTATCTTGGCATGTGGAAATTTCCACATGCCAAGATTATAAAAAAATGAGGTTACGAAAAGATATACCCCTCACCTCTTACTGGCTTGATATACTCTTTTTCTCCGTTAGGGTCGATTTTTTCTTTTAATCTTTTTATGGCTACATTGACCGTTTTTGATTGCAAATCACCACTCTCCTTCCACACATTTTCCAGCAGTGTATCGCGACTTAAAAGAATATTTCTGTTGTTAAAAAATTCCAAAAATAAATCATGTTCCAAATGCGTCAGAGGGATTTCTTTATCATCTATAAAAAACTTTTTATTGGATGCTTGATAGACAATGTCTCTTATTTTCATCACATCAACATCATTGGAACTTCTTTTGATGAGGGCTTTAACTCTTGCTCTTAAAACATCAAGGTTAAAAGGTTTGGTAATGTAGTCATCTGCACCTCGCTCAAAACCTTCGAGTATATCGCTATCACTATCTTTTGCAGTAAGATAAATTACAGGTTGCGTGTAGCCCATAGCTCGTAGGCTTTGGATGAAAACACTTCCCTCTGTATTTGGAAGATTTCTATCCATAAGTATCAAGTCTATGTTCTCTTCATCGAGCAACTTGATAACATTTACAGTATCTAAACAACCAATAACTTCGTGGTTATCCTTAGAGAGCGTATATTCGATAAGCTCTAAAATATCCTCTTCATCTTCAACGACTAAAATTGTACCCATGACAACGACTCCTTAGAGTTGGTGAATCTCTCCACCGATTTTTGCAAAAAGTAAAAGTGAAGCGATGCTCATAGCACGGTCAGCTATCTTTTCACTTTTTCTTAAAGCGGAGAGCATTTTATGATATTTACCAAAATCTTCTACTTTTTTTGATTGTTCCAATAAATTTGCTTCCACCATTTCAAACAAATCATCTGTTTTACTTTCTGCTATTAAAACTTTATTAAAACACTCTTGAATTTCGTCAACACAATCCACACTCATCATAGCCACTGCATACTCTAAAGCTTCCACAGTCGATTTTTGCATAGGAATTGCATAAGTGTTGATTGTTGTTATATCAAATTCACCACATATAGTAACAAAACCTTTCACAAAATTTCTTGTATTTGCTGCGGCTCTTACCAATTCATTTGTAATTTTGAGATACGAAACCATAGCTCTTAAATCACCAGCTTCTGGAGATTGAAGTGCAAGAATAGTAATAATGCTTCTATCTATTGCATTTGTTTTATTACTTACATTTTTGATATATGATTTTGCATCATTAAATTTATCGATATTGCAGTTTTCAAACCCATCTAATATCATCTTATTTGCGTTGATTAATCCATCACCTATCTCTACAATAGACGCTTTTATCTCTATAAATTTATTTTCATATTTTGCTAACATTATCCAAATCTCCCTGTAATATAATCTTCTGTTTTCTTATGTGTTGGATTGATAAATATTTTTTCTGTTTCATCATACTCTATCAAATCCCCAAGATGAAAAAATGCAGTCATATCCGCTATTCTTGCAGCTTGTTGCATGTTGTGCGTAACTATGACGATAGTATAGTCTTTTTTAAGCTCAAGCATCAAAGCTTCAATCTTCTCTGTGCTTATCGGGTCAAGCGCGGATGTAGGTTCATCCATAAGGATAACATCTGGCTTCACCGCGATAGTTCTGGCAATACAAAGTCTTTGCTGTTGCCCACCGCTAAGACCAGTTCCAGGTTCTTTGAGTATATCTTTTACTTCATTCCAAATACCAGCACTTTTAAGAGATTGCTCAACCAAGTCATCACAATCACTCCCTTTTTTGACACTTCCATGTTTAAGCGGTGCATACGCCACATTTTCGTAAATAGACTTTGGAAAAGGATTTGGCTGTTGAAACACCATACCAATTCTTTTTCTCACACTTACTTCATCCACATCTTTGTCATAGATATTTTTGCCATCTATAACAACTTCTCCCTCAACTCTAACCGAACTAATCAAATCATTCATACGGTTCAAACATCTTAAAAATGTAGATTTACCACATCCTGAGGGTCCGATCAAAGCTGTAATTTTATTTTTTTGAATTTCTATGTTTAGATTATGTAAAGCATGTTTATCCCCATACCAAAGGTTCAAATCTTTTACAACTATTTTTGCTTTATCTTTTGCCATTTTTATACTCCTATTACCATTTAACTTCAAATTTTTTTCTTAAGTAAACCGCCATAGCATTGAGTGAAATGAGTACAGTTAAAAGTACAAGTATTCCCGCAGCAGTTCTCTCGATGTACGCTCTCTCAGGCATTCCAGCCCATGTAAATATTTGTGCGGGCATAACCGTAGCAGCTTCCATAACGCTCGTTGGGCTATCAGGAATAAAAGCTATCATACCTACAATAATAAGCGGTGCTGTCTCTCCCATGGCATGTGCAAGTCCGATGATGCTTCCTGTCATAATTCCTGGAAAAGCCAAAGGAAGAACATGGTCTTTGACAACTTGAACTTTTGTAAGTCCTAAACCATATCCAGCCTGTCTTATCGTTGCAGGAACACTTCTAAGTGCTGCTCTTGAGCTTACAACGATGATAGGCAAAGTCATAAGCGCCAAAGTAAGTCCTCCAACAAGTGCTGAACTTCTTGGAAATCCAAAGAGATTTATAAATATGGCAAGTCCTAAAAGTCCAAAAAGAATGGAAGGTATCGCTGCAAGATTGTTAATATTTACTTCTAAAAACTCTGACCATGCGTTTTGTTCACTGAACTCTTCAAGATAAACAGCCGTCGCCACACCAATAGGAAAAGCGACAAACATTGCCACAGCCAGAGTTAAAATCGTTCCTATCATAGCTGATAATATTCCTGAATATTCAGGCGTTTTACTGTCTCCATGCGTAAAAAAGATTGTATTAAATTTTTTCTCAACTCTGCCATTTTCAATGAGTTCAGTCAGTGTTGCTAAATCTTTATTGCTGATTTTGTAGTAGTACTCTTTCATGTACATATCCACTTGATCATCCGCCAACATCCAAGCAACCTTAGTTGTACCTAATAAAGATGGATTTTTTTTGATTTGCATAGGTATTTCTCTCAAAACTGCACGACTTAACAACTCTAAATACTTTTTATCTACTGCATCTCTATAATTTTCTGCACTCTGTTCGTTGTAAGAAACTTCCACTTGCACATAAGTTTGCTGTACAGCAGAACTCCCTTTTACAACCATATCGATAAAAAATATGGCTAAAAATGCTAAAGAAACTATCAAAGAAGAGAGCGTAAAATACTTAAATAGTTTTGATTTAAAGTGTCTTCTCTTTAAGCTTGGGTCATAAAATACATTTTTCTTATTTTTTTTGATTTTGCTCATTATAAACTACTCATTTTATATTTTTCTTTAAACTTTTTTATCATTCTTACAGAGACAACATTCAGCACTAAAGTTACAAAAAATAACGCTAGTCCCAAAGCAAATGCTGAGAGTGTAGCGGGTGAATTAAAAGCTTGGTCTCCTGTAAGTGCATCCACTATTCGCACGGTTACCGTTGTCATATCTTCGAGTAAATTCCAAGAGAGATTTGGGCGCAAACCCGCTGCCATAACTACAATCATAGTCTCACCCAAAGCTTTGGATATACCAAGAAGTGTAGCGGAAATAATTCCTGGCAAAGCCGAGGGTATAACTATATCTCGGATTGTCTCAGATTTTGTCATTCCAAGAGCAAGAGACCCTTTTCTTAGGCTATCTGGTACAGCGGTTATTACATCATCGCTGAGTGAAGAGATGTAGGGAATAATCATAATTCCCATTACAACACCTGACGCCAAAGCACTATTAAAAGAGGCTTCTAGTCCAACCGCTGCGGAGATTTTTACAATAAACGGTGCAACAGTAATAGCAGCAAAAAAGCCATACACAACAGTTGGAATACCTGCTAAAATTTCTAACAACGGCTTAAGAATGGTTCTCTGATTTTTACTAGCATATTCACTCATGTAAATAGCGCTACCAAGCCCAATAGGAAGTGCTACAGCCATAGCAATTGCAGTAATCATAAATGTACCAGCAAAAATAGGAAGTGCACCAAACTTGCTATTTTCAACTCCAGGAGTCCATTCTGTTCCAGTAAAAAAGTAAACAAAACTTCTTAGTTGAAAAAACTCAATAGCCTCAAAAACAATAGAAAAGAGAATTCCAAATGTAGTAAGTATAGATATGGTTGCGGCGAGTATAAGAAGATATTTGATGACATCTTCTTGTAAGTGCGCATATCTATGTTTTGATTCAAAAGTTGCCAAACTCATCCTTGTGTCATTTTATGACGCAATTGTAGAGCTGCTTAGTTACAAAATGATTACAAAACAGTTACAGAACCGTTGAGCTGATGATTAAATTCAGGTACTATCTCTTTTAATTTATCTAACTGATTTGCACATGCCAAGAGTTCCTCTATATCTTTGTTCAATATATCAATATCATAAAGCGTTGGCTTTGCAACTGTTATAGACTCATACTCAGTTTTACTCTCAGTTTCATCGATGAGAAGTTCTTCATACAACTTTTCACCAGGGCGCAATCCTGTGAATTCTATGGTTATATCCTCTCGACCACTCAGACTAATCATCTTTTTAGCTAAATCCACTATTTTAATCGGTTCACCCATATCGAGGATAAATATCTCTCCTCCTGTTCCTATAGCTCCAGCTTGAAGTACAAGCTCACATGCCTCTGGAATAAGCATAAAATATCTTGTAATATCAGGATGTGTCACCGTAATATTTTGCCCTTTTTCTATCTGAGATTTAAACTTTGGTATGACACTTCCACTACTTCCCAAAACATTTCCAAAGCGTACAGCGACTATGTCCGTGCCATTTGCATTTTTTAGAGAAACTGCGTTTTCTGAAGAAACTGCGTTTTGAGCATAAAGTTCACAGATGCGTTTGGTCGCACCCATGACATTTGTAGGGCGTACTGCTTTATCTGTCGATATCATCACAAACTTTTTTACACCATATTTTATAGAGAGGTCTATCACATTTTTAGTACCAATTACATTGTTTAAAATACCTTCATGGATGTTTGCTTCAACAAGAGGAACATGTTTATAAGCAGCAGCGTGAATCACAATGTCTGGCATGTGGGTTTTAAAAGTTTCTTCTAAAAACTCTTTATTTACTACGCTTTGCATAACAGATACAATTTCCACTTTTGTTAGCTCTTCTGTTATGGCATAAAGATTATATTCGCTACTATCTAACAGTATAAGTTTTTTTGCACCGAATCTTTCGCATTGTCTGCTTATCTCACTCCCAATACTTCCACCAGCACCTGTTACTAGAATGGTTTTATTTTTGATGAAATTTTCTACAAGTGTTTTATCCAAATCTTTTGGATGTCGTGCTAGAAGGTCTTCAACTGTTAAATCTTTTATCTTTTTTTCTTGCTCACTCATTGTTGCGATTTTTATATCTTTTATTCCAAGTGTGTTCATCTGCTCATAAAGTTCAAGAAGTTTTTTTTGTTCAAAGTTTTTTGCTATAACCACTGTTTTTATATTCATTTCTTTGATTACAGTACTCAGATTTTTACTATCTTGCACTTTGATATTTACAAAATAGGAATCTATAATCATTGCGTCATCATCAACAATAGAACAAATATTAAGAGTGTTATTTTCTCTTATAAGCATTTGAGTTATAGAATTGGCACCTATAATAAGAGTTTCGTTGTTTTTATCATGTGTATTATTTTCGATAATCAATCGTTTTGAAATCCTCAGCATACCAAGCAATAAAAAAGACAAAACAAAATCTATCATCAATATACTTCTTGCAAATGGTAAGAAAAAGTTTTCAAAAGATAAAAATATGAAAATAAAAACTATATAGCTATAAATATGTGCCTTGAGTATCTTTTTTCCTTCATTTAAAGAAAAAAATCTCCATGCAACCTTATAAATATTGTAATAAATTAAAAAGGCTATTTTCAATGGCAAAAGTACTAGAAAAATTTTCCAAAAGTTATCTAAAAATGGAGTTGGGATTTCAAAACTAAATCGAAGTTCAAATGCCACATACAAACTGATAAGAGACAAAAAAATATCAAAAAATAGAAAAAAAAGTACCCTTTTAGTATGTGTTTGTTTTAACAATTTTAGAGCCTTTAAAGTTTATTATTTTTGTATGCTTATAAATCATTCAAATTCTTTCTTCGTATCTATAAATTTCATGACACTATACAAAACAAGCACTGAAAGTAGTAATGAAACTGCCACCATTGTCAAAAAGAATAAAAAACCAAACAAAACAACATTTATGAGTATAGAAAAAATCACCACTTTATCATGAGACCAACCACTTTGTGTAAGCCTTTGATAGGCATGTTTTTTATGCGCTTGACTTAATTTTTCACCATTTTTATATCTTCTAAAAAGCGTCAAAGTGGCATCAAACCAAAACAGTCCAAAAAGTACAATCCAAACCCATAAATTTGAACTTTCTTGATTTGAATAATAGAGAGTAAAAATGGCTACAGTATAACCCAAAAGCGTACTTCCAACATCACCCATAAAGATTTTTGCTTTGTGCCAGTTCCAAAATAAAAACCCAAGAACCGCAACAGCCAAAACGATGAAATGCATGCCACCAAAAAGTAAAAATCCAGCAATCGCCAAAAAGAGTGCTTCACTTCCTGCATAACCGTCAATGCCATCCAAAAAGTTATAAAGATTAATGAACCAGACTATCATAAAAAATGCAAGCAAATTTGTAATGATTTGATTGTCTATAATAAAAAATCCAAAATCAAGAGAGTGTAATCCGCCCAAAGCCAAAAGCCCACCAATGGCAACACCGCTTTGTACCAAAAGTCGTAACTTCGCACTCAGTTCAAACAAATCATCAAAGTAACTCACAACCGAGATAACCACGCCAATAAGCAAAGCATAAAAAAGATTTGGCTGGATAAGTCCATTAAAATAAAGATAAAAAAGCCCCGTGAACCAAGTACCAGCAATAGCAATACCCCCGCCATGTGGAACTGCAACAGTATGTGAACTTCTATCGGTCACTTTTGCAAGAAGTGATTTTTTTATGGCGTAGTTTTTTATGAAGTATGTGAGCATAAAAGACAAAAAAAATAACAATATATACACCATAAAAATCTCCATCACCCTAGCATCAACTTTATTCCATCTTCGACACTATAAGGATTTTTGAGGTTCAATCTCTCTTTTGTCAAACTGTTGTCCACTTCCAAACTTCCATAAAGTCTCTTATGAAATGATGGTTTAAGTAGTTTGAATAAACTCTCAAAAAATGGAATTTTCACTAAATAAACTTTTTTATGTAACTCTTTTTCTATGAGTTCAATCAGATTTGCTGTACTGAGTGGCTTATCGTCAGAGGCTAAAAATATTCCACATGCCGTACTTTGTATTACAACATTCATTAAATGACAAAGGTTTCCGACATAGACCATACTTCTCTTATTTTTTATGCCACCAAATGGTAAAATAGGAACTTTATTTACTAAATTTACAAGATTTTTTATATTTGCTTTTACTCCATAGCCATAAACTATTGGGGTTCTGATGATTGAAATTTTAAAATTTTCATCTTCGAGTTTAAGCAGTTCATTTTCAGCTTTTAGTTTACTTTTTCCATACTCATCTTGTGGAGTACAGATGCTAGTTTCAGTGTAGATGCTACTCGTCTCTTCCCCATAAACCTTAACCGTACTCATAAACACAAACTGCCCTACACCACTCTCTTTTGCTTTTTTTGCCAAATCAAGCGTTTGAGTAACATTTACCTTTTCGTAATCATCCACATTTGCCCCACCCATCTGATGGACTAAAGCTGAGAGATGTACAACAATATCTACACCTTGTAGATTGAGCAAAGTAAAATTATCATTTAAAAAACTAAATTTTTGTATCGTGTATTTAGAACTATAATTTTCAATAAAATAGCTTCCGACAAAGCCGTTTGAGCCAGTTAATACTATACTTTTCATTTTACACCGTTTTGTATTTTTAAAAATTCTTTTCGTAGTTCATCATAAAAACAGTTTTGCGAATATCTATCTACAACACTTTTTCTTACATTATTTTTGATACGATTGTAATATTCTTTATCTACAATAAACTTTTCAATTTCATTATATAAACTTACTTCATCCTTTTTATTTACAAGTGCTCCGTTCTCTGCATGTCGGATTATTTCATTGCAACCATTGATATTTGTCGCTACAAGTGGTACCCCATAACTTCCAGCTTCGATTAAAACATTTGGCAATCCCTCTCTATAAGAAGGTAAAACAAATAAATTTGAGATAGCTAAAAAATTTCTGATATCCTCTTGAAATTTGATATAAATTATATCTTTCTCTGAGTCTATAATTTTTTTACTATTTTTAGAGATAGGATCCAATTCATTTTCATAATCACCAATAAGTAATAATTTTATATGAATATACTTTTTTTTCAATTGAACAAAGACGCTAATAAGCTCATTTATACCTTTATCTTTAACGATTCTTCCAACAAAAGTTAAAACAAAATCATTTTCAAAAATTTGATTTTCAAACCTTATTTGTAACTTTTCCTGCTCATTTAAAATATCATGAAAATTGTCCGTATCAACGCCATTGACTGAACCTTGACCTATTACGGTTACATTTTTTGTAGTTAATTTTTTTATTTCACTAATCAAATTAAAACTATTACAAAAAAGATTTGTTGCAAAGAAATAGGTAAGCTTTTCCGTAAAAATCAAAATACTTTTTTTTCTACCTTGTGCTTCAAGGTGCGGCAATCCAACAACACTATGAATTCTATGCGGAACCATTGCTACAGAAGAAGCAATCATCCCCAAAAGTCCAGCTTTAGGTGTGAGAGTATATACAATAGATGGTCGATTTTTTATAAAATACAAAAATAACTGTAATAATACTTTCAAATCTTTAAAAAGATTTATTTTTCTAGTAAAATCAACAACTTTAATGGAAACATTTTCAAATTGCTCGATATTTTTTATATTTTCTGAACTTGATGTAATTATTTCTACTTCATAATAATTTGATAAAAATTTCGCTTGTCCTTTTAGCCATGTTTCTAAAACGAGGGGAACTGTTACCACGATAACTAACTTATTCATATTTGTAATTCTTCTCTCAAATATTCTTGAACTTCTCTAAATATTTTTCTGCCTATTAAACTTATCAGCAATTGGTTATCAGCTGTAGAAATTTTCAATTCATTTTTAGTTATATTGTCAACTAGAATATCAATTTTATTGTTTTTTAAATAATCAATAATAGTTTTAATAGATATGCCATTGCCTGTACCTATATTTAAAATAGGAATATTTTCACTCTCTAAAAGCTTTACATATACCTCAACTACATCATCAATATGAATAAAATCTCTTATAGCATTACCATTATTCACTATAGTCAGTTGTTGGTTCATTCTGTACGCGTTAATGATTTTACTGACTATTGAAAAATTATCATCCCCACCATACATGTTAAATATTCTTGCGGTAGTGTAATCAATAGTATTATCACTACAATATCTCTCTATAAGTTTTTCATTTGCTACTTTTAAAGAAGCATGCAGATTCATCGGTTTTAACTCATCTTTTTCATTACACAATATATTGTTCCCATAGACAGAACTACTACTAGTATAAATTATTTTATTTATCCGTGTATCTCTAAAATAGTCTAAAACTTTTGCAGTTATTAGAATAGAATTTGTTACATATTCTTCTGCATTATGAAGAGTATTTAACTCTGTCGCTGGCTGAAAATTATTGAAAATAAGATTTATTTTTTTAGCTTTAAAAGGTAGTAAGATATCTCGATTTGTTAGAATTTCTCTTGAAGATATAACAACACTATTATGCAATTTTAGTAATAAAGCACTTGATAAATTGCTATTTTTTCCAATAATAATATTTAACATCAAATAAGCCCCTTCAACTTGAGTTTACTATTCTTGATTATTAATTTCAATATCCAGAAAAAAGAACTAAACATATAATGCCCTGTTGAAATCTTTTTATTTAAGAGTAAAAAAGAGAGTAAATATAATCCTTTTCTATAACTCGTATCCGTTTCTCTGGAGGAAAGAGAAGTTGTACACACTCTATAGTTCAAGAGTCTTTCTTCTAAAAGTTTCACAGTTACTCCTGAACATAAATTATCAATCCAATAATTCCAATCTTCAAGAGCTATTAAATTTTTATCTTCACTAAATTTTATTTGTTTATTTGTCTTCATGAGGACTGAATTTATATTTATAAAGTTAGTATAAAATAAAACATCTCTTTCATTAAAAAAATATTTTAACTTATTATATATTCTATGACTATTTAAAAAACCTTGATATATTGAATTTTCATCTATTACATTAGCAAGAGTATGTACTATATCTATATTATTAGTTTGTATAAAATTTAGCTGTTTTTGCAATTTCTCAGGGAGCCAAACATCATCAGCATCTAAAAAAGCCATATACTTTCCATTGGCATTTTCTAAACCTTTATTTCTAGGTCTGGCAGGGCCACCAAAGTTTATTGAGAACTCTAGTAATATTATCCTGTCATCATTTTTTTCATATTCTTTTACGATTTCTCTGCTTGCATCCGTAGAGCAATCATCCACAATAATCATTTCCCAATGTATGTATGTTTGATTTATGACACTTTGAATTGTTTTGGCAATATACTTCTCTGCATTATACAGAGGAGTTATAATCGTAATCAAGGGTTGATTTATATTGTTCATTATTATACTCACTGTAAAAATTGATGGAGATATTTATTTATATAATTTTAAAATTTCTTGATTCATGGCATGTGTAGAAAAAATATTTTTTACTCTTTGAAAAGAAAAATCAATGAAATTTTTTCTAATATTTTCATTGTTTCGTAAAAAATTTATTTTTTCCACCAAATCATCAACATCTTTATTATCAACGAGTAACCCACCATATTTATCTACGATTTGTTCTGGTATTCCACCAACCAAACTCGCTATGATAGGAATTTTATAAGACATTGCCTCACTAATCGCGTAAGGTAAACCTTCTTGATTGGACATAAACACTATCATATCAGCAAATTGATAAACCTCTTGCGGATTATCCATCCAACCCATAAATACAACTCTATTTTGAAGTCCCAATGCATTTACATCTTTTAAAAGCGTTTCTTTATTTGGACCATCACCTACTAGTAATAATTTAACATTAGTATCCAATCTCAACATTGCTTTTATCAATAAATCTTGTCTTTTTGTTGATCCCAACAAAGCAACCATAGCAATCCAACTTTCATTCTCTTTTTTTTCAATTGTATAATCTTGATAATGCAATGTGTTTAAAGGTATAAATTCTTTTGGAATATCTACTCCTGTATATACAACATGGATTTTATTCTCATTTATATTCATAAATTTAACCAAATTAAATTTTATTTCCTTTGAATTAGGAATATAGAAGTCTATATATTTATCTACAATATCATCTATACTAGCCTGAACAAATCTAAATATTTTACTAGTCGAGTAATGTGGAGAAGGAGAACTCAATATACAAATTCCAACTTTATCAAATCCTAACTTTTTTGAAGCAACTGAAGTTACTAAACAACTCAAAGCAGCAGGATACCCACCATTTACTATAATAATATTTTTGTAACTTACTAGTTGTTTTAATATTTTTTTTATTTTAAAATAATTTAGTATCATTGACAAATAATAAGCTAAAAAATTCCATATTTTTACAAATTTATTATATTGAATATTATTTTTAGACAAATGAAGTTTAAAATTACTGAGTTGAACAACATCGTATTTTATATTATTTAAGATAGCAAACTTTATTATTCTATCATTTTCGCTGTTCACAATAACATGTATGTCAAATAGCTTACTATTTATAAAGTCAAAAACGAACCTTTCCAATCCACCTGAAAAATAGTTTTCCGTATATAGAACTAGTTTAGTCATTTTTAATAACAAACATTAGATAACTTGAGATGTATTTATTTGCAGTTGAAGGAAATATAAATGATATTAATTTAATGATAATTTTTGTAAATAATCTTATTAATGGATTTTTTATATCATTTGTATTGAATAATGCAGATTCAAAGCCACCAATATAATCAATAAATATAATTTTCTTATTTAAATTATTGAGCATATCTTCCATAATTTTTTTATCCATCATTACGATATTATGATTTTTAATAATCTTTGTTCCAGAAATTTTATCAATAAACGACTGAATATAATAATTTAATCCGCGAAAATTAGGAAAACCTATAACTATATATCCACCTTTTTTTCCATAAGAAAGATGCCTATTAAAAATATCTTGATAATTATCAAAATGTTCTATAAATCCAAGAGATAGGACTAAATCATACTTTTTGATAGGCACTTGAGTAAGAAAATCAGCAGTAATAACATCAAATTTTTCATCAGGTACAGCGCATATTAAAAGATTTTCTCTTGTTTTCTCGGCAGCAACATCTAAATATTCAAAACCATGAACGATATAATTCAATTTTTCGTATAAAAACAGCATCCATTTACCAGGAGCACATCCTATTTCTAAGGCTATTTGATTTTCAGTTGCAACAGGAATATAATCTAAAATAGTTTGAGCAATCACTCGATCATTTTTAAAACTAAAATTAATCTTGCTTGGTAAGATTATTGTTCCCCAGTATTTTTCCCAAAAACTTTTTTCGGTAATTTCCATTGAATCAAATCCTTTTTTTTCGAAAAATATTTTTTATACTCACAATATTTTCTCTACTTAGTCCAAAAATACTTGGCATTATAAGTGTTCCTACTGTAACAAAAGCTGTATATATAACTCCTGAGAGAAGAAATTCTATCCATTTATTTTCTAAAGAAATCATTATAAAATGAGTTAGAAACATAATGAGTACAAAAAATAATAACGACACAATCTGGTGATAAATAAAATCAAAAAGTCTTAACTTTAAAAATTTACTATTAAAATAAAGTTGTATATTTACACTGATAATTTGTATTATTACCATTTTCCAAGCTAATCCAACTGCTCCTAATTTCAAAAAATAGATAAACAAAACAGTTAAAGCAAAACCAAATAAACTCGATACTATACCAACATTTCTGACAAGCCTTGTTTGTTCTGTTACATAAAAAATAGAGCCACTTAATTGACCATATGTTTGATGGATGGGGTAAAAAGCTATAACAACAAGAACTAGATAGGCATCTAAAAAATTTTCATCAGTAAAAATAATAAGTAAATTTTCACTTTGGAAGGAAATAAATACTCCAAAATATGCCGCAATCGAATATAACATTGGTATATATTTTGAAAAAAGACTTTTGATTTTTTTTAAATCTTTTTCTTCATATGATTTTGCAAACTCTCTAGTAATAATAGGAGTCATTGCACTTGTAAATAAAAAACACATTGCAGCAATCCCATATGCCAGACTATAAAAACCTGTTTGTTCGGAGCCACCCATTGTTTGTAAAAGCCAAATATCAAATAAACCAAAAATGATTGAAACAATATTCAATAGTAATAAGGGAGACGAAAAAGAAAGAAATTCTTTCGTTAAGGATTTCATATTTAATGATATGCTCAAAACATTTTTAGAAAAAATACTCTTGTGAATAAAAAGATATATAACCAATAATATAAATATAAATAAAGTAATATAATTATAAACAAAATAATACGCTACGTCAAAAGCTAAATAATTAACAAATACGAACAGCAATAACACTGACACTATCTTATGCACAATTTTAATAGTTTCAACCGATACAGTTAAGGCATGTGCATCGGAGATATAAATAAAAATAGTTGTAAACCAAACTAAAAAACCAAAGACGATACCCATATAAATATAATTACTAGATATATCTGGAAACAAATATGCCAAGTAATCAAAATAATTTATTAAAGAAATAGAGATAATCATCAAACTAAATAAAAAAAATGAATAAAAAGAATAAAACTTTATAAGTTCTATTCTTTTTCTATCTTTTGAGAGTTTTGTAAAAAATGCCGTAGATGAGCCAGAGTCAAGTAAACCAATGAGTTTTGAAAAAAACTGTTGAATATATGCAAATTGACCATAAGCCACTGGCCCAAGTGCTTTTGGAACAATGGCAATTATAATCATATTTATCAAGCCATTTACTATATTTGCAAAGAGTTTAATGAAGTATCTTTTTTTTAAACTATCTTCCATTAAATTCCTTTTCCAAAATCAATGTTGCTTTCTCGACTGTATCACATTTTTTTGAAGAATAATATTCTATGATAGCATCATATCTTTTTCTGTTTTTAGTAAGTATTTCTATATTTTGAATAATACCAATCAATGCTTTTTCATCAGGACATAATATAAACATTTTTTCCATGTCTTCTTTTATATCTTCTCCTATTGGAAATGGAGAATGTTGAAATAATATAATGTCTTTTTTGTAATGAACTTCTCTACTGCTAAATTCTGAAGAAAAATAATCACTTATAATATATTTTGAATTTTCAATTAAACTATGCAATGGAGTTGTAAATTCTATAGTTATGTTAGTATAAAATTTACTTAATTCAATAAAAGGCACATACATATGAGATGTCATCATAGAAGGCTGTATTTTAATACATAATTTTTTACTAGTAAACATTTTTCCAAATAATTCTATTATATTTTTATGCCTGTTATATATACTCATTCCATCCATAGAAATTGTTGAACCGCTCATACCGATAAAGGTACCAGGATAAGCATAACTTGAACAATATGCAATATAGACATAATCATATAAAATTTTGCTATCCTGATATTGCTTATTAAAATTTACCGTTCCTACAACTTCGACATTTTTAGCTTCTCTTTTTTTAAAAAGCTCACTAGTATAATCATTAAATACAAAATTTATATCTGCTGGGTAGATTTCACAATATTTAAGAGTTATATTTTCATGTATATAACTTCCATGTTGCATAAAAACTTTTGATATATTGTTTTGCTCATAAATTATTGTTCTTATAAATTCTTGATTATTTGATAAGAAAACAAAAGGTTGTATTTTCAATATTTGCTTTTGTGGCACTGTGTCTAACACATTTTTTAAAGAAGAAAAAAAACTGTCATACATTTTATTTATTATAGAATTAAAATTTTCCTCTTTAACTAAGTCTAAAAAACATTGTTTAAAATCTTCATATTCTTCATCTATTTTTTTATAAGTTACTTCTTTTGCTTCTTTTTTATAAAAAAAAGATCTAAAATGTACATTGTCATAATATATATTTAATTGATTTTTTTCGCTAAATAGTAACATCTTAATTTTTATTAATATCTTTGTTGTATGTTTTATTTTAGAAAACAATATCTTAATTTTTTGTTTAAAATAAAATAAGTTATCTTTTTCTCTGATATGAATACTGTTCGAAACTTCTTCGAATAAAGATATCAGATTGATGTTATTTGACATAAAATCATAATTATTCATATCTTTATTTATAGCTTTTGTATCACTAATATAGACAATATTGTACTTATCTGCTTTTTTCTTTTGAATATAATTCAAAACTATTTTATAATAGTGCTGTTTTGTTTTGATAAGTACTAAATAATAAAACAGATAAGAAAAAGATTTGTAATCAGTAATTAATTTTTCAATTTTTTCACACTCATAAATAATATTATCTCTAAACTCTTTAATAGGGATAATATCATGAAATGTATCATACTTTTTGTCAATAGAATCAAGCAAATAACTTGAGTATGGTGTTAATGCTATTATCTCAGAATCTTTACAAATATTATAATTTAATAAATTAAACTCTCTTTTTTGCTTAAATCTGATATCAATGATATAAAGATATTTATTTTTCAAACCTATCTCCAAATTCATAATCTCTATCTGCTACTTTATAATTCTAGTTTTAACTAGTAATTTTTGTTTTAACAAATATAAAAAAAACCTTGATTATAAAAGATAAAAATTAGCAGTTTTTTTGAATTGAATTCACAACATTTTGTATAATCCAGTCAGGAGTAGAAGCACCAGCACTAATGCCACAAAATGATTTATTTATAAACCAAGAGTAATCCAAATCATTTTCATCTTCAATATGATAACTATCATGGCAATTATCTTTAGATATGCTAAAGAGTTGCTTCGTGTTGGATGAGTTTTTACCGCCAATAATTATCATAACATCTGCTTTTTTAGAAATTTTTCTAACAGCTTCTTGATTTTCAAAAGTTGCATTACAAATAGTATTGAAAACACGAACTTCTTTATGACGCGGTATGAGATAGTTTGCGATTTCAAGATAATCTTCAACTTTTCTTGTTGTTTGAGCAACCAAAGCTACTCTTTCACCAAGTTTTAAATTTTCCAACTCTTTTGGAGAAGTTACAACGCGAGCACCATGAATAGCATAACTCTTAACGCCCTTAATTTCTGGATGTGCTTCATCTCCAAAAATAATAATATCATATCCAGCTTCACTCATTTCTTGACAAATTTGCTGTGGTTTTGTCACATAAGGACAAGTTGCATCCACAACATCCACATAATTATTTTTTAGTTCAGCTAACTCATTTTTAGGGATTCCATGCGTTCTTATAACTGCTTTATCACCAGGTTTAAAAGTTTTATAATCATCCGTAAGAGCAACTTTAAAATCGCGTTCTAATCTTTGTATCTCTTTAGAATTATGTATAAGCGGTCCATAAGTAGAAGAGTTTTTATTCTCTTCTGCTATTTTTATAGCTCTTTTTACACCAAAACAAAAACCATAGTTTTCAGCAAGTTCTATCTTCATAACATCTGTATCTTTGTAATTTTTTGGAGTAGTTCAAAAAAGTTTGGAAACGATGTGTTTATACAATCAATATCACTTACTAACATACCGCATCTAAGTCCTGCAATGATAAAACTCATAGCAATTCTATGGTCACCGTGACTGTCAATAGCAGCAGATTTTAGGACGCCACCTTTTACACTGTAGCCATCAGCAAACTCTTCGACTTCAATTCCACATGCCATGAGTCCATTAACAACAGTAGAAATTCTATCGCTCTCTTTGACTCGAAGTTCTTCAGCATTTTTTATTTCACTTACACCCTCAGCGCATGCGAATGCGATGGAAAGTGCTGGAAGTTCATCGATAAGCCATGAAATATTTTCTTCTACTGTGATAGCTTTTAGGGGAGCATATTTAACGCTTATATTTCCAATAGGTTCATATTTGTCGTCAGTAATTTCGTAGCTAATATTTGCACCCATTCGCTCTAACGCCTTAAAAGCTTCAATACGAGTGACATTGAGCGTGACGCCTTCTAAAATAATCTCGGCATGTGGAGTTATAGCGGCTGCCACTGCAAAGAAAAATGCACTCGATGGATCCGCTGGAACTCTTATAATTAAAGGCGATAAAAGCTCTTTCATTGGTGCTATTGTAGTTTTTAAGCCATCTACTTTTATATCAGCACCCATGCCACTGAGCATTCTTTCTGTGTGGTCACGAGAGAGTTCTGGTTCAGTATAAGTACAAATTCCATCCGCTCTAAGTGCTGCCAAAATCATTGCACTCTTCACTTGCGCAGAAGCTATTTTACTTTCATAATGAAATGCTTTAAGCGAAGCACCTCGAATGCTGAGTGGTGCTAAATCTCCATCATTCCTACCATCAAGTTTTGCTCCAATATCACGAAGTGGAGCAGTAACTCTCTTCATAGGACGACGACGCAAATACTCATCACCAGTTAGAATAAAATGCCCTTTTGCAGAACTTAAAAGTCCACAAAAAAGTCTCATACCAGTTCCAGAATTTCCACAATCAAGTATTTCTGAACTCTCTTTTATACCATCCGAACTTATTTTTATCGTAATGCCGTCATCTTCAACAGTAGCACCTAGATTTTTCACGATTTCTAAAGTATTGAGCGTATCTTCAGCTCTTAAAAAATTCGTGATTTCACTCATTCCACATGCCAACATACTAAACATTGCACTACGATGAGAAATAGATTTATCAGGTGCTATTTCTGATATTTTGAGAGAAAATTCAGAACATGCAAATACCTCTACTCTACTCATCGAAGCCCTATTCCCAACTCACTATGCAACGCTTCTAAAATCGTATCCATTGAAGAAGTGATATCTTCTTCTTGAAGCGTTTTTTCAACCGACTGAAGCATAAAACGAATCGATAAACTCATCTTGTCTCCTAATGAAGTATCACTATATCTATCCACTGGATAAAAGTTTATCAACTCTTCACTCGCGTTATTCTCAATCACTTGTTTCACTTCTTCATAACTCATATTTTTAGGCATAAGAAGACTTAAATCTCTAAAAGAAGCTTGATATTTAGATGTTTTTTTTGCTTTTTTAAGGGCATGTGGAATCTTTGAAAAATCAAGTTCACAAACAAAAGTTACTTCTAAATCATAACTATTTTCTACATTTGGATGCACTCTAAAAAGTTCTCCAACTGCCTCTCCATCTATCAAAACTTGAGCCGACTGAAAAGTATGTGAAAGAGAGTGTTTCGTTTCATAAGAAGTAAGCTCAAATGCACCAATAATATCAGAAATTTTTTGTGTAAAATAAGCGAAATCTACTTTCTCTGGTTTACCAGCATTTGATAGTTTTTGATGCTCTTTATCTCCAGAAAATAAAACTGAAAATCTAAGTGATTCCTCTCTCTTTGGAGAAAAAACAGAACCTATTTCAAAAAGTCTTACAGATGAATATCCATTTTTCACATTATGTGAAGCCGCCTTTAAAAGTCCTGTTAAAAGTGTAGGTCTTAAAGTATCGAGCGTATTGACAATAGGATTTAAAAGTTCTAGCTCTTCTAAAGTTGTAGCAAAGCCGTATTCATTAAGAACTTTTTTTTCATCAAAAACAAAATGAACACTCTCAAAAAAACCATTCGCTGCTGCACGATGTCTAAAAATACTTCTTTTTTTATACTCAAAATAATCATCTTTAAGTCTATTTTTTTCTTTAAATTCAAAAGGTTTTGAAGGGATGTTATCAATTCCAACTAAACGAACTATCTCTTCTGCGATATCTTGCTTATTGACTATATCGTGACGAAAATGTGGCACAGATATAATAAAACCATCGGCTATTGATTTTGAAGTATTAAAACCTAAATTTTTAAAAATCTTTGTTATTTTTACTTTTTCTATATTCGCACCAATAATATCATCGATAGTTTGTTTACTAATACTTACAATCGTATCTTTATGCGCATATCCGTAATCAATACTTCCACTAAAGGTAGATGAACGAGAATACGACTCAATTAAATTAACACAGTATGTTAGCCCATAGTTCAATTCAGGCTCACTTCCTCTTGAAGTTCTATAGTACATTGTGCCAGCTTCTATTTTATGTTCCGCCATCTTTTTAGAAATAACATCTGGTTGAATATAACTAGCTTCAAGTAAAACTGTACCTTCATCATAAGTTACTTTTGAACAATCTTCTTGGATAACTCCTACAATGGAAGC
>JAPLGP010000040.1:0-29063 GCA_026390075.1 Campylobacterales bacterium
ATAACAAAGATCAATTCGATCATAGTAAAACCAGCTCTTTTCATAAGAACTCCTTAAAAGTCAAAATTTTTGGACTACTTGAGTAACCTTGAGGGGCATTATCTGATATGTATGATAAAACCCTGCTTAATATTTTACTCAAGGATTTCCATGAAGATAACAAAACTGGAACTAGATTTGCTTTTACTAGCTAATTTTTAAAGGAGTTCACATGAGTATTCAAAAATATCAATCTGGCATGCTAGTGGCTGAGGCATTAAACTACCGAGCAGCGCGTCAAGATATGATTTCCTCTAACATTGCAAATGCTGATACTCCTTTTTATAGACCTAGAGATATCAGCTTTCAAGATACTTTAGTTGCAAAACAAGCAGAACTCAACAATACAAACAGCTCAAATTTAGAGTTAGCACAAACAAATGATGCACATTTTGCTTTTAAAAATGAAAAAGACAATAGTAAAGCTACTCTCTTTTTTAGAGATGGTCATATGGCTAGAAATGATGGAAATAGCGTTGATTTAGATGTGGAGACAACGGAACTGAGTAAAAACTCTATTATGTTTAATGCCCTGGTAAGTGCCGACAGAAAAGCTTCTTCAATTTTTAACAACATGATAGATTCTTCATCGAAGGTTTCTTAAAATGAGTAGTTTCTTAAATAGTTTTGATATTAGCGGTTATGGCTTATCTGCTCAAAGAGTTCGAGTCAATACAATCTCTTCAAATATTGCCAATGCACAAACAACAAGAACGGATGAGGGCGGACCTTACAGAAGACAAGAGGTAATCTTTAAAGCAATGGACTTCAATGAGCACTTAAATGAAGCATTAAGCAACTCAACAAATAGTGCAAAATATGAAGACCCTTTAGATGAAGGCGATTTTGGCAAAACTGTAAATCCTGCTATAATGAGTGTAGTTGTCGATAAAATTTCAAGAGATGACAAAGCACCAAAGCTTAAATTTGACCCACAACATCCAGATGCTGATGCAAATGGTTATGTTGCATACCCAAATATTAATCCTGTTATAGAAATGGCCGATTTAGTCGAAGCGACTCGCTCGTATCAAGCAAATGTAGCTGCATTTGAGAGTGCTAAAAACATGGCAAACAGTGCTATATCGCTGTTGCAATAACTAAGGACATAAATTATGAATAATATTTCTGGTATATCAGGAACATCAGCAGTTGATCTTTTAAAACAAAAAGAGAAACTGGAGGGCTTGAGCGGTGATAGTTTTGCACAGCATCTAAAAACAGCGCTCAATGAAGAAAATGAAATTCAAACAAATAGTGAAATAGCTATAGGAGATATAGCAACAGGACAAGTAAAAGACCTCCATCAAGCTGCCCTTGCCATCTCTAAAGCAGAAACAAGCATGAAACTAATGCTTGAAATAAGAAATAAAGCGTTAAATGCATACAAAGAGCTAGGAAGAACACAAATATAAATTTACTAAGAAAGTATGTACCACTAAATGTTAAACAACACTAACAATAATAAAAGCAAAAAAATATTTTTACTGTACAGCCTCATTGGCTTTGGATTTTTAATCTTTTTAAGCGTTATGCTTTTAACTGTATTAAAATCTCGTAATCTCCCATCACTTTATTCTGAAAATAACTCAAAATCTGAGAGAGGAAGTATTATAAGTGCCGATGGATTTCATTTGGCTACAACAAAAAAACTCTATAAAGCCGTTGTGAACAATAGATACATTGACCCAGAAAAAGAAGAACTTTTTATACAACTCTTTAGTATTTACTCTGGCATGGATGCAAAAGATGTAAAAGATAAACTAAGAGAAAAAAAAGGTGTTATTGTTCTCAGCTATGATTTAGGTGAAAAAGAGGCACAGTACCTCAAAAGCCTAGCATTTGAACTCAAAAGATATAAGGTTTTTATAGAAAGAAAAAACTCCAAGACTGGTCTTAATATGCTTCATGGATTAAGTATTTTAGAAAGTGGCGAGAGTAGAGAATACCCTTATGGAAAACTTTTAACTCCTATCATTGGCTATCCACACAAACAAGAAACAGATGGATACACAAGGATTAAGGGTATCAAAGGCTTAGAAAAAAGGTTTGATGAAGAACTCTCTTCAAGACAAGATGGCTCAAGCATAGGTCCAAGAGATGTAAATAGCAATATCATTCTTAACCGTGACAGCTTTACAAAGCCAAATATTAATGGTCTGGATGTAAAACTTACCATTCCAGTTGCTCTTCAAATAAAAATAGAGCACATGTGTGATGTGATGAAAAAGCAACTCGATGCAGATCAAGTAATGATAGCAATAATGCATTCACAAAATGGCAAAGTTTTATCACTCGCTACATCCAATAGATTTCTCCCAAAAGAGATAACAAAAGAGGACTATGCAAATTTAAACAGTGGTATAATCGAGTATAGTTTTGAACCGGGAAGTGTTATTAAAGTTATCACTTTTTCTCTGCTTTTAGACAAAGGTTTAATCAATCCTTTTGATATGGTCAATGGATATGGCGGAAAATATACGATAGGCAAAAAAACGATTACAGATGAGCATAAATTTAATATGCTCTCTGCTGAAGATGTTATAGTGCACTCATCCAACATCGGTATGGCGCAACTTTCACAAAAACTCTCTGGTATTGACTTCCATGAAGGTTTATTAAAATTTGGTTTTTCTCAAAAATCAACAAATGACTTTATTTATGAAAGAAGTGGCTCTATTCCAGATAGCAGACAGTTGGATAATGAAATATACAAAGCCACATGCTCTTATGGCTATGGTATGAAAGCAAATCTTATGCAACTTATCCGTGCTTTTAGTGCTTATAACAATAATGGTAGAATTGTTTATCCTCAGATAGCAGCAAGTTATATAGATGAATTTAACCGAGAAACACTCATAAAAAATGAAGAACAAATTCAAGTCATAAAAAGTTCTACTGCTTCAAGAATGCAAAGCATTCTTATAAAAACAGTCAATGAAGGAACGGGTGTAAAAGCAAAAACTGAGGGTTTAGTTATAGGTGGCAAAACTGGAACAGCCCATATTGTTGAAGACAGCAATTATGTAAATAAATATAATACTGCATTTATTGGCTTTGCGAATGATGAAAGCAGTCATTATACAATCGGCGTAATAACTGTGCAACCTAAAACTAGCAAATTTGCGGCGCAAACCGCTGTTCCTGTTTTTAAAAGGGCAGTGGATATTATGGTTGAAGATGGGTATTTAAAACCTTTTAAAACAGATACAACGACAAAATCGAATGTTGTGCTGCAACCAAATATTCTCGAAGAATTAGCTCCCAATTAAAGCCAAATATTATCGAGAAGTCTCGTTGTTCCTACTTTTGCTTCTACTAAAATAATTGTGTTTCCTATTTCCACATGCCATACTTTTTCAAAATCACGATTAACTATCTCTACATAAGATATTTCAAGTGGAGCAAGTGTTGCTCTCATATTTTTAATAATCTCTTGTGCATCTAAAATATTTTTACTCACCATTTTACCCGCTAAATAGAGTGAAGCTGAGATTTTAAGTGCTTCTTTTCTCTCCTCTTGACTTAGATACACATTTCTACTGCTCATCGCCAGTCCATCTTTTTCTCGCATGGTATCCACTGCGACAATAGTGACACTCATAAAAAATTGTTTTACTATCAAAGAGATAAGAGCCAGTTGCTGTGCATCTTTTTTTCCAAAGTAAGCATTTGTAGGGCTTACTATATTTAGTAGCTTCATAACCACAGTTAAAACACCGTTAAAGTGCGCGGGACGCGTTGCACCTTCAAGAATATATCCTCGCACTTTTGGTGCTAAAACAGTTGCTTCATCATCACTATACATATCCTTGGCATGTGGAAAAAATAAAACATCCACATTTGCTAGTTCACATATCTTTTTATCTGCTTCATCTTTTTTTGGATATTTGTCCAAATCTTCGCCTTTTAAAAACTGCGTTGGATTTAAAAATATTGAGACAATAACTATTTCATTCTCTTTTTTTGCTCTTTTGATAAGTGAAATGTGACCTTCATGTAAAGCACCCATAGTCGGAACAAATCCAACTGTTTTATTTATATTTTTTGTAAACTCTTTTAGCTCGAGTGCATGAGTGATAATCTTCATTTTAAGCCTCTATTTAATATAATCGCAATTATACAATATTGGAATAATTTATGGATAACTACGAATACACGGAACTTTTAAAAAGTACAGCTACTAAAATGAAAAATATAACGAGCGTCGTTGAACCTGACAAACTTCAAAATAGGCTTGAAGAAATCGAAGCTATGGAAAACGATCAAGAGTTTTGGAATGATGCGGCAAATGCAGCAGCTATGCAAAAAGAAAAAACACAAATTCAAAGAAAACTAAACAAATATTTTGCAGCAAAAAATGCGATAGATGATGCAATAGAACTTTATGAAATGGCTACAGATGAGAACGACGAAGAGTCCATTCAAGCGCTTTATGATGATGCTCAAAAACTAGAAGAGTTTATAAGAAATATGGAGATAGAAGTTTTACTTAGTGGTGAAAGTGATGCGAATAATGCCATTCTTTCCATCCATCCAGGGGCTGGTGGAACTGAGAGTCAAGATTGGGCTTCGATGCTTCTTAGAATGTACAAACGATTTGCTGAGCGACGCGGATTTAGTGTAGAAGTACTTGACTACCAATCAGGCGAAGAAGCGGGAATAAAAGATGTTTCTCTTCTCATAAAAGGTGAAAATGCCTATGGATATTTAAAAGTAGAAAATGGCATTCATAGACTTGTTCGCATCTCTCCTTTTGACTCAAATGCAAAAAGACACACCTCTTTTAGCTCTGTAATGGTTTCTCCAGAAGTCGATGATGACATTAATATAGTCGTAGAAGACAAAGATATTCGCGTGGATACTTACAGATCCAGCGGAGCTGGTGGGCAACATGTCAACAAAACAGAATCAGCTATACGCATTACACACATAAAAACAAATGTAGTCGTGCAGTGCCAAAATGACAGAAGTCAGCATAAAAATAGAGCAACTGCTATGAAAATGTTGAAGTCTCGGTTGTATGAACTTGAACTAGAAACCCAAAAAGCAGAAAAGGATGGAGTGGCTAAAAGTGAAATAGGATGGGGACACCAAATCCGCTCTTATGTTATGCAACCCTACCAACAAATTAAAGATACAAGAAGCAATGAAGCGTATTCTAATATATCTGCAATACTAGATGGAGATATTGATACGATGATTGAAGATGTACTTATTGCACAAAATCGTTCTTAAATTTCTTTTTTAATATGTGAACATTCTCTCATGAACTTACTTAAAGAATTTTCACTCAATGATACTTGCTCTTACTTAAAAAATAAAGAACAAGTTACTCACTATAAAATAATTGACTCTTGTGATGCAAAAAATACTCAAAACTTAGTTGAGAGAGGTTTTAGAAGATTTGGAAAGATGTATTTTAGACCAATTTGTAGTGATTGTAATGCGTGTCAAAGCATAAAAATAGATGTAGAAAACTTTACTTTCTCAAAATCACATAGACGAGTTATAAAAAAAGCTCAAAATATACAGAGCTATATTCAAACTCCAACGCTTACACAAGCACATATAGATTTATTTGAAAAGTATCATCTTTATATGCATGATAAAAAGGGGTGGGATTATCAAAAAACGAGCATTAAGCATTATTACAACTCCTTTGTAAGTGGGCATGAGAATTATGGGTATGAAGTTTTGTACTATGATAAAGAGAAGCTCATAGGTGTTGATTTAATAGATATCCTCCAAGATGGCATATCATCTATCTATTTTTATTATGACCCTGAGTATCTTGAGTATTCGTTAGGAAAACTTTCTCTTCTTTTTCAAATAAAATATGCAAAAAGAAATCATAAAAAATGGATTTACCTTGGATACTATGTTGAAAATTCGCCTAGTCTTTCTTATAAATCTGACTATAAACCTTATAAAACTCTTGAAGGCAAACCAACAGAAAATGAAGATTACATTTGGAATTAAGTCTAAATTTGAACAAATGCCTAACTTTGTAAGAGTAATAATTTAAGAAAGATATATTTTAAAAGAGGAAGAAGAAAATACTTCCAAGAGGAAGTATTCAAAGGCTAAATTAGCCGTTACGCTTTTTGATAATTTCTTCAGATACATTTCTTGGAACTTCTTCATAATGATCAAATTCCATAGCGTATGTAGCACGACCTTGAGTTGCAGAACGAAGGTCAGTTGAATAACCAAACATCTCAGCAAGTGGAACAAATGCATCTACGATTTTGTTGCCAGAACGCTCACCCATGTTACTGATTTGTCCACGACGACGGTTAAGGTCACCAATAACATCTCCCATATAATCTTCAGGAACTTCAACTTCAACTTTCATCATCGGCTCTAAGATAGCTGGTTTAGCTTTTCTACAACCCTCTTTAAATCCCATTGAAGCAGCAAGTTTAAATGCCATCTCATTTGAATCCACATCATGGTATGAACCATCATAAAGTGTAACATCAATATCTTCCATTGGATAACCAGCAAGAACACCATTTGACATAGACTCTTTACAACCTTTCTCAACCGCAGGAATATATTCTTTAGGAACAGTTCCACCTTTAATATCATTGTGGAACACAAATCCTGTACCAGCATCACCTGGCTTAATTGTAAGGTAAACATGCCCGAATGCACCACGACCACCTGATTGTTTAGCATATTTATACTCTTGATTCACTTGTTCTCTAATAGTTTCACGGTAAGAAACTTGTGGAGCACCAACTTCAGCTTCTACTTTAAACTCTCTCTTCATACGGTCAACAAGAATTTCAAGGTGTAACTCACCCATTCCTGAGATAATAGTTTGACCTGTTTCTTCATCAGTATTTACTCTAAAAGATGGATCTTCAGCTGCTAGTTTACTTAAAGCGATACCCATTTTTTCTTGGTCAGCTTTCGTTTTTGGCTCAACTGCAACAGAGATAACAGGTTCAGGGAATACCATACGCTCTAACACAACTGTATCATCTGGATCACAAAGTGTATCTCCCGTAGTTGTATATTTAAGACCAACAACCGCACCAATTTCACCAGCGTAAATTTCTTTAATCTCTTCACGCTTAATCGCATGCATTTTCACAATACGACCTATTCTCTCTCTTTTGTTTTTAGTTGAATTGTGAACAAATGAACCTGCTTCAAGAGAACCACGGTAAACACGAATAAAAGTTAGTGTTCCAACAAATGGATCTGTCATAATTTTAAATGCCAAAGATGCAAATTTACCATCATCTGTTGATGGAACGATAACTTCAATCTCTTCGTCATCCATCATTGTTCCTTTAATAGGAGCACACTCAGTTGGAGCAGGAAGGTAAGCAACAACAGCATCAAGCAGAGTTTGAACACCTTTGTTTTTAAATGCAGTACCTGCAGTCATAGGAACAATATGCATACCAATTGTAGCCGCTTTAATACCTGCTATAATCTCGTCTTCAGTTAACGCTTCACCTTCTAAATATTTTTCAGCAAGTTCTTCATTTCCATCCACTTCAGAAATAGATTCAATCATCTTTTCACGGTATGCTTCAGATTTTTCAAGCATATCAGCAGGAATCTCTTCAACATGGTAGTTAGAACCCATTTCAGCATCAATATCCCAAACAATCGCTTTCATTTTAACAAGGTCAACAATACCTTTAAAAGTATCTTCAGCACCGATTGGTAATTGAATTGGAACCGGATTACCCTTTAGACGAGTACGAATTTGTTCTTCAACTTGGTAAAAGTCTGCACCTGTTCTATCCATTTTATTAACAAAAACAATCGATGGTACGCCATAACGATTTCTTTGTCTCCAAACTGTTTCTGACTGAGGTTGAACACCACCAACAGCACAAAATACAGAAACTGCACCATCGAGAACACGCATAGATCGCTCAACTTCAATAGTAAAGTCAACGTGACCTGGAGTATCGATAATATTAATCTGTTTACCAGCCCATTCACAAGTTGTTGCAGCAGAAGTAATTGTGATACCTCTTTCTTGTTCTTGTTCCATCCAGTCCATAGTAGCAGCACCATCATGAACCTCACCTATTTTATGCTCAACACCCGTATAGAATAAAATTCTTTCAGTTGTTGTAGTCTTACCCGCATCAATATGCGCAGCAATACCAATATTTCTTACATCTTCCAGTTTATGCGATCTTGCCATTTTTATAATGCCTTAAATGATTTATTTATAGAGTTAACCTCTTTTATAAATGGACAAATTAATCTATTCATAAAAGAGGTTGTTAAGATGTTGCACTTTGGCTATGAATAGCTAAAGTGCAACAAAATTATTTAAAAGATTACCAGCGATAGTGAGCAAATGCTTTATTTGCTTCAGCCATTCTGTAAGTATCTTCTTTTTTCTTAAATGCAGAACCTTTATCAGATGATGCATCCATCAATTCATTTGCTAATCTCTCAGCCATTGTTCTCTCGTTTCTTTTACGAGAAGCATCAATTAACCAACGGATTGCAAGTGAAAGTTGACGCACAGGTCGTACTTCTACTGGAACTTGGTATGTAGCACCACCAACACGGCGACTTTTAACTTCTATAATAGGTTTGATATTATCGATAGCATCGTTGAAAGTATCAATACCAGTTTTTTCACCACGAGAACCAATTAGGTCGAGTGCACTGTAAATAATTTTTTCAGCTGTACTTTTCTTACCATCGTACATTACTTTGTTTATAAATTTCGTTAAAACTTTACTTCCATAAACTGGATCGGGCATAATTTCACGAACAGGAGCTTTTCTTCTTCTCATTTTATCTTCCTTACTTCAATTTTTTCAAATTTACTCAAAATATATCACTTAAGATATATCCTGTGTTAGCTTGACATTTATTTATTTTAAATTTCTTATACAGAAATTATTTTTTTACTTTTGCTTTTTTTGTTCCGTATTTAGAACGAGCAACTTTACGGTTAGCAACACCAGCAGTATCTAACGCACCACGAACGATATGGTACTTAACACCCGGTAAATCTTTGATACGACCACCACGAACAAGAACGATTGAGTGCTCTTGAAGGTTATGACCCTCACCACCGATATATGAAATAACTTCAAAACCTGAAGTTAAACGAACTTTTGCAACTTTTCTCAAAGCTGAGTTAGGTTTTTTTGGTGTAGTTGTGTAAACACGAGTACAAACACCACGACGTTGTGGACACGAAACTAGCGCAGGTGATTTTGATTTCTTAACCACTTTTTTACGCTCATGACGAATCAATTGATTGATTGTAGGCATACAATTCCTTTCTAATATTTGTTCCAGTAGAATTTAACCCTCTAATTTTAGAGAATTATAAACACGAAATGATACATAAAGAGTAATTAAAGTTAGCTTATTTTAAGTGGGAATTAATATTTATAGAATTAAGTGGGAAAATATAGTACATGGCATGTGGATATTTCCACATGCCATACAGAGAGTAAAATAGTTTTAGTTATTCTTCATCATTATAAAAAACAATTTCTTGATTTTTGTATATACCAGTTCCAACAGGAATCGTACGACCAATAATAACATTTTCTTTTAAATCATTTAGATCATCGACTTTTGCAGAAACTGCTGCTTCTGTCAATACCTTTGTAGTATCTTGAAATGATGCAGCAGATATAATACTATCAGCTGAAACAGCCGCTCTTGTAATACCAACTAAATAAGGTTCTGCAATAGAAGGACGACCACCAAGACGAATAATTTTTACATTTTCTTGTGCAAATTTAGCCTTAGAGATCAAATCCCCTTCAATAAACTTCGTATCTCCAGATTTAACAATTTTAACTTGTCTTAACATCTGAGTAAAAATTACTTCAATGTGTTTATCAGAAATACTTACACCTTGAGAACGGTAAACTTGTTGTACTTCACTGATTAAATAATTATAAAGTGCTTTAACACCCATAATACGAAGAAGTTCATGTGAAGAGATAATACCACTTGTCAATCTCTCCCCCGCATGCACAAAGTCACCAGGATTTACAACGGCAACATGAGACTTATCAACAAAATACTCTTTAATAATTCCATTATCAGATGAAACAATAATTCTTATTTTTCCACGAAGAGTTTTACCAAAATTAACTACACCATCTATCTCAGATATCAATGCTGTAGCTTTTGGACGACGACCTTCAAAAAGCTCAGATACACGAGGTAAACCACCTGTGATATCGCTTGATTTTTGGAGTGCTTTTGGTGTTTTAGCAATTATGTCAGCCACTTTAACTGTTGCACCATCTTTTATAAATATAGATGATTTAGAATCAATTGGATATCTTAATAATTCTCCATCTTCACTTGCAATAACAATTGTTGGCTTATAATCAGCTGGAATATGATCATTAATCATTAAACGAGTCTTACCTGTTAATTCATCCATCTGCTCAGTTGCAGTTGTCCCAACAATAATATCTTCATATTTGATAGTACCATTCGCTTCACTAATTACAGGATTTGAATATGGATCCCACTCTGCAATAATAACAGATTCATCATTCGCTGGTTTAGCAATTAAAGTGTTTGCCTCAACACTTTCATCATCTTCAGTTACTATGACAGAACCACGAGCAATATAGTGTCTGATTGCTTCACGAAGATTAGAGTCAACAACAGTAGCGAATAAACCTTTTTCTTTTACTTCATATCCAGCTTTAACACCTTCAAGTCTTTCCAAATAATCGCCTTTAAGTAAAAAGTATTTGACAACACCTTTTTCTTTTGCAACTATTTTTTGTGTTACAGGAGCCCCATCATCTACCAAAACTTCTGAAGCATATGGAATACGGCTTGGTACATTCCATCCATCTTTAATAGTCTCAACAATTGATTCAAATTCTTTAACTTCTGCACCAGACTCATACGGGAAATAATATTTACCTTCTATTTGTCCACCAACACCTGCTAATTCATTTGGTTTAGCAATTTCATTTTTACGAAGCGTATAACGAACAGTTTCATTTTTAGAGATAACACTTACTAAAACTTCATCATGAACAGTTTGAATTTCTATTTTACCGCTAAATGGTGCTTTTATTTTTGGTTCAACCAATAATACTGCAGCATTTCTACGATTTGCAACTATATTTTTGCCCTCTTTAGATCTATAAGTTTTAAGATTATAGTAACGAATAAAACCTTCTTTTTCAGCAACAACTTGTCTCTCTTGAGCAGTTGAAGATGCTGTTCCACCAACGTGAAATGTTCTAAGTGTAAGCTGAGTACCTGGTTCACCGATTGACTGAGCTGCAACAATACCAACAGCTTCTCCAGCACGAACTATATGACCAGTTGCAAGATTCACTCCATAACATAATGCACAGATACCATTTTCACTTTTACATGTTGTAGGTGTTCTAATACGAGCCGCTTTAATCCCTGCTTCTGAAATCACTTTTGCACTTACTTCATCTAAAAGTGTTCCCTCAGCAAATAAAATTTCATTACTAATCGGATCAATAATATCATCAGCCAAAACTCTACCATTAAGTCTATCTTCTAATGATTCAATTAAAGTATTTTGATCACTAATATCAGAGATTTCAATTCCCTCATGAGTATGACAATCATGCTCTACAATTTTAACATTTTGAGCAACATCCACAAGTTTACGAGTTAAATAACCAGCATTTGCTGTTTTAAGAGCTGTATCGGCAAGACCTTTTCTAGCACCGTGAGTAGAAATGAAATACTCAATTACATTCAGACCCTCTTTAAAGTTCGAGATAATTGGAGTTTCAATAATGTCACCACTTGGTTTAGCCATAAGACCACGCATACCAGCTAACTGACGAATTTGAGCGGCAGAACCACGAGCACCAGAATCAGCCATCATGTGGATAGAATTAAATCCATCTTTATCAGTCTGAACAAGCTCCATCATCTGAGTTGCAAGAGTATTATTTGTGTCTGTCCAAACATCAATAATTTTATTATATCTCTCCTGTTCAGTTAAAAGACCAGCTTCAAATTGTTTTTGAATTTCTATAACTCTGTTTTTAGACTCTGTAATTTTTGCTTCTTTCGTTTTAGGAATAATGATATCATCTATTGATATCGATACTCCTGATTCAGTAGCATGTTTAAAACCTAAATCTTTTAAATTATCTAAGAATGTTGCTGTAACGCCAATCCCACCATGTTTTTGAACATAATCAACTGTTTCATTGATAGCTTTTTTCTTCATAACTCTATTCCAAAGTTCAATTGGAACAAATTTAGGTAATACAGCTTTAAGAAGCATACGACCAGCAGTTGTATGAATCATTCTTCCATCGACACGCGTTCTAATTTTTGCATGTATATCAAGTGCATCATGTTCTATAGCAATTCTAATTTCATCAACATTCGCAAAAAGTTTATTTGAACCTTTTACACCATTTTTTTCTAGTGTAATATAATAAATACCAAGAACCATATCCTGCGATGGTGTAGCTATTGCTTTACCAGAAGCAGGGAGCAAAATATTCATAGATGCTAACATCAAAACTTTTGCTTCAGCGATTGCAGCAGAACTTAAAGGTATATGCACAGCCATTTGGTCACCATCGAAGTCGGCATTAAAAGCGGCACAAACTAATGGATGAAGTTGAATAGCTTTCCCATCAATCAGCTTAGGGTGAAATGCTTGAATTGATAGCTTATGCAAAGTTGGAGCACGGTTAAGAAGTACAGGATACCCATCAACTATTTCTGCTAAACATTCCCAAACTTCATTAGTTTTTGCTTCAATCATATTTTTAGCAGCTTTCACTGTAGTCGCATAACCTTTATCTTCAAGTTTGGCAATTAAATGTGGTTTAAAAAGCTCTAGTGCCATTTTCTTTGGTAATCCACATTGATCCATTCTTAATGATGGTCCAACAACAATTACAGAACGACCAGAAAAGTCAACACGCTTGCCAAGTAAGTTTTGACGAAAACGCCCTTGTTTACCTTTAATGATTTCACTTAAAGATTTAAGTGGACGCTTATTAGCACCTTTTACAGCGTTTGCACGACGACCATTATCAAAAAGAGCATCAACTGACTCTTGAAGCATTCTTTTTTCATTTCTTACAATAATTTCAGGAGCTTCAAGTTCAACAAGTCGTTTAAGTCTTTGGTTACGGTTTATTACACGACGATACAAGTCATTTACATCAGAAACTGCAAATTTACCTCCATCAAGTGAAACCAAAGGTCTTAAATCTGGTGGAAGAACAGGTAAAATTGTAAGCATCATCCATGCAGGATTATTTCCAGAATTTAAAAACGATTCAATTACCTTAAGTCTTTTAGCAATAGTTTTTCTTTTTGCTTCAGAGTTAGTAAGCTCAATATCTTCTTTAAGAGTTGTAAATAAATTTACTAAGTCTATAGAGTCTAATAAATCACGAACAACTTCCCCACCCATACGGGCTTTAAAGCCTAATTCACCAAATCTTTGAACAAGCGTACGGTACTGCTCTTCATTTAAAACATCATATCTTAAAACTGGTGTTTTAGCTTCAGCATCATAATATGCTTCTCCGCCACTCTCAACAATATATGCCTCATAATAAAGTACGCGTTCTAAATCCTTCATTTTGATACCAAGAAGAGTACCAATTCTTGAAGGTAGTGAACTAACATACCAGATATGTGCAACTGGTGTTACAAGTTCAATGTGCCCCATGCGGATACGACGCACTTTTGTACTCGTAACTTCAACTCCACATTTTTCACACACTACACCCTTGTAGCGCATTTTTTTGTACTTGCCACAAAGACACTCATAATCTCTAACAGGACCAAAAATTTTAGCACAAAACAGACCATCCCTTTCAGGCTTGAGTGTACGGTAGTTAATAGTTTCTGGTTTTTTTACTTCGCCGTGACTCCATGATAATACTTTTGCAGGAGATGCTAAGCGAAACTGGAGTTGCTTAATATCTTTTGGTCTGTTATCTTCTGTTACTTGTATTGCTACTAATTTACTCATTGTCTTCAACCTCGTCAAAAATCTCTACATCAAGAGCCAATGATTGAAGCTCTTTAGTTAATACAAACAGTGTCTCAGGAATACCAGAAGGTGGTACTAATTCACCTTTAGTAATTGCTTTATATGCACGGACACGACCATCAACATCATCTGATTTAATCGTTAACATCTCTTTTAAAACTGCTGAAGCCCCATAAGCTTCAAGAGCCCAAACTTCCATTTCTCCAAATCTTTGACCACCAAAGAGAGCTTTACCACCAACTGGTTGCTGCGTTACTAAAGAGTATGGTCCAGTTGAACGCGCATGAATTTTCTCATCAACAAGGTGATGCAATTTAAGTATATACATATATCCAACATTAACACGCTCTTTAATTTTTTCCCCTGTTAAACCGTTATAAAGTACTACTTTACCATCTGTAGCCATTTTTGCCAACTCAAAAAGTTTAGCAAATTCAATAGCATTTACGCCCTCAAATATTGGAGTTGCAAATTTAACACCTTTTGACCAATCACGAGCATATTTTAAAAATTCTGCATCAGGCATATCACCAATTACTTTAACAGCATTCATCATCCCTGCAACATCAGATATTTCTATCATTTTTGAACGAAGGTTAGCAATAAAATCTTTTTGTTTATTATCAAACTCTGCTAATATCTGGTTACCAAGTTCACGACCTGCCATACCAAGATGCATCTCAAGAATCTGCCCAATATTCATACGAGATGGAACACCAAGTGGATTCAAACATACATCCACACTTCTACCATCCTCCATATACGGCATATCAACTTCAGGAACTATAATAGAAACGATACCTTTGTTTCCATGACGACCCGCCATTTTATCCCCAACTTTTAGTTGGCGTTTCGTAGCTATATACACCTTAACATATTTAACGACACCATTTGGTAGAATGTCATCTTTTTCTAAAATCGTAAGTTTTTCTTCGTGTTCGTCACGGAAAATTCTTTTCTGCTTTTGAAAATAATTTTTAGTTTTATTGTATTGTGCTTGAATATCTTCACTAAACGACTTAACGATAGCATTTATTGCAAAACGACTCACTTCAACTAAATCTTTTTCGTTTACAATATCACCAATTTTATATTCAGTATCACCAATTTTAATGTCATTTAAAAGTGGCTCTTTAGTTAAAAGTTTACTTACTCTTAGCATTTCTTCTTTATCTATCATCAATAAACGATCATAATGCTCTCGTTCTAAATAATCTCTCTCTTCTTTTTCAAGCTCTAAAGCACGAGGATCTTTGTCATACCCTTTTTTAGTAAAGATTTTTACATCTACTACGATACCTTCCATACTTGGAGCACAATAAAGTGATTTATTTACCACATGTCCAGCTTTTTCTCCAAATATAGCACGAAGAAGCCTCTCTTCTGGAGTAGGTTTTACTTCACCTTTTGGAGAAACTTTACCAACTAAAATCATTCCACCTTTAACATTTGTTCCAATTTTAACAATACCACTATCATCAAGGTGAGAAAGTTCATCATCTCTTACATTTGGGATGTCACGAGTAATTTCTTCTACTCCATGCTTTAATTCTCTTGCTTCAACTTCTTTTTCATAAATATGAACTGAAGTAAAAGCATCTTTTCTAATTAATCTTTCCGAAATAACAATAGCATCTTCAAAGTTGTAACCATTCCAAGGCATAAAAGCAACCATAGCATTTACACCTAACGCTAATTCGCCCTGATCCATATTTGGACCATCAGCTAGAACCTGACCTTTCGCGACTTTATCTCCGATATTAACAATTGGTTTTTGGTCAAAAGATGTATTTTGATTTGTTCGAAGATTTTTTTGTAATGGATAATAATCTATATAAATTTCTCCATCTTCTTCACCCATGACATAAATATGTCTTCCATCAACTTTTTCAATCACACCTGCACGCTTCGCTTTTACACATTCCCATGAATCACGAGCAACGAGCTTTTCAACACCTGTTCCAACCATTGGGGCATGTGGTCTCAAAAGAGGAACCGCTTGGCGTTGCATGTTTGAACCCATTAAAGCACGATTCGCATCATCATGTTCCAAGAATGGAATAAGTGAAGCTGCTACACCAACAACCATATGAGAGGATAAGTCTGCATATTCACAATCTTTTGGCGAGCGAAGCAATATTTCACCATCTTGCCTAACATCAATTATACTTGTTGAGAACTGACCATTCTCATCTAGTTTATTTGACGCTGCTGCAATTTTCTTACCTTCTTCCTGAGTTGCTGTAAGATAAATAACTTCTGAAGTTATTATTCCATCTTTTACAACCTTATAGGGTGCTTCAATAAATCCATGTTCATTTACTTTTGAATAAGTTGCAAGTGTATTAATAAGACCAATATTTTGACCCTCTGGTGTCTCAATAGGACATATACGACCATAATGCGTTGGGTGAACATCACGCACTTCAAATCCAGCTCTCTCTTTAACAAGACCACCCTCACCTAGAGCAGAAAGACGTCGCTTATGCGTAACTTCAGATAAGGGATTTGTTTGATCCATAAATTGTGAAAGTTGCCCACCAGAAAAAAATTCCATAATAGTTGAAGTAATCATTTTAGAATTAATCAAATCATGTGGCATAAGCTCTTGCATAGGTCCACTCATAGTAGCGAGTTTGTCACGAATAGCTTTTTGCATTTTTATTAAACCATTGTGCAACTCATTTCCTAGAAGCTCACCGATTGAACGAATACGACGATTACCTAAGTGATCTCTGTCATCAATATGACCTTGACCATTTTTAACTTTAATAACATATTTTACTGATTCAATAATGTCTTGATGTGTTAATACTGTAATATATTCAGGTATGTTCATTGATAACTTATGATTCATTTTCATACGACCAACTTTCGTTAAGTCATATCTCTCTGGATCAAAAAATAGTTGATTTACAAATGCTTTTGCCGCGTCTTTTGTAACAGGTTCACCTGGTCTCATCACTTTATAAATACGGATAGCCGATAAATCATTTTCATCTTCTATATCTTCTGTTTGCTTAAGTAATTTTAATGAATCTGCATCAGCATTAAACGCATTAATGATAGAACCATCAACACCTTCCGCTAAATCATTTGCAATACTAAATTCACAAACACCTATTTCTGTCATTTTCTTTAATTTAGTCTCATCTATATGAGTCATAGTATCAAAAAGAATTTCTCCAGTTTCAGGGTCAATTATAGGTTGAGCAAGATAGCGATCAAGTAATACTTCAAGTGGATATTCTACTCTTTTAAGTCCATCATCGATGAATTTTTGTGCCTTTTTAGCAGAAAGTCTTTTTCCAGCTGCTACTAATACTTTCCCATTTGTATCTATTAAATCATAAAATAATCTTGAAGCGTAATCATTTGCATTAAAAGCAATTGAAAAACTATTATCACTTATTTTAATTTTTTGTATTGGATAAAAAAGCTTTAAAATATCTTGCTTAGAATAGCCTAAAGCACGGAACATGATTGTTACAGGAACTTTACGGCGTTTATTAATTCTCATATAAAGAATATCTTTAGGGTCATATTCAAAATAAAGCCATGAACCACGATCTGGAATAATTTGACCAGTATAAATCAGTTTATTACCGGCTGTAGTTGATTCTTCTTGTTTAAAAATTACACCTGGGGAACGATGAAGCTGATTTACGACAACTCTCTCAACACCATTAATAATAAAAGAAGTTCTTTCAGTCATGAGCGGAATATCACGAACAAATATACTTTGTTCTTTAATATCTTTTACACCAAGCTTTTCCTTAGTGTTTTCATCTCTCTCCCACATTACTAAACGAGTTTTCATTCTGAGTGAAACAGCGTAAGTAAGACCTCTCTCCATGCACTCTCTAACCGTATATTTAGGTTTACCAACTTCACTTCCAATATATTCAACAGTTAATCTGTTTTGAGAATCATGAATAGGAAAAACTGATTGAAAAACATTTTCAATGCCACTAGCACTTCTATCTTTTTCTTCTAACATCAAAAATTTATCATAAGAACTTTGTTGAAGTTGTAAAAGATTAGGTACTTCGATTTGTTGAGGAGTTTTAGAGAAGTCTACACGAAGACGATTTCCGGAGTATAAAGTATTTAACATAGGCTACCTCGATGAGTTGTTAATTAGGGCTCAATATTTGTGATTGAGTATATCATATCTAGACGTCTCTAGATAGATTGTATATAGTGCTTATAAACGACATAAGGGCACTTTTACGGTGTGACATAATCACACCGTAAAAGCGCCCATGAACAGTGAGTTCAACCATAAATTAATATTTATGGTTGAACTCAAAAGTTAAATTATTTAACTTCTACTTTTGCGCCAGCTTCTTCAAGTTGTTTTTTAGCATCCATAGCCGTATCTTTATCTACACCATCTTTGATGATTGAAGGTAAATTTTCTGTTGCATCTTTCGCTTCTTTAAGACCTAGACCTGTAAGAACACGAACAACTTTAATTACATTAATTTTTTTATCACCAGAATCAGTGATAACAACAGTAAATTCTGTTTGCTCTTCAGCAACTGGTCCAGCAGCAGCGCCACCAGCTACAGCAACTGGCTGAGCAGAAACACCAAACTTTTCTTCAAACTCTTTCACAAGTACAGATAATTCTAAAACAGAAAGTCCTGATATAAATTCTAATACATCTTCTTTAGTAACAGCCATATTTTTCTCCAATATATAATTTTATTTTTCCTGATAATCAGGCTATAAAAGAGTGAAACTTCACTCAAAACTTAGAAGGACTTATTAAGCCTCTTCTCTCTTTTGTCTCAACGCGTCAAGTCCAATAGTGAAACATGTAATTGGTGCCATCCAAGTAGCAGCAAGCATAGCAAGCAACTCTTCACGACCTGGAAGTTTAGCGAATGCTTCAACAGTTGCAACATCAGAAACAGCACGGTCAATATATGCAGACTTAATTACAAATTTTTCATTATCTTTAGCAAAGTCAGATACGATTTTAGAAGTAGTAATAGAATCATCACCCCAAACTAAAATATTTGTATCTTTTAGCTCTACACCAGTTAACTCAGCATTTGTAAGTGCAATTGTTGCTAAAGTGTTTTTAACTACTTGTACTTTTGCGTCTTTTAATTTTGCTGCTTTTCTTAAACCTTCTAATTTAGTAACTGTTAAACCTTTGTAATCACAAAAGATTACAGATTGAGCAGTTTTAAACTCATTAGAAAGAACTTCAATAATTTCAGCTTTTTGTGTTTTTGTCATAGATTATCTCCTTTCCAGACAACACTTCAAATAGGAAGATTAAGCTTTCGCACCTATTATCTTCAGTCCATAAAATGCAGTTACCAAAGTAAATTAGAGTAACTTAACAATACTTTAAAATTAAAGTATTATAAAATTACTTTAATCCGCCAAGACGGATTAAAAGTTTATCTTACATCCATTAAAGTCATAGCATCTAATTTAAGAGCAGGACTCATAGTTAATGACAATGCAGCATTTTTAATATACTTACCTTTAGCAGATGCTGGCTTATGCTTATTAATAGCTCTTACAAAAGCTCTTAAGTTATCAGCGATTTTATCTGCAGTAAAGCTAACTTTACCAATTCCTGCATGGATATTACCTTTTTTATCAACACGGAATGTTACTTGACCGCCTTTAACATTTTTAACAGCAGTTGCAACATCTGGAGTTACAGTACCTGTTTTAGGATTTGGCATTAAACCTTTTGGCCCTAAAATACGACCAATTTGACCAACAAGACCCATACAGTCAGGCGCAGCAACAACTACATCAAAGTTAAAAATTCCATCTTTAATTTGTTGTACTAAATCATCAGTTCCAACAATATCAGCACCTGCTGCCTTAGCTTCATCAGCTTTAACGCCTTTAGCAAAAACTGCGACACGGACAGTTTTGCCAGTACCATGTGGCAAAATTACAGCACCACGAATCATTTGATCAGCATGTCTTGGATCTACATTCAAGTTCATTGCTATTTCAACTGTTTCATCAAACTTTGCGCTTTTAATATCATTTAATGATGCACAAGCCTCTTCCACAGAATACACTTTTGTAGTATCAATTTTCTCTATTAATAATTTGTATCTTTTACTCATTTTCAAATTCTCCATATAAATTCTGCCACAAAATTTTAAATCACTGTGGTCGATGATTTTTACTTAAACTTAGTCTATAACTTGAATACCTATTGAACGAGCTGAACCAGCTATAGTATTAGCTGCCATTTCTATATCTGTAGTATTTAAATCTTCAATTTTTCTATTAACAACTTCCATTAACTGTGCACGAGTAATTTTTCCGATAATATTTTTAAGTGGATTATCCGAACCTTTTTTAAGCCCTGCTGCATGCATTAACAATGCTGATGCTGGTGGTTGCTTTGTAATAAACGAAAAACTTTTATCACTATAAACAGTAATCACAACAGGAACTTTAAATCCTGCTTTATCTTTTGTTTTTTCGTTAAACGATTTACAAAATTCCATAATATTAACACCACGCTGACCAAGTGCTGGTCCAACTGGTGGTGCCGGAGTTGCTGCACCAGCATTAATCTGTAGCTTGATATAGCCTGTAACTTTTTTTGCCATTTTAATTCCTTTTTTTTGATTAAATTATTTTTTCTACTTGGGTATATGATATATCAACAGGAGTTGCTCTACCAAATATTGATACATTCAATTTTAGAGTGCCATGTTCTAAGTCATATTCATCAACAGTTGCCGTAAAGTTTGCAAATGGTCCATCTACTATACGAACCATTTCACCGCTGTCAAAAAATACCTTTGGTTTTGGTGCTGCACGATTATTTACACGATCTAAAATTACATTAATATCATGTTCACTTAATGGTGTAGGTATATTTGCCTCACCAATAAATCCAGATACTTTTGGTAATGATTGAATCATATGTTGAATTTCTGTATTCAAATCTATTCTAGCAAACACATATCCAGAGTACAATGATCTTTCTGATACTTTTTTCTTACCTTCTTTAACTTCAATAACATCTTCAGTAGGAACAATTACATCTGTTATAAATTCTTGCAACCCCATCTCTTCTATTACATTCAAGATAGCTAAACGAACTGTTCGCTCATTTCCATAGGTTTGAATAGAGTACCATTGATGTGCCATATTAACTCCTTAACCTAAAATTGCTGACATAATTGATGACATAAACAAATCAACTAACGCTAAAAATGTTGCAACAACTGAAACGACAATTACCACAGCTACATAGGCTTGCTTAACCTGACCCTTAGTCGGGAAGATTACTTTAGCTAATTCTGCTTTTGCATTTCTAATATGTGTATTTAATTTCATTATTTATTTCCCAAACTACATTAATTATAAATAAAGCTCTAAAGCTCTACTAATAAGAAATGGTGGCAGGCGTAGAGAGACTCGAACTCCCATCACCTGGATTTGGAATCCAGTGCTCTACCATTGGAGCTATACGCCTACATTCACACAATAAGCTTAAATCAAAAGATTTGAGCTTATTGCAACTAAAATTATAATTTCATCTCTTTATGAACAGTATGTTCACGACAAAATTTACAATATTTTCTTACTGAAAATTTTTCAGTATGAGTTTTTTTATTTTTACTAGTGTGATAGTTACGACGAGTACACTTTTCACATCCTAGATGTATAGTTTCACGCATTTATTAACCTTTAATTTGATAATTCGGAAATCCGAATTATGCAAGAATCTCAGCTACAACACCAGCACCAACAGTTCTTCCACCCTCACGGATAGCGAATTTAGTACCTTTTTCCATTGCAATTGGATGAATTAGTTCAACAGTAATACTAACATTATCACCAGGCATAACCATTTCTGTACCTTCTGGTAGAGTAATTGCACCTGTAACATCTGTTGTACGAACATAGAATTGTGGACGGTAATTACTAAAGAATGGAGTATGACGACCACCTTCATCTTTACTTAAAACATATATCTCAGCTGAGAATTTTGTGTGTGGAGTAATAGTTTTTGGTTTACAAAGAACTTGACCACGCTCAACTGCATCTTTAGAAATACCACGAACAAGAAGTCCACAGTTATCACCAGCAACACCTTGATCCATTTCTTTACGGAACATTTCAATACCTGTTACAGTAGTAGTTTGTGTATCTCTAATACCAACGATTTCGATAGACTCACCAATTTTTACTGTACCACGCTCAATACGACCAGTTACAACTGTTCCACGACCAGAAATTGAAAATACATCTTCAACTGGCATTAAGAAATCTCTATCCACTTCACGAGTTGGTTCTGGGATATAATCATCTACAGTTTGCATAAGTTTTTGAATTTTAGCTGACCATTCACCTAAAGTACCTGTTTTAGCTTCTTCAAGAGCTTTTAATGCTGAACCAGCTGTGATTGGAGTATCATCACCTGGGAAATCATACATATCCAAAAGTTCACGAATTTCCATTTCAACTAATTCTAATAACTCTTCATCATCAACCATATCTTCTTTATTCATGAAAACAACTAAGTAAGGAACACCAACTTGTTTAGATAAAAGAATATGCTCACGAGTTTGAGGCATTGGACCATCAGCTGCAGAAACAACTAAAATTGCACCATCCATTTGAGCAGCACCAGTAATCATGTTCTTAACATAATCCGCGTGACCTGGACAGTCTACGTGTGCATAGTGACGCTTATCTGTTTCATACTCTACATGTGAAGTAGAAATCGTGATACCACGCTCTCTTTCTTCAGGAGCATTATCGATTGCATCGTAATCCATCATTTTAGCACCATTAGTTACTGCAAGTACTGCTGTAATAGCTGCTGTTAGAGTAGTTTTACCATGGTCAACGTGACCAATTGTTCCAATATTTACATGCGGTTTATTACGCAGAAACTTTTCTTTTGCCATTGTGTCCTCCGACTTTATTTGTGAATTGAAATGGAATTGTATCCAAAAATCATTCAATTATTGCTTAATCATAAATATTTAATAAAATATACATTCATGGAGCTCACGAGCGGATTTGAACCGCCGACCTCTTCCTTACCAAGGAAGTGCTCTACCCCTGAGCCACGAGAGCATATAAGTAGTAAATACAACAAGCAATAATTGAATAATTCTTTATTTTTATAATAATATTAGTAATGGGTGTTGATAATTATATAATAAATTATATAACTATAATATGAAGACAGGTTGAAATTGTACTTCAGCTTCCAGAATGGTTTTTTTTCAATGGAGCGGGTGAAGGGACTCGAACCCTCGACCCTCAGCTTGGAAGGCTGACGCTCTAGCCAACTGAGCTACGCCCGCATGTGCCATTGAATGGTGATGAGAAGAGGAGTCGAACCTCTGAACCCGAAGGGAGCGGATTTACAGTCCGCCGTCGTTGGCCACTTGACTATCTCACCATTAACATAAATAAATGTTTTATCTGGTCTAACACTGTTTCTAATATTCAAAATTCAATGGTGCCGACACGAGGATTCGAACCCCGGGCCTGCTGATTACAAATCAGCTGCTCTAGCCAACTGAGCTATGTCGGCATCGAATTTGAGCCAGAATTATAGTGCAATATATTTTCAATGTCAAGTATTTCCTTCAAAAACATGTAATTTTCTTCTGTTTTTTATTTTTAGCCCATATTTTGGCTTGTTGTAGGAGTTATATTGGTACAATTAGAGAATAATTAATCCGAAAATTACAAGGTTATCAATGTTAAAAATACTATTTTCACCATCTGAGGGTAAAAAAAGTGGTGGTTGTGAAGAAAAAAAAGAGTTACTAGGTTCAAATAAAGCTAGAGAAGAAATTTTAAATGCGTATATGAACATACTCAACACTCACAATGAAGAAGAAATATCAAAACTTTTTGGATTTAAAAAATTTACTGATTGCAAACCATACATATGCAATTTATTTTCTTCACCAGTCATGTGTGCCATTGAGAGATATCAAGGGGTTGCTTACGACTATCTTGAATTTGATTCACTCCATGAAAAAGCCCAAGAGTATCTTAAAAAAAACACCATAATCTTTTCAAATCTCTATGGTCCTCTCTTAGGTGGCGACACTATTGCAAACTATAAGGTGCAGCAAGGAAATAGTATCGGTACATTTGCACCTGATAAATTTTACAGCGAAAGATTTACCTATCAGTTAGATTTATTTTTGGCAAAAGATGATATTTTAGACCTTCGTGCAGGATATTATGATAAATTTTACAAAGTAACAAAGCCCTACACTACACTAAAGTTTTTAAAAGATGGCAAAGTTGTGAGTCATTGGGCGAAAGCGTATAGAGGATTAGTTTTAAGAGAAATAGCCAAACATAATATAAACTCTATGGCAGAATTTATGGCTCTTGAAATCGAAGGGCTAAATGTTAAAGAGATACAAGTAATCAAAAATAAAACAGAAATCATATACAATATCGTAAATTAATAAGATTTTTCTCACCAGAGGTGTAACTTTACAGAAAATAATTTAGTTATTTTCTGCATCAGGCTTTAGCCTAGAAGTGAGAGGAATTGACAGAGATTTCACATCTTTGCTCAAGGAGACATAATGATAAAAGATTCACAAGAATATTTAGATAAAAGAGCCTATTTTGAAAAAATTATAACGCTTTATGGAAGAAATGTGGTTATTGAGGTTTTACAAGATAAAAATATTGAGATTCATAAACTCCACATGGCGGATTCAAACAAACCCGATGGAGCTGTCAAAGAGATACTCTCACTCGCACAAAAAAGAGATATCGCGGTGAGTTACCACGATAAAAATGCACTGAGCCGTATAAGTAAAAATGCAAAACAAGACCAAGGTGTAGCGATAGATATCATTGCACAAAGCTACAAAAATGCAAACGAGATAAAAAACTTAACTTCTTACAAACTCATAGCACTTGATGGGATTCAAAACCCCCAAAACCTTGGAATGATTATCCGTTCGTGTGCAGCTGGAAATGTTGATGGAATTATTTTACCCAAGAAAAACAGTGCGAAAATCTCTCCTCTTGTTATCAAAGCAAGTGCGGGAACACTTTTTAAACTTCCGATTTATTTTTGCAATACTATTGATGAAGTTTTAAAAACACTCTCCGATACAAAAGTATATGCGCTCTCATCGTATGCTAAAAACAGCATTTACGATGCAGTTCCACATGCCAAGACTATTTTTGTTTTAGGAAATGAGAGTGAGGGAATAAGTAGTGAAGTTCAAAAACTTTGTAATGATTCACTCTCTATTCCAATGAACCGCGGAGTTGAATCTTTAAATGTTGCAGTGACAGCTTCTTTGATTGCTTTTATGAAATAAAGAAGACCTCTAAAACCAAAAAAATGGCAGAGATTTGCAACGCTTTACACTTTATATCTTATTTCACACCCATTAAACTCAAACTCCAACTCGTCAGACGGCTTTTCATAGAGAAGCGGACTGTCCAAATCTATATGCGTTATAACATCGCTATACGCCATCGCTAAATGCAGGGCGATGTTTATAGAACAAGGTCCTTCAAGCATTGAGCCGAGCATACATTTCACATGATTTTCTCTGCAAAAGTGTAAAATTTCTATCGCTTTTGTCACACCACCGCACTTCATAAGTTTGATGTTTAGCATGTTGGCACTTTTTGTAGCGACTACTTTTTGTGCATCTTCAAGTGTAAAAACCGCTTCATCCGCAAGTATCGGTATGGTTGAATACTCCGTTATAATTTTTAAACCCTCCAAATCTTGTGCCATAACTGGCTGTTCAATAAGTTCTATTTTCACATCTTTAAGCGAATCTATAAATCTCAGCGAATCTTCCACATGCCAAGCCTGATTTGCATCGATGATAAGCTGAGCCTTTGGAAGTTGTTTAGCAATCTCTTTTGTTACTTTTATGGCATGTGCAATATCTGAACCAAGTTTTATTTTGAGTATCCACATGCCGTCTTTAAACGCTTTTTTTGCATCTTCCACCATTGTTTGCGTATCATTGAGACTAATTGTAATATCTGTTTGCAAAGGTATCGACACATCTAAACCAAAATATTTATACATAGACAAATTTTGCGACTGTGCTATCAAGGAATGCAACGCCATATCAAGCGCTGCTTTTGCGGAACTTCCTATCTGGCATGTGGAATGTAAAATCTTGAGTGCCTCGCTTGGCATGTGGAAAGTTAAAATACTCTTCACACTCTCGATAGATTCCAAAATCTCCTCTATCCCCTCTCCCGTAATAGCCTTCGTCGCAGGAGCTTCGCCAATGCCCACACTTCCATCATCACAGGTAAAAGTAACGCGAACAAACTCCACATTTTCCACATGCCGAAGTGCGGTAATAAAAGGGGTTTTGAGAGGGATTTTTTTTATCTCTGTTTCTATACTTACTATTTTCATTTCGCCAAACCTATCATAATATTTCCGATGAGGATTCCACCAAAAGTGCCTATCAAATAGCCCATAATTGCCATTAAAACACCCACACTCACGAGTCTTTTATCATACGCTGCGGCTAAAATCGGAGCAGATGCAACTCCGCCGATGTTTGCTAAAGAGGCAACCGTGATGGAAAACAAATCCAATTTGAATACTTTGGCACTCACAACCATGAGAATGGAGTGAATAACCAAAATCATAAAACCTGCAAATACATAAATGCCCACCGCACTAAAACTCTCAAACACAGCTTTTGAGCCGATGAGAGCAATGAGTAGATAAAGCATAAAACTTGCCACTTCGCTTGAACCATTGAGAGATTTGAGTTTTGTGAATGAACCTAAAACCCCAAATAAAGTCGCAAGCAAAACTGTCATCGTGGTTGCATTTATCATTTCCACATGCCGAGCTATCTCTTGTGAGACGAGTGAAGCGATTATGGCAAAAAGAATGAGAAGAGCATATTTTTTTCTTCCTTTATTTCTCTCGTAATTTGCATCCGAATCGATTTGTTCTCTCTTTTTTGCTCCGACGAACTTATCAAAAACAGGTGCAAATGGAACTAAAAAAAGTAAAAACATAACCCAAAAAGTATAATTTACACTATCCACAATCAGCACAAAACCATACGCCTCTTGCGTCACTCCAAGAGCAGAACCCACCGCAATCATATTTGCAGTTCCGCCAAACCAACTCCCAACCAATGCCCCAAAAGCCACCGCCATATCGTGGTTAAAACTAAAAAGTACAGAGACTAAAATAAATCCACATGCCAGACTCAAAACCGTTAAAACATAAGCAAGGAGCAGAGATTTTCCTAGTTTAAAAAAGTGCGAAAAATCAATTTTTAAAAGCATTAAAAATAACATGGCGGGAAGAAGATTTGCTTTTGCTAAAGTATAACTGCTCTCAATAGCACTATTTTTTTCAAACACTCCAAATGAAGCTAAAAGCATACTCAGGGCATAAATCAACACAACGGGCGGAAGATAATTAAGAAATTTCAGCTTTGTTTTTTTCTCTAAGAGTGTAAAAAAAGTGGCAATAAAAACTAAACTAAAAAGATAAAGGAGTGGTGAACTAATCACAAGGCGCTTCTTTAAAACCTTTGATATTTGCGCGTAAATCTTTCATAAAAATATCACCAGGATCATCTTTTTGTGTGAAATAGTTGTTGTCTTTCTCTAACCACAAGGGAGTTTTTTTAAAACATTGGTACTCGTGATGCCCGACAACATATTCGATAGTGTCAAACTTCTCGCGCAGATAATTTACTAAAAAAATATTAGATGCTAACTGCTCTTTTGTGAGATTCTCTTGTTTGTTTTGCCCACCAACATTTTCTATGCCGATAGAGTTGTAGTTCAGCCCTATAACATGCCTTCCCATCCAGTTGAGCGGCATAAGCTGATGAATCGTTCCATCACGCTCAATCATAAAGTGCGTAGAAACATTTACAGCCCCACCTTGTGCTATTTCAGCTCTTGCAGATGGAAGCATTTGTGAAGTAAATCGCCCTAATGATTCTTCAAAACTATCTATAGCCGTGTAGTGAATGAGAATAATTTTTGGCACAATTGTTATATCTTTGACAACAAGTCCATAATGCGTTTTTATGTACTCTTTTGTAAGTTCAATGCGCTCACTACCAAAAGGAATTGGGGTCTGCTTTATCTCAAAAGCACAAAGAGTAAGAGAGAGAGTTAGGAGTGTGAATATTATTTTTAACATGGATTATTGTATCATATATTTATAATAATTTTAAAAAATCAAGGAAGAAACTTTGGCAAAACAGTATGTACTTTTAGATACAGAAACAACAGGAACAAGCGAAAATGATAGAATTATTCAACTAGGTTATATAGTTTTAGGCTCACCAAAACCAGAAGTGCAAAACGATTATTGCTCCTCAAGCGTAGCAATAAGTTTCGGTGCGATGGAAGTTCATGGAATCACTCCAGATATGATAAGAGATAAACCCACATGCCAAGAAACGAAGGCATATAAAAGACTTCAAGAACTAAACTCAAATGAAAACTACATCATCATCCATAACGCTCCTTTTGATTTAGGAATGCTTGAAAAAGAGGGTTTTAGTACAAAAATGAAAGTCATTGACACACTCAGAGTTGCAAAACATATATTTGCAGATGAAGATGCGCATAGACTTCAATACTTTCGTTATAAAATGGAACTCTACAAAGAGGAACAAAAAGAGGCAGATGCTCTAGGAATAGTCGTAAAAGCCCACGATGCGCTAGGCGATGTTTTGGTTTTAAAACTCTTTCTTAGTAAGTTAAGAGAAGCAGTTCAAAAACAATTTCCACATGCCAACCCTGTTGAGAAAATGGTGGATTTAACAAACACGCCTATTCTCATACAATCATTCAAATTTGGAAAATATAAGGGGAAAACTTTAGAAGAGGTCGCGAAAAGTGACGCTGGTTATCTGCGATGGATGCTCACTTCTATGGAAAACCTTGATGAAGATATGCGCTACTCTATAAATACTGTTTTAGGTGCTTAAATAAGACTAAAAACTATAAAAAGAATAAGTGCTAT
>JAPLGP010000040.1:29084-39637 GCA_026390075.1 Campylobacterales bacterium
GCGTAGGGAAGTTGTGTTCTTACATGCTCCATCACTTCACAATCACTCGCCATTGCAGATATAATCGTTGTGTCTGAGATGGGTGAACAGTGATCGCCAAAAACTCCACCAGAGATAACTGCACCGATGCAAAGAGCAATATTCGCATCCATGCCAACCGCCATAGGAACAGCAACGGGAATCATAATACTAAATGTTCCCCAGCTTGTTCCTGTTGAAAATGAGATAACACAGCTGAGTAAAAAAATGGTAGCAGCGAGAAAATAAACGCTTAGATTATCTGTTGCGAGTGTTGCTAAATATTCTCCTGTTTTTAATTCAGTCGTGATTTGACCGATAGAAAAAGAGAAAAGAAGTATCACAGCAATTGGGAAAAGTTTTATAGCCCCTTTGAATGCTATAGAACCCCATGATAAAAGTAACATATTTCTTGTGCCGACAAAATAAAAAAGTGTAAACAGCAGTGTTGCAAGCATCGTATAAAAAATTGCACTCGAACCGCTCCCTTTTAAAATATTGCCATCTCCCGTCATATATAAAAAGAAAAATACTAACAACACCATCAAGAGTATCGGTAAAAGCATGTAGTACATACTTGAACTTCTTTGCTCACCGGCATGTGCGAGTGAAGTCGAGGGTGAAAACTTTGCATCTTTCATAGCACCGATGTTTATGTTAAAATAAATTGCAATAAATGTAACCACTAAAACAGCCATGGCATAAAAATTATAAACGATGGAATCAATCAAGATATCTATGCTATTACCTGAAATCATGCCTAAAGATATTTGTGTAGAAATAAGTCCTAACAAAAGTGCGCCCCAACCATTTAAAACTATGAGAGAGCTGATAGGTGCAGATGTGGAGTCACAAACAAAAGCAAGTTTGGCATGTGGAACTTCGTATTTGTCACAAAGTGGTTTTCCAACCGCTCCTGCAACAAGTGAAGTTATGGATGATTCGACAAAAATGATTACCCCGATTATATAGGGAAGAACCAAAGTGGAACGAGCTGAAGTTACAAATTGTTTATTATGTAGATACTTTACAAACCCTGCAATCCCATGAGACTCTTCAATCAAAGCCATGATACTTCCAACAATCAGGACAAACCCTAAAGTTTTAAGTATCCACTCTTTTGATAAAAGTGAAAGAAACAGTGTGTATGAGGCTTCTAAAGAGGTTACAAATGAAAAATCATTGAGGATAAATACGCCAAGAACTGTACCGCTTAAAAACGCTATAAGTACATTTCTTGTGTAGAGTGCCAGTGTTAGTGCTAAGAGAGAGGGAAGTAAAGAAAGAGCAGAAAGTTCTATAACAACTTCCTAAAACTCAATGCTAAGTAACATTAACCCAACTCTGCCAAATTTTTCTCTATAAAGTTCACTCTCTATCGTTTGTACTTCTTTAAACCCTAGTTTTTTATAGTAAAGTATCGTCTCCAAAGAGCCTATTTCAACTATGCTTTGAGCAATTCTATACCCTTTGAGTCTTGCGGTTAAAAGACTCTTTTGCATTAAAGTTTTTAAAATGCCGACATCAATGAAACCTTCTACCTCTTCCATAAAGTCAAACATCAAAGTTCTGTTATTGAGCTCAAAATCACAATCATAGAGAACTTCTAGAACCAAAGATACACTCTCATCACATCCAATTTCTTTTAGGGCATCTACAAATGTTTGTCTTGTAGCAATTCTTGGTTCATAACTGCAAAGTGAACCCACTTTTTTCCCATCCACTTCAGCAATTAAAAAATTAGTAAATTGACAATGACTTTTTGCTGTAGCTTGTGTGAGAGCTTCTAGTTTTTTTAAAATTTCTTTATCATCATTTGTTTGAAAAACCAAATCAAAGATACACTCTTTTTTTCCAGCCCTACTACTTTGTAGTATCATTTGTGCCAAAAAAGGCGCATCCCCAGCATTTGCTTGTCTTATTGTTATACTCATAATTTCTTCCATAAATTAATTAAACTCATATATTAGTAATAGTACCATATCTTATGATAAAAAGTATATTAATTTTAGCAACTCTTCAAATATTCCTGTTTTGTAGCGAACAAATCGTCTTAGTTGTCGCCGAGGATTTCAATACTTCTAAAGCCTTTTTGGAGTGCTATGAAGATGGAAAAAAAGTTTGTGGCACATTTGAGGTAAATATCGGCACAAATGGACTTGGATGGGGACTTGGAGAAGTAGAGTTGAGCCAAAAAAAGTCAGAACCTCTCAAAAAAGAGGGTGATAAAAAAGCACCTGCTGGAGTTTTTAAGCTCAGTAAAATTTTTGGATATGAAAAAGAAAAAAAATTCCACATGCCATACATTTATACCGCACAAGAGCTTATTTGTGTCGATGATGTCAACTCTTCATTTTATAATCAAATAATCCTCATGCGCGGTGACGAAGGAGGAAGTACTCTTGGGGTGCCACAAAATGAACCTAAAAGCTTTGAATTCATGCAACGAAACGATAATCAGTATGAACTGGGAATAGTAGTAGAACATAATAAAAATGCTGTTCAAGAAAAAGGTTCCTGTATCTTTATGCATGTTAGTAAAAAAAAGGATGCTTCTACTGCGGGATGTACTTCTATGAGTTTGGATGAGATAAAAAATATAACTTCTTGGCTTAATAGTAGTAAAAATCCGATTCTTATTCAGATTCCAAAATCATCAGCAAAAGAGATACTTCAATTATATCCAGAGCTTCGTAGCTCTGAATTACTACATTAATCTTCTTTACTCATCTGCTCTTTAGCTTCGATGCCAAGTAAAGAGAGACCTGTTTTAAGCGAAAGTGCTACTACCATAAAAAGTTTAAGAAGTTTTGCTTCATCTTCGCTTCCTATAATTCTACAATCATAGTAAAACTTATGAAGTGATGCTGCAAGTGATTTTAAATACTCTGGCAATTTCTGAACTTGACGAGAAGTAAACGCATCTTCAATAATTTCAGGAAGAAGTAGCGCATCAAAAAGCAAGCTATCTGCATTTTCATCAAGCCCTTTAAGTGAAGCACTCAAAATATCATCTTCATTAAAATTACTTTTTGAGAGAATTGTTTTTATTCTGGCATGTGCATATTGAATATAAAAAATTGGGTTTGAACTATCTTGTTTTTTAAACTCAGCTAAATCAAACTCCAAAGCTGTATCACACTTTTTTGAAGCGAAGATATATCTGAGTGCATCCGAGCCAATTTCTTCAACAATGTCACTCATCAAAATAACATTTCCAGCGCGTTTACTCATCTTGTATGGTTCGCCATCTTTGAGTAAACTTACCATTTGCGAGAGTAAAACTTCTAACTTTTTACTCTCGTATCCCAAGAACTCAACGGCAGCTTTTACACGGGAGATGTATCCGTGGTGGTCAGCTCCCCAAATGTTGATGTAATGCTCATACGCTCTTTCAAACTTTTGGTTATGATAAACTATATCTCCAGCTAGATAGGTTGGACGGCTGTCTTCACGGACGACAACTCTATCTTTCTCATCGCCATGAACTTCGGAAGCAATCCACATCTTGCCCTCTTTTTCATAAACGCCCTCGCCCATTTTTTCAAGAACTCTTTCCCAATCATCATAAAGTGAAGATTCATAAACAAATGTGTCGAAAAAGATATTTAAATCACCCAAATCTTTTACGATGATGTCCATAACTTTATCTTTTGCCCAAAGCGCAAGTTCTTTTTGGCGAGATTCATCACTCAAAATCTCTTTGCCAAATTTCTCAACAGCTTCACTGACTAAAGGAGCTAAATACTCACCTCTGTAATAACTCTCGGGATAGGTGACATCTTCTCCTAAAATAGTGGCACGACCTTCAAGTTGAATAGAAAGACCAAGCAAATCTATCTGATTTCCAGCGTCATTTACATAATATTCCGCTGTGATGTCATAACCTAAATGTCTTCCTAATTTTAAAAGCGTGTCTCCATAAACCGCACCTCTTGCATGACCTATATGAAGAGGACCTGTTGGATTTGCGCTTACAAATTCTAAAAGAATCTTCTCTTTCTTCTCTTGTTTGCCAAACTCTGAGGGATTTGTTAATGCCCAAGCAGCATAATCACTCAAAAAATTTTCACTTAAACGAAAGTTTAAATAACCTTTTACTGATTCAACACTGTTAAAAATTTCATCATCGGCAAAAGAAGAGGACAACTCTTCGGCAATAAGCATAGGGGATTTTTTTAGCTCTTTGGCTATTGAAAAAGCAATTGGAGTAGCAAAATGACCAAAAGAACGATCTTTTGGCTTTTCTAAAACAACTTCACGACCAAATTTTTCACGCAAAAGCGTCGATACGCGTTGTTTCAAAAGTTATGCTTGTGTTGTAGTTTTTGTGTGTGTTGCAGATTCTTCAGAACCTTCCACTTTTTTTGGTGCATCTGTATTAGCAGTCGCTACCGTATCTTCACTCATCTCTTTTTTAAAGTTTTTGATACCTTGACCAATACCTTTAGCTAATTCTGGTATTTTTTTTGAACCAAATAATAAAACAATAATTCCTAAAATTACTAATAACTCCATTCCACTAGGCATACTCATAGTTGTGTCCTTCTTTTTTTTAAATTTAGTCGAAAAGTATATCTTCTATTTGCTGTGACTACTCTTATCCAACACTCTTAGACAATAAAGTGTTATATATCTTCCCACTTTAGCATAAAATCATTTATCTCAACATTTGACATTTTTATTCTAGCTGTTATCGCAATAAGTTTTAACAAATCTGCTGCTTTATCTAAGTTCTCATTTACTATTACATAATCATATTCAGAAATTCTTTGCATTTCTCTTTTTGCCATTTTTATACGACTTTCAATTACTTCCATAGAATCCGTAGAACGATTTTCAAGCCGTCTTTTAAGTTCTGAGAGAGTTGGAGGGGTTATAAACACAGAAGTTGTTATGTCACCAAGGCGATTATTTACTGCTGTATTTCCCTGCACATCAATATCGAAAATAACTAACTTTCCAGCACTAAGAGCTTCTTTAACAGGCTTAATTGATGTTCCATAATAGTTTCCATGCACAATAGCATATTCTAAAAAACACTCTTGTTCTATATCTTTTTTAAACTCTTCTTCGCTTACAAAATAGTAATGAACACCATGCTCTTCACCCACTCTTATAGGTCGAGTTGTTGTAGAAATAGAAAAATGACATTCACCAATGTCATCATATACTTTATTTATTAAAGAGCTTTTACCAGCACCACTTGGACCCGATAGAACTAAAACTGCACCACTTTGTCTATTCACTATTTCTCACCCAAAGTTATATTGATACTAATTTTCATGCCTTTTAAAGAAGCTGCAACATCGTGACTAGAAAGAGCTGCTAATAATTTTTTCAAAGATTCAACGCCTTCATCTGCATCTTCTAAAAGTTCTTTTTTTGGGGTTTGTTCTTCATCGTCTTGTAAATCATCAAATTTTTCTAAAGACTCTTCTTCTGTTTCTGGCTCAATATCCTCTTCAACCTCTTCACCAATTGCAAGTTTTAAATCTCTTGATGTGAGAGAATCAATATCTAAAAGTGTATTTTCATCTAGTTCACTCTCCAAATCTTCATCACTTAGCTCTTCTACAGCTTTTTGTATTTGATCTTCTATTGTTAAATCATCTAAATCATTTTCTAAAGCTTCTTCGGATTCTAGCTCCAACTCATCTTCACTTTCAAGTTCAATAGAAGCTTCTTTTTCTTCTTCCAAATCTAATTCTTCTTCAAATCCATTATCAAGTTCTTTAAGCATATCATCTAAATCATCGTTTTCATTTTCAAGGTCTTCTAAACCTTCAATCTCTTCATCTTCTATGTCGCTTAAAAGTTCTTCTATCGCACTCTCATCAACTGGTTCTAAATCATCTTCAAACTCTAAAGATTCTAATTCATCATCAAGTTCTAACTCTTTTTCAAGTTTTTTATCAGAACTGCTAAATGCATCAAACTCTTCTAACCCTTTAATCTCTTCATCTTCTATATCGCTTAAAAGTTCTTCTATCGCACTCTCATCAGCTGGTTCTAAATCATCTTCAAACTCTAAAGGTTCTAATTCATCATCAAGTTCTAAATTGTCTGATTCTTCTTTTAAAAGTTCTTTTACTTCTTGAAGATCATCTTTATCTAAAATAGAACTATTTTCATTTTCTTCCATTAAAAGCTTTTCGTCATCTAAAGACAATTCGTCATCTTTTAAATTGTCTAAATCATCAAGGGTAAATTCTTCGTGTAAATTCTCAGAAGACAATTCATCATCAAGTGATGACTCATCATCTAAATCATCAAGAAAAAGTTCTTCTTGTAAATTCTCAAGTGACAATTCATCATCGAGGGATAGCTCATCATCAAGAGAAGAGAGTTCATCACCCAATGACAATTCATCATCAAGAGATATTTCATTAAAATCTAAATCTTCTATTTCATCTGGTGTTTCATCTGGTGTTTCAATTTTGATTGAATCCATGCCCTTACTTAAATTAGAAAACAGCTCAACAAGGTCTGTAGGTAAAAATGGTTTTCTGAGGGTGGCTGTAAAATCATCTACTATTTCAGCATTTTTTGCACAAATATAGAGTGATTTTTTAAAATTTATTTTACTTTTTATATCTTGCCATGCATCATTATTAAAAATAGTATCATCAACAACGAGCAAATCACATGATTTTGAATCTATGTCATCTAAATTGCTAAGTACCACTAACTCGTCTGAAGTTTTTTGTGCACTTAGTGTTACTAACTTATTAACTACTGGATTATCATTTAAAAGTAATATTTTCACATAGATTCCTTTAGGAGCATAAATTACAATTTTGTAAAAGCTATTTTGGCACTATTGTATCGAAAAAAACTAAAAAAACATCTCCAATATATTAAAGGCTTCTTGCATTTGTATCTTTAAAAGAAGCATCGTAGAAGCAAAAGTTGCGATTAATACGGCAAATGCAACCGTGATTTTTATAGGAAAACCAATGACAAGTAAGTTAAACTGTGGCATTGTTTTCATCAGCATTCCAAAAATTGTATCCGCAAGCCAAGAGAGAGCAACAATAGGAAATGCTATCAAAAAACCTACCAAAAACATATTTGACGATGCTTGTAATATATAGTTAAATAAATTTTCCCTCATTATAAAACCACCAAGAGGAACTGCAGCAAGAGATTTATCTATATAAAGTAACATCCAATGATGCAAATCCATAGACACAAGAACCATCAAGCCCATTAAGGACAAAAACTGAGAAACTATTGGCATGGAAATACCAGATTGCGGATCAATCGCACTTGCCATTGAAAAGCCCATCATAAAAGAGATTAACCCACCTGCAAATGTTATAACATTGTAAGCTAAAAGTAACACTATGCCTATGGCAAGTCCAAAAAAAATCTCACTTAGAATTGCCAATGCAATAGTGGGCAAATTAATTTGTATCGCCAAGGGTGGCATAGAAGAATAAAAAACGATTGTAAAGAAAAAAGCCATGGACGCTTTAATATTTGCGGGTATATTTTGATGAGAAAAAATAGGAACAGCGATAAAAAGCGCTGCAAAACGAAAAAAAAGCAGGATAAACCCAACCATATAGGATTCAGTAAATATCTCTGCCCAACCCATTACTGAATCCTGACTAACTCTTTATTTTCAAGTCTATAAACTTTATTGCATTTATGTGCTAATTCTTCATCGTGTGTGACAAGTACCATTCCTGCATTAGCTTTTTCACAATATTCAAAAAAAAGATTCATAACTTCATTGGCAGTTTTTTTATCCAAGTTTCCAGTTGGCTCATCTGCAAATATTATGCGTGGCTTTTTAGTTAAAACCCTAGCGATTGAGACGCGTTGCTGTTGTCCACCTGAGAGTTCTGTTACTTTTTGATTGATACACTCATGTATATTGAGTTTTTTTAAAAGTTCATTATCTATCTTTTGATGAGAAAGCAAAGCTGCAACTTCTAAATTTTCATACGCACTAAAACCTTTAAAAAGGTAATGCGATTGAAAAACAAGCCCTAAAGAATCTCTTTTGATTTGAGACAATTTTTTCTTACTGAGATTGAGTATATCTTCCTCAAATAGAGAAACACTCCCCGTATCCGCTTTTAAAAGAGTGGAAAGTATATGCAAAAGAGTTGACTTTCCACTTCCGCTTATACCGATAATAGCAATAGATTCTTTCGCATGCAAATCCAATGAGATGTTCTTAAATAGTTCATATTCAAAAGTATGTGATAAGTTTTTAGCGGATAATAAATTCATAAAAAGGATTATATCAAATAATGCTAAAATTTATAGAAGTAAAAAGTAGGAACTATTTTTGCTATAATAACAGCATAAAGCAGTTTTATGTTAAGGGATAAAGAAGTATGGTTAGAGTGGTATTAGTTTGGATGTTACTTTTTATTGGTGCAAATGCTGCTGCGAATTCCACTGCAAATGTGTGGATGCGTACAGGTAATGCTTATGGTATCGACCCAAGATTACTTTATGCCATCTCAAAGGTAGAAAGTAATGTGAACCCACTTTTAGTTTCCGTAAACTTCAATAAACTAACAAAACTACAACTCAGTGGACTCTATTTTATGTTAGAACATAGAAATGTACCTTATAAAACTATGACAAAAGTAATATCTATTGAAAATGAAAACATACTTCAAGCGAAAATGGTTATAGATTTTTTAGATAATAATAACTATCCAAGTTTTGACATCGGGCTTATGCAGGTCAATAATATTCATAAAGATGTATTAAAAGGGATGAAAATATCGCTTAATGAGTTACTTAAAGAAGAGACAAATCTAAATATCGCTGCTGGAATTTTATGGGAGTGTTACAAAAAACACGGTACAAATGACAAAGCGATTAATGCTTACAATGGTCGATTAACTGGAAACCCTTACTACTCTAAAGTCTCTGCGGAGTTACACAAACTTCTTCTTCCACACGAAAACAATTCAAAACGCCTCTTTTACCGTATCCTCTAATATTTTTAAGCCGCTTAAAATTCTTTGGCTCTTTTTTTATTAATTGTTCGTATTTGCTCATGCCATTTTTAAAACAATTTTAGTGCCTGTTTTTAGAGTTTTGCAAGAAGTTTTTTATAATTTTGTATCAAGAAAAACTTTTTTCATGATGTGTATTTCTCATTTTTAAGTTTTTCTTCTATGAATTTTTTCACTTTGACTGCCATCAGTCCAGTTTCCAGTAAAAAATATCATTTCTGCTTCCAACACTCAATATCTCTTTTTCACTTTTAAACCAGATTTGATTGATTCTACTTTTATGAGCAACAAGTGTATCTCCCAGAGCCTTTGTCTGTGTGTCAAAGAGTTGAATACTTTGCTCCTCACCACTGGCATATGCTCCCGTTTTCCCACTTGGACTCAGACCTACAGCATAAACTAAAAAATGACTTTTTAGATGATACTCCTTTTGTCCATCTCTATAAACGCCTACTCTTCTATCTTGACCTGCCGTTATGATAACACCGTTGTTAAATGCAACATCGTAAACATTATCAACATTTTGAGATGCGTAGGTATGTTCTACCTTTGAACTCATAACATCTATAACTTTAATCTCACCGCTCTCATAAGACATTGCCATCTTGCTTTTGTCACTATTTAAAGCTATTCCGCCCATGGTACTTTGTGTTACATGGCTTTTGTATAAATTGTAGTTCTCTTTCGTATCATGGAGAATGATGTCAGAGCCAAAAGTACCAAACAATATCCTCTCATCATTAATAAACATAGCTTTTTTTATAGTTAGTTTTTTACGCTCATCCACAATTTGTTTGAGTTCATACTTCTCATAAATCCACACATTTCTATAAGAGTTTTCTCCTATGCTGACTATAAGAATTTTACCATTAAGGTAATCTATACTAATCACATTTTGAGGTACAAGTTGATTGATGGCGGTCAAAAGTGGAGGAAGGGTTATCTGGTTAATAATTTTTTGTGTTTTTATGTCAAATATATCTACAGTTCCCATATTATTTCCAGCATACAATTGGTCACCGTTAACTATGAAGCTGTTTACATAACCTGTGGCGTGAAAGATAGAGCTTGGATGGAGCTCTTTTGCAAAGAGTGAGAATGAAAATACTAAAGAAACTATTACGAGCTTAAACACTTCAACCCTTTGTATCAATTGGCTGTATTATACATAATTTAATAACTTTTGAAATCAGAGATTTTGATATATTAAAACACACAGATAAAGATTACATTATAGTTGCATAAATAAGATTATCAAGTAATAAGATAGTGTCAGAACTTTTTTCGCTATATACATGTTCAAACCTGTTGCTCATCATCAGAAGCTAAAAAATCTCTAACATCTATATTTAAAGCCTTAGCTAACTTATATAAATGTTCAAGATTAAAATGTTTTTTATCAGTACATAATTCAGCTTTACCATAAAAAGATGGTGCTTTATGACCGATTGTAAGAGCCATGTCAAGCTGGCTAATTTTTTTCTCTTTACGAATTTTTTTAACATTATTGCTAATAAGATGATAGAAATTTTCTATCTCTTCATC
>JAPLGP010000008.1 GCA_026390075.1 Campylobacterales bacterium
GGTAGAGGCTGAAAGCCAAGGCAGCCAGAGCCTGAACGCCGGGAATCTTGAACCGGCCGAGAGGCGTGCGCGCGCTCACGCAGCCGGCGACCAGCAGCGCCATGCCATAAAAGCACTCATTCAAAATGCAATGAAAAAACATTTTGGTTGGAATGATACCGCGAAAGTGTATGAGAGTGTGTATAATGAAGCACTACAACAAAAGCGTCAAAGGTAAAAGGCTAATTTATGAAGTACGCAATACATTACGATGTGACACTTTTTAGTGACTATGATATTTACCTTTTTTTAAATGGAAATCACGCAAAACTTTATGATAAGTTTGGTTCTCATTTTATGCAAAGAGCAAGAAGAGCAGGTGTTTACTTTAGTGTTTGGGCACCAAATGCCGCGAGTGTCTCGGCATGTGGAGATTTTAACAACTATGACATAAATGCACATCCGCTCAAAAAAAGAGAAGATAATTCTGGTATTTGGGAATGTTTTATAGAAAATGTTGCAAATGGAGTGACTTACAAATATCACATCGTCTCAAATTTTTATAATATCGTCCATGAAAAAAGCGATCCATTTTCGTTTTATAGCGAAACACCCCCAAATTCAGCTTCGCGTGTTTGGAACATAGAAAATTATGTGTGGAATGACAAAGCGTGGATGGATGTGAGGTACAAACACAATGCGCATAATGCCCCTATAAATATCTATGAAGTGCATCTTGGCTCATGGCGTAGGGGTGAAAATAACCGTTATTTGACTTACAAAGAAGCCGCGAACGAGCTTGTTCCATACCTTGTTGCGATGAACTATACACATGTGGAATTTATGCCATTTACTGAATATCCTTATGATGGTTCTTGGGGATATCAGGTTGTGGGCTACTTTGCGGCAACTGCACGATTTGGAACGCCAGAAGAGTTGATGTACCTTATCGATAGACTGCATCAAAATGGTATCGGTGTGATTATGGATTGGGTTCCCTCACATTTTGCGGTGGATATGCACGGACTGATAAACTTTGATGGAACAGCACTTTACGAACATGACGACCCAAGGCAAGGTTTTCATCCTGAATGGGGAAGCATCATTTTCAACTACGGACGCAATGAAGTCAAAGCATTTTTAATAAGTTCTGCAATGTTTTGGCTTGACAAGTACCATATCGACGGCATACGCGTGGATGGCGTGGCTTCTATGTTGCATTTAGATTATGCAAGAGAAGAGGGCGAATGGGTTGCAAATGAACATGGTGGCAATGAAAACCTTGAAGCGGTACAGTTTTTACAACAGCTCAACCACACAACTTATGGGGCATTTCCTGATATTGTCATGATAGCGGAGGAGTCCACTGCTTGGCCGATGGTTACACGCCCAACAGATGTTGGCGGTTTGGGTTTTGGTTTTAAGTGGAATATGGGGTGGATGCATGATTCACTCAAATATTTCAGTTACGACCCCCTTTTCAGAGAGCATCATCACCGACAACTCACTTTTAGTATGTGGTACGCCTATGATGAGAACTTTTTGCTTCCACTCAGCCACGATGAAGTTGTTCACATGAAAGGTTCACTCATCGGCAAAATGCCTGGAACGCTTGAAGATAAATTCTCAAACCTAAGAGCATTATATGCCTACATGATAGCCCATCCTGGGAAAAAACTTCTTTTTATGGGCGGAGAATTTGCACAGTTTGCGGAGTGGAATTTTGAGCAAAGTTTGGATTGGCATGTTTTAGAGTATCCGCTTCACAAAAAACTTCAACACATGGTTTCAGATTTGAATGGACTCTATAAAACACATAAAGCGTTTCATATGTATGATGAAAAAAGAGATGGTTTTGAGTGGGTAAATGATGCGGATTATTCGCATAACTGCATCAGTTTTATCCGTAAAAGCGATGATGCGGACGAGACTATTTTAGTCGTGTGTAATTTTTCAAACCAAGAACTCAGCCACTATCGCGTAGGCGTTCCAGAGAATGCAAAATACGAAGAGATTTTCAACTCTCAATCACACTATTATGAGGGTTGCAATATAGGAAATACGGGAGCTTTGAGTGCGGAAGATATTTCTGTGGATACAAGAAGATATTCCATTTCCATCACACTCCCGCCAGTTGGAGTGTTGTTTTTTAAGAAAGTGATTGAAAGTAGTGATATTTGATATTTTTCTAAAAAAGGTTTGTCTATTTTATGAATTTTTATAAAGAGTTAGAGTTAATTTTAGAAGTACAAGACCCAAAAGTTAAAATTAAAGCATTTGAAGTTTTTTATAAAGCCTATAAAGATGGGCATGTGGAATTTGAAAAAGAGTATAAACCAAAAGAGTTTAGTGAGCCTTCTTATATTTCTACATGCCGTGTTGTAAATCCTCAGGATGTCCCAAGAAGAAGTAACTTAACGACAAAAGAGGGGCAGACAATCTTGCTCCATGCCATTCTTCATATAGAATATTCAGCGATAGATTTGGCATTGGATGCGGCGTATAGATTTTCCCACATGCCAAAGCCGTATTATGATGATTGGCTTGAAGTGGCAGAGGATGAAGTGAGACATTTTTTGATGTTAGAAAAATTGCTCAATGAACTTGGTGCTTCTTATGGTGCTATTGAAGTTCACAACGCACTCTTTGAAGCAAGTCAACGAACGCAGACACTCATAGAGAGAATGGCGGTTGTCCCACGATATTTAGAAGCAAACGGTCTGGATGCAACCCCGATGATACTTGAAAAATTAAAAAGACTCCCAAAGAATGAGATGCTAGAAAAAATTGTAGATGCCCTGAAAATAATTTTACACGAAGAGATAAACCATGTAAAAAAAGGCAATATCTGGTTTAACTGGGCATGTGAAGCTCAGGGCAAAAGCATCGATTTCTATTTTGAAATCATAGACAAATACTATCCGCAAGGCTTTTTAAGAGCAAAAAATCTCAATACTGACGCACGAAAAGAGGCGGGGTTTAGTTGTAAGGAGTTGAATTTTATGGCGAAGAAGGAAGTGTGTTAAAGTGAGTATAGTATGATTGTCGGTTACAAGGCATAAAGCCCTGTAAATTATAAGAAGTGGTAGTGAGTGGTTATATAACGATAATTCTGTTTTTGAAATAGATTTTTTCGTTAAACTTTAAATCGTTATCTCTTTGATATCTGCGATTTTATAGATACTTTTGTAGATTGAAGCAATCAAAGATTTTCTGTTATTTTTAATCGCTTCATCTTCTGCATTGACCATGACATCTTCAAAAAACTTGTCAAGTTCTGGTTTGAGACCTAAAAGTGCGTCCAGTTCTTCTTCGTAGGAGTTATATCCACATGCCAAGATTTCGCTAAATCTTGCGTATAAAATTTCTTCCGCTTTTTCTTCAAATAAAGAAACATCTACTTTCATCTCTTGAGATAAATCGATATCTTTTGTGATGTTTGCAACGCGTTTAAAGGTTGAAAAAGATTCACTGAAGCCCTCAGAATTTACCATCGTCTCAAGTGCTTCTATCTTTTTACCCATTCTTAAAAGTTCTCTCTCTCCTGAAGCTAAAACTGCCTCGATGATGGAAGGGTTTACTTTAAAATACTGTTTGACTCTCTCTAAAAAGAAGGCTTCAAGTTTTTTCATATCAAACGGTGCATACTCTTTTGCAAGTAAGCTCAAAGTTGCAACGATATCAAACTTCAAGTTATGCTCTTTTGTAATGCGTATAAGTCCATTTACAGCACGGCGAAGTGCAAACGGGTCACGAGAACCTGTTGGGATTTGCTCCACGCTAAAGAGTCCTAAAAGTGTGTCAAGTTTAATACTCATAGCCACGATTGCACTCGTCACAGTCGAAGGCAAGGCGCTCTCTTCTCCATCTGGCAAATACTGCTCTTTAATTGCACATGCCACCGCATCACTCTCACCCAAAGCTTTTGCATAGTACGAACCCATTAGCCCTTGAAGCTCTGTAAATTCATACACCATCTCACTCATTAAGTCTGCTTTTGCAAGGCTTATTGCACGACCCAGCGTCTCTTTATCTGCATCTTTTGGCATGTACATATCAAAAAGAGTATTTGCGATTTTTTTCTCTCGCTCTATTTTGTCTGCAACAGTTCCAAGCCCTTTCATAAACACAACTTTTTCAAGTCCAGCGGTGCTGAGCCCCTTTTTCAAATCGTTGTCATAAAAGAAAAGTGCATCCGCCAAACGAGGGCGTAAAACTCTCTCATTTCCTTCAATCACTTTTGAGTAATCATCTGTCAAAGCGTTTGAAACGACCACAAATTTGTTGATAAGTTTTTCATCTTTAAAAACTGGAAAATATCTTTGATGCTCTTTCATAGAAGTGATGATAACCTCAGGAGGAAGTCTTAAAAATGCCTCGTCAAAAGAGCCAAGAAGTGCAGTTGGATGTTCAGTGATGGCGATAACTTCATCAAGTAAATCATCATCAATCTCAACATTTATGGCATGTGCAACTTCAAGGGCTTTAAAGTCATTGAGAATTTTTACCATTCTATTTTCTGCAAAAAGTGTCACACCACCTTCTTGTAAAGCTTCAAAATACTCTTTTGCACCATTGATTTTTACAGCATTAAAGTTGCTTATACGGTGTACAAAAGTTTGTTTTGAAGATTTTGTACCAAGGAGTTCCATTTCCACAAGCTCATCATCCAAAAGAACATTTACCCAGCGAATAGGACGGATAAAACTCTCTTGTAAATTTCCCCATCGCATAGATTTTCCAAAGTCAAGCGACTTTATCCACATGCCAATCATCTCTGGCAAAAGTGCAGAGGATGGCTGACCTTTTACCTCTTTTTTATAGTAAAGTACCTCTTTGCCACCTTTTAGGGTGCGACCAACTTCATCTATGTTTACACCACACTTTTTAGCAAAGCCAAGTGCCGCAGGAGTTGGCTCACCATCTTTGTATGCAACTTCGATAGGTGCTCCAAAAAATTCCTCGACACTATCGCCCTGCATTGCTGGAAATTCTGTATGCCAAAGCACCAAACGACGAGGCGTATAATAAAATTCAAACTCACACAAAAGTGAATTCTTTTCTAAAATATCCGCATATTTTTTTTCAATATTTTTTAGCTCTTTTAAAAGTGGGACAGCAGGAAGTTCTTCAACGCCGATTTCAATAAGGAGTGTTTTTAGCATTTTAAGTCTCTTTTTTATATTAATTGACGCGATTTTACCTATTTTTTGGTTAAAAAGTGCTGTTTGTGATACAATTTCAAATCAAAAAAAAGGAGGAAATAAATGAACAAAATTTTTCAACCAAAACTTTTTACACTTCTCAAAGAAGGCTTTTCCAAAGAACAAATCATTTCAGACATATTTGCTGGAATTATCGTGGGCATCGTAGCTCTTCCCCTTGCCATAGCTTTTGCAGTCGCCTCAGGTGTTTCGCCTGAAAAAGGTCTTATCACTGCCATAATCGCTGGTTTTATCATCTCCTTTTTAGGTGGAAGCCGTGTTCAAATTGGTGGACCAACAGGCGCTTTTGTTATTATCATTTATGCTTTAGTTGAGAAATACGGCATTGATGGGCTTATGATTTCAACGCTTATGGCAGGAGTTATTTTAATCATTTTTGGGCTTTTAAGATTAGGTGCACTTTTGAGATATTTTCCACATCCGCTTATCGTTGGTTTTACAAGTGGAATCGCAGTTGTGATTTTTTCAACTCAAATCAAAGATGCGCTTGGTTTGAACATCGAAAAACTTCCTGCAGAATTTTTACAAAAGTGGGAAATTTATTTTTCAAATCTTCAAGATACAAATCTTTATGCGCTCGTTATTACGGCTCTAACGATTTTGATAGTAATTTATTCAAAACATATAACGAAAAAAGTTCCAGGTTCTTTTCTAGCGATTATTTTTATTACGGCTGTTGTTTGGCTTACAAATATTCCAGTGACGACCATTGAATCTTTTTTTGGAACAATTCCGAGTGATATAAGTTTCCACTTGCCAACAATAGAGTTTCATAACTTAGGCATGTACATCGCTCCAGCTCTTACAATCGCACTTTTAGGCGGGATAGAATCTCTTCTATCAGCCGTTGTAGCCGATGGGATGATAGGCACAAATCACCGCTCAAACACAGAACTCATTGCGCAGGGTATTGCGAATATAGTCACTCCATTTTTTGGAGGCATTCCAGCAACGGGAGCGATTGCAAGAACTGCTACCAATGTAAAAAATGGCGGAAGAACGCCTATCTCTGGGATAGTTCACGCACTTACACTCTTTTTGATTATGCTCTTTTTTGCAGATTTAGCGAAACTCATCCCGATGTCCTGTTTGGCGGGAATTTTGATAGTTGTGGCGTATAACATGAGCGAATGGCGTTCATTTGTTTCGATTTTAAGAGGTTCTCCTTTTGATATTGTGGTTTTGTTATCAACTTTTTTTCTCACAGTCATGGTCGATTTAACGGTAGCTATCGAAGCTGGAATCGTTTTATCTTCACTCTTATTTATGAAAAGAATGGCAGATATTGGTATTGCAATTCCTCAAGAAATCGATGATGATTCTATAGCGGATTATGCCAATGTACCTGATGAAGTTGGAGTATATGAAATAGGTGGGCCACTTTTTTTTGCTTCTGCAAAACAGTATGCACAAACCATAAAAGATATTGGCTTTGTGAGTAAAATTTTGATTATCCGTATGCGTCGCGTCCCATTTATTGACGCAACAGCACTGCATAATTTAGAAGAAACTATTAAAATACTCCAAAATGCAGGTGTCATTATTGTTATGTCTGGAGTCAATAATGGAGTTTATAAAGATTTAAAAAAACATCATATCGTTGATTTACTAGGCGAGGAAAATATCCTGAAAACTTTTGAAAAAGCACTGGAATATGCTACAAAAATTCTTATTTTAGAAAATAATTAAAGTTTTCTTTATCAAGACAAATATACTCTGACTTATGTTAATCTAAAAGTTTTACTAGCTACAATAACACAAATTTAATTTTAAAAATAAAAGGAATCCACATGCCAACAATCAATCGTTATGTAGATATTGACACAGTAGAAAGAGAAAGTAAAAAAGATTATATCGACCGTCATTCACCATTTATCCACTGTGCAGAAAGTGCAAAACATGGTGAAATGTTCGCTGTAACTGTAAAAATGGGCGCAGAATATACGCATCCAGATGATTTTGACCACTACATCGCAAACATCGCACTTTACAACGGTGAAACACTTTTAGCAAGAGCTGACTTTGTACCTGGCACTTTAGGCAATGAAAAATCTCATACTGAAATCACTTTCAACATTCGTCCAATGGGCAAAAAACTAAACCTTGTAGCACACGCTTACTGCACAAAACACGGCATGTGGGAATCAACTCCTGTTGTTGTACCCGTAGCAGAATAATCCATCCTCTTTAAGCCTCAATTTCTGAGGCTTGTTTTCATGATAGTGTGAAATTTTTATTTGTAAAACTTTAGACACTTTCCTGCAAAGTAGGGTAGTCTGTGTATCCTTTTGCATCTTGTGTGTAAAAAGTATTTGCATCTGCTTTATTACAATCTGTATTGATTTTAAATCGTTCAGGCAGGTCAGGATTTGCCAAAAAGAGTGCCCCAAAAGAGATGGCATCTGCTAAATGACTCTTTATAGCTTTATTTCCTCTGTCTTTATCGTATCCTCCATTTGCGACCAACACACCTTTGTAGGCATCTCGTAAGAGTTGAAGGTTTACGACATTTGCTCCATGTCTTATATCACCTTCAAGTGCGTCTATGATGTGGAGGTATGCAAGATTAAAATCACTCAGTTTTTGGCAGATATAAGTAAAGTGTTCTTGTGGATTCGAGTCTGACATATCGTTAAAAGTACCACTTGGAGAGAGTCTCACACCGATTTTATCTGAGCCTATTTCATCTGTTATGGCTTGTATAACTTCAAAAAGAAAACGGCTTCTATTTTCTATGGTAGAGCCATATTCATCTTCTCTTTTATTTGTGCCATCACGCAGGAACTGATCGAGCAGGTAACCGTTTGCACCGTGTATCTCCACTCCATCGAATCCAGCCTCCAAAGCATTTTTTGCAGCTTTTGCATACTCTTTAACAATCTCTTTTATCTCATTTATGCCAAGTGCTCTTGGTGTTTCAAAATCTTTCATTCCCTCATAGGTATAAATCTGACCCGATGGTTTGATGGGTGAAGGAGCTACGGGAAGCTCTCCCCCGTGATACGCAGAGTGTGAAATTCTTCCCACATGCCAGAGTTGCACAAAAATTTTGCCCTGCTTGTCATGGACAGCTTTGGTTACTTTCTTCCAACCTTCTACTTGTTCAGCCGTGTGAATTCCAGGCGTAGCAGGATAACCGATGCCTTGCGTTGAGATTTGTGTTCCTTCGCTAATAATGAGTCCAGCTGAAGCTCTTTGCGAGTAATAATTTACCATCAAATCATTCGGCACATTGTTTTCAATACTACGGCATCGCGTCATAGGCGCCATAAATATTCTGTTTGTTAAGGTGTATTTTCCAACTTGAATAGGTGAGAAGAGATTCATAACTAACTCCTTTTAAATTATTAAAACCATTATCTCTCAGAAATGATTAGATATGCATAAAAATATTTTTTATATACTTTTGTTTAAATAAATTTTTTATCCACTTATATTTGATTTATAAATAGTATAATTTTCAGCTAATATAATCAAAATTTAGAGAGGTATCTGTTGTGACAATAGATGAGCTTAAGAGATATAATGGTCTAAATGGTGCAAGAGCTTATATTGCTTACAAAAGTATAGTTTATGATGTTACCGAGAGTCCTCTTTGGAAAAATGGAGACCATCAAGGAACGCATGTTGCAGGAGTTGATTTAACTTCTGAGTTGTCCAATGCACCGCATGACAATGAAGTTTTTGAAAAATTTGCAGTTGTAGGTACACTTGAAGGTAGTGAGCAGGTTCTTGCATCTGTGCAAACTCCAAAGATGCAAGAACATCAAAGAGATTCGTATGAACCCTTTAAATCGAAATTAAGAACTTGGTACAAAATATACCATCCCCATCCTGTAGCAGTTCATTTTCCCATCGCTTTACATCTTTTTTCTTCTGGGATGGATTTTTTATTTTTAATGAGACCAAAAGAGGCTTACGATGCAGGAGTATTTTATTCGTTTTTTATCGCGACGGTAATGGGGTTTGTGGCAATGGTACCTGGAATTTTAAGCTGGTGGATAAATTATAACTTTGTAATGCACAGGGCATTTGTCATAAAATTGATTGTTGCTATCATCACACTTCTTTTAGGAGTAGTCGCGATTGCTATTTACTATGAAAATCCACATGCCGTCTATGAGCATTCGTTAAAAGGGATACTTTACCATGTCATAGTCCTTGTAACTGGTCTCAATGTAATAGTTCTCGGCTATTTCGGTGGGAAAATTACTTGGGGTTACGGAAAATACCAAACGCTTCAAGAAGATATAAAAGAGACGGTATCTTTAGCCAAACACCAAAATACACTTTCATCTCATAGTAACATTCAAAGCATCTCCATACTCATCGGTGGTGCGGCAGGAACGGGCATCGCTACACTTGAAAAGATACTGAGTGATGCATTTAAAGAGAGTGGATTTTATATCTTTTCAACAAAAGAGTATATGTCTCGCGTACGAGGCGGTAGCAATACAACTCTCCTACGCATTTCAGAAACTCCGTTAGACGCTCCGTGTTGGGAAGTTGATATCTCCATCGCTCTGGATGTTTTGGCGCTGGAACATATGCAAGAGAGATGGCACAAAAATACTTTAGTCTTAGCAGATGAGTCATTTACCGAGAAAAAAAACAATGTTGTTTTAGTGGCAATGAAAGAAAGTGCAAAAAAATTCGGCAGTTCAAAGTATGCAAATACTTACATTGCAGGCGTGCTTTTTGGATTATTGAAGATTGAGAAAAATTCGTTATTGCAAAGTATTGCAGAACACTTTAAAGAAGATGAAGCCAACAAAAATGTGGCTGATTTTGGTTATGAGGAAGGTGCTAAATTAGAAAATTTAACTCTACCTAACTTACCAAAAGCTGATTTAGAAGGTGTAAAAAAACTGCATCTTATGGATGGAACTACGGCATGTGGATTTGGTTTTTTGGCGGGCGGATGTAATATGGTTACCTCTTATCCAATGTCACCTTCAACAGGAGTGCTTAACTTTATGGCGGATATGTCAAAGCATTTAACTATTGCGGTTGAGCAGAGTGAAGATGAAATTGCTTCACTTCATATGGTGCTTGGAGGCTGGTATAGCGGTGCTCGTGCGATGACTACAACATCTGGCGGAGGTTTTGCTCTTATGGGTGAGGCGCTGAGTCTTAGCGGTATGAGTGAAACTCCCGCAGTTATCTACCTTGCACAGCGTCCAGGTCCCGCAACAGGATTGCCTACTCGAAGTGAGCAGGGTGACTTGAACATGGCACTTTATTCTGGACATGGTCCGTTTCCTCGTGTTATTTTGGCACCTGGAAGTTTAAGAGAGTGCATTGAATATGGATATCTTGCATTTGAATTAGCCGACAAATATCAAGTTCCAGTTATAGTTTTATCTGATCAATATTTGGCAGACTCTATCTCGATGATAGAAAATGTGGATTTTTCCTCTTATGAACAGCGACGATACTTTGTAAAAAGCAGTGAAAATTATGTGCGTTATGAAGACACAGAAACTGGTATAAGTCCAAGAGCTATTCCAGGTTTTGGAGAGGGCTTGATTTGCGCGGTCGGAGATGAACACGACGAGCGAGGGCAGATTACGGAAGATTATAAAATGCGTGAAAAAATGGTTGCTAAACGCGCTCGTAAAAGTGATGCGCTAACTTTAGAAGCGGTTGCTCCTGAGGTTGTAGGCGAGGGCGATATTGCAATCATCGGCTGGGGTTCAACCCGCGGTGTAATTCTTGAGAGTCTGCAGCACTTGAGTAATCCGCGTCTTGCGCATGTTCATTTTGGCTGGGTACATCCGCTTGAGCCTCAACAGCTCAAATCACTTGAACGGTTCAAATATAAAGTTGTCGTGGAAAATAACGCAGATGGGGCATTTGCAAATCAGCTTAAACTTCATGATATACAAATAGACAAGCAAATTTTGCAGTCGAACGGTTTTAATTTTTTTGTGGATCAGCTAAGTGTTATGATTGAAAAATCTGTGAAGGAGTTGTCATGAGTTCTTTGTTTGATAGAGAAAATGTAGATGTTGCTTGGTGCCATGGGTGTGGAAATCTTGGCATTTTAAAACTTATTAAAGAGATTTTAGAAGAACTTGAAGTTGATAAAAAAACAAGTGTTATCGTCTCGGGAATAGGACAAGCCGCAAAAACTCCTTACTACATTGATACAAATATGTTTGGTGTTTTGCACGGCAGAGCTTTGCCTGTTGCAACCGCTATCAAACTTGGCAATCCAAATCTATGTGTTGTAGCAGAAGGCGGTGACGGTGATATGTATGGAGAGGGTGGAAATCATTTTATTCATACCATCAGACGAAATGTTGGCATCGTTCATATTGTGCATAACAACATGGTTTACGGTCTCACAAAAGGGCAGGCATCGCCTACAAGTCCAAAAGGTTTTGTGACAAAAGTACAAGTAGGTGGAGTTGTAAATGAGCCTTTTAATCCGCTTGCAGTAGCTTTATCTTTAAAAGCTGGATTTGTCTCTCGTGTAAACATAGGTGATGCAAAACACGCTAAAGAAGTCTTAAAATCTGCATTTTTACATCATGGTTACGCACTTATTGATATTTTACAGCCTTGCCCAACTTTTAACAAGACAAATACCTACCATTGGTTTAAAGAAAACAGTTATGTTTTAAATGATTCGTATGATAGTTCGGATTTTGTGGGAGCACTTCAAAAAGCTTTTGAGTTTTCTCCGATGCCTTTAGGTGTAATTTACCAAGATAAGAGCAATAGAGATATTTTTGAGAGAAGTATAAGAGGTGTGGACGCAAAACCGCTTCATGCCATGAGTCACGATGTTTCAAAGATACAGGATTTGTTTAATTCTCTTTAAGGGCTTTTATAAATTTTTTGATGCTTTTCTTTTTGATTTTTTTGCCATCTACATCCGCTGTTGGCTGTTCCTTGCAATACTTACACATGCCGATGCAAGATTTTATTTTAATCTCAGCATCAGGAAAATTTGAAATGAGTTTTTTTTCAAATTTATTTTTCTTAGAGTATTTTTTACAAATTTTAATTAGCATTTATAGTTCCTGATATATTATGCAAACTACTTTCTTAGAGTAATTGTGTTAATTCATCTACACTTGTTTTTATGACATCTATACTGTGTCCGCTTTTATTGGATAGTTCATTAATTTTAGATACATTTTCTATGATTTTTTCTGCTTTGGCAGCATTTTGAGAATAACTTTTTACAGTTGTATCCGCCGATGTAACACCTTTCATAATTTGAGAACTTATATCTTCCATTTTGTTAGATACATCAGAAGATATTTCAGCTAAAGTTTCTATCCCTTTACTATTTTGATTCATCTGCTGACTTGTATCACTGATGGATTGACTCACCACATTAATTGTTGCATTAATCTCTGTTAATGATTTTTGGGTTCTCTCAGCCAGTTTTCTAACTTCATCCGCCACAACAGCAAAACCTCTCCCATGTTCACCTGCGCGTGCCGCTTCTATAGCAGCATTTAAAGCCAACAAGTTTGTCTGGTCTGCTATATCAGAAATCACGGTAATAACTTGCTTCACTTGCTCTGCATCATTAGAAATCCTACTTAAGTCACTCGCTAATGTATTTTGCGCACCAGAAGCATCTTGGAGTTCATTCACAATAGTGATAATCTCTTTTTTTATCGTCTCTAAGTTACTGCTAACATCTGCAATATTATTTTTTGCTCTAGAAGCGTCATCTAAATCATGACTTAGAACAGCCTTTAACTCTTCTCCCATTTTTACAACCATAGAGAGCAAATCTTTTTCAGTTAAAATATTGCTACTGGCATCCTTGTAATCACTATTTATTTTAGTAACAATAGTCTCTATTTTTCGAGATTTAACACTTGTATCTTGAGCTTTTAAAAAGATACTCTGAAATCTGTTGATTTTTTCTGCTGCGTCACTAAGCTCTGAATTGAACTCATTTTTTAAAACAACTCTTTCTCCATGCTCTATTCTATCGAGCTGTTCTATCAAGGATTTTGTCATATCGACACCATTCTTTTTTTCGTCTAAATCATGTATTAATATAACCACCGCTATGACATATTGAACAATCTGACCTATTATGTTATCAGTAAAAAAAGTACCGTTGATTAGAAGTAGAAGAATACCGACATAGTGTATAACGCGTAAACGAAAAAAGAGTGAGTAAAGCATTGAAAATCCTTTTTTAATTAGTTAGCTACTATGATATCAAAAAAATAATTTATTTATTACTCTTTGTTAAAAAATCATCAGTACCCTCTCCTTTGTTAAGATATTTTATACATTAATATAGTAAAATCTAATCATATTAATTTAAAGGATAACATTGATAACTCAAAGGGTGCAATTGATGCAAAGAGTATTGAACAGGCTTTTAATGCGAGTGATTTAGTTGTAGATGTTAACAATAACATGAATTCGATTTTTGAAAAAAGATATAATCATATCCACCACAAAAGTTATAACTTAGCAATATTTAATAATAATAAGTTGATTTTAAAATTGATTAAAAAATACCCAAGCATAGGTTTGATTACACCATTGTCAATGTCAATTTATTCAAATGATGCAAAAAAAACTATTAATATTTCTACTTTGTCTTTAACTGGTATGGCTAGAATTACTAAAATTCCTGCAACAGATCCAGACTTGATTGAATATGCAAAATTGGTAGATGGTGCACTTCATAAAGCATTGCCTAACGGTAAATATGAGCCATTAAAGCATGCTGTTAAACCTTCAAATAAGCCGTTAACTACTGAATTTACAACAGAGTTTGCTCTTGTGGGTGGTGCGACTTATGCAGATGCAAAACAAGCATTTGAAGAAGAGTTTGAAGGAGAACTAGGACCAGTTGGGTTTTTGATACCAAAATCTTATAAACTGCAAGAGGGTTTATTGAAAGAAAATGGGCAAAATGATTATGATTTTTACGATATATATTCAATTATAAGATTTAATGCAATATATCCTGTATCTAAAAATCATCCAGATGCTGGTGCTTTCGCTCCTTTTTCATTAGCTATTTATAAGAAAAAAGATGAAAATACAGTTCATGTTGTTTTCCCTTCAGTTGATAATTGGATTGATGATTTAGATATTACTGATGAAGAGTCAGTTAAAGCAGTTCGTGAAACGCATGGTATGATTGAAAACATTCTTAAAGAACTTACTAAATAGTTAGTTTCATTTGAAATGATTTTTTATAAGGTCACAAATTGTGACCTTATAAGTTTGTGTTTTTAGCATCTATTCTGGCATGTGGATTTTGCAGACAATAACTAGCCATTAATCTATAAATAACTCTGGCTTGTCCTCGATATTGCGTTGTAATTTTTCATATTCTGCTTTTGGCAGGTTTATTACATTGTCTTTATCAACAATCTGAATCTTTATTATAGTATTGCTGTCATCTCGTAAATATTTTAATGTCAGCTTTCCAAGAGCATAAACTTCTTGTTTGATAATTTCGTCATTATCATTGTAAGTTGTACTTTCCCCATGTAGTTTGCCATCGTCATATATTTTGGTGCTTTTTATGCTTTTGTTTGCTTTAGGGATGAAGTATTTTGTCTCTACACCCTGTCTCTTGTCCTGCACAAAATACTCTAGCTTTGCCAAAACACCTTTTACAGTAAAGTGCTTAATCTCTTTTGTCCCATCTGTTAAGGTTATGAACTCCTTGACATAAGTACTTTTATCATCATGGTAAAGCTTTGTTATAAACGCACCATTCTCATAATAGGTTTCAGATTTTATATTTTTACTGGGAAAATCGGTTCTTGTATATTTTTCTTTCATAAGAGTCCTTGTAGGCGGAATTGTATCACATTTAGGTTTGGTGCGACACTAAAACAATCTAAGTTCTATTTTTGTAGTCCATGTGGATTTGTTCGACATGTGGAAATGACATTCGTCATTGCGAGGAGGAACGACGAAGCAATCTACAAGCACTTAAAGATTGCTTCGTTTCTCGCAATGACACTTCGGCATGTGGATTTGTTCTGTAGCGCTGTGAGCGAAGCAATGAAGTCCCCTTGGGGGGGATTGATTTGTTCGGCATGTGGATTTGGCTGAAAGCAAACAAGTTAGCTTTCAGCAATCTAAATTTTAATTTAGATTGTTTTTTAGAGAGGTGGAAATTCACGCAGAGGTGTAGTTTTGTAGTTTTTGCTATAATTACATTTCTAAGGGTAACATTACACTCAATAGTAATTATTGATGTGCTTTTGTAAATAAATCAAATTTTATAATTTATATAAATATTGAGCATATACCGAGAAAAATGTTTTAAAATTATTGCATAAAGAAATATATAAATGCAATATATCTAAAATATATGACAATTTGCAATATATTTTAGATGTAGATTTTTATTTTTGTATTATCTTTTAAATTAGATTGAAGGGATACAATGACATATATGATGGGAAGAAATTTATTTAATATGAATACAAACAAAAAAGACAGCCTTAGAGCTATTGACCTCTTTGCTGGAATTGGTGGCATTAGACTTGGATTTGAACAAGCTTTTGGTGAAAAAATAGAATTTGTTTTTGCTTCTGAGATAGATAAATATGCTCGAGAAACTTATTATGCAAATTTTGGAGAAGCTCCACATGGAGATATTACACAGATAGATGAAAAAAACATTCCTCCTTTTGATATTTTATTGGCTGGATTTTCGGAATATAGAATTTGATTTGAGAGGAGAGATACTGTGACACAGAGTGGCAATAAACATCAAAATTATGAAATATTAAATCTTATAGGGTACGGGCTTTCAAAATTCAATGATGATTTTATAAAAGAATTTGGATTTACAACAAAAACAGCTTTTTATGAATATTGTGTTGCTCATGATATTGCCCAAACCGTTGGAACTGTAAAAAATAGAATGGATTTATTTGACCATTTTTTTCCAGACAATGGAAGAAAAGGTTGGTGGCAAAAAGGCGATGCTTATATTCATAGAAAGATACTAATAGATAATTTATTTGGATTTGAAAATGTCAAAGGCTATGCAAATATTGTAAAACTCTATATGAAAGAAAATTATGCAGTTGAAGATATTTCAGTTAGTGTGAAACCAATAGTAAAATCAAGATTTAAAAAACTTCAAGAGACAGGCTTGGAAGCAGAAATTTACTTTATGAATAATTTTAACTCAATCGATTTATTTAATATGGGAAGTTTAGATGATGCACGATTATTTGGTGATGGGTATGATTTTCAAGTAAATGTAAATAGTTCTACTTATTTAGCAGAAATAAAAGGTATTCGAGAGAAAAAAGGAAAATTTAGACTTACAGAAAATGAATATAGAAAAGCATCAGAATATCAAAATGACTATATTGTAACGCTCGTTTTAAATATGAATGATTTACCTACTTTTTTAACTATTGAAAATCCAATCAAAAATCTAAAATTTGAAGAAAGAATTATAAATTCAAAAACGACTAAAGAATATCATTTGGTAGGCAATATATGCTAACATTGGAACAAAAAATTGACTATTTTGAAAACGCTTTGTCATGCAAAAATGATTACATGAAAGACGAATTACACTTATATTTTTTTGAGCTTCAAAATAGTAATTTTTATTTTTTAAATAAACTGTATTCTTATCGTGAAATTGAAGAAAAGATACGACTAATCGTCTCAAAAATGTATTTGCATGAGCATGAAGATGGATTGGAAAATATAATCGAAAATTATTTATAAAATATTTCGCCAAGTAAGGTTCTATTAGTTTTGATGATGGACAAGAAGAATATTCGTTTTTAACATCTAAAAATACTTTAGCAAAAAGATTTTTAACTGAAAAAATAATTTATGAGTTTCCAATTGAAATTTTAGAAAATCCTCTTGATGTCTTGTTTCAATGTTTGTCAAGTACTAATAACTCAATAATAAGCGATGAACCAATAAATCAAACGATTTATTTGCCTCTATATGGAAAAGAACACATTGTTTATGAAAAAAGTGGACTAAATCAATGGAATGCACAGGGAAGAATTAGAGATCCGAACGAAGTTTATATACCAATTCCTGCCATTATTCACAAAAATTATCCTTCTTTTTTCCCAAATAGAGATAAACCATTTAATTTACAATTGCCTAATGGTAAAACTATGCAATCGAAAATATGTCAAGATGGAGGAAAAGCCTTAATGTCGTATTCAAATCGGGAACTTGGTCAGTGGATTTTAAGAGATGTTTTAAGGCTTCATGAAGGAGAGCTTTTGACATATGAAAAGTTGCAAATTTTAGGAGTGGATTCTGTTAGGATTGATAAAATAAATGATTTCACTTATGAAATAAATTTTGCTTCAAGTGGTAGTTATGATAGATTTATGGGATTAAATATTGAATGAAAACAGGGGATAAATTCTTTTAGACTTGCTCCTATGTGGTAGAGTTCTTTGGCGTCGATGATGAGAAATCTGTCATGCGAGGCGTCGAACTTTTTGAGGGTAATTTTTGGGTATTGGGCGTTGTGTTTTTTGATGTCGAGTTCTAGCTGTGCGGTGATGTTTTTGGTGTAGAGGGTGGCGGTTACATTTTTTTCTCTTTTTGAGAGCATTGTCAAAACGCTTTCATCAATGTAATTATCGACAAGTACTATG
>JAPLGP010000033.1 GCA_026390075.1 Campylobacterales bacterium
ATCAGGAATCATCAATTCAGACATTTATAAGTTTGGAGCTAAATCTTCAAATAAAATAGTAGAAAAACAAGAGGTGGTTTAAGTTTCAGAATGTAACTTTTTTTTAATTTACCTGCCCAATTTTAGAGTTCGTTTGACAATGAGAGAGAGGAGATTGTTTTCGATTTCTATTATGGTCATGAATTATATGCCTTATGATGATTCTTTGTTATAAAAAAATTTATCTATTCTATCCAAATCTACATAAGAGTTTTAAGATTTTTTACGAAATTATGCCGTTGATATCGGCACAGTAGAGAGTTATGAGTTAGCTTAGGTTGAGTACAACTTTTAGAGAATCTATATATTCGTTTATCATTCTCATAAGTGCTTTCGTAAACATTTCATTGATATCTTGTGCGGTTTTATCCTCGTTTAAAAGCCCTTTCGTATTGAAAAAATCAAATATAAATGTGTACATAAATTTGCAATATTCTTGAAAAATAAGAGATAAATCATATGCAGTTGGTGAGGTATCGTTTGAGAGTTTATAAAAGATATTTACTAAAGAGTGTAAAAACTCATCACTTGTTTCAAAGTGATAAAATTGTTGTGAAATGATTACATTTTTTAACTCTAAAGCATAATTGAGCCTTTGATGAAGCACTGAAATTTCAAGTTCTGTTATTTCATTTGAACAATTTTTTGTAAAGATAGTTTTTAACTCAGATGCTAAAATATTTTTATCAATCAGTTGCAATAAATTTGTCTCAACACTCTCTATATTTTTTGCAGTAGTGCTTAAAAATTTAGCTCCACTACTGAGATTATAAATATGTAAATCCTCTTTTTTAAACCATTGAGATGCTGCATTTATAGACTCTATGGAAAGTGCATATTCAGGTGTTGTATAAACTTGAGGCTCAAAATTTCCATCAACTTTTATAACACTGTTTTTAAATTCCATCACATCATCATGTCTATTTGAATTTTCTAAATCAAGTGTCTGAACATACTCATGCCCTTCAGAGTGTGTTGCACCTGTTTGACTATCAAGTGCCAAATCAAGTCCAAGCAGATAAAGCTCTCTTACCCTAAGTCCAAGAAGCAAAAGGTAAGTAGTTGAACCTACACATGCAGCACTTAAATTGCCAATACCTTGCTTGTATGATGTTCCATTCTCATAAAAAAAGACATGCTCTTTATTGAGCATCTTTACAATAGAATCAGGTGTTCTAGCAGATAAAAAGAAAATGGTTTGCTTCAAAAAATCCAATGATTTTAACTTTGTAAAATGTGTTGCACTTGTTTCAAATCCATCCATATGCGTAACGACATCTGGAATGATTCCCTCTTTTTCTATAGTATTTAAAACAGAAGACAGGGCTACAATAAAAAATCTTTCTTGATTGTTTTTTAGCCACTCCATGTTTTTTTTCAAAGATGGTCCTGCTGCTAGTAATAAAACAGGCTTGTTTGTCAAGGAGGTGTTTTCATAAGAGTCCAATATATTTAAAAAATTGTATTTTTCACTCATAAATTTTAGAGGAGCTAAATATTGAGTGAGAATATCTTTGTAAAAAAATACATTTTGGCTTTGCGAAACAACTCTGACATGGAACTCTTTAATTTTTTCTTCACTATGACTTAGCATGTGGAAAAATTTAATGTAATGATTGAGAAAAAAATTATTGTTTATAAATGCCTGAGCTGGGAAGACAAACTCCTCATTAGATTCAAAAACACTAAAAAAAAGTTGAGATTTTTTTGCTATCTCATAATATGGAGTGACAAATAAAGAGAGTTTAAAGAGTTCTAAATCATCTTCAATTATAAAGTAATTTTGCGCTTTTATTTTTTCATGTACTTCATTTATATGCGTTCCAAGTCCTACGCCGAAAAAAACAAACTTGTTAATTCTTTTAAACTCTTGTTCTCTTGGCATGTGGGATTTTATATATTGAAGAGTTGAGGCTACATCAATCAAATAACCACTTTCATCCTCCAGCGGAAATATTTTAAAAGTTTCAAATACATTCTCATTTTTTTTAAAACTGATGCTTTTACTTACGGTTTTCGCATAAGCAAAACTGTCTGAGTTATAGAGTATTTTATTATTTAAGGATTCTATAACCTCAAAATAGTTTTCTTTATTTATAAGCTCATATCTGTTTTGATAGAGATTTTGCTCTATCGCAGATTCGAGTGCCGATAGTTTTTCAAAAACTTTTTTTTGGTTTTCTTCAAAATATAAAATATTTTGCTCAAATGTATGAACCATTTTCTCTTTAGTCAACAATGTGTTCCCACTTTAATGCGGTTGCAAATTCAACATCTTGTGAAAATTTTTTCCCTAAGATTTGATGAAAATATTTTGGATGAAGCCCGTATGCTGGTCGTACACTTTTGATATTTTCTTCACTAATAACATCGCCTTTTTTGACATCCCGAGAGATATATAAACTTCTGCTAAAGCGTCTTGAATGCTTAAGTTTTTGATTCATCGAATAGTCAACCTTGCCAAGCAGTTTTTCAACATCTCGGATAGCATGAATCATTTGTGAGAACTCATTTTTGTCCAAAGAAAAATCTGCATCTGCGCCCCCAATTGTCTTGTCAAGGATGAAATGTTTTTCTATCACTTTAGCCCCAAGTGTGACCGCTGCAATGGGTGCAACAATTCCTAAAGTATGATCTGAAAAACCGCTGATAACTCCAAAAGTTTGAGCAAGGTTAGGAATTGTTTTAAGGTTCGCATCTTCAAGGGGCGCGGGATAAGCACTTGTACATTTTAAGAGAATAATTTTATCATTGCCTTGACTATGGCAAATATCCACAGCATCTTGAATCTCCTCAATCATCGCTATTCCTGTTGAGATGATGATAGGTTTTTGTTTGGATGCGGCGTATCGAATGAGTTCATAATCAGTAATTTCAAAAGAGGCAATCTTGTAAGCGATTGGATTAAATTGTTCTAAAAAATCAATTGCACTTTTGTCAAAAGGGGTTGAGAAGATATCTATTCCAAGCTCTTTCGCATACTCAAAAAGCTCTTTATGCCACTCCCAGGGTGTGTAAGCTTCTTTATAAAGTTCATAGAGACTTTTGTCATCCCAGAGCGTTCCACCTTTTATGATAAAATCCTCTTTTGTGGAGTTTAAAGTCAGTGTGTCGGCTGTATAAGTTTGAAGTTTAATAGCGTTCGCTCCAATTTCATACGCGGCTTTTATGCTCTCTTTTGCATTTTGGAGTGAACCGTTATGATTTGCACTTAGTTCAGCAATGATATATGTACCATCTTTTTCTAAATCAAAATTACCTATTTTCATATTTTCTTCCACTTTTAATAATCTCTAAACTTTTCTCAAACCCTTCATTATACAACAAATCAAAAATTCCAATAAAGGGAATAAACTGACTTCCTAACTGGTTGTATGTTGGGTGCTGATAGCTTTGATAGGCTATATCGACCCCATCATCTGAAAACTTTTGCATAAGAGGTTCAAGGTAATCTTTCGCGCTAGATGGTGACACATAACTGTTTGTTTGAAAAAATTTGCACACATCTAAAACTAAATCGCCTTTTTTACTCATTTGCTGGTAAGGAGTTTGTGAAAGTAGAATTATTTTTGTATTTATCCCAATTTTGAGTGCTATTTTTTGGATAATGTTACAATTATATTCACTTAAATAGGGTGTTTCAAAAAAAAGAAGTTCATAAAGAAAGGGATGCACTTGTGTAAAAAAACTACTTTTTTTATAATTTTGTTCAAGAGTTTTGATGAGTTTTGTTTTAAAATCATATTTTCTAAAATCTAGCAAAGCATCTTTGATAAGGAGTTCACTTTTAGAACTACTTTTTTGAATCGGTAGAGAAAAAAGATACTCTTTTTCGGAAATTTTGAGTTTATTTCTTGTTTGCCAACTCTGTTGATTGAGCTGGACTGTATCTAAAAATACAAAAGTATCAACATAATCAATCAAATCAAAATACCCTATCCAAGGGTTAAAAGTAGGTTGCATCAGGGCTAACTTCAATTGATTTTACCCCAAAGGATAAGGTCGGAGTTTAAGATAATTTGTCCATCTTGAAGGTTTTGCTGGTCTGACTCAAAAACGGAGTAATCTTGAAGATTAAGTAATTCTTTTAAAATCTCTACAATTTCAAGTGAATTATAAAAAGTAATCTGTGCATTATCTTCCCCCGTGAGACTATTTTTAGGCATTTGATAACAGTTAAAGCCAAGTTTTTCACCTCTGCCAAAGCGAAAATCTTTTGGAGTTCTTAGGCGTATGTAGAGCATTGCACTCTTTTTAATAAGTTTGTTTGCTACGATATCTTGTAAAAATATTTTCAAATCATCCTTTGAAATATAGTAAATTATTGAGGGCAATAAAAGAACATCTGCGAGGAGATTGTGATGAGATTTTACAAATTCTCGCATATCATCTTGATAAAATTCGTACTTAGTTTGACTCTTCATCTGCTCAAAATTTGAATTTGCATAACTTATAAGAGTAGAATCAAAATCTACTCCTATGACCTCGTTGTCATATTCGTAAGGGAGCATCAAATTACTTGCATTGCCACAGCCAAACTCTAAAAATTTCAGAGAGCTTTTTTTCTCAAGTGAGTTTTTGAAAAAAAATTTTGTAAAATACTCATCTGGAAATTTTAAACCTTTTATATCCTTGATTGAAATCATCTGTTTATCCTTTTTTGTAACTTGATTTTGAGTGTTTTTGCATTGAATCTTTTTTGTATGAAATATCGTTTATGTTTTAAATACTGCGCCATATATACTTGATTTGAAGCTATTTGAACTGCTATAAAATCAAGCTTCATAAACACAGCCTCATTTGCACTCACGCTTGGAGTAATGATACCTAGATTTGCCTCAGCCATCAGTTGTGCCATTTTGGTGGTGTTGATATGAAGTGCAACCCATTTTTTATTTTTTGCATAATTTTGGAGTTTTTTTAGGTTCTTATTTGCAGTTGTTGTGACAAGATTTACTTCTATATTTTTAAATTTCTTGAGTATCTCCAATAATTTTATATTAAGATTGGTGTTATCCGTTCCACCCATGGCAATAAGAATTTTATATTTTAAATGTCTATTTTTATATTTTATAGCTTTTTTTTCTTCATGAAATTCATCTCTCAAAAGTGTATAATTACTTCCACAGCGAAGTTCACAAGAACTTGGAACTAAATTTTTATAGCGTTTAGGATTTGCACATATGTTATGATTTAAAAGTATGTCGCAATTATGTTTTTCGTAAGTGTCATCAAAGACTAAAATCTTTACATCAACATTTTTTTTTATAAAGTTTTCAAACGCATAGTCAATGCCGTAATGGTCAATTACCAACATATCCACATGCCGAGTATTTATAATTTCTAAAAGTTCTTCTTTCGCATTCGAATTTAAATTTATTAGTTCATATCCTGCTTCGATTATTTTATGATTTATATTTCCGAGAAGTGCTTGCGTTGCAAAAAGAATCTTGGCATGTGGATATTGTTCTTGCAATTGTGATGCTAAAACCAAATCACGCATAATGTGACCTGTTCCTAGAGTGCTTGAAGAATCTGCACGGATTAAAATATTCATTTTAAGTTTTGCACCGCTTCATACATCAATTCAGCTCTTGTCCAATCTTCAAGCGTGTCTATATCTTGGACTAAATAACGAGGCAATACAATAGGTATGCTCTCTTTACCAAACATAATATCTGAACTTTGCCCTATTTTACTCCAATAAAATTGTCCTGCATCTTGATACGCCTCTTCTAAATCTTGACTTCTTGTGTTGTAATATTGTGGAGTGAACATCTCACATCTTCCATTTTCATTCACTTTAAAAGTTCTTTGTATTGGAAAAGGCATAGTTGTCGCAGAAAAAGTGTTGATGGCATTTGAGTTTTTTAATGTCTCAAAGCCTTCTATTAAATATTTTTTATCTAAAAAAGGAGCAGTTGCGTAGATTGTGCAAACATACTCATAACTTTCATTATTTTCTTCTAGCCATTTTAGGGCATGTACTATTACCTCATCACTGCTTGTAAAATCATCCGACAACTCTTTTGGTCGCATAAATGGAACTTCTGCCCCATATTTTCGTGCGATATCTGCTATCTCTTCATCATCCGTTGAGACAATCACTTTTTCAAAAAGTTCACTTTTGAGAGCAACTTCAATAGAATACGCAATAAGCGGTTTTCCAAAAAAATCTTTTATATTTTTTCGTGGAATCCGTTTGCTTCCGCCTCTGGCTGGAATAATCGCTACTGCCTTAGCCATGTTTTATCCTTTGTACAACTTCTTCGAGTACACCACTCCAATCATGCGGTTTGCTTTGGCGAATGAGTGTGAAATTTTTGTACCAGTTGCTCTGCTCCTCTACTAATCCCCATCGCCAATCTGGATGGTACTTCAAAAGTGCAAAACTTTTTTTGCCTAATGCTCCTGCGAGATGCAAAAAGGAGGTGTCAATACTGACAATCACATCCATACTCTCAATCATAAGTGCTGTGTCATAAAAATCTTTGATTTGGCTTCCCAAGTTTGTAATACCTTGTTTTTTTAAAAGAATATCATCCGCTTCACTTCGCTCGTACTGGAGACAATAGAGTTTAACATCTGGAATTTGTTCAAGATACTCTAGCATCAAAGAGAGTTCAATGGAGCGATTTTTTACCGCATCAACCCCTTGCGAACCTTGATAGTTAAATCCGATTTTTAGTACATCACTTTTGTTCAAGTCATGTTTTATGCGAAAATTTTGCAAATCTTGTGCATCGACATGCAGATATTTTTCGCCAAAAGGGATAGTCTCATAAGTCGTGCCAAAGAGATAAGGTGCTTCTAAAAGTGGAGTGTTGTAATCAAAAGTGATATTGCTTTGTGGGGTGATAAATGTAACATTAGAATAACTCAGTGCAAAAAGTTTGTGCATCGACTCAGGTACATACACCAAAAGTTTTGCTCCCGTCTCTTCAAAGTGAGGAAGATAACGAATGAAATTTATAGTATCTCCAAAGCCTTGTTCATGGCTGATATAGAGTGTTTTTCCTCTTAAATCTTCATTGCCTTGGAGTTGTGTTGGCGGATAAGCTACTCCACCGAGTTTGTTGCCACGAATGTGTTCATGGTGACGCGTACGGTAGTAAACAAACCCCTCTGCATACTTTTTTTGCAAAAGCAGTAAGTGTGCATAGTTGTAAATCGCTTGAATGTAGTTTGAATCTACTTGATTGGCGGCGAGATAACACTCCGCTGCTTCATTTAAAAGATTTTGAACAAAAAAACAAGTGCCAAGATTTGTGTATGCTACTGCATTAGAAGGATTTAACTCTAAGACCTGAAGATAACTCTCTCTTGCATTTGCATAATCCTCATCCTTGTAATAGTGTGTTGCAAGAACAAGTAGCTCTTGTGCATCCATCAGAAACTACACTCTTTTTGTGCATATTTTTTTATGATACTCAAGAGAGTGTTTGCAACATATTTTGCATCATCTAGGCTCATTTGTTGATGGCATGGGATAGATATTTCTGAGAGATAAAAATTATTTGCAACAGAGAGTGAAACTGCACCAAACCTTTCTTTATAAAAACTGTTTTGATAGATTGGCTTGTAATGAACTTGCACACCAAGTTTCTGTGCTTGTAAATCTTTAAAAATATCTTCTTTGAAGCAGTGCAACTCTGGATTTAGAAGAATCGGGTAAAGATGTCTTGAAGAGATGTTGGCATGTGGAATTTTTTGAGTTAAAAATAATTTCTCATTTTGAAATCTTTCATCATAATAAAATGCTATCTCATTTCTTCGTTTTATGAAACTATCCAATTTTTTCATTTGGGTTACACCCAGAGAAGCTGCTATTTCTGTCATTCTGAAGTTATGCCCAAGGCTAATCATATCCGAGTTCCAGAGCTCTTTTTTAACCATTCCGTGTGAGCGAAAAAGCCTTAGCTTCGCAGCATACTCATCATTGTCTGTAACAACTGCTCCACCTTCGCCAGTTGTGATAGGTTTTATTGCATGAAAACTAAAGATTGTCATGTCGGCAAATGAGCCTATTTTTTTTTCATCCACACTTGAGCCAAGTGCATGCGAAGCATCTTGAATCAAAAGGAGATTATGCTTTTTTGCTATAAATTTGATTGTTTCTATTTCAATAGGTTTTCCTGCAAAATCAACAGCAACAATAGCTTTTGTTTTTGGAGTTATAAGTTTCTCAATCAACGCTTCATCTATGTTTCCATCCGCTTTTACATCGCACCAAACAGGTTTTGCACCTAAGGCTACAAACATATTAGAAGTGGCTACAAAACTTATTGGGGTTGTAATGATTTCATCACCTTCGTCTATTCCACATGCCGAGTATGCACCAAAAAGAGCTGAAGTTGCGGAGTTAAATACAATGGCATGTTTAGCACCAGTATAGTCACATAGAGCTTTTTCAAACTCTTCTACTTTTTTACCCTGCGTTAAAAAAGGACTTTTTAAAACTTCTAAAACTCCTTGTATATCATCATCTTCTATACACTGAGTTGAATAATCAAATTTAGCCATTTAGTTTTCTTCATCTTCTTTAGTTTGCTTGATTTTTTTAAGCAACTCTTCATGTGTGAGCCAAATATCGTTATCTCTTGAATTGTATTCAAAACCTTGTTTCACACTTTTACCTTTTTCATTTAAAGCATTTGTAGTGTAATCAATAGGAGAAGAAAAAGTAATACTTGGCTTGATAACAAAATGGTCATCAAATTCTAAAGTTATGTGTGAATCATCGACAGGACACATAAGTTCATGGAGTTTTTCTCCAGGGCGAATGCCTATGATTTCTTGTGGTAAATGGGGTGCAATCGCTTTTGCCATCTCCGTCATTTTCATAGATGGAATTTTTGGGACAAATATCTCTCCACCTTGCATTCTCTCAAAATTTTTCAGTACAAAATCAACTCCATCTTGAAGCGTTATCCAAAATCTTGTCATGTTTGGTTCAGTGATTGGAAGCGCAGTTGCGCCCTCGTGCATAAGCTTTTCAAAAAAAGGTATCACCGACCCACGAGAACCTAAAACATTTCCATATCGCACTACGCTAAATTTTATTTCATGCCCACCTGTGAGATTGTTTGCTGCTACAAAAAGTTTGTCTGAAACAAGCTTAGATGCCCCATAAAGGTTTGCAGGGGCAGCTGCTTTGTCGGTTGAGAGAGCAATAATCTTTTTAACATTGTTTGCGAGACAGGCATCAATCACATTTTGAGCACCCATAACATTTGTTTTTATACACTCCATTGGATTGTATTCAGCGATAGGAACATGTTTTAAAGCCGCCGCATGAACAACAAAATCAACTCCACTCATCGCTTTTTGGAGTCGTGGCAAATCTCTAACATCGCCTATAAAGTACCGCATACAGGAGTCGTTGAACTTTTGAGCCATCTCAAACTGCTTCAGCTCATCTCTGGAATAGATAATAATTTTGTTTGGTTTATATCTTTTTAAAATGGTGCGAACAAACTGCTTTCCAAAACTACCTGTTCCACCAGTAATTAGGATGTTTTTACCATTGAGCATATGAATTCCTGATTATTATTTTAGTAATAATAGCAAAAATAGTACCATTAAATTTTTATTGCATAGGATAAATAAATTATATAATTAGTCGATTTACTACTTAAGAAAAAATGATAATAATGAAAGATTATTGACAAAAGGATTCACGATGGGTATTAGTTCATTAGGTACAGGTTCGAGTATTTTAACGCAAAGTGTTTTGGATCAGTTGAGAGCTGCGGATGATACGCAGAGAGTTAAACCGATAACGCTGGATATAGCGAATGAAGGCGATAAGCAGAGCAGTTTAAAAGTTTTAGCTGCAAGTATGAAAAACTTCAGTGACAGTATTAATGAATTAAAAAGTCCGACCCTCTTTAACGCTAGAGCTGCTTCTGTTAGTGGCACATCTGTTGAGGTTACAGCGGCTGAAAATAGTGACATCCAGGCATTTAGTTTAAATGTAACTAATATAGCTACAAAACAGATTGAACAGTCGGGTTCTTTTGCGGCTAAAACAGATACCATAGCAAACGGTGCTGGTTCTATGAAGTTAAATATAGCAGGTGCTGATTACACAATTAATTATGATGCTTCTACAACCTTAGACGGTTTAAAAACTCTTATTAATACTGCAGCAGGTACTAAAGTGAATGCTACAGTCGCTCAAATAGGGAGTGCAGATTTTCGTTTAATTCTTAGTTCTGTTGATACTGGGTCAACGCAAAATATCACTATGACAGATAATAGTGTTGCTCTTAAAGATGCAAGATTAACTACAGGAGTGGCTCCAATTCAAACAGGAGTAGATGCTAATTTTACATTTAATGGGGTTACTGTGACTCGCAGTAGCAATCAAGTGAATGATTTAGTAACAGGATATGGCATAAAACTAAAAGCACCAGGTGCTTCAGATGTAAGTGTTACGCAAGACCGTACAGCTCTCACGACAAAAGTTGATAGTTTTGTTGAAAAATATAACTCAATCATTGCTGAACTGACTAAACAAACTAAATCGAGTACAGACAGTACTGTTAGGGGTATTTTTTCTGGAGACAGTAGCATAAAAAATATGAAAAGTGTAATTCAAAATATGATAGAGAGTGTGTCAGGTGGAGTAGGAAGGATGGAGGATTTTGGCTTTAGTGTTGATAGAAGTGGAGTAATGAGCGTTGATAAAACTGTACTAAACACTAAACTAGACGCAAATATAGCAAATGTCAAAGCTTTTTTTTCTGGTGGTGCTTATACGAAAGCAGATTCGAGTGTTGTAACTCTCACTGGTGCATTTACAGGTTTTTATGATATAGCTAATGGATATGCTAAATCTGGTGGCGGGATAGCACAGATAGATACTGCTCTCTCGGATGGCATAACTGCTCTGAATGATAGAAAAACTGCCGCTACTGCAAGCCTTGATGCCAAGTATGAAATAATGAAAAAACAATATACTGCTTATGACGCAATGATTGCTAAAATTAACAATGCATCGTCTATGTTTAAGCAAATGACTACAACGAGTAGTACAGGGGCGTAATTAAACTTTGAGTCAAAAAAGCTAAAGGAAATAGCGGATGAACCGATATACTTTGCATGAATGAATTTAACGAAAACAACAAAAAAGGATCTGATATGTATGGTAATGTAGCTCATAATATTTATGCACAAAATAATCTTGGAATAGAATCTCCGGCGAAATTGATTGAGATGTTATATGAGGGTATTCTTCGTTTTAACGCTCAAGCAAAAAAAGCTATGAAAGACAGAGATGTTGAAAAAAGAGTCTATTGGACAAATCGTTCTATCGCTATCATCACGGAGCTTATTGCTATTTTAGATATGTCTCAGGGGGGAGTTGCTAAGTATTTGGATGGTCTTTATAATTATCAAATTCAACTCTTAACAACAGCTGGTTTTAAAAATGATATCTCTAAATTTGATGAAGTAAGCAATGTATTTAAAGTTCTTCTAGATGCATGGAGAGATACTACAAATGTGGCTCACTAAGCTCAAAATAGCCATTATAGAAAAAGATGCAGACTCCTTAGATAAGTTGTTGGATAATATTCCTCAGCTTGAAGATGAAAAAGAGATAGAAGAGGCGGTTTATCTTTTAGAAGAAGCTAAAAACTTAGTAACTCATTTAAAAGATGAAACAGCGCATTCCATGAAACAGATAAAAAAAAACTTAGAATTCTTGCGTTCGACTGATATTCCTACATCTCTTTCATTTGACATGATGTCATAACTTCTTTTTAGAAATTCCGAAATTTAAACTTCTTAGGGTGTAGTCGGTTACAACTGCACCTTTTCGCATCCTTAAAATATGTTCAACTGCATCTGCTATGTCTGAAACTAAAAGTTTTTCTTCCTCTCTATCACTTGGTTCAAACCTGAGCGTATCATAAAAATTGCTCTGCGTCATATCAGGATTTATGTTTGTTATACTCAACCCACTTTTTCGAGTCTCTTCAAAAAGTGAATCACTAAAGGCTTTTAAACCCGCTTTTGTAGCACTATAAACCCCCGCAAATTTACTCGCTCGCAAGGCTTCTATGGAGTTTATGTTTATGAGATAGCCGTTATTTTGCTTTAAATCTCTAAGAAGGGCATTTGTGAGAAGCATCGGTGCTGTAAGATTTAAAAAAGTCATATCAGAGATAACTCTCGTACTAAGTTCCTCATGCGGTTCAAACCGACCAAATCCAGCACAGTTAACCAGCATGTGGACAGTTGTATTTTGCAGAGTTCCACATGCCAAGAGTGTTGAGACTTCATCGGACAAATCTGCTTGAAGCGGAGTAAAATTTTCACTAAAAAAATCCTCTTTTTTAACACTTCTACTAATACCGATAACTCCATATCCAAGAGATAAAAGTCTCAGAGATATGGCTTTACCAATGCCACTGCTTGCACCTGTTACAACTGCTGTTTTCATTCACATATCCTTATACTTTCGCTATACTTTCTCTATGAAAAATATATATATCACAGACCTTGACCATACATTTTTGAGAAATGATTTATCTCTAAGCGATTATACTAAAACTATTTGGAATGCAAAAGCAGACACCGCTTTACTTAGTGTTGCAACGGCCAGAACTTACAAAAAAACAGTACAGTTTTTACAAGGTATTCATATCAATATCCCGATGATACTTCTTGATGGTGCGTTGATTGCAACAATCGATAAAAAAATAATTGACACCAAATTTATCACTAAAGAAGTTGCAGACACTATCATAGATGAGGGTGGAAAATTTGGAATTTATCCTTTTGTTTTAGCTTTAGCGGATCAAAATCTGAGTGAAGCTTTTTTGTACTCAAATATTTTAAACACACACCAGAAGAGTGTTTTAACACGCTATTCAAAAGATGATAATTTAAAAGAGTGTAAAAATCTCCGAGCAATGGATGATAATTTTAAAATAGTTTATATGGGCGAAGAGAAGTTATTAAGATCTCTTGAAATCCATCTAAAACAAATATTTGGCGAGAGTTTAAAATTTATTTTAGCACCTGAAGCCTATGTTGGATGCTACTTTTTAACAGTTTTGCATAAAAATGCAGACAAATCTCATGGTATTTTGAGCGTGAGCGAATATAGCGGTTTTGAGCTTTCAAAGCTCACTGTTTTTGGCGACAACTTCAATGATTTAGGAATGTTTGAGTTGGCAAAAACAGCAGTCGCCGTAGCAAATGCACAAGAAGAGGTAAAAAAATATGCCGATATCGTTCTGCCTCACACAAACGATGAAGATGCAGTAGCAAAATATTTACAAGGGATTTAATTTGAAAAAGCATACAACAATTCTGCCGATGATAATTATCGGGACACTTTTTTTTATCTTTGGTTTTGTCACTTGGCTTAACGGTTCGCTCATCCCTTTTTTAAAAGTTATCTGTGATTTGAGTGAATTCCAATCCCTTTTCGTTACCTTTGCTTTTTACATCGCCTACACATTTATGGCTTTTCCTATGTCTTTTATCCTTGAAAAAACAGGCTACAAAAACGCCATGGCGATTGGTCTTGGCATCATGGTAATTGGAAGTCTCATCTTTATTCCTGCGGCTTTGGGAGCAAACTTTGCACTCTTTTTACTCGCACTTTTTACACTTGGCACGGGGCTTACAATCCTTCAAACTGCCTCAAATCCCTATGTAGTTCTCATCGGTCCGATTGAGAGTGCTGCGATGCGCATAAGCATCATGGGGCTTATAAATAAAGGTGCTGGAGTATTTGTTCCTCTCATTTTTACAGCTTTTATTCTCTCCGATATTCCAAATTTACTTTATGCCGACCTTTCATACGAACAGATTGATGCTCTGGCACAAAGATTGGTACTTCCTTATATAATTATGGCGATTGTTTTAAGTGGGCTTATAGTTTTAGTAAAATTTTCATCTCTTCCTGAAATTGATGTTTCACACCATGACGACCATGACGACAAAGAGAGTATATTTCATTTCCCTCGCGTTGTTCTTGGAGCTGTTGCACTCTTTTTTTATGTCGGCATAGAAGTTATTGCGGGAGATACAATAGGGCTTTACGGACAAAGTTTAGGAATGGAGAACGCAACAGCTCTTACCTCCTATACTATGGTTTTTATGGTTTTTGGCTACATCATAGGCGTTTTGTTTATCCCTAAATTTCTCTCTCAAAAAGTAGCTTTGATGGGTTCTTCCATACTAGGAATTTTATTTTTACTAGGCGTTGCATTTAGCTCGAACGAGAGTAGTAGTGTTTCCTCTGTATTATGGGGCTGGAGCAGTATTGGCACACTTCCAAATTCAGTTACTTTTATAGCCCTGCTTGGTTTTGCAAATGCACTTGTTTGGCCAAGTATCTGGCCTTTGGCACTTGAAGGACTAGGAAAATACACAGCACAAGGAAGTGCCTTACTTATCACGGCGATTGCAGGAGGAGCGCTTCTTCCACTCCTTTTTGGACGCATTTCACAGTTAAGTGGAGATATGCAATTTTCTTATTTAATCGGTGTTGTTTGTTATATTTTCATACTTTTATATGCTCTGAAATGGCATAAAATCAACTCTTGGAAATAAAATGATAGAGTTCAAAGAGCTAGAAAATGGCTTTGAATATATAGAAGTCAAAAACGGTGCGGCATGTGGAAAGATTGCACTTCAAGGAGGACATCTTTTTCATTTTGCGAGAAATGGTGAAGAGCCGATTTTGTGGCTGAGTGATACAAGCGATTTTAAAATCGGCACGGCAATAAGAGGTGGAGTTCCCATCTGTTGGCCCTCTTTTGGGATGAACAATCCAGATTTACCGCAACATGGTTTTGCAAGAGTTGGCATGTGGAAACTAGAAAATTCAAAAGAGATAGACGCAAACACCACACAAATCACTCTTGTTTTAAATGACACACAAGAGAGCCTTGGCATGTGGAATTATAAATTTGAATTAGAACTAAAAATTACGATTTCCGACAAACTCACAATGGAACTCACAACAACAAACCTTGATGAGAAGCCTTTTAAACTCACTCAAGCACTTCACACCTATTTTCAAATATCAGATATCTCAAATATAACCATCAAAGGTCTCTCTGGCAAACCTTATCTTGATGCTTTAACAAACAAAGTATGCCAACAAAATGGCGATATTACATTTGAGCAAGAGGTAGATTGTGTCTATCAAGAAGTGGATAACAAAATTTTATTAGTAGATAAAAACCGTACAATTACCATACAAAATAAAGGTTCATCTTCGGTTGTCGTATGGAATCCATGGATACAAAAGTGCAAAAGAATGAGCGCAATAGAAAATGATGCGTATAAAGAGTTTGTCTGCATCGAATCTGCAAATGCCTATGATGATTTTAAAATTCTACTTCCACATGCCAAACATACACTCAAAGCGGTTATTTACTAATTTCCTTGTGTGCATTTTGTGCTAATGTTAAAATCATAAGCGCATAATCCGATGAATTGTTATAACCCATAAGTTTTTTCACATACTCTTTTAAATAACCAACTTCAGCCGTTTCACATCTAAAACAGGTATAGCTTTGATTACTTTTTTCACTCTTTTCATACACAAAAGAGCTATTTTTATGCGTAGAACTAAATTGTTTCCACTCTTTTTCAATCTCTGCTATATTTGGCATTTTATCCCAATCTATAAGCTTGGTAAACGAAGCTCTTTTGTTTAAAAAATTACTGGTTGAGACGATAGCATCTTCCATTTTATTCAAATCACCCACTTTTGCTTGATACCCATCGATATAACAAAAATTTTCTGGTAAAAACTGTGGTATTCCTACATTCCCAGCTTGCGAGCAAGGATAATTACACTCTCCCGCAGGAATTCCTTTTTTATAACAATAGCGCATGAGATTTATCATTCTTTCTTTGCCAGCATCTGAAATCGATTTCTTTTTCGCACTCTTTTTTGTTCCTGTATTATTAAAAACGGCTAAAAGATTCGTTGCAGGTTTGAATTTTCCAAGCTTAGACTCATGCATCAAAATAACTGCAACAACTTCACGATTTACACCATATTTTTTTTCAGCATGGTCATACACTTCTTGGTACTCATCCAAATGACGACCTAGTTCACTTCTGTGTTTGGATACTTTACTTTTAATTTTTTTTGCATTTTTCACTTCAACTTTTTTATTTTTTTTAGGTGTATAAACAATGCTTGTTTCCTCTGCTTTTTTTGTTTTAAAATTTTTGAGGAAAAATTCGTTTGCAAATGCAGAGGAAACACCATTTTTGAGGGCTTTTTGACATATTTCTTTATAAGTTTTATTTTCAATATCACAATTCTTAGAAGCTGCAAAAATTTGTGTTGTTACCAATAGTAGCAATACAACAACTTTTATCATATCTTTTACCTATTTATGAATTCGAGTCTTTCAACAGTGCCAATATCATGCCAAATTCCATGATATAAAGCACCGCTCACTTCTGATTTTTCAATAGTCTTGCGTAGAAGCGGAGCTAATGCAGACTTGCCGTACTCCATTTTATCAAAAATTTTTGGATTATAGTAACCGATTCCTGAAAAGGTATATTTTTTCTCTACTTCATTAACTACCAAAGAGCCATCCAAACCAAAATCTCCTTGTGGATTATGTTCAGGATTTGGCACTAAAATAAGATGGGCTAGTTTTTCACCCAAATCAAAATTTGCATCAAAATCGTAGTCACAAAAAACATCGCCATTGACAACTAAAAAAGGCTCATCCCCTAAAAGAGGAAGTGCTTTGATAATCCCACCTGCACTCTCTAACCCACCCTCTTGTTGTTCGTCTGAGTATTTTATTTCCACAAGCCAAGTTGAACCATCACCAAGAAATTCAGAAATTTTATACCCCAAATGTGCGATATTTATGATTATTTCTTTAAATCCACATGCCGCTAATTTTTCCACATGCCAAACAATGAGAGGTTTGCCACGCACTTCCAACAGAGGTTTTGGAAGTGTGTCGGTCAAAGGACGCATTCGCTCCCCACGACCAGCTGCTAGAATCATCGCTTTCATAACAAATTTCCGTCATTTTCACTCTCGACACGGGAATCTAGCTCACACTTTTCTAACATCTTCGCCAACTCTTTTGTCTCATCGTAGCGACTTGCCGTGTCAAGAACATACTTTAAAGTAAGCGGAATATCTTTTAAATAGCCATCCTTGCCATCACGCAAAAAAAGCCGAGAGAATATTCCAAGCACTTTTATATGTCTTTGCAAACCCATAAAATCAAACCATTTTATGAAAGTTTTATCATCCGTTTGTAACCCTTTTTTATCACGAAACTCTAAGACCAATTTAAGGGTTTTCTCTCTTGGAAATTCGATATAACAATCCTTTAAAAGCGAAACCAAATCATAAGTAATTGCTCCATTCATAGCATCCTGATAATCAATCACACCAATCTTATTTTGAGGTGTGAGCATAATGTTGCGTGAGTGAAAATCACGATGTACAAAAACGCCTTGAGGCTGTTCAAGCACGACATCTGAAATAGCGTCAAGCAAAGTTTTAATAAGCTCTTTTTGAGTTTGTGTGAGCGTGAGAGAGAGCAACTTCTCCAAGTACCAATCCTGCATCAAATCCATTTCCACATGCAGAAATTTTTTGTCATAAAGCGGCAATCCTGAGACTTCCGCTTTTTGCATTGAGACAATCGTATCGATAGCATCGCTATAAAGTGTTTTATAATTTTCGTCATTTAAAACATTCAAATAGTGAACATTCCCAAAATCTTTGAGTATCAAAAACCCCTCTTCAAGGTTTCGCTCCAAGATAGATGGTGCATTGACCCCAGCATCCAAAAGCCTCTGCGTCACATCCAAAAATGGAACTAAAGAGTGTTTCTCAAGCGAAGAATCCATCAACAAAACACTCTGATTTTCAAATGAAAGTCTATAATACTTTCTAAAACTAGCATCCGCCGAAGCCACCGCCACACTATGATTTTTATACTCTGTTGTTTGTAACCATTTGCTAAATTTGTACATATATTTTTCCGCCTAAAATGAAATGTTTATTTGTTCTACCTAACTTTGAATATTTTACCTTTCGCTTCAATTTGTTTTTTTCATAAAAGTTTGATGCAACTTGTTAAATTCTTTGAGAAAATGAATCCTATTAAAAATAAGATGTGATTTTATTAGTAATATATAGGTTGAAAAAGCGAATATAAACTCTTTATAGTTGTTTGAATTAAAATTCAATGTTTCTTCTTGACCTTCTGAAGATAATTTAAATTCAATTGACGGTAGTTCAAAGTTATATTTAACAGAAAAGCATAATTTATAATCTTTTATTAAAAGTTTTTCTTCGTCTGAACTAAAGTCTATTTCATGATAAATAGAAAAGCTAAGAAGGAACCATTCTATTGAGCTTATTAAAGCAAAAGTTAAATCATAAAATGTTGCTATCTTATTTTCATCTGGTACATAATATTCATGTTCAATTTTATTTCTAATAGTATTTAATTTTTCAAATGACCTAGAACTAATCAATCCAAGCTCATTCACGAAGTCTAATTTTTTAGGAACATTACTAGAATATTTTTTTTATCATTTAGACTTAAAACATGCAATAAAGTATCTAACTCACATTCGAGTGCTCTTTTTAAGTTGCTAACAGTATTAATTTTACTAACTTGACTAACATGAGAACTATCTTTACCTGCAAATTCTAGATAATCTTGAGGGGTTAGGTCATAATTAGGAAAATTCATATCTGAAGTACCACCCGTCCCTCCCATTTCTAAATTTTCAAAATTATGATTTAAGTATTGTGTAAGTTTTTCAATTTTATTTTCCACTTTTTTCTTCCAAACTATATTTTTTATAAACATTATACACCTATTTCTTAGGCAACCTACTCTCTTCAATAAGTTTTTTCTCATCAGATTTTACTTTTCTTTGAAGCTTTTGCAAATCTTGTGAGGGTGGTAACTCTTCTGGTTTTATACCGCTATCTTCCAATAATTTTCTTACATTTGCATTATTGCCTACATGTTCATCGGTTATGGAGCTTTCTCCGTGAAGATTTTTTTGTTTTACATTATGATTAGTTATTTCTGTAGCTAGGTTTTTGGCTGTTATGGTCACTGTCGGTAAAAAATCTGCCAAAACTCTATTTTTAGATACCCCAAGTCTATTTTTCATATCTTGCGTATTGTATCCGCCAAAAAGAGCACTATCACCTTTGGAACGGATGCGACCAAAGCCTTGATTGTCAACACCTCTTTCATAAATATTTTTTGAAAGTTCTGTTTCCGAGTCTCTTAGTTTTGCTCTGGCTTCAAGCCTATTTTCTAACTCTATTCTTTGTTCAATAAGTTCTTGTTTTCTTGTTTGCAATGCAAAATATGTTTGAGCAAACGCTATTTCTTGTTTTGAACTATCCCCATTTTGAGCTATAAGATAACAAGCATAACGAGTGAGTACAATATCTTTTATCTCTCTTGACGCACCGAAGCCTAATCCAACCATTTTTCCCACATGGCGAAAATGGTCTGAGAGTTCAATTTTAGAGTTTTCACAAGCTTTCTGGGCTTTGTCTATTACATTTTGGAATTTGTCCCAACTTTGATATCCAAGCATTTTCTGCAAATCTCTCGCATACCAAAACTCTACATTTGAATCTTCTAAAATATTTGAAATAGCATTGAAATTATTTTGAAGGTTTATTATCAACTCTTTGTCCATGGCTTCGCCTTTTTTAAAGTAAGTTCTATTATTCTAAACATTCTACATAAAATAATTTTTAATTCTCAAAAAAATTGCAATTTGCCATAGAAACTTTACTTGAATAATAAATTTTCACCTGTACTGTAAAATTTATCGAGGAAATACCCTTGATACCAACACTATTTACTCTGACGGGAAAGCCAATTATATACGCCTGTTCCAACAATTAGCAATGTAACCCCAATGACTAAATAAAAAGCATTGATAAGTTTGCTGTAATCATCCAAAACGATTTTAAATACCGCCATCAACGACTCTATTGACAAAGCGATGATGATAGATGTCAAGAATTTACTTAAAGTTTTACTTTGCAAATCAGTGCCATAGTTAAATGTTTTAAAAAGAATGTCATTTTCTATAATAGTTTTTGCCAAGTCGTAGATGGCAAGTCCGATAGTAATAGAGATAATTGAAGTAAATATCTCATGCATTACATCCTGCGTTGAGCTTTGAGAAACTAGCATGTGGAAAAATATATACCCGCCATAAAGAATCAAAAAAACAGATACGACACCCAGCAGTATTCCACCACCGCCCATGATATAGGTATTTATTCTCTCAAAAGCGCTGTTATGCTCAATCAGGCGAAGTTCTTCAAGAAGTTTTAACAAATCAAAATCTACGATAATATACTCATCATTATGGCGTTTTACCGCTGTAAGCGTAGGCAATCCTGTGACATGATGAAGATATGGATTACTAATATGAACAGGCTCTTCTTCAAAACTTACCCATTTAAAATAAAATGATTTGTCTGCTCCATCGCGACTCTCATCTCTATACTTTCTGCCAATACATGGGGTTGATTGAACAAAAGAGGCATTGACCCCGTAAATGATTTCAGCGGCTTTTTCAAAGTCGAAAATACGATGTAAATCTTTATCATCACTTGAAAGAGGGTGAAAATTTTCCATTGTATTACGAACATAGTATTGAACACTATTTTTATTCTCGCTATAAATACTGATAACTCGTTTCATAAGAATTCTCCTATCAGTGAATTTTTGTACATTTTATAACACCCTTAGGATTAAAAGCACTCTAATAAATAGAGATAATAGTTATATTTAAGAATGTAAAATTAAGCTTTTAATCGTATCATCTTTGAAAGCAATAAACAGCCCTGCTCTTTTTCTATCAACTTTGTGAGTTGCCCTTTTGCAAAAGGAGTTGTGACAAAACCATTCTTTTTATCTTCCTCTTTTATGAAATCTATCTGATACCTAAAATGAAGTTCTAAAACTTTATCTATATCACCGTGTTCTGCAATTTTGAGTTTCATTTATACACTCTCACATAATTGAGCATTATAGTCAATCATAAGACTTGTCGTAAATAGCCAAAAATTTCTTTCGAATATTTACCATGTTGTTCTATTTTTCTTCCATCTAAATGTGTCAATATTTTAAAAGAGTGTTGCCCTTTACCATACTCGCCTTTTGATGTGTTTTTCGTAGCTTTTTTTAGTCCATCATAAAGTTGTTTTTTATCTATCGCTTCACGATTTATATTTTTTGGTAATTTCGAAGCATCAAAATTTTGTCCAAAAAAATCTTCAACGCCTGTCGTATCAGCCAAAAACCATGATTCCATACAAACAACCATAAAAAATATATTTTCTTCAGTACCTAACTTTGTCCAACTATCTCTCAAAACTACATGTTCCCATTTTGTTGATGCAGATACTATATCTTCACTATCCACAAGCAATAAAACTGTTTCACCACTCTTTATATTTTTAAATGCTGTTGCAAAATCAGAGTAAGCTTCATTCCTACTTCCACTTGCTACAATTTTTAGTTGCTTTCCATCTAGTCCAGAACTTTGGAAAAGCAATTTAAATCCTTGTCTTAGTTCACTCTTGAGATATTTTGTCTTACCTCCACCCTCGATGTAGATAGTAGTCTTCAAAATCTATTGCCCCCTATCTCACCTTTACTCCAAAGTTCACCTAAAGAGTACTGCTCTAGCCAATCTTTTAAATCATCTTTTTTGAGTCTTTTCATTACCGTATGACCATCTTCATTGTCGCACACTATTACATCTTCTGGGGTATTACTCAAAGCATCTATAATGACATCTGAATGTGTCGTCACAATTATTTGCGTCTCCTCTGATACCTCTTTGAGAATTTCTGCAATAGTAGGTAAAATATCTGGATGGAGTCCAAGTTCAGGCTCTTCAATACAAAGCAGTGATGGCTTACTTGGACTGTACATAATTGCTAATAAAGAAAGATATCTAAGTGTCCCATCCGAGAGTCTAGTAGCAGGTATATGATAATTACTTTCAGTAAAAAATATTTGAACTGTCCCACCCTCTATACTCACTCCATAATCCTCAAATCTTGGATACAAGAGTTGTAATTTTTCAATCAATTTCTTTTTTAAAGATGGATACATTGTAATTTTGTTTAAGACTAATCCTAAATTTTGATAATTCTCTTCTAAAAAGTCATTTTTTCCATCCGCTTTTTGTGGTTGTCTTGGCATAGAGTATCTTCCAAATGTCCACTCTCGATATATCCTTATTTTTTGGTATTCTCGCCCCAAATGTGTTATTTCAGGATATTGATCGGGATCTTTTCTTTGTGAGAGTATAGATTGTTCAGGATCTATATCTATTCTTTCAAGTGTTCTTCTTTCACCATTAATATTAAGCACAGGATGATTATTTTGAAATTTATAATAAAAATATGGTTCAGGTGATCGATTATAAGGTTTACTATCTTCGATGCGCTCATCTTGAAGGTCAAATTTATTGCCCACTTCACCAAACGACAATGAGTGTTTTATAGGTATATCATGTTTTGTATTTTTAACAGAAGAAGTAACTACTTCAATACTGGCTACAGGAGATTTTGTTCCTTTATGCAACCAAACAGAAATACCACCACTATCTTTTACAGGTGAAGCCAAATATCCAGGAGCAGATTGAAGCAGACTTATTGCCTCAATAAAATTTGATTTTCCAGAACCGTTTGCACCAATAAACACATTAAGGCTTTTTAACTCTAACTCGACCCCTGTTTCGTCAAATGAGAGAAGATTTTTGATTTTGATTTTTTCTAGCAGGTTATTACTCATAGATACTCTTTCTTTTATTATTTCAGTAAACTGTAGATTATATCATTTTTTTCTAATATACTTTTAGTCATTCTTCCCTTATTTCCTTGTTGATTGATTCGTACGCTATTAAAATCTTCTTCCTCTCTATTCCCCATCTATATCCGCTCATCGCTCCGCTTTTTGCGATAACCCTATGGCAAGGAATGAGATAACCTATATTATTCTTACCAATAGCACTCGCAACCGCTCGAACCGCTTTTGGTTTTTCAATAAAATTCGCCATATCTTGGTAAGTTGCAACCACGCCGTTTGGTAGATTTAAGAGTGCCCTCCAGACATTGACTTGAAAGTTTGTCCCTTTCACTAAAAGGTTATATTTTTTGTTTTTGATGAAAATATTTTCGAGATATTCATGTGCTTTGTCATCATTATGAAGAAAGTTTGCATTTTCCCAAAGCTCTTGAAACCTGCCAAATATCAGTTCTTTGTTGTTGTCTATAAATCCAAAATAGCAGATTCCTTTCTCCGTAAAACCAATCAAAGCTTCACCAAAAGGAGTATCTGAATAACCGTAAATGATAAGAACATCTTTGCCCTTTTCCCGCCACTCTTTTGGCGTTACACCTATAAGATAATTATCTGATAAATCAAAGTTAGACAAAGAGCTCATTCACAAACCTTCCCTGAATTTTGTAAAAGTATAACTCAAAGATGAGACAGATACAATCCAGAAGTTGCTAATTTCACATTAAACGTTATCTCTCTTTGCCATAAAAATCGAAATCGGATAGGAGAAATATATTTTACCATTCTTGACATGGGTATTCGTACCTAAAGTATCTGCATTTACATCTTTTTTGAATATTTCTTGTATCTTGTTTTTATCTCCCTCATGTGGAAATGAAGCATTTAACTGTTCTTCCAACTCTACCTCGACTTCATAACTGCTTATCTTATGCTCCGACAATCTTGCATCTGCAAACAAATTCTCAAACTCTTTTTTACTCAAAGCTTTCGTATGAGAAGGGTCGCGCAATCTTTCCATCTCATTGAATACTTTTTCAAACTGCTTTTCAAGTGCTACATCGACAACCATTACTTTGCCGCCTTTTTTACAAACTCTTATCATCTCTTCAAAAACTTTTTTAACATCCAAAAAATGGTGAAAACTGTAGCGGGTAACGACAATGTCAAAACTCTCATCGTCATAAGGCAATGCCTCAACATCACCTATTTCAAAATGGATATTTGTTAAATTTTCTTCGTTTTGTTTTTTGTGAGCCTGTTTTAGCATCTCTTGCGTGATGTCCAAACCTATAACTTCTTTTGCGATTTTCGCAAATCCACATGCCATAATTCCGGTTCCACATGCCATATCCAAAACTCTATCTTGTTTTGAAACTTCACTCATTTTTATGAGTGTATCTACCGAATCGTAATGCCCTTGTATTTTTGTAAAAGACACAGCCTGCTTTGAAAACTGCTCGACTATTTTTTCATTATGCTTTTGTTTTTCCTGCATAAAACACTCCTATAGTTAAATTCTCATAATTATAGGAGTTATGAGAAATAAAGTCTTGGACAAAATGAACATTTTATGAAAATATATTTTTCTGATACTCTTTAGGCGTCAACTGAAAGACCCGCTTAAAAGAGCGGTTGAGATGACTTTGGTCAAAAAAACCGCTCATATGTGCTACTTCGGTAATTGAAATGTTTTTACAAAGCAACTCTTTTGCTAGGTGTACTTTTTTATTTAGTATATAAGCGTGAATAGGCAAACCGAATTTTTGCTTGAATACTCTTAACAAATGAACGACACTTATTTCCACATGCCAAGATATATCTTCAAGCAATACCTCTTCTAAAAAATTATCGTCTATATATTTTGCTATTTTGCCTGCTAAATCAAAACTACTTTTATTCATGCTGATGACTTTTATCGCAACTCGTTACATGTGAGAGATAACGAAGTTCTAAAATGGAAGTTTTTTAACTTTGAATATTTTGTTTTTCATCTATTATTAATAACATCAACTCAACTGTTGATTTGTCTTTTTCCTTATCTCTTTGCATAAGCTTTTGAACGACTTTTTGTTTTCTCTCGTCTGAGAGATTTTGTCCGGCTTTGACTTTCAAACTTGTAGTTTGCGGTTTTAGCGCATAGACTCCTGTTTCTTCCAGTGCTTTAGTGTAGATGGGATTATCCACACTTATCGTATCATAACCGCCCTCACTTTGGAGCTTTTGCATCATGGCTTCTAGTATCTGCGCTTTTTCACCGGCGTCGTTAATTGTACTCACTTCTCCATAAATATGTACCGAAGTAAAAAACTGTGTCGCAGGGTAAGCTGCTCGGGTATTGCTAAAATATGATGGAATCATGGCATAAGGTTGGATAGCTAAAAACGATGCCTGAGCATTACTTTTTATAGCTTCAACTTTTCTCCCTTCTTTGGCACCATGAAAACAGACCATATCATTATACAGTACAAAATTTATCGCAACGCCGTAAGGTTCATTATCGCTCAAAAGCGATAACACACCGTATTCGCACTCGTCAAGCACTTTTTTTACAGCTTCTTTGTCAGTTACTTCAAATTCTTTTCTTCTCATGGTTTTCCTTTATGTAAATTTTTATGCTATTATACTTTCAAACTGTACTTGATGTAAGTGCCAAATTATTTTATATTTAAGGGGTCAGATATGTATCTGCTTGATGCTGCTTTAACAAAACCTTTACATGTACAACTCTATGAGTCATTGAAAAACGACATCATCACAAATCTTCATGCAGGAGATAAACTCTCCTCTATCCGCCGACTTGCACAGGAATACAAGATAAGTAAAAATACTGTGGAATCAGCTTATGCACAGCTTTATGCAGAAGGATATATTGAGAGTCGTACAAAGAGTGGCTACTATGTTATAGAAGCCGAACATGAGATATTCACAAGCGCACAAACCGATAATGATATAAAGCAAAATGATGTACAATCGTATCTGTACGACTTCTTTCCTGCGAGACTTGCAAAAGACTCATTTCCTCTCAAACTTTGGAAACGTCTGTTTGTAAAAGCAGTTGATAATACACTTGATTTTGGAGCGTATCCAAATGGTCAGGGAGAAGTAGGATTGCGCACGCAGATTGCACACTATTTGACAGAGTCCAGAGGGGTACAGTGTAAAGTCGAACAAGTCGTCGTGCTCAACGGTTTTGCAAATACCATGAGTTTGGTAGCAAAGATGTTAAAAAAAGAGTTCAAAATATTTGCAATGGAACATCCCGGATACCATGTTGCTCGCAAAGTCTTTGAAGATTTTGAATACAAAATAAAAAACATTGAAGTCGATGAAAATGGATTGTCAATCGAGCGACTTGAAGACTCGGATGCGCGACTTGTCTATATTACCCCTTCACATCAATACCCGACAGGCGTTTCGATGCCGATTGCCAACAGACTCAAACTGCTCAATTGGGCAAAACTGCATGAGGGCTACATCATAGAGGATGATTATGACAGCGAACTGAGTTATCGCAACCGCCCTATACCCTCACTCCAAGGTTTGGACAATGATGATAGAGTTATCTATGTAGGAACCTTTTCAAAATCACTCTCCCCGGCACTTCGTGTAAGTTATATGGTTTTACCGTTTAGACTTATTCCTGAATATAAAAAGCTTTTTGATTCTAAAATTCCAAGTGTATCTCTTAGCACACAAAAGACATTGGAACTGTTTATGAGCGAAGGACATTGGCAAAGACACTTAAGAAAAATTAGAACACTCAACCGCAAAAAACATGACCTTATGAAAGAAGCATTAAAAAACAAGCTCAAAAATACAATGAAGATTATTAGCCAAGGCGGTGGTTTATCCATTTTTATTCAGCCTGCATGTAAGCTTGACTGGGAGAAAATGAAAGTTGAGGCTAAAAATGCAAAATTGAACATTTACTATGCCAAAGAGCGTTCAAATTGTGAATTTGAAGGTTTATTTATTGGATTTGGAGGTTTGGAAGAGACACAAATCTCTCAAGCGATAGAAACATTTGCTAAAGTATGGTTTGCGTGTATCAATGTGCAAGAAGTTTGACCTAAAATTGAACTAAAATATTATTTCTATATCACCAACAAAAATTGCGTTCAGAGAAAGTTTCATTGTAAATCTTTTGTAAAAGTCGCCGTAAACGAGATTTTATTTCCGAAAAAATCTTTTTTTACAAATCCGGCATTATTTGCCAAAGCCGATACACTTTTATAGCCCATAAAGTGAGGGTCTGCAATAATTTCTGTAATTGATAGAATCCCATCATCCCTTAATGCTGTATAAATCTCTTGAAGCAAACTGTTTTTATCTACAATCTCTCCTAAAACGGTTACAAGCAAAGCCCTGTCATATTTCTTTACACCCAATTTGTTTTCACCTGCCGCACCGTTTATGTATTCGATATTTTCTACATGTGCTTTTTTCGCTTTTGCTCTGACTTTTTCAAGCATAGCAAACTGAATATCAAAAGCCGTCACCAATCCTTGCTCGCCAACTTTTTGTGCAAGAGGAATCGTAAGTCTCCCAGATCCGCACCCAAAATCCAACACTCTCATCGAAGGATGAATATCCAAATAAGAAATAACAGATTTTGCACTACTATTTTTAAAAAAAGGATTGTTTATTTCTACAAGCCATCCAAGCCATGCAGGACAAGGAATTGTATGTCTGTTTGAATAAAGTCTCCAAACAAATGATACAACTATGACACTCAAAACAAATGCCGTAATCCAGAGAAATATGTTCATGTTTATTATTCTCCCAACAGATTGATTTTTCGAAATTCACTCAAATTAGGCGGAACACCATTTTTCATATTATATTCATCAATTTTTTTGTCACGCTCACCATTTACACACCACTCTCTAAGTTCTGAACGCTCACCTTTGTAGTTAAAATATGGCACACTCATCCCACAACTGTGTTCGACGCAGTAGATATAAAGTTTGATAAATCTTCTCACACCTTCAAAGTTCTGCTTTGGAAAAAGTTTTTGCGCTGCTTGATCACTTTTATCAATAAGTTCACCTTTGCAAAAAAGCCTTAAAATTCGTGGTTTACCTTCAAATGCACTAAACATAATAGTTACTTCACCCTCAGCTTCTATATCTCGCGCCGTTCTATTGCCACTTCCAACATAGTCCATAAAAATAGCTTCATTGTCGCTTGTAACTCGAAAACAGTCATAACCTCTCGGGCTTAAATTTACCTCGCCACCATTACTCGCACTTGCTATGAAAAAAAGGTGCTGATTTTTAATAAATTCTTTATCAATTTGACTTAATTTTTCATATCTTTGACCCATTATTGTCTCCTACTTTCTCTATCCATTCTTGTGCACTTAACACATAACTAAATCGTGCTGCCTGATGTACCAAAATAGCTCTGTGAAGCTCCTCGGCACTTACTTTCCCTGCATTATTCTCAAAGCCGAGTGTTGCCGTAGCATCCGACATAAACTCCACATTATAACCCAAATGCATCGCGTACTTGGCAGTGGAATCACAGCAAAACTGTGTCATATAACCGCTGATGACTACCGTGTCAATCTCATTTTTTTCAAGCCACTCTTGCAAATCTGTACCGACAAATGCGCTTGGATAGTTCTTCTCCACATAAAGCTCTGGTTCTATATTTTTCACGCTCTCATGAAGTTTCCAGCCGTCTGTTCCTTTTAAAAATGCTGTTGCATTTTTGTTCAGCAGAGTATGTTGAATCATTACAACGGGAATGTCATGTAACTTTGCCGTCTCAATAAGAGATAAAATATTCGGCAGTGTGTTTTGCGGATAACAGACAGGAAGCTTGCCCGTAAAATATTCGTTTTGCACATCTATCACAAACAGTGCGCGCTTTTTTATCTCTTTGCCCGTACCATCATAGCGACCTATAAAGACTGTCTCACACATATTTTTCAATCTTGAATGTATTAAAAATAATGTCGGTTGCGAGCATTCTTGTTGCGTGATTTACTGCATCTAAAATATCTTTGTCCTCCCACTGCATCTCACGAAGTGCATCCAAATCATCCGCATTTACGGCATGTGGATTTCGGATGGCTTTGATGGCAATTTTTAGCATCGCAATTTCTCTCTCGGACAGATTCGCTTTGTCTATATCTTGGCGCATTTCTTGGACTTGCTCGTACGTCCAGCCTGCCATATTGATAAGCATTGCCGTGTTAAAGTCTACGCAAAATTCACAATCTTCACCGCTAGAGACCAAAACACGAATGGCTGCAAGCAGAGGCATTGAAAGTGTCGAATGGCTCATATAGTATTTGATAAATTCCATCTGCTGACGCAACAGCTCTGGGCTTACACTAAAAAGCTTTGCATTGTTTCCTATACTTCCTCTCATAGAGAGAATAATCTCATAAAGTTTTGCTAACTCACCTGTTGCTTCTTCTAGTTCGTATGTTTTAATAAGTGGCATGAAATTTCCTTAGATTTACAAGTTGACTGCTCGGTCAAGTAGAATAATAATATAATTTGACCAATTAGTCAAGTGCAATATGCTATAATTTTAATTATGAAAGAAACGACAAGACAAAAACTTATAGACGCAGCATTTGAAGAGATATACTCTTACGGTTACCAAGGTTCAGCCTTGGCTGATATTTTGAAAAAAGCAGGTGTTCACAAAGGCTCGATGTATCACTACTTCGGCAATAAAAAAGAGATGTCGCTAATAGCGATACAAGAAAAAATATCTGCTAGAAATTTTGCAAAATATAATAAAATACTTGAACTCAATAGTGGATATTTAGAAGAACTTATAAAGAGTATCAAAGATACGACTCAAAGAGATTTCAAACGCGGATGTCCCATAGCGAACATCGTACAGGAGATGTCCAATCTTGATGAAGATTTTAACAATACTATGAAATCAATTTATGAAGAGTTTAGAAGATACGTAAGAAATATTCTTGACCTAGCTATTGAGACAAAAGAGATGAAAACCTGTGACACGAAAAAAATGGCACTTTTTATCACTTCTACATTGGAAGGGGCAATTTTATCTGCAAAAGCAAGTGGAAATGCTCAAGATTATATTGATACGATAGAAGTACTTGAAAGCTATTTAAGAAAATTTATAAATGACTAATTATTTTTAAAATACTCTAAAACAACTCTTGATAAAACAGAGCAGCATCCTCACGCCTTATTTCAGTAAAAATTCACTTCTTACTTTTTCTTCTCCATTGATGAGAATGGAAATATAATGTTTCCCAACATAATGCTTTCGTGTTGTCATATTTTTAAAACTCTGTTTTTTTAAAAAATTTTTTGACAATGATTTTATCTCATTTTGACTTACCATAAAAACTTTTTTATTATGATTTTTATTCGACTTGAAGTACTCTATCAAGTATTCAACCCTTACATTGCCGATTGCCTCTTTCGCTCTGAGTTCAAATGAAAAGGTAAGCACATCGTCTAAATTTACTACTTCATCATGTCTGAAATTTATAATATCCACATGCTCTGATTTTCCAAAATTAAAAAGTTTCAAGATAGTTTTGTTCCCTTGTTTTAGCAAAGTTCGAGAGCCATGTTTGCAAATCCAATCCAACTCTTTTGATACACCAAGATTATTTTTGACAAATTCCTGCACCAAAACAGGGTTGTCTTTTGAAATATCATTAAGATTATTTGCTACCGATTTTCTAACATAAAGGCTTGTGTCATTTTTCAAAAGCTCTATTATCTCAAATACTTTTGAAGGATTTTTTTTAAACTTTACCAGTGCAACAGCCCAAGGAAGTTTCGGACGACACCCCTCAGATGCAAGTCTTCGCAGATGTTCATTTTGACTTTTTGCCCAAATTTTCATTTGAAACATAGTCTGTTCTTCATATTTTAAAATAAATTGTCGCACAGCAAATTCACTGCTCGATTCAATGGTAAAAACTTCCAAAGCACACATCGAGTTTTCAAAATCATTAAGTCCAAACACTTCCACAAAATCCTGAAAAAACATCGCTTCAAAGGAGTGAAAATCTTTTGAAATAGATTTGAGTACAGCTAGTTGTTCTTCATACGCAAAGGGTAAAAATTCGCCCAATTTTAGGGCAATATGTCGCATCCGCCCTTTAAGCTCCAACTGATTCCACATGCCAAAAAAGATAGAATGCATAAAATTTTCATCATCAAAACTTTCATAGTTCTCTTTTATTTTAAGAGCTAAATTTTGTATATACTCTTTTGTATAAACATTTTTCAGTAATTCTGCCATCAAAAATCCTCTATCAGAGATACACTCCACCCAAAACTGAATTTTCCCTAGCTCCTGTCACAGAACTTAGTTCCACTTTTTCATTATGCACTCTTTTATACGCCAACCATGCAAATGCCATGGCTTCTAGGAAGTCGCTGCTTACTCCGTAGTCATCACTTTTTGCCACTTCTATTTTGCAAAGTTCTTGTAACCTTTGCATCAAAAAGCTGTTTTTTGCTCCGCCGCCGCAGACTAAAAGTAAATCTGTTGGAGTGTTTAAAACTTCATTTGCGATACTTTTTGCGGTAAGTTCTAGGAGTGTTCTTTGGATATCTTCTTCTTTTATAGTTTGAAAAATTGGTAAATGTGATGCGAGCCAAGTTGCGTTGAAATACTCTCGTCCTGTACTTTTTGGAGGCAGTTTTTGGAAATACTCATCACTCAAAAAACTTTTTAAAAGTGTTTCATTCACATTTCCACATGCCGCAAATTTTCCATCTTTGTCAAAGGATAGATTTTTACACTCTTGAATCCAATAATCCATCAAAACATTGCCCACACCCGTATCGAAGCCACGAAGTTTGCCCTCTAAAAATGTGATATTTGCCATTCCACCGATGTTTACGACTGCTGTTTTTCGTCCTAATGAGCCAAAAACTTCTTTGTGAAATGCAGGGGCAAAAGGTGCACCCTGACCGCCAAGTGCGACATCTTTGCGTCTAAAGTCACACACCACACTGATATTTGTTTTAGCTGTGATGGCATGTGGATTGCCAAGTTGCATCGAAAAAGGGAAGTCGCCATTTGGTTGATGCCAAAGTGTTTGACCGTGAAGTCCTATCGCGGTAATATCTTTTGGATTTATATTTTTTTCTTCTATAAAAGTTTGAATAACTCGTGCGTAGAGTTCACCCAAGCGAGTATCAAGACGACCTATAAATTCAAGTGTTATGGGTGTGTTGATTGCATGTAAAATATCTTTTTTGAGCTCTTTTTCAAAGAGATATTCTAACGAGAAAAGGAGTTTACAACTCTTTGAATCTATCTCACAAAGTACAACATCCACGCCATCAAGACTCGTTCCGCTCATCACACCAATGTAGAGTTCAGACATCTTTTGCTCGCAACTGCATCACGCCAAATGCGACAACCGTGCCGATAACCATCTGCCATGCGAAGTCTATGTTTATCCCAAATATATAGGGCTGAAGAGCAAGTACACTCAAGAATCCAGCGGACAGAGCAAAGGGAACCGTTTTAGCATTGCCACGCTTTGTGAAAATAGCTGAGAAGTAAACACCCAAAAGCCCTGTGTAGGCAAATGCCATCACTCCAAGAGCAAAACTGATGAGGGAAAGGTCACTGTATCTCTGCCAAAAGTAACTCACCATCGCCATGAGCGAAAGAGCAAGAGCGAAAAAAAGCACCGCAACTCTTGAAGCTCTCACAAAATGCATCTCTTCCACAACTTTAGATTTTAACTTCCACGGTTTGTAAATATCTTCAACCGCAACCGAAGCCATCGCCCCCAAAACAGAGTTCGTGCTTGAGAGCGTCACTGCAATCGCTCCCACTGTAACAATCGCACGCAATCCATCGGGCATTTCATTTAAAATATAGTACATAAAAATGGTTATTTTTTCGCCCTCAAAGTTTTGGTTCACTCCGCCTTGAAGATAAAAAAGATAGAGCAAAACTCCAATGGTTAAAAAGACAAGAACAACGGGAATTGTAAGTAAAATGGAGAGAATGAGCGACTTCGCCGCCTCTTTTTTATCTTTACAACACAAAACTCTTTGTGTCATATCTTGGTCAAGCCCAAATGCGGCGATGTTAAGAAGTAACCAGCCACTTAAAAGCCCAAAAATATTGAACTTTCCATCGAAGGAAGTGTCGATAAATCCCAGTTTATTATGCTCTTGGAGCGTAGCTAAAATATCCACATGCTCTAAAGAATTAAAGAGAAATAGCATCACAGCAATCGCCGCTCCGATGTACACGATGCCTTGAATGACATCACTAAAAATGATAGATTTTATCCCACCGAAGTAAGTGTAACCCAAAGAACCAAGCATTAAGATAATGATAGAAAAAGCCACATGCCCAAAGAGTATATCCCCAAAAAGTATCATGCTAATAGCGATAGAACCGATGTAAAGCCTCGCTCCACTCGCCAAAATGCGTCCCACCAAAAACATAACTCCAGCCTGTTTTTTTGCACTCTCACCGTAGCGTATTTGCAAAAGTTCATAAACCGTTACGGCTTTCATCTCATAAAATCTTGGCACAAGCACAAATGCGACAAAAATAACAGCAAATAAACCTGAAAAGTAGAAGCCTATGAAAGTGAAATCATGAGCGTAAGAGTACTCAGGAACACCCAAAAAAGTTGCAGCGGACTGAGAAGTTGTCAGCACTGAAATAGCAACCGCTAACATCGGCATAGAGTTTGAGCCTAGAAAATAGTCCCTTGTAGAGGTAATTTTCGTGCGACTTAAAATCGTAGAGGAGACACCAAGAAGTAAAAAGTAAGCGACAAAAATGACCCAGTCAAGAGATGAAAAGGCACTATTCATAGACTCATCTTCTTTTGAAGCAACTCAATTCGTTTGTTTGATTCTAAAATTCTGGCATGTGGAATTGCACCATTTTTTACCTGTGTATAAATTGTCTCAACAAGTGCATCCAAATCTTGAGAGCCAAGTTGATTTCCAAAAAGAAGCATGTCCACACCCGCATTTATCGCCAGTGTTACCGTCTCTTTGAGAGAAAAATTTTCTGAGATTGCTTTCATTTGCAAATCGTCACTCACGATAACACCGCTATATTTCATCTCTTGACGCAGAAGTTTTGTATTGACATTGTAAGAGAGTGTTGCTGGGTATTTTTCATCTAAATGCGAGTTAAAAACATGTGCCGTCATTATCATTTCCACATGCCCAAAGCTAATGAGTGTTTGGTAAGGCTCTAACTCTTTTTTACTCCATGTCTCAGTCACATCTACAAAACCTTGATGTGAATCACCAAGTGATGAGCCATGCCCTGGGAAGTGTTTTAGGACACTCACAACACCCTCTTTTTTTTGGGCTTCTATGAGAATTTTTGCGTAGTTACTCACTTGCTCACTTGTGCTTCCATAGGAGCGTTCAAGCCCGACTATAACGCTGTTTTTTGGATTCAGTGCTAAGTCCACAACGGGAGCAAAGTTACAGTTTATACCATTTTCTCGTATCATCTTTGCCATTATTTCATAAGTTTCTTTGGCATGTGGAATGCCTTGCTCAGAAATGTTTTTCGCCGATGGAATTTCGCTAAATCCATAGGAAGGTTTGAGTCGTGCTACTTTTCCGCCCTCTTGGTCGATGGAGATAAAAAGCGGTTTTTTTGCGAATGATTTTAACTTAGTTGTGAGTTCTTTAAGCTGTTCTGGTGAACTAATATTTTTCGTTTTGTTTCTATCGTTATAAAAACGGTCAAACAAAATTACTCCGCCGAGCTCATACTTTTGTATTTGTTGCACTATTTTTGAATTTTCATCAATTTTTTCATCATCAAAACCGACAATGAGCATGTGACCTATCATTTTTTTAAGGTTTTCATCTTTTGATGAGATGGCATCTGCACCGAGAAAATGGGCATCAAGAAGAAGTAAAAAGAGTAAAATAAATTTCACAAGGAAACCTTTGTTTGAATTAAAGAGTTTATAACATCTATTGCATTAAAAATCAGCGATTTTGTCCCCTCTTTTGTCACTTTTTCTGGCTCAAAATGGTCGGAAACAACTTTAAAAATAAAAATATTTTTAATAGCTGGAGAGTGAATCACAGCCTCATAAAAGCCAAAAGATTCCATGTCAACTATCTCGTATTTTGCTTCTTTTTGCTCTTCGTCACGGCATGTGAGAATTGCTGGAAGCTCTTGATGGAGTAAATAAATTTTGTTTTCATACTCAATTGCACCGATTTCTATGAGGGAGCCAATTTTGTATTTTTTATCCGCTCCACAGATACCGACATTGATATAAATATCCTCATCGGTTATGTCGAAATGGTTGATTAAAGTTTGTGTAGCAAACATCGCATTTTTCACACCTAAACCGCTGATAATAAGTATTATATTTTTACTTATAAATGTAGTAAAAGTACCCAAACTACTTTTTTGAAGTTTATATTTTTCTACGAAAGCCTGAGCCTCAGGTTTGAGAGCGACTACTATGTATGTCATAGATACAACTTTTTTTAAGTACTAAAGCAACTACCATTCCTAGCTTACTCTAAAAGAAATAGCTAAATTATTTAAACTTTTTCTATTTAATTATTTGCTTATTTATTTCTAAAGCATTAAAAGTTATAATAAGACCAATTAAAGACATTTTCGATACTTTCAAAGAGTTTTTAAATATTGTCTTAATCATAAAATATTACTTGGATACCAATAAAGATGAAAATAGCACCTCTTCCACATGATGAACAAGAACGCTTAAACGAGCTTAGAAAATATGGTATTTTAGATACCGAACCGGAAGCTATCTTTGAAAGTATGGTGCAACTCGCGACATACATTTGCCAAACTCCTATAGCAGCAATCAGTTTAGTAGATGAAAATCGACAATGGTTCAAAGCAATCAAAGGCATAGACGCAAAAGAAACTTCGCGCGATGTTGCATTTTGTGCACATGCAATTTTACAAGATGTTGCCATGGTTGTACCTGACGCGTTGTTGGATGAACGCTTTTTTGACAATCCTTTAGTCGTTGATGGTCCTAAAATTCGTTTTTACGCAGGTGTTCCTTTGGTCACTCCTAGTGGATTTCACTTAGGTACATTATGCGTCATTGATACACAGCCAAAAGAAATTGCACAAGAGCAACTCGATGCAGTAAAAACTCTTGCAGATAGTGTTATGGCACATCTTGACTTAAGATTATCGCACAAAGAAATACGCAAATATGTAGATGATTTGCAGTTATCTGCCACAATCTTTGAAACTGCGAGTGAGGGCATTGTTGTCACAGATGAGAATAATTGCTTCATTACAGTGAATCCAGCTTTTACTGCAACAACGGGTTATACACTTGATGAAGTTATCGGAAAACCACCAGGTATATTGCGTTCTGGAAAACAGAGTAAAGAGTTTTATGATGACATGTGGAATAACCTGAACACTCTTGGTTCTTGGGATGGAGAGTTATGGAACAAACGCAAAAACGGTGAGTATTATGCGGAGTGGCTCTCTATAAAAGTGGTATTAAATAGTGATGGATCGAAGCGTATGTATCTTGCTATTTTTTCAGATATTACTGAACGAAAACAAGCTGATGAAATCATTTGGAGACAAGCAAATTATGACTTGCTAACCAAATTACCAAACCGACGACTCTTTAGCGATAGACTTGAACATGAAATAAAAATAGCACATCGTACGAGTAATTCACTTGCACTTCTCTTTATCGACCTAGATTATTTTAAGCAAATCAATGACACACTTGGACATGATATTGGGGATTTACTATTGGTACAAGCAACTGAGAGAATCAGTAAATCCGTCCGTGAATCTGACACAATCGCTCGAATGGGTGGAGATGAGTTTACAGCTATACTTCCACAAATAGACTCAGCGGAAGACGCTTATAGAGTTACGCAGGCTATCATCGAAAAATTTGTTCAACCATTTGATTTAAACGGAAATATAATAACAATTTCGGCTAGTATCGGACTAGCTATCTATCCTAAAGATGCAATGGATAGCAAAGAATTACTGCAAAATGCTGATAAAGCAATGTATGAAGCAAAAAGACAGGGGCGCAATCGCTTCTGCTCCTATCAAGAACTTAATGATTAAGTGAGAGCTACTCTCACTTTTTTTTAAGCTCCACAACTTTTTAATAAAACTCTTTAATAAAAGATACTATAATCAACACCATTAAAAGTTAAAAAAGGAACCAAAACAGATGTCTTATCTTCCAAATACTCTGAACTCATTTTGGCTCTGGAGAGAAGTATCTTCAAAACTTGGTGTATCAAATCCAGTGTATAAATACTGGAAAAATACACCAAATTTAAAACTAAATAATAAATATATTTTTATACAAAAAGAGACTTTGCCTGAAAAATATGCCTTCGTTGAACCTTCATTAACAGACCTCTCAGGGCATCTTCCAATCAAATACGCTTCGGATAGACTTCATGTAAATGAGCATGTGTTCTCTTACGACAAAATGAAGCTTTATAAAGAGTTTGAGTACAAATTTGTAGAAGATGTTAAGTTTGTAAACATTAAAAAGTTTTTTATAGAAAATGGCATCAGAGTAGGAAAAAACTCCATCATTCAACTAGGAAAAATGAAAGATTTAGAGATAACTCCAAACGCAACATTTTATAATCTCAAAAATGACTATGGCATAGTTGTTTACGAGTAATGTTTTGAACACTTTTTTTATAGAATTTCGAGACCCGCTTTTCTCAATCATTATCTTTTTTGCCCTCGTTTTTATAATCACTTTTTTTTCTTACTGGTGGGGAAGATATAAACGAAAAGAAGATTACAGACACCTTGACACTTTTTTGAAACAGTTTCGTTCTCTTCCATCTCAAAAAGAGCTCAAAGGGCTCATTACAAAAGGTGAGTTACCTGAAAAATCTTGGTTACTTTTGGCACATTCTTACTATAAAAGTGGTGATTATGAAAAAAGCATAGAGATTTATAATGAAATGCTCAAAGTTGGAGACAAATCAAATTATAAAGAGACGATGTTTTTACTCGGACGGACTTATTTTAGAGCGGGATTTCTCGAAAGGGCAAAAAATATTTTTTTAGAAATTTTAAAAAACAATCCACGAACACCACAAGCACTCACTTATCTGCTTTTAGTGTATGAATATATGAAAGACTACAACTCTGCCTTAGAAGTTTTAGACTCTTTGGATGAGTTAAAAAAAGATATTTTAAGCGACAGTGCCTATATAAAATCTTTGGCGATTATCAATGATATCCACATGCCAATCAACTCCAAAATAGAAAATTTACTTGATATTTATAAGCACACCTACCAGCTTACCTATTTGGTTTACGAATATCTTTTTAGAGTAAATCCTAAAGTGGCATGGGGAAATTTTAACAGTGCAAATGCTAATTTACTTACAGATGTGCTGTGGCGTCTTAAAAAAGAAGATTTAGATTTGGATATAATTCGCCAAAATGGCTATTTAAGTGAGTTATACACAGCGCGTGGCGATGTTGATTTTGCGACAAAAAGTTCTATTTTTGAGTTCGATGTTCTCATTAACCTAAAAAAAGAGTGCTGCGCTTCACTCAATTTTGAATATATTTGTAACAACTGTAAACAAGTTTACCCTTTTGGTTTTAGCAGATGCAGCAATTGCCACTCTATAAATACGCAAAGTATTGAATCTATTTTAAGTAAAAATTATCAAAGGGATTTTAGTGAAGAAAATAACTCTTTTCAGTGATGGAAGTGCCCTTGGAAATCCAGGACCAGGCGGTTTTGGAACTATCTTAAAATTTGGAGAGAATGAAAAAATAATTGTTGGCTCAGAAGAACATACAACCAACAATAGAATGGAGTTACTTGGCGTAATTGAGGGTTTAAGAGCTTTAAAAGAGCCTTGTCATGTAGATATTATCTCTGACTCTTCTTATGTGATTAAAGGGATAAATGAGTGGTTAAAAGCTTGGATACAAAGAGATTTTGCTAAAGTAAAAAATCCAGATTTATGGAGATTGTACATAGAAGTTTCGACTGGGCATAAAGTAAATGGTATTTGGGTACGAGGTCATAATGGGCATGTGGAAAATGAAAGATGCGATAAACTGGCTCGTGATGAAGCCGAAAAAATTAAAGAGTTGATAAAAAGAGGATAAAAATGAGTAACAATATAGAGGTTTTAGAAAAAACTTTAAATTACAGTTTTAAAGATAAAAAGCTCATTATCGAAGCGCTGACACATAAAAGTTATAAACAGCCCTACGATAATGAGCGATTGGAATTTTTAGGCGATGCTGTTTTAGATTTAATTGTCGGTGAATATCTTTTTACAAAGTTTTTAAAGTCAGACGAGGGAAAACTCTCTAAAATCAGAGCTTCTCTTGTAAATGAAGCTGGTTTTGATAAATTGGCTAGGTCAATAAATCTTGGAGAACATATTTTTCTCTCAAATGCTGAAGAAAATAATGGAGGAAGAGATAAAGCGTCTCTTTTATCCAATGCTTTTGAAGCAATAATTGGAGCTATTTATCTCGAATCTGGGCTTAAAGTTGCGAATGATATTGCAATAGATTTAATCGAAAAGAATCATGATGATATCTCTTTAGATTCGCTTTTTAGGGATTATAAAACATCACTTCAAGAACTTACACAAGCGAGATTTGGAATAACTCCTGAGTATAATGTTATAGCGAGCCGTGGACCTGACCATAAAAAAGAGTTTGAACTTGCTGTTGTCATAGAAGGCAAAGAGTATGCAAGAGCCATTGGAAAAAGTAAAAAAATTGCGCAACAAGAGGCAGCACAAATGGCTCTTGAACTTTTAAAGAAGGAAAAGTAGTGAATAGTTTTGGACAAAAATTAAGATTTAGTACTTTTGGTGAATCACATGGAACTGCGATTGGCTGTTTAGTTGATGGCGTACCCGCTGGACTTTTTATAGATGAAGAATATATTCAAAGTGAACTAGACCGTAGAAAACCTGGCAAAAGTGAATTTGAAACAGCGAGAAAAGAAGATGACAAAGTAGAAATACTGAGTGGTGTTTTTGAGGGCAAAAGTACAGGTACGCCCATAGCTATGATTATTTATAACACAAATCAAAAATCAAAAGACTACTCCAACATCAAAGATGTTTTTCGACCTGGACATGCAGATTTTACCTATTTTCATAAATATGGCATAAGAGATTATCGTGGGGGCGGTCGCTCATCTGCGAGAGAAACAGCTGCGAGAGTTGCAGCTGGAGCGATTGCAAAGCTGATGTTAGGCACTTTGAACATAGAAATACTCAGCGGAATAAGTGAAATTCATGGGATAAAAGCAGATAAGTTTGATTATCCACATGCCAAGAGTAGTATTATTTACGCACTCGATGCAGACAAAGAAGAAGCGCAAAAAGAGGCAATTTTAACTGCTAAAAATAACCATGATTCAGTTGGCGGAGTTTCAAGAGTTGTTATTAAAGGCGTACCGATGGGCTTAGGTCAGCCACTTTACTATAAACTTGACGGAGTTTTAGCAGATGCAATGATGGGCATAAATGCAGTCAAAGCAGTTGAAATAGGCGATGGCATTCTAAGCAGTTCTCTCCTTGGCTCACAAAATAATGATGAGATAAGAAACAGTGGATTTGTAACAAATCACTCAGGCGGAATTCTTGGTGGAATTAGCAATGGCGATGATATAATTGTAAATGTTTACTTTAAACCAACCCCGTCGATATTTAAAGAGCAAAAAACTATAACGAGTGAAAATGAAGAAGTTGATTTTTCACTCAAGGGCAGACATGACCCTTGTGTTGCCATTCGGGGGACGGTTGTTTGTGAAGCGATGGCTGCGTTAGTCATCGCCGATATGTTACTTTTAAATATGGGCTCAAATATGAGTGGCATTTATAAATATTATACTTAGGAGACGAGATGTTATCAGGAATATATAAAGACACAAAATCAGCAGAGTGGTACTTTCCAGCAGACTCATATATCTTGAGTGAAACAGATTCTAAGGGCATTATCCTTTATGCAAATGATTTGTTTTGTGAGTTAGCTGGTTATAAGATAAATGAACTTATCGGTGAACCGCATAATATTCTCAGACACAGCGATATGCCAAAGGTAGCATTTAAAAGTTTGTGGGATGATGTTCAATCCAAAGGTTTTTGGACGGGAATAGTAAAGAACAAGAGAAAAGATGGTGCTTACTACTGGGTTCATGCGACTGTTTTAAAAAAAGTAAATTCTAATGGGGACATTACATATCTCTCCATTCGAAGAGTTCCAAACAGAAAAGATGTAGAAGCTTGTATTGAACTTTATGATAAGTTAAAAAGTGCTGAGTAGCTTGGCATGTGAAAATTTCCACATGCCAAAGAATTTAAAAAGTAAACTCTGAATTTTCTATAATATTTGTTGACATGAAATGTCTATCGGTTTCAAGTTATATGCTGAAACACTCAGCATATATACTTAAATTATTTTAAGCCTTGAACATATTCAGAAACAGCATCAATTTCATCCCAAGAAAGTTCAGTAAGTCTGTCTTTCATCTGAGCGCCATAACCATATTTGTTAATACTTCCATATCTATAGTCTTTTAACTCTTTTGCATGTTTAACTTTATCCATGCCAGCAATTGCAATAGACCCTTGAAAAGCAATCTTTTCACCTTTCTCACCATGACATGACGAACATTGTTTCTTATAAATCGCTGCACCATTTGCTGGCAACAATAAACCTGATTTATATACTGTTGCACTATCTGCTGCAATTAAAGTAACACTTGCTACTAATACAGAAAGAATAATCTTTTTCATTTTGAAACCTCAAATAATTAAATTTATCTATTATTATAATCATAAAATCTTTAATTATCTAAAAAAATATCTTTCTACTAGTTAACTTTATAATAAAATGTTACTTTACAACATTTAAATAAACTTTTTGAATTGAATGTTATAATTTGATAAATTTATAACACACAAGGATTTATTATGATGTTACATCCAGCTACAGCCCACTTTGCAATGGTTTTACCAATTGTTGCTTCAGTTTTCGGACTTATATACCTTTTTACAAGAAGTGAAGGGATGTCTCAAATTTCATCACGGATTACACTTTTTGCAGCACTTGCGATGATTGGTGTTTGGTACACAGGGAATGAGGCCGGTCCATTAATTTATGATTTTTTAAGTACGCAAGGACAACATGAACTACTTGAACACAAATCACTCGGGCTTTATTTAGCAATAGCAATGGGTGTCATTGCTCTTTTAAAAATAGCTGGTTGCAAAATGAAAAAATTTATGCTTGAAGCAATCGCGGTAATTTTACTTGTTGCTGTCACAATAATAACTTTATTTCAAGGTAAAATGGGCGGAGAATTAGTTTACAATTACGGCATGCCATTTAAATCACATACGATAGAAAAGATGCTAAAAAAGGCTTCTGTAAGTGCGGGAGAATCTGAAGAATCCGATAAAAAGGTAGAGCTTTATGAAGATGCTATTGATGAAATAGATTCCTTGTCACAAAAAGTAGATAAAATTTATGGAAACCCATTAACACAAGAAGTACAAACTAAGGTAAAAGAGTAGTATTGCTCATTAAAATATGCAGAATATAAAATTACAATTACACAAAGAATTAGAAAATTATATTGACTCTAAGGCTGAATTTTCACCTTATTATCCTGGCATGTGCATTCTTACTTCAAATCTCTATAAAGAGCAGCTAAAAGAAATTTTAAAGCTTTTAGAAGAAGAAAACATGTCTAATGCAAAAAGTTTTGAGTTGTATCTTGATACCGTTATAATTAATATGCAAACTAAGGTTAAAAAGTATAAACAATCCATTTATTTTGATGATGAAAATATAAAAGATATAGAAAATCAAGGTTGTTCTATACCATTTTATATTGATGAAAAAAAGAAAGTTTATGTTCTTTTAGGCTTATTAAACACTAAGGTAGAATAGTAATAATCAAAACTTTGGCATAGACTTATTTGAATTTAAAGTTGTGCCATTTGTAAAAGATGTGTAAAATTGCTATCTATTTAGTTTTTTTATTTTTAAATACTTTTATTTAAGTCTGAAATTAAATATTTTACGATAATGTACAGTCGAATGGTATAAATTAATTAAGTACAAAAGGATAAACATGGATTATAAATATATTAATAATATGTTAGCAGAGATGGACAAAGATTTATCTTCAAAAGGTCTCAGTAGAAGAGATGCTATGAAGTTAGCAGGTATTTCTGGAGCAAGTCTTATAATGGGCGGTGCTTCTAGTGCTGAAGCATCTACTGAACAGGCTCCAGCTGTTTCGACTGCAAAAGGTAAAATAGTAATTGTTGGTGGTGGTCTTGCAGGTATGTCAACTGCTGCAAGATTAACGCTTAATCTTGCAAACCCTGATATTACAGTTATTGAACCTCAAGCTTTATCAGTATCTTACCAGCCTGGGCAAACTCTAGTCGCTGCTGGTATTTGGAAGGAAAGCGATATTGCTTATAATAGAGATGATTTTGTTCCAAAGGGTGTAAAAATTATCAAAGATAAAGTAATAGGATTTGATCCAAATCACAATAGCGTAACAACGGCTAGTGGCGAAACAGTTTCTTACGACTATTTGATTGTGGCGACTGGCTTACAGCTTGATTTTGAGAGAATTAAGGGCTTAGAGGCAGCTGGTAGGGCTTATTCTTCTGGTGACAATTCAAAACTTCTTAAAGTTTTGGGCGACAATGGTGTATGCTCGATATATACTGCCGAGGGCGCTACTAAAACTTGGGAGCAATTGCAAAAATATGTAGCTCAGGCGAAATCTGGGAAGAAAACACAATTTGTATTTACAGATCCAGACACACCGGTTAAATGTGGTGGAGCTCCTAAAAAGATTGTTTATCTTACGAATTCTAGACTTAAAGAAGCTGGCGCAAGAGAAAATGCGGAACTTACCTATTATCCGAGCGGTGGAGCAATGTTTGGTGTCCCCGAATTCCATGACGCTATTTTAGAACAATTTAAAAGAGAAGGTTTTAAGTGGCATTATAGACATAACCTAATAGAAGTAGAGCTTGAGAATAAAATTGCTGTTTTTGATTCTAAATGGCAAGAAAAAGGTGGATGGGATCCTGTAATGAAGGAGTTTGAGGTTATTGGCAAGCATGAGAAACTAAGAGTTCCTTATGATTTTTTACATATCACTCCTCCACAAATAGCTCCAAGAGAAGTAGGAGATTCTGATATAGGTTCAGCTGCGGGTTGGGTACCGGTAAATAAAGAGACTCTTCAACATATTAAATTTCCAAATATATTCGCTATTGGGGATATTGCTCAGCTGCCAATGGGTAAAACAGGTGGTTCTATAAGAAAACAATATAAGGTTCTTGTAGATAACTTGATAGCTAAAATGGAAGGCAAAAAATTGCCATCTAAATATGCGGGTTATACTGTTTGTCCATTGATAACAAGTATTGGCACTGTTATGTTGGCCGAGTTTGATTGGACTGTTAAGCCAACACCTTCGTTTCCACTTGATCCACTAGTTGAGAGATGGGTATATTGGTTGATGAAAGTATATGCTCTTAAGCCTATGACAATGTACGGGATGCTCTCTGGGAGAGCATAATTTATAAGAAAAGGAAAAATTTCCTTTTCTTACTCTCACTTTTTTATTCTTTCACAAAACAAGAGAATCGCTTTTTGCTTTAGCAAAAATGTTTCTTTAGAAAATTTTAAATAAATTTTTTTATATTCAGGATTTTTATATGCAAGTAAAATTTGAGTTTGTTATCTATAATGAGGCTCTTGATAAATTTGAACAAGATGGCAATGTACATCTTTTTGAGTTGGACGATGAACAAACACAAACCTATAATCTTTTAAAAAATACAGATTTATATTTGTATAATTGGTTCAAAGAGTCTGCATTTTTTTTAAATTGGATAAAAGAAGAGGTATATCCTCAAAGTATAGGCAAAAAGATAGCAATTAGTGAAATAAATGATATTAGCTTTATAAGATTTTATTTTTTTAAAGTCACCAGCGGCGATATCCATTATGAGTATTTCAAGAAGCTTTTCAATATTTTTCATGAGTTGAATTGGCAGGAAAGAGAAGAATTTGGTGAAGAGATTTTAAAGCACCTTATGGTTAAGCGACAAGAACTTATAATCGAGCTAAAAAAAGATGTTATTTAAGGTGAAGGTGGAGTGATTTTCAACTTAATGAAAATAATTTAAAAACCTCTAAGTAGAAATTTTATTTTTAAATCTCTATTACGAGTACTAAACAAATAGCTTGTTTTTCTGCCCTATAATTAATGTCAACGCGTACTAAACTCAATTGCATAATCAAATATAACATAAGATAAAACTACAAGAACAACATAAAAGAAGGCAAAATGGTAGAAAAATTTAAACTTATAATAAAAAAAGAGATTCTTATTTATTTGTTTACACTCTTGGCATTGGCACTGATAATGCATAGTGACTTATTGAGTGATCCATTTTTAAGGTTGCAAAATATATATGAAAAAGGAAACTTTACTCATCCTTTTTTGTACTCTTTTGTCATCTATAGCACAATTTTAATTCTTAGAAAAACTATAGATTTTATAATAGGCATATTTGAAAAAAAAACTCATTAAACTTCTCTTAAAATTCATATGTAGAACTCTTACTTTTCCATAAAAGCCATTACTTATAGTGGTTTTAAACTCCTCTGAGTTTAGCGAAATAGTCGTTAATATGCAAATTATAACATTAGACTTACCTCATTCTTTTATCATAGCCCTAATGTATGGAATATCTATACCAATAATTTTTGCTACTTTTTTGATTGTTTTTTATTTATTGGTTTAGTAAAAGTATAAAGTAAATTGGATAATTACTATCTAATTTGTTATAAGAAAAAATGATTATTTAAGCACCAGAAATTTTCATTAAGACAAAAATGATTATTTAAGCACCAGAAATTTTCATCGCGTCTATTTATTCATTGCGCCTTTTAAGTTATTAAAAAACACTATGATACCTAGTTTTAGTTTTAAAAAGCATGTACCAATTAGTAACATATTTGTCTCAAATCCCTTTATATATTATTATTTTTAAAACAGCACTTAATATTTATTGTAAAAAGGGTATAATTTTTTTCGTGCCAACTTTGTGATAAAAATATCCAGAGTTAAAAAATTGAAAAAAAATAAGTAAATTACAAAGGAGAAGATGTGGATAAAATATCCAAAATAGAAGAATTAAACTCTCTTAGCAGAAGAGATTTTTTTAAGAAAACTGCATCTGTGAGTGCTGTTGCTGCTGCGGCTATTTTGTCGCCAAGCTCGTTATTTGCAGATGATGAAAATATCGTACACCATACGCAATGGGGAACTACTTTAGGAAATGAACTAAATGAGAATCCCTATGGATTACCATCAAAATATGAGCATAATGTTGTAAGAAGAACATCAAGTCTTATGTCATCTGCTGGGGATATGCATGCTGCGGTATCTATGACGCCACTTCATGAACTTAAAGGTATAATTACCCCTAATGGTTTACATTTTACTCGAACACACAATGGTATAGCTCAGATTGATCCAAACAAGTATAGACTAATGATTCATGGACTTGTAGATAAGCCAATAGTTCTTACTTTGGAACAGTTGAAGAGATATCCAAGCGAAAGTAGAATTCACTTTTTAGAATGTCCTTCAAATGGAGCTGGCGAGTGGAAAGGTCCACAGTTCAATTCTTTGCAATTTTTAAAAGGAATGATGAGCGCTTCAGAGTGGACAGGAGTTCGTCTGAAGACTATTCTTGATGAGCTTGGTCTTAAGCCAACGGCTAAATGGATGCTGGCAGAGGGTAGTGATGGTTCTGAGATGGGAAGGAGTGTTCCCGTTGAGAAAGTTTTAGACGACGCTATGATAGTTTGGGGACAAAATGGTGAAGCTCTTCGTCCAGAGCAAGGTTATCCAGTTCGTTTATTACTTCCAGGTTGGGAAGCAAATCTTTGTGTTAAATGGCTAAAAAGACTGGAATTCAGTGATAAGCCATGGTATGCGAAAGAAGAGACCTCTAAATATACTGCTTTAACGGCAAGTGGAAGAGCGATACAACACTTTTATGCACTCGAAGTAAACTCTGTTATTACATCACCTTGTCCTGAAAGACCGTGGAGTGATCTTATAGGAGGTGAATTGGTTGAAATTGAAGGTTTAGCATGGAGTGGTCATGGAACGATTACAAATGTTGACATTAGTTTAGATGGTGGAAAAAACTGGGTTGAAGCAAAACTAAAAGGTTTAGTTCTTCCAAAATCTTGGACCAGATTCTCTTATATGCATAAATATGTAAAAGAACCATTGTTGCTTCAAAGCCGTGCTGTTGATGATAGTAAAAATGTTCAGCCAACAGTAAATCAAGAAAAAGCAGTTATGGGTGTTGAGGGCGTTTATCACAGAAACTCAATTTGTACTTGGGAAGTTACTTTAAAAGGGGAGGTGAATAATGTTCAAGTTAGATCTATATAAGTTAATAACAACAAGTGTTGCTTTGGTGTTAAGCTCAACTCTTCTTTATGGGGGAAGCGACACAAGTACTCTTCCTGGAAAATATATTTCCAAGATGGGAGCTGTTGACGGGGGTGTTATATATCCAAGAAAAAATGGTACTTACGCTGCTTATCGTTATAATGAACAAAGCACTAAAGGTGTAAATTTTGGTCGAATCCCAACTGCTAATGAATTGAAAGCTTGGGATGTAGATATAATGCCAGATGGTACTGGTTTACCTGAAGGTGAAGGTTCAGTTTCAGATGGTGATGAGCTTTACGAAAAGCAGTGTGCTTCTTGTCATGGTGAGTTTGGTGCTGGTGGTCATGGTTATCCAACATTAACAGGCGGAAATCAAGAAAAATTGCCAAATGGAGTGATTAAAACTCTTACTAATCAAAGAATAGAACCAGGGATGGAAGCTCCAAAAAGAACCATTGGTACATACTGGCCAAAGGCTACTACACTTATTTGGTATATTAGAGATGCTATGCCATATGCACATCCAAAAAGCTTAACAAACAATGATATATATGCCATTACTGCATACTTGCTAGCACAAGATAATATTGTTATTGATGGCAAAAAAATGGATAGTGAGTATGTATTAAATAAAGAAAAATTAATGAAGATAAAAATGCCTAATGAAAATGGCTTTTATCCAAATATAGACGGTCCAGATGGAGTTGAGAATGTAAGAAAATTCTTTTCTGATCGTGCTAAAAATATTGGTGCTGGTACGCGTTGTATGAAAGATTGTAAAGATCTAAGTGCTACGGGAAAAGAACCTACGATAATGAAAATAGACAATGAAATCACAGATGTTGTACCTCCATACACAACAGTTAGAGATTTGCCACCTGAAGTGGAAAACAAGCTTGTATCAAAAGCTGAAAAAATGTATAATGACGCATGTAAGCTTTGCCACAGTAGCGATAAAATGGGTGCTCCAGTGATTGGAGATATAGAAGCATGGAACAAAGTTACACAAAAAGGTTTTGACAAGGTTGTGCATAATGCAATCGATGGTGTAGGCGGAATGCCTCCTAAGGGTGGCTTTGAAAACTTTACAAACAGTGAAGTTCAAATGATAGTTGAATTTATGATAGACTCAAGTAAGAAAAAACATTAAATATAAGGAAAATAAAATGGATAGAAGAAAATTTATAGGCGTAAGTGTTGCAGCAGTTGCTGCACTTATTGCCCCAGTAACGGATTTAAAAGCGGTAGACTTTAGAGCTACTACACCAAAAGCATTTGCTGCAGAACATGTTCCTGAAGCAATTAAAGAAATGTTTGGCACAGGTGGATTGAAACAGACTGATAAAATCAAATTTACAGCACCAAAACTTGCTGAAAACGGTGGATCAATTCCAGTTACTATTGAGAGTGATTTAGACCTTGAGTCTATTGCAATCTTTCAAGATGCAAATCCAAGAAGTACCACAGCGGTATTTACTGTGCCAAGTGGTGCGATTATCAATTATGAGTTTAGAATAAAATTGAGAAAAACAGCAGTAGTTACAATCGTAGCTAAAGGAAGAGATGGTGTATTATATACAACATCTAAAGAGATAGATGTTTCAATTGGCGGATGTGGTGGTTGATTTATCTCCACCAATAACAATACAAAATAAAAAAATAAAATAAAATAAAAGGTAATAAAATGGCAAACATGAAAATTAAAGCAAAAGAAAAAGATGGCATTGTAGGCGTAAAAGCAATGTTTACAAGTGTGATGGCAGATAAAGAAGAAGCAGAGAAAAAGAAAATAGTGTCAGAGTACATTGCTCAAATCATTGCAAAAAACAATGGAGTTGTGGTGTTTGAAGTAACAGCTAGTGGATTTATGTCTGAAAACCCTCTTTTTAAGTTTTCATATAAAGGCAAAGTAGGCGATACCCTAGAAATAACAACAACGGATAACAGTGGAAAAACAGAGACGGGTACAGAAAAAGTTAGTTAAGGATATTTATGAAAATTAAATTAATTGTTTTATTCTCAATAGTGGCATTTGTTTTGTCAATGCCATTTATCTTTAATAAAAGTGTTAAAATTACAGATGCGCATAAACTTGATGCTGATAATAATTTTATACTTTATGAATGGGTACAGCCACGTGAAAGCATGGCTCCAGATTGGGACTATAACTTAAAGCCAGTAAAAGTGAGTGATAGAGTCTGGTGTTTCTTCGGTGCATTAGAAATGCCAACAAAAGAAAATGCTGGGGATATGTCGAACAGTTGTTACATTAAAGGTGATGATAGTTGGATAGCTTGGGATAGTGGTCCTTCATATAATTTTGCACAACAAGCTTATGCAGCTATGAGTAAAATTGCAAATCTTCCTGTTAAGACAGTTATAGTTAGTCATGAGCATGATGATCACTGGTTAGGAAATAACTATTATAAACAAGTTCATGGTGCTGAAATCATAGGGCCAGAATCTGTAAATGTTAACTATCACAAGGGTGATCAAACGAGAATGGTTAAAACTTTGTATCAAGATGCTATTAGAAAAACAGAACTAGTACCTGTTGATAAGTCATTTAAAGATACAACAAAATTTACTATCTCTGGTGTAAATATGGAATATGTTCGTGTTGGATATGCACACTCTGAAGAAGATTGGTTCCTGTATTTGCCAAATGATAAAGTTGTTTTAGTTGCGGATGTAGTTATGAATGGAAGAGTTACTTCAAATAGAGATGGTATAGTTATTGGTCAAATTGAAGCACTTAAAGCGATAAAATCTAGAGATTGGAATCACTTAGTACCAGGTCATGGTTTTATTACAGATAAAACAGCTGCTGATGAATCTATTCAATATTTTGATCTGACTAAAAAAAGAGTTTTACAAGCTGTTGAAGATGGTGTGACAGCAGATGATATTACAAAAACTGTTACTCTTGAAGAGTTTAGAGAAAAAAGTTTATATTACCTTCTTAGTCCACAAAATGTATTTAGAGCTTATGAAGAGCTGGAAATGTATAACGGCGATGAAGATACCAAATAAAAATCATAATCTTTAAACTTAAGATGATTAAAATTTTTATTTTATTGGTTTTTGTTTTCAGCATTAGTTATGCTGAAAATATTAAAATAGATGCAATTTTTAGCGAAGCAAAGAAATCTCATAAGCATGTGTTGATTTTTTTGCATAAGCCTAATTGTGGATATTGTGAGAGAATGATTGATTTCACACTTGAAAATGAAAAAGTATCACTCAAAATAAAAAAAGACTTTATTTTTGTTGATATTAATATCGCAGATGCTGGAAAAGTTAGTTTTAAAAACTTTAAAGGAAGCAAACGAGACTTTGCAAAATTTTTAGGTTATGATTTTTACCCTAGCACAATATTTATAAGCAGCAATAAAGAAGTAGTATATTCACAGCCAGGATATCAAGATGAAGATAAATATTTTAAGATTCTAAGTTATGTAGGCAGTTATTCTTATGAAGAGATGAGTATAGAAGAGTTTAAATAAGTAAGGGTTTATATGTTAATAGTTGGAAAAGTTTTAGAGCTGTTTTATTCTTCAAATGATGGAAGAATAAACACAACAGAATTAGCTCTTGATAATAAGGGTGTTATTAAAGATAAATATTACAATAAAAATTTACAAAGATCAGTTTTGATAACTTCTCTGGATAGTTATAATTTGGCTAAGCAACATGGCATAAATGCGCCATACAGCTCATTAGGTGAAAATATACTAATAGATTACAATCCATATTATTTAAAACCAGGTGCAAAAGTTATGATAGGTGAGCTTGTACTAGAAATTAGTCAAAATTGTACGCTTTGCGAAAGTCTTGCAAAGGTAGATGAAAAATTACCAAAAATACTTAAAGATGATAGAGGAATTTTTGCAAAGGTAATTAGCGGTGCAACTATTAAGAAAAGTGATTCTATTTATCTTTTAAATGAATAGTAAAAGTTTTGTAATATCAAAAGAAGGAAAAGAAATGAAGTTAATTATAAAGGGTTTAGTTACGATTTTTTTGCTTGTGATTGGAGTTGCCGCGAGTGCAGCACAAGATATTCAGATATATACAACTGATAATTCTGCGGGTAAAATTACTGGAGCTACAATAGAAAAAGCTTTTGCGGATGCAGGGTTTAATATCTCTGGGAACAATGATATGAATAAGGCTTTTGAATCAAAGTTTCAAAAAACAAATCATAAAATGTATCGTCTCTTCACTCTTTATAAAAAAGACTTAGTTTTAGAATTAGTTAAAATATCTCCAAAAGCTGCACTATTCGCACCTCTAAGTATGTCTATATACATAAATAAAGATTCAAATGACATCTCAATTTCATCTCTATCAATAGATGGCATGGCAAAAATCACTGGTATCCCTACTGAAAATAAGCATATGATAGAGTATAGTAAACTTGTTATAGATACCCTTGCGAAAGCTCTGCCAAATGGTCACTTTGAAAAAATAACATATAAGCCGTTAGAAGCTAAGGGTGAGTTAGTAACAACTTTCACAACAGAGATGAAAGCTCAAGGTGATGCTGTTCAAGATAAAATAGAGGGTATTCAGACTGAGCTAGAGGGTTCACTTGAAACTGTTGGATTTGTTATAGCTGGATATAATAAACTTGGAAATGAGTTTAAAGAAGCTGGTTATGAAAAATATGATTTTTTTGATGCCTATTCTATTTGTAAACTTCCAGTTATATTTGAAGTAGCAAAAAACCATCCCGAAGCTGGTGCATTTGCTCCTTGTACTTTCTATATGTATAAAGAAAAAGGTTCTACAGTTGTAAATATGGCATATCCATCAGTATATAACTGGATAAGCTCTTTAGCAATTGAAGATAAGCCATCTATAAAAGTACTCGAAGATGCGCAAGACCTTATGATAAAAGTAGTTAAAGAAGTAACAGAGTAATAAAAAGAGAGGATGTCCAAATGGCTATTTCAAGAAGAAAAGCTTTACAACTTTCAGGTCTATTTGTCGCAACAACTGCAGTGAGTGGATATGGCGAAGAGGACAAGATAAAGTCAGGTAATGTACCAAAAGCTAAACCAACTAATAGTGCACCGATTGCCAATGCGAAAGGTCCTAGAGTCGTTGTTGTTGGTGGTGGATGGTCTGGATTATCAATTGCGAAATATACAAAAATATTTGCTCCAAATGCTGATGTGATTCTGGTTGAGCAAAGGCATGAATTCGTTTCTTGTCCTCTGAGTAACTTATGGCTAGTAGATAAGATAAAGCTAGAGTATTTAACTCATGATTATCTTCAAGCTGCAAGAGAAAACAACTATACATATTTTCATGCAACTGCCATTGGTTTAGATAGAGAGAATCGTCTTTTGCAGACTAGTGATGGTGATATTAGTTTTGACTATCTTGTTTTTGCACCTGGCATTGATTATGACTACTCGCGTTGGACAAAAGATATAGCTTTTGAGACTAGATTAAGACAAGAGTATCCAGCTGGTTTTATACCTGGCTCTGAACATATTAGTCTAAGAAACAAGGTTCTAAACTTTAAAGGTGGAAACTTCATATTAACAGTTCCAAGTGGAAACTATAGGTGTCTTCCAGCGCCATATGAGAGAACTTGTCTTATTGCAGATTATTTTAAACAAAAAGGAATCAAAGCCAAAGTTATATTATTAGATGAAAATAATGCTATAACTATCAAGAAAAAAGGCTTTCAATCTGCTTTTGATGAGCTTTATAGTGATTATGTTGATTATCGTCCTAATACAGTTATCAAAAGAATTGACTTAGACAAGAAAATAGTAGAAACTGAGTTTGATGAAATTAGCTTCGAAGAAGCCGCATTTTATCCACATGTTCGAGGGGCTAAAATTTTAGAAAAAGTTGGTATAGCTAAAGATGGGCAAAATAAACTAGAAGGAAATATAAATCCTTTTACATATGAAGTAAATGGTGAAAAAGATATATATGTGACTGGAGATTCTAGACCAATGGGCTTTTCTAAGTCAGGGAATACTTCAAACTCTGAAGGACATCATGTAGCCAAGTTAATAGCACAAAAGATTAATAGAACAGAAGAAATTAAATGGTACCCACCAACAACCACTTGTTTCTCTGCTGTTTCAATAAATCCTGAAAGGGCAATTTACATCTATACTCAATATGCTTATAACAAAACAGACGATACATTTGATTTTGCATCAACGAGTAGTAGTGAAGACTGGAAAAAAGATGGAATTGCTAATGCAAATTCTATTTATGCTTGGGCTAATTCCTTGTATTTAGACATGTTTAGTAAATAAAATAAAAAAGGAAAAAAATGAATTTAGTAAAGAACGGTTTAGCCATTATTGGTGGTATTATTATTGTAGGTCTGCTTTTCATGTTTGTAAAGTTTGACTTAGGTACAAGAATAGGTCAAGCTTCAAAATTAGACCCTCAGGCGATGGGTGCATATATGAAAATGGCTGATGGTGTTCTTACTACAGGTAACTCCGCAGAAGCTATGATTAGAAAAGTTAAAATTGATCCTAGTGTTTCTACTGATACAGTTGTAGAAGCAATGAAGAGCATAGCGACTGATGCCAATATGCTTCAAGTTGGAGATTCACATATGGCTGAAGAAAAAGACTATGAAGGTAAAAGACAAAGATACATTAGAATTCTTCATTACTGTAGTCCTGGTATAGCAAAAACATTTATTGATTATTCGGTAGCATATGGTGCGTTTATGCCTTGTAGAATTCTTATTGTAGAGGATGATAAAGGAGATAGATGGCTGGTTACAATGGCAATGGAACTTATGCTTTTTGGTGGACACACATTACCACCTGAAATGCTAGAAAAAGCCAACCATGTTAGATCCACTATGTATAAAATGATGGATTTAGGCGCTAAGGGCGATTTTTAGTGGCTAGAGAGATATAGTTTTTTGAGAAACTATTTCCACATGCCGACTCTTAACATGTGGAAATTATATAAATGATTACTTTTCTTTAGGCTCTATTACATCTTTTGCAGTTTTTAGTGCACTTCCAAGTGCTGATTTAGCGACGCTCCAAGCTTGTTTTCCCATTCGTTTTGCTTCTTTAGCTGTTTGAGATTGCATAGCTTTTTCTCCTCTTCTTACAGCAGATTTTGCAAGTGTAGAAAATTTTTCTCTCATTACTTCTGCCGCTTCTTTTGAGATATGTACTAACTCCTCAAGGTCAAAATGCATATTTTTATTAATATCTAAAAGAAGTTTTTTAATAGTCTCCGAACTCTCACTTGCTTGTGTTTGAATGACTTGAGAAAAGAGAGTATCTGTCTGGTTTAAATCTTCTATAATCGTGTCATAATCTTCGATGAGAATGTGTTTGGCTTCAACAGGCATAAAGACAAGTCTCTTCTTAAATCTATCAATAGAACGCACTAGACCGCTTCTCATTCCTTTAAGCGTAGAACCAAGTATTTCATCTGCTTTTGTTGGTGTTGCTTCTGCTATTTCTATAGCTGAGTGTAAAATCGTTGAAAGTATTTTTCTTACTCTTATCGTGTTAAGAGAGCCCTCTTTTATTGCTTCATAAGTTATTTCTTTGATTATCTCTTCAACCGTCTCTTTAATATCTCCATCTTGATCTTTTTCAAGTGCTGTGATAATTGCAGATTCCGTTATTTCACTCAGTAGGTCAAAAAGGTCAATGGATTGAAGTTTTACTTGGTGTAGTTTGGAGAGTGTTTGCACATCATCAGGATTTACCTGTATTTCCATTGCATTAAATACGGTATATTTTAGCTCTTGAAGTGCAGCTGACTTTCTCTCTAAATTTCGTTCAATTTGCTCTTTTTGAGCTAAAAGTTTTTCAACTTCATCATGTAACGCTTTCGTTTCAATATCAAGTATAGAAGTAGCTAAAGTTTTCATTTCATGTAAACTTATATCATGCGCATCTACATCCCACTCTTTCACAAGGTGATTTACTATATCCTCTACCCTTTCATTCACACTACTAAGACTTGTGTTATAAGAGAGTTTTAAATCTCTCTGTAATTTTTCTAAATCCATTATTGCTCCTTAATTTTATTGGGTTAAAGTACCATTTTAATATTTTGATGACTTTTTAGAGCCTCATAAATAAAATTTCTATCATCCTCATTATGCACAAGTAAATCAAGGTTCATACTAATATATTTATTTGTTTTACTCACATTAGAGTGATTTAAACTGTGTTCTCTCTCTAAAATAACTTCATGAATCGCTTTTTGTATCGCTTCTTTTTCATGCCCAATAAGTTTATAGGACCAAGAACATGGATAAGTAAGCTCCAGTTTTACATCTTTATCGTTTATAATCTCCACTTTTGCCTCCTGCTTTTGTTTCTAGTTGTACATTGCGTATAATCATACCCTTATCTATGGCTTTTACCATATCATAAATTGTTAAAAGACCTATGCTCGTGCCTGTGAGTGCTTCCATTTCAACACCTGTTTGTCCAGTAAGTTTGGCAGTCAAAGTAAGCTTAAAACCTGGCAATTCTGGCAGTTCTTCTACATCACAGTTTATACCACTAAGATTAAGTGGATGGCACATAGGAATAAGTTCACTCGTTTTTTTAGCACCCATGATAGCTGCAATAACCGCAGTTTGAAGTACAGGACCTTTTTTAGTTGCATTGGTCACAATCGCATTATAAGCATCTTGGCTCATTTCTATGATACCACTAGCAACTGCAACTCTCGTTGTTTGAGTTTTATCACTTACATCAACCATTTTTGGTCTTTGATTTTCATCAAGGTGTGTTAAGTTCATAATCTTCTTCTTTTAGTTAAATTTATTTGTTTATTATAGCATCAACTCTTGTCAGGGCTTCTTTATATTCATCAGGATTGTTTATATTTAAAAATGATTTTTCATCTTCAAAATATACAAAGTTTGTTTTTGAGTTTTTAAGTAAAAATCCAAGTTTATGGTTATCTGTTTGGAGCATGTGGGAAAATTCATTCTCAAGTGAACGGTGGTAGATGCCACACATAGGTTGCATTCCACATGCCAAGATTGCGATTGTTGCATCGGCATGTGGATTATTTGAATCCTCTTTTAAAAGCTTTAAAATTATCTCTTTATCAACAAAAGGAGTATCAACACTCAGGGCAAAAAAACTTTCTTCTTTTAACTCTTTAAAAATTGCAACAAATCCAGTGGTTGGAGCAAAAATAGCGTCGCTTGATACATCTTCTATAAAGTTTGCATCAAAGTCAAATTTACTTTTACTTTTACATGAAATATATACACTTTTGAAAATTTTACTAAGTCGGGAGAGTTGAAATTCTGTGAGAGTTTTGAAATCGCCAAAGGGAAGAAGAGATTTATCTTCCCCCATTCTACTACTCTTGCCACCTGCAAAGATGACACAAGGAGTGTCTATCATAAAACTATTATTTAGTTTCTATTAGTTGTGCTTCAATTCTTCTGTTTTCTGCACGACCTTCTTTAGTTTTGTTGTTAGCTACAGGCTCTTTTTCACCTTTACCAACAGCGCTTACTCTATCAGCAGCAACACCATTTTTAACAATCATATCTTTTACAGCAGTAGCACGGTTTGTAGAAAGTTTATCATTATGAGCATCAGAAGCTGTACTATCTGTATGACCTATAATTTGTGCTTTATACTGAGGTGCATTTTTTAAGAAAGTTGAAAATTTTTCTACACGAACAGTTGAATCTTTGTCAACTTTAGCAGAATCAGTTTCAAAGTTAATGTGTAAATTTACCTTTTCAGCTTTTACTTCAACTGGTGCTTTCACAACAGGAGCTGGAGCTACAACAGGAGCTTTCACAACAGGAGCTGGAGCAGCTGCAACTGGCGCAGCTTTTGGCTCAGCGCCACCAAACGCGAAATTTAAACCAGCTAATACAGCTAAGTTGTTATCGTATCTGAAATCATTACATTTCATCATATATACAGCTTCAAGTTTTAGAGCTAATTTGTCTGTGAATGGAACTTTTGCACCAACACCAGCATCTAAAAATCTGCTGTCTTCATTTCCTGAATAATGCTCACCTGAAGCTTCATAACCAATACCAATTTTAGCTAATGGAATTACCATACCTAATGAACCGTACTCATAAACACCATTTAATGCTACACGGTACATAGGGTTTTGCTCAACACTAGGAACAATGTTTTGACTATTTGTTCTTGAGTAAAGTATTGAAAGTTCTGGCTTCAAGAAAAAGTCAAAACCATTGTATTGAAGTTCTGCTCCAAATACAGAGTGGTTTTTTATATCAAGATTTCCCTCAGTATAGTTGTACCCGATAACTGGAGTAAACTCGAAGTCATATTGTTTAGCCATTGCTAAAGTTCCTACTAAAAGTGCTGGTATTAAGATTAATCTTTTCATCTTATTTCCTTTTTGTTTTTAAATTTTCGGCATTATAGCGAAATAAATCTATAATATCATTTAATGTTTATATCTAATATCTATCTTGGGTCTGTAATGTAACCAGTTATCGCAGAAATAGCTGCAACTGCTGAGTTTGCCAAATATACTTTAGAGCTTCTGCTTCCCATACGACCAACAAAATTACGATTTGTTGTTGAAACGGCTACTTCATTATCACCTAAAATTCCCATGTATCCACCTAAACAAGCACCACAAGTAGGATTACTCACAACCCCTCCAGCATCCACAATAATATCGATATATCCAAGTTTATTTGCTTCGCGGAGAATCATTTGCGTTCCAGGAGTTACTATGAGACGCACATCTTGATGCACTTTTTTCCCTTTTAAAATCTCAGAAGCAACCTTCAAATCACTTAATCGACCATTTGTACAACTTCCGATAAATGCTTGGTCGATTTTGATATGATCTTTTTGTGCTTGAACAACACTGTGACCATTGGATGGTAAAAATGGATAAGCAATAACAGGGTCAAGTTTCGCCACATCTATCTCTAATAGCATGTCATATTTTGCATCTGTATCTGAGTAATGAATTTTAGGCTCTCTTGCCAAGTTTTTATCACTTAAAAATTCTTGTGTAATTGCATCATACGCAACAATTCCACTTTTAGCACCTGCTTCAATCGCCATATTACACATGCTAAATCTGTCATCCATTGTCAAATATTCAATTGTACTTCCGGTAAACTCTAAAGTCTTATATAAAGCTCCATCTACCCCTATCATGCGGATAATTTCTAGGATGATATCTTTACCTGTTGTGTAAACGCCAGGTTTTCCACTCAAAACGACTTTAATAGATTCAGGAACTTTAAACCAGTTTCCACCACTTATCATGGCAAACGCTAAATCCGTTGAACCCATTCCAGTTGAGAATGCTCCAAGTGCACCGTGTGTACAAGTATGGCTGTCTGCACCGATAATCACATCTCCAGGAACTACAAGCCCTTTTTCAGGTAAAAGTGCATGTTCAATCCCCATATCTTTTTCATCAAAAAAGTTTTTAAGGTTATACTTTTTAGCAAAGTCACGAGAAATTCTAGCTTGATTTGCAGAAGCTATATCTTTTGCAGGGATAAAATGGTCAAGAACAATAGAAAAACCATCTGGATTTGCAAGTTTAGTCGCACCACTCTCCTCAAATGCATGGATAGAAATAGGAGTCGTGATGTCATTTCCAATAACCATGTCGATGTTACAACGGATAATTTCACCCGCATATACTTTTTTTCCCACATGCTCAGAAAATATTTTTTCAGTTATAGTTTGTCCCATGGTAAGCCTTGATATTTAAAATAATTTTGCAATTATACCATTCAAGAGTTGAGAGTTCTATAATTTTAAAATATTCCACATGCCAAGACTTAACCAATAAGATGATATATTTTTCAAAAAAAGAGTGAATATGCAAAATAGTTACAAAAGAGTGGATGCGCACCTTTCGAGTTTGGGTTATTGTTCAAGAAGTGAAGCTAAAAAATTTTTAAACAAGGTTCTGGTTTGTATCAACGGGGTAAGAATTTTTGATACAACTAAAAAAGCGTATCATAATGATATTACAGTAGAAAATGAAGCGTTGGATGCAGAATCTTTGGTTATTCTTATGAACAAACCAAGTGGTGTAGTTTGCTCCCATGAAGAGGAAAATGGGGTTCTTATTTATTCATTATTGCCAGAAAGATTTCAAAAACGAAGCATTAAAATTTCTACTGTTGGCAGATTAGATAAAGATACAACTGGTGCTATTTTACTCACAGATGATGGTGCGCTCAATCATAAACTTACGAGTCCAAAAAGTGATATTTCAAAAATATATGAAGCTACACTTGCTCAAGCACTTCGAGGTGACGAAGCAGAGATATTTTTGAGTGGTACATTAATGCTTCATGGTGAAAAGAAGCCTCTTTTACCAGCAAAAATGGAAATAATTACTCCAACACTCGTAAGATTAGAAATTTGTGAGGGAAGATACCATCAAGTAAAAAGAATGTTTGGTGCAGTTTCAAATAAAGTTGTACAACTTCATCGTCTGAATTTTGGAGATTTTAGTGTTGAAGATTTAGAACCGTCTTGTTATAAAATTATAAATTTATGAGTGAGAAGTGAGCTATCACTTCTAATCATCTATTAAATCATCATCGTCTTGTGCAACTTCTTTATCATAGATTGTAGCTATAGATTTAGCAAGTTTTTCTTCACTCACTGGCTTTAGAATATACCCTTTTGCCCCAGCTTTAAGAGAAGAAACTATCATTTCCTCTTGCCCATGAGAGGTTACCATGATGATATTCACATCTTTATCAAACTCTCTTATGTTTTTCACAGCTGTTATGCCATCCATATCAGGCATAGTAATGTCCATCGTTATCAAATCTGGTTTTAATTTTTTACAAGCATCTATCGCCTGAGCTCCACTTTGAGCTTCACCTACAACATTGTGTCCCAAACTCGTAATATATTTTCTTATATTCTTTCTTATTATTAAAGAATCATCTACAACTAAAATATTTAACATCTCATAGTTCCTTAAAGTTTAATGTATCTGCAAAAGACTCTTTAGGTCCAATGACCGTTAAAAGCATATCGCCAAATTCTGTTTTAATCGTTGCGGTCGCAATTTTAGAGCTTTTATGTTTAAAAAGAGATTTTGCTTCATATATTAAAATAGGAGGTGTTATACTTAGTGTTGTTCCATCCAATGGATTCGTGAGAGAATTTCCAACGATAGTATTGACGATTTCAGAAGAAACACTCTCTTTTACTTCATCTTTTTCATCTTCAGGAACTTCTTCGCCTTCCAAAAATGCTTCAACCAATTTATCAAGAAGTTCATCATCATAACTCATTGTGATGATAACTTGTATGCTTCCACCTGTGCCAATCATCGCAGTATTTTTTTTAAGCTCTACTTGGTTTGGGCAAACAACCTCTAAATTATTGGAAGTTACACTTATGTGCATATCTTCTTTTAAAAAACTTATTGATCTCTCTAACATTGGTAACAAAATGTTTTCTTCTATTTGCCCAGCTTCGATGTTTTGCATTATATTTCTCCTTCTTGTGTTGGTATTGTAAAAATAAATGTAGTTCCAAGATTTTTTTGCGTATTTATTTTTATAGTTCCACCAATTTTCTCAAGTTCTGCTTTCACTGCACTCATGCCGACTCCTCGCCCTGATGTTTCAGTGATTTCCTCTTTTGTAGAAAATTGTTCACTAAAAATAAAATTATAGATTTCCTCATCACTTAGTGAACTCACTTGCTGTTTTGTTATCATTCCTTCATTGAAGGCTTTTTCTAAGATTTTTTCTTTATCTATTCCAGAACCATCATCCGAGATAATAATTTCAATAATATTCCCTGTTTCTTTAAAGCTGCATGAGATTGTTCCCTCTGTATCTTTTTCATTTTCATCTCTTAGCTCAGGCGTTTCGATTCCATGGTCTATAGCATTTCTAAATACATGTATAAGAGATTTTACAAATGGTTTGATTTTGTCTGAAACTAATACATGGCTATCACCTATAATTTCAAATGAATAGATATGTTTTTCCAATTTTGTAGCTAATTGCTCTACTAAAGAAGGATAAGGTTTGAGCATTTGAAGTAAACTTTGATTAGACAAACTTGCTACTTCGGTAATAATTTCTTTTGCTTGTGGCGTTGTAAGATTTGATTGCTCAAAGAGTTTAAAGATTTTATTTTCTAAAGTTTTAATGACAGATAGATTTATTTTAACAAAACTATGAGCGTTAAAAAACTCATCTCCTAAAATATTTTTGATAATATCAAGTTCCACATGCCAAGTAGATTTAAAATCATACTTGTTTAAAAGTGACAATAACTTTTCATTCGTATGCTTCGTTTCTTTTAGCATTGATGACAGTTCGCTCTCAATTGAGTGTAAAAAAATGACAATGTTAGGCATGTGGAGTTGAGCGAAAGCACCTTTAAAAGTATGGATAGTTCTATAAATTTCATTGATGTTATAAAGAGATGTTTTACTCATATCTATCTGATTTTTGTAATTGTCCATAAACAGTTCATACTCTTTTTTTGTCTCAAAATAGATATCGCTTTGCGTTACAACTTCAACAATCATTTTTAAAGTTGTTTGTTCTTTTTCCACTTTATTTTCAAGTTTCTTTTGCGCTGAAATATTTGTGATGACTAACATAAGTTTCTCATCCCCAAGAAGCTTGTACTCTAGTTTGAGTGCTCTTTTATTTAAAATAATCTCTATTGGTAATAACGAAAGAAGGGAATGTTTAATAATATCATTGTCCATCTCGTTAATATCTAAAATCGTAGTTTGAAAGAACTCTTTTTTACTTTCATCTACAAACAATAAATCAGCTATATTTTTACCAGCTATATCTTCGCCTAAAAATCGTTTACACTCTGCCGAGTATTCATTATCAACTATAAAATCACAGCCAAAAGATAAAAATCCTTGCCCCGCGTTATCTAAAAGCGCACTTATTTTTTTAGTTTTTTCTTCAACTTTATATTCTAAGTTTGTGTTTAACTCGCTTATCTCTTCATGAAGTTTCGCACTAACTGCTATATTTTCTCTCAAAGAGTCTGCCATTTTTCCAAACTCATCATCTGTGTATATTGCAATGTCATTTGTATAATCTTTTTTACCTTGTAAAAATAAGAAAAAGCTCGACAACCCATCTTCAAATATTTTTAATGGTTGTGTCACAAGTTTTTTTACAGCTAACATAATGACAAGTGTTATAACTATTGCCATTGTCAAGATTCCAAGAAGAGACAAATAGATTAAAATATGTGATTTGTCTATAACACTATTTACAGCTAAGAGCGGTTTTGCCAAAATAATGACGCCAAGCTCTTTGTCCTGAAAATCTTTTACTTTTACAAAAGTATAAAAATATTTTGTGCTTAATACATAGCTATTTTTGAAAAGTTTTTGCATATCAAGATTTTTTGCATCCCCTAAAAAATCTTGATTTATAAACTTTTGAGAGATAATATAACTTTGAAATTTATCACCCTCAGTAAATAAAACTTTTTCACCCCCACTCATCATGTCGTTGACTTTTCCATCCATTAAAAGCAAAAAGCCTACACTCGTTTTATCAAAATCTTTTGCAATAGAATCTACACCTTGAATAAACTCCAAAGAACCTAAATGCTCTTCATTGTCGCCTATAATTGGTATAACTGACCTTAAATTGAGACCCACTCTTCCCGCTTCAAGGGATGTCACAGGATTAAGTGTTTTATTTACAGCTACAACAGTTGCTCTAAATGAACTTAAATCATCTCCATATTTTTCTGCTTCCCAATTTCTTAAAAATGATATATTATTTTTTGTATGAATTTGAACTTTAATATTCTGAAATTCAGTATGCTCTTTCATTCTTATTGAAATATCTTTAAGTGATTCTATTGCATATTTTCTTTCATCTGTTTGCAGAGCAGTTTTTATTCTCTTATCATTGGCAATAGAAATAGCGTTTGTTATTCCTATTCTAACTTTGCAGTCCATCTTATAGTTTGCACTCTCTATAAGCTCTTTACTTGTACTTTGATAAACATCCTGTGTAATTTTTGTCCCATACCAAGAAAGCAGAAGAAATGATACAATCAAAGAAGCTAGGGAGATACCAATAATCGCTATATTTAACTTTGTACTGACTAATAATGAACGCACAGACAACCCCTTAAGATAAAAAAATCTAATAATTATACTAAATAAAAATCTCTTTTTTATCTCTTTTTCATTTTATATAACGAAATTTAAGGCTTTTTTTGTGAAGTCAGTAGAACAAAAAAACATTGCAACAAAGACAGGATTTATTTTTACAAAATCATCTTCAATCGTCTCAAATGCTTTAAAACTGAAGCCTCCACCATCCTTATGATTTTGAGGTGTTACTACAAATTCTATAGGAGCTAAAGTTTTAACCATATTCATAACGATTTTTTTCTTTTTTTCACTTACTTTTTCTAGTATGTTAAAACTAGGTTCTTCCGCACTTCTATGCCCTACGAGTATCTCTTCTAAAACAGTTACTTTATCTTTAAACACTACTTTATTCCATTTGATGATACTATTTTCAGAAGCTATTTGTTTACCTGAAAACATAAGTGGATTTGGTTTTTTTGTTTTCATTGCTTCAATGAGAGCAAGAAGAAAATTTGCACCACCAACACTCTGGGCACACTTTGTCATAAATAGATGAAGAAACTCTTTAGTCTCTTGGCTTTGTTTGTTAAAATTACACATGTTTCTTCCTTTAATTTGCACTAATATTGTTGACATTATATTAGAATTCTCGAAAAAACTTGTTTTTTTGTAGCTTTAGGGGGTTGTAGCCGCTTTAGTCTCTGCCATAATAATGGGCTTTGCTCATTATTATGCGTAACATCAGTAAATGCTTCTTAATTTCTTAAATCAAAGACTCGGTCAGATTAGTTTAAGCTTTATCAAATAACAAAGCCATTATGATATCAAAAGTAAAACAAGACAAAATCTATCCTATTTAAAAATTTGTGCCTAAAAAAAAGGTAAAAGGTAAAAAAATGAAAGTTTATTTAGACAACAATGCTACAACAATGGTTGACCCACAAGTTGTGGAAGTGATGATGCCCTATTTTAGCGAAGTTTATGGTAACCCTAACTCACTTCATAAATTTGGTACAGCCGCGCATCCAGCTCTTAGCACAGCAATAAATCAAATTTACACGGCACTCAATGCTCATGATAATGATGATATAGTATTTACTTCATGTGCTACTGAATCAAATAACTGGGTATTAAAATCAGTTTTTACAGATTTAATCGTAAATGGCGAAAAAAATCACATCGTTACTACTGAAGTTGAACATCCGTCCATTCTTTCCACATGCCGCTTTTTAGAAGAAGAAGGTGTAAAAGTGACTTATCTCCCAGTCAATGAAAACGGAATTGTTGAAGCACATACTGTAAAAAGTTTTATTACAGAAAAAACCGCTTTGGTCTCAATTATGTGGGCAAACAACGAAACAGGTATGATTTTTCCTATCAAAGAGATTGGCGAGATTTGTAAAGCGAAGGGTGTTTTGTTTCACTCTGATGGTGTTCAGGCTGTAGGTAAAATTCCTGTGGATTTACAAGATGTGCATGTAGATTTTTTGAGTATGTCGGCACACAAGTTTCATGGACCAAAAGGTGTTGGTGCTCTTTATATCAAAAACTCGCAAAAACTTACTCCTCTTCTTCATGGCGGTTCTCAAATGGGTGGTCGTCGTTCAGGTACGCTCAATGTTCCATTCATCGTTGGAATGGGTAAGGCGATAGAACTTGCAACTACAAATATAGAAGAAAAAATGGCAGACATTCGTGCAAAAAGAGACCGTTTAGAAGATGCCCTTTTAGAGCTGAGTGAAACACTTGTCGTTGGTTCAAAAGATGGTCGTACTCCAAACACAATCCTTATCTCTATCAGAGGTGTTGAGGGCGAGGGAATGCTTTGGGATTTGAACAATGGACAAATCGGTGCATCCACAGGTTCGGCATGTGCAAGTGAAGATTTAGAAGCAAATACTGTCATGTTAGCAATCGGAGCGGATAATGAACTCGCACACACAGGTATTCGTCTTAGTTTGAGTCGCTTTACAACTGATGCCGAAATTGATTATACTATCACTCATTTTAAAGATGCAGTTGCAAGACTTAGAGCTATTTCAAGCTCATTTGCATTACAAAAGCCAACAAAAGGTGGAGAGGTTCTCGAATGTGAACTTCACCACTAATTGCTAAAGCTAGTTTCTGTCGAAATAGAGTATAAAATAAAAATTTAGATAAAAAAGGATATTTAAAATGGCAAAAAATGATTTATTGGGTGCGTCATTATGGGATGCGTACTCTAACAAAGTAACAACACTTATGAATAACCCGCATCATCAAGGTGAGATTTTTGAAGCAGATGCTGAGGCGCGTGGAAACAAACTTATCGTCGCAGATTTTGGTGCTGAGAGTTGTGGGGATGCGGTTCGTTTATACTGGGAAATTGACCCAAAAACAGATATCATCGTTAACTCAAAATTTAAGAGTTTTGGATGTGGAACTGCGATAGCCTCGTCGGATGTAATGACAGAACTTTGTATTGGCAAAACAGTTGATCAAGCTGTAAAAATTACAAATATCGATGTGGAGTTTGCTCTTCGTGATAGCCCAGAAATTCCAGCTGTTCCACCTCAAAAAATGCACTGTTCGGTTATGGCATATGATGTTATCAAAAAAGCGGCAGGACTTTATAAAGGTGTGGATGCTTCAACTTTTGAGACAGAAATCATTGTTTGTGAGTGTGCAAGAGTGAGCTTAGGTACACTCAGAGAAGTTATCAGACTTAATGACCTTAAGACAATCGAACAAATTACAGACTACACAAAAGCTGGTGGTTTTTGTAAATCTTGTATTAAACCTGGCGGGCATGAAGCAAGAGAGTATTATCTTGTAGATATCTTAGCAGATACGCGTCGTGAAATGGACGAAGAAAAAATGAAAGCTGCGGCGGACGCTGGGGCAACAGGCGATTTTGAGAACATGACTTTAGTGCAACAAATCAAAGCAGTCGATGCAGTCGTAGATGAAAATGTTCGCCAATTTTTGGTAATGGACGGCGGAAATATGGAAGTTATCGATATCAAAAAAGGGGATGAATACATAGACATTTACATCCGCTATTTGGGTGCATGTAACGGCTGTGCTTCCTCTTCAACAGGTACTCTTTACGCGATAGAAGCTACTTTAAAAGAAAAACTTTCTAAAAGAATCCGCGTTCTCCCTATTTAATAGCAGAGTTTTCTGCTATTAATACTTTTTACTCTCAAAACTAAAAAACTTTGCTAGAATTAACTTCCCACAAAAAGGTAAAACATGAGCAAAAAGCTATACGAACAAATCACAAACGCACTTGTTGAAGATGGTTACATCATTATTCCACATGCCATACAAAATGAACTCTCCAGTAAACTTCTTGATGCAGCAAAACAGATAAACAACTTCAAACGAGCTTCTATTTCACGAGCGAACAATCAACAAATTGACGATGAAAGAAGAAAAGATAAAATCTCTTGGCTTGACTATGACAACGGCGTTCAAAGTGAGTTTTTACATTTTACGGATGGATTAAAAGAGTATCTCAACAGAGAACTTTTTTTGGGACTAACATACTTTGAAAGTCACTTTGCCATCTATGAAGAAGGTGATTTTTATGAAACCCATCTTGATGCTTTTAAAGATTCTAAAAACCGTGTTGTTACAGTAGTTTATTATCTAAATGAAAATTGGGAGGAAGGCGACGGTGGGAAACTTGTGATTTATGATGAAGATGAGAACTACTTAAAAACAGTACTTCCACATGCCGACACGCTTGTAGTATTTTTAAGTGACAGATTTCCACATGAAGTTTTACAAGCCAATACAATCAGATACTCCATCGCTGGATGGTTTAGAGTAGATAAAAGATAAAAAAATTGTTCTATCTTAGTTTAAAAATATATAATCAAAAGTATAATGTTAAAATTAAAAATATAAAAAAGGGTATTTATGAACAAAAAGATTAGATTTAGCACTGTTGCAATAGCGACATTGCTTTTTGCAACTATGGCATGTGGAAGTGAGGATATTTCAAAACAAGTATTAGCAAATGACACCAAAAGTGTTGAGGATGTTGCTGGTATGTTCAAAGAGGGAAAACTTGATGGGCGAATTCGTTTACAGTACTTCAATACGGATTGGAACACAAACAACTGGGGAACAAAGCCTGATGGCGATAGCAAAGGTACGGCAATTGGTGGAAGTTTAATCTATAAAACAGCGTCATTGTATGGTATTAGCGCTGGTGCTGGACTTTATACGACGCAAGGAACAAACATTTTTACTGATGATAACAACGGCGTAGTAGCTGGATATGCTAAAAATACAACTGCTTCGGATCTTTTTGCTCGTGGACCAGGCGCGGCTACAAATTTTGGTGCAGGTTATGCTGTACTTGCTCAATCTTACCTCCAATATGATATTGCAAAGAGTAAAATTAAGGGTGGTCAATTTTTAATGAGTAATCCATGGATTTCTCCAAATGATACAAAAATGATTCCATTGGCGGTTGAAGGAGTTCAAGCAATTTCTAATGATATTGCTAATACGACTATCCAACTTGATTTTGCAGATAAAGTCAAAGAACGAGGGATGACTTATTTTGGTTCAATGGCAGATACTGGAGATACTCCTGATGCGATTAAAAACTACTACCACACGCATTACACAACTACGGGAATTACACAAGCTGCTCCAGCTACAGCGCAAAATACAAGAGATCTTGCAGACCAAGCAAAATTTGGACAAAGAGCTGCACCTGCAGTTGAAGTTTTATCTGTTAAAAATAAATCAATAGATTCAATTGTTTTTGATGCTGGATATATGCATTGGGCAGATATTATAGATCAAGGACTGTTAGAAGCTAACTACGCTATCAAAGCAGGAGATGCAACCGTAGTTTTAGGTGCAAGATATATGCAACAATTTGACCATGGGGCTGGCGACATTATTACTCCGATGGATGGTTCATCTCCTTATGCGACAGGTGCAGTTACAGCAACAGCTCCTACAGGTGCAGCTTCAAAAGTACAATATAAAGGTGATAACGACAACAGTGTTGATACCAATATGTATGCTGTGCGTGCTGTAACAACTTATGGAGCATCTAAATTTTTAGTAGCCTATTCACACACAAATAGTGGTGGAGATTTAATCGCTCCATGGCGTGGATTTCCGACAGACGGATATACTCGTTCTATGACAGTCACAGACTGGAATGCAAATACTTCCGCATACAAAGCACAGTTTGATTATAGCTTTGATGCTTTAGTTTCTGGACTTAGCGGCTTAGTAAGCTACAGTTACTACGACCGTGACCCATCTAAAGTAGGATATCAAGGTGCAACAAACCGTTACTATAATAATGGCGATACAAGACAGTGGAACATTGACGCTAAATATGCTGTTGCAAGTGTAAAAGGCTTGGAATTAAAAGCGCGTTATATGATTCAAAACAATCAAGTACTTGCTGCAACAGATAATATCAGAGGCAAACAGTGGCGGTGCATCTGAAGGATATGGAAACGATACTTCTAATCATGAGCTTCGTTTAGAAGTGAACTATTTATTTTAAAGGAATAAAAAATGCAGATAAGTGCAAGAAACAAAATAAAAGCAACAATTACGGCAATCAACAAAGGTATGGTAAATACCGTGATTTCACTCGAAGCTCTGCATGGCACAGAGTTGTCATCGGTTATCTCAAACCATAGCGTTCATGATATGAAGCTCAATGTTGAAGAGAGTGTAATATTTTTTTAAAGCCTCACATGTGATGATAGCAACGGGAGAAGTACTAAACATCAGTGCGAGAAACAAGCTCAAAGGTGTTATTAAAAGTATCGAAATAGGAGCAGTAAATGCGGAGGTAGATGTTGAATTGCTCGGTGGAGACAAAGTTGTAGCTATTATCACGAATGAATCTGCAAAAGAATTGGATTTAAAAGATGGCAAAGAGGTTATTGTAGTTATCAAATCCTTAGATGTCATGATTGCAAAACAGTAAAGTCAAAAAGGAATACAGAATGAAAAAAATAGCTATCACACTTCTACTTGCGGCTTTTGTTAACTTACAAGCAGGGGAAGTTCGTATCACCGCAGCGGCAGATTTGGTTTATGCGTTTAAAGAGATGAAAAGTGTATTTGAGATGGAAAATCCTGAAGATACGGCAACAATTGCTTTTGGATCAACTGGCAAAGCTTACACTCAAATACTAAACGGAGCACCATATGATATGTACTTTGCTGCAGATATGGGGTATGTTCAAAAACTTAAAGATGCAGGATTAATCAATGCAAATCCAAAACCTTACGCTTATGGACGCATAGGACTTTGGACACCTAAAAATAGCGGTATTGATGTAACTAAAGGGTTTGATGTGCTTTTAGACTCTAAAGTGAAACGCTTAGCCATTGCCGATCCAGCACATGCACCTTATGGAGTGGCTGCAGTCAATGCTCTTCAAAGTCAGAAATATTATGACAAAGTGAAAGAAAAATTTGTTCTAGGTGAAAATGTATCTCAAGCAGCACAATTTGTTCAAACTGGTGCAGCAGAAGTTGGAATTTTACCTATCTCTTTAGGATATTCGGAAGTTTTAAAACAAGAAGGAAATTTTTATCTCTTACCAGCAAATTGGCATAATGATATTGTCCAAGGATATGCTCTTTTAAAACAAGGAGAAAGTAATCCTGTTGCTAAAAAATTTGAAGCTTTCATAGAAACTCCAAAAGCACGAGAAATTTTTAAAAAATATGGATTTGTTTTACCAAATGAATAAAATAAAAGCTTTGATTGATACCATCGAAATACACGATGGTATCACGCGAGTTTTACTTACAAGTGGTATAAATAAACTTACTGCAATAACACTCGAACTTCCTAGTTCTTTTAAAATAGGCAGTGAAGCAAATGTTATTTTTAAAGAAACTGAAGTGGGAATTGCTAAAAATCTTAAAGGAGAAATTAGTTTTTCAAACCTCTTGCAAGGTACCATTCTGTTTGTAAATAAAGGCAAAATACTTTCTAAAGTAAACATTGATGTGGATGGCATAAATATTGGTTCTATTATCACTACAAATGCTGTAGAACAATTGACTTTAGGTTTAGGGGATGAAGTAAAAATTTTTATTAAAGCAACCGAAGTTTCATTAGAAGAAGTGTTATGCGTGAACTGCTAAACCCTATTTTTTGGGAACCTTTTGGTTTAACAATAAAATTAGCTTTTATCACAACACTTTTTTTATATCTCGTAGGTATTCCGATTGCCTATTATCTTGCCTATACAAAATTTCGTTTTCGTGCTGTTTTAGAAGCAATTATTGCAATGCCTTTAGTTCTTCCCCCATCTGTTTTAGGATTTTATTTTTTACTTGCCTTTAGCCAAAATGGCTTTTTAGGGGCTTTATGGAAAGATTTGTTTGGGCATCAATTGGCATTTCACTTTGATGGATTGGTTATAGGTTCTATAATCTTTAGTTTACCATTTATGGTGCATCCACTTCTTAGCGGATTCAAAGCGATGGATAAATTTCAAATAGAAGCAGCACATACCATGGGTAAAGGTAAGTTTCAAACACTTTTAAAAGTTATTTTACCAGCTATAAAATCCTCTTTAGCGACAGGGGGTGTTATTTCTTTCGCTCATACAGTAGGTGAATTCGGAGTTGTTTTGATGATTGGTGGCAATATTGATGGTGAAACAAAAGTTGCTTCTATCGCTATCTACAATGAAGTCGAAGCACTCAATTATAGTATGGCACATAGCTACTCTTTGATTCTTTTTGCTTTTTCATTTGCGATTTTATGGCTGGTTTATGTCAAACTTGGCAATGAAGTAAAAGGGAGTTTTCATGCTTGAAATTTCTATCTCTAAAAAACTACTTGGTGCGACAGGTATAATCGATTTTGAGGTTACATGTACCTTTGAAAAAGGAGAATTTTGGACTATCTTTGGAGAATCAGGGATTGGAAAAACAACACTCCTTAGAATGATAGCGGGACTTGACACACCAGATAGAGGGAGCATTACAATGGATGGGGAAGTATGGTTTGATAGCAAAAAGAGAATCAATCTTATCCCTCAAAAACGAAAAGTAGGATTTGTTTTTCAAAACTATGCTCTTTTTGAGAATATGAGTGTGTTACAAAATCTTCTTTTTGCACAGCCACACAAAGACATCTCTAAAGCCGAAGAAATTTTAGAGGCAATGGGATTGTTGGCTTTAAAAGAGAGGTTACCAAATACTCTTTCAGGTGGGCAAAGACAAAGAGTAGCCTTGGCTCGTTCTATCGCTCAAGAACCAAAAATTTTACTGCTTGATGAACCTCTTTCAGCATTAGATGCTTTGACACGAAGCAGATTGCAAGATGAACTCAAAAAGACACATGAAATTTTTAAACTTACTAGTTTAATGGTTTCACATGACCGTTCGGAAGTTTTTAAACTATCTGACCAAGTATTATGGCTTAAAGAGGGAAAAATTTTTCAAATGGGTAAACCAAAAGAGATTTTTTTATCAAAAACCAGTACTAGTAAATTTTCTTTTGAGGGAGAGATACTAAACATTGAAAAAAAAGATGTTATTTATGTGGTTACTATCGGCATCGATAAGCAAATTGTAGAAGTTGTTGTTGACGAAAGTGAAGTGCAAGAGTTACAAGTGGGCAACATAATAAATGTTAGCACAAAAGCATTTGCACCTATTATTAAGATAAAATAAGTTAGAAGTGACCCTATATCTTGTATAATCTCTCATATAATATTCTCAAATAGGATTAGGGCGTGGAAAATGTTTATCTAGGCAGACAGCCTATAATTGATATCCGTGGTAAACAATACAGTTATGATATTTTGTATCTCGACGCTAACAGAGAGAGCCATATAGATAATGACCTCTATGCAAGTGCCTCTGTTGTGAGTAGTATCTTAAATAAGTTTGGTACTAGAAGTTTTTTGAGCGATAATAAAGTGTTTGTGAAGATTGATGAAAAATTTTTAATGAATGATTTAATCTTCTCTGTTCCAAACAATTTTTTCATTTTTGCACTCTTTGATACGATAGAGATGAGTGAAAAAGTAATCGAAAGAATACAGCAGCTAAAAGAAAAAAGGTACACTCTTGCAATCAATGACACAACCATTGATGCAAAAAAATTTGCAAAATATCGACCTATTTTAAGAGAACTTTCCTATTTTAAAATCAATATCAGCAGTGATGTGACAAATGAGTTAAGAAGTATAGTGAGTGAGCTAAGAGGGAAAGATATTAAAGTTGTAGCTACAAAAATTGAAAAAGATGCACAGTATGAGGTAGCAAAAAATCTTGGTTGTGAGCTTTTTCAAGGCTATTTTTTTGCTAAACCAAAAATTTTTGAAAATGCAAAGTATGATGCAACGATGTTTAATGTTTTAAGACTCTATAATCTGCTTATTCAGGATACAAATATAGACGAAATTGTAAGTGAGTTTGAGATGAATCATGCGCTGACTATTCAACTTTTGCAGTTTATCAATTCAGGCGCTTTTCACTTTAGAGACAAGATATCTTCTATCCATCATATTCTTATTCTAGTTGGGCGCATTCCACTTGCTCAGTGGCTTATGTTGATGATTTATTCTAAATCTACATCTGCAAAAAATGAAGCCTCTCCCTTGATGCTTATGATAAAAAATCGTACAGAACTTATGCAAAATCTTTTAAAGGCAATCGAACCTGGCGTAAAAAGCAATGCTTTAGGTGAAGCCTATTTTGTTGGTGTTTTATCTCTGATAGATACTGTTTTTGGTGTCAAGCTAGAAAAAATCTTAGACAGTATGAATGTTTCAGATGTCGTTCGCGCTGCTCTATTGCGATATGAAGGTACCCTTGGAAAAATATATGCTGTGGTTCATGATATAGAGACATTTAATATTGATGCAATAGCCGCGTTTGCTTCGAAATATAAACTTGCAACAGAAGATATTCAAAGGGTTATTATGGAAAGTATAGAAACTGTTAATAATTTTCAGCGAGAGATGAAAGGCTAGAAGGGTCTGGAGGGGGAAGTCTTTACGACTTCCCGTTTATCATCGTTGAGACTAACCCTTTTTCATCTTTATTTTCTGCGATAATGACTCCAGCAATGTGAAGTGGAACAAAAATCATAATGAAATTGAAAACTGCCTCATGTGCTTCTGTGATATCATGTGCTGTCTTTTTCGCAAGTCCTAGAAATTCATAAAATTCAATGACTAAACCGCTGACACTCATAAAAACAAGCGTTGCATAAAAAATATAGTAAAGTGATTTTACACCTTTTTTATGAAGAGTTAAAGAGCTAAAAGCTTCTTTTGTACTTTTGTCAGCCAAAAAGAGACATATTCTGTAAAGTACCAAAAATACTAAAGCATATCCTAAAATAATATGCCATTCCCACATGCCATCCCGAATGGCTTGAGCTGCAACTTTTGCTTGTTCTTTCGTTATGACAACGCCCATTTCTGAGAACTTACTCATCATAATTTGAGCATTGTCTCTCCAGCTAAGAAATGTTTTTCTCAAAAAGACTGTCCCTAACAAACCAAGGATTACAAGTGCGCTAAGCCAATGCCACACACGAAAACCTAAAGTATATTTCATGCACAATTCCTTACAAGATAAGATATGCTATTATAACAAAATAAGATATAAAGGGTTATCACTATGCTTGATTTGAAAAAATTAAAATTGGATGCAGTTGGTTTTTCTGTTTTGCATGTGGAAGATAATGATGCACTCAGAGAAAATGCTTCTAAATTGTTGCATAAATTTTTTGATACTGTTTATACTGCGGCTGATGGTAAAGAGGGTTTGGAAGCTTTTAAAATGTACAAGCCCTCAATAGTTATAACAGATATTAAAATGCCTCATATGAGCGGTATAGAGCTTGCTAAAAATATCAGAAAAATTGCCCCCCCCCAACGAAAATTATTATCATGTCAGCCTTTGATGACAAAGAGTATTTGTATCAGGCAATTGAGCTTGGAGCTTTTAGATTTCTCAAAAAACCTGTAAATCTCTCGGAACTTACAGAAATACTTTATGCGGCTGTAACAGCAATCAAAGAAGAGGAAGATGCGAGAGTTTTTGATGCACATATAAGGAATATTTTTAATTATCAAAGTTCAATGGTTTTGATGATGGTGAAAGAGAAGCCAATTTTGGCAAATCAAGCTATGTTAAACTTTTTTGAAGTAAAAGATATCGCTGAGGCTATGCAACTGCATGGAGATTTCGGAAACCTATTTTTAGAGCATGATGGCTTTTTGTATAACCAAGCAGACAAAAATTGGTTTGAAGAGATAAGTAAAAATCCACAAAAACTTTACCACATAAAACTCATAGATAAAAATGGAAATTTTCTACATTTTACCTTGAAATATCAAACAATACCAGAGAAAAATGATTACGGAATATTGTCATTTGATGATATTACCGAGCTCAATCTTTTGAAACTTTTTGATAAGAAGCAGTCAAAATATGATGAAAATATTCAAGATGCCAAGGCTCTCTTTAAACTGCTTGAAGTGCTCCATAGAAATAATGCAAAAGTGCATCTGCACAACTTTTACAAAGGCTTAAGCATCACAAATGATGCAATCATTACAAATGTTGCAGATGAAAAAGTTACTTTAAAAACAAATTATCTCCAACAAAAAGCTGTTCAATTTGAACACAAAAGCTTAATAGTTTCAGATGCCCTTCCCTTTATAATAAGCTGTGAAAAATTAGTAAGAATGAATTTTGAGCAACAAAATGTAGAATTTACAAACTTACATTTTATAGCAACCTCACCTACGACTAGAAAAACAGTTCGTGTTATTCCTGAAGAAAATCATACAGTATCGCTTTTTATAGAAGAGAGAAAATTTCATGGAGATATGAAAATTTTAGACATATCCCTCGATGCTATAAAGGTTGAGTTAAATGCTTTACCAGCGGGTCTTAAAGAAGAAAGTGAAGTTATCTTAGATATGGTTTTAAGTGTGGATAAACAAAATATTATTATCAACACCAAAGCTATTATGCTTAGAAAAGATGAAAATAAACGCTCATTTAATGTTGTTTTTGTATTCAAATTTGAAGCCAACAAAAAGAGTAATTTGGTTAAATATATTACTAATAGACAAATGAGTATAATCAGAGAATTTAAAGGATTGCAAAATGGGTAATAACGAAAAAGTTTTATTTGATGATGGCGTACACAAATGTGTAATGTTTAGTTTTGATGATGAATCTCATGAAGATTCATTTCTCTCCGTAAATCAATACCTTATTGTTCAAAATGGAGTAGGTGTCCTCGTTGACCCAGGAAGTGCATCTATTTTTGATGAGCTTTATGAGGCGGTAAGTCGGCATGTGGAAATCGATAACATCAAGTATATATTTTTCTCTCACCAAGACCCAGATGTTTCAGGCTCAATATCTCAGTGGGCAATAAGCACAAATGCAAAATTTATACTCTCGAGTTTATGGGTTCGATTTATGAGTCATTATGGATTTATGGATATGAGTAGAATCATGCCCCTTGCTGACCATGGGGCAAAATTAAAATTTGGGGAGGACTATTTGAAATTTGTTCCTGCTCATTTTTTACACTCTCCAGGAAATTTCTCACTCTATGATTCTCGTTCAAAAATTGTTTTTTCAGGAGATATTGGTGCGGCGGTTGTTCCTTCGCCTAAAAGTTACAAGCATGTGGAAAACTTTGCACGGCATGTGGAATATTTGCATGGCTTTCACAAAAGATATATGGGTTCGAATAAACTTTGCCGCGCGTGGGCATTACACATAGAAAAATTACAAGTAGATATTATAGCTCCTCAGCACGGACTTATCTTTGAAAAAGAGAATGTAAAACTCTTTTTGGATTGGATAAAAGAGCTTCAATGTGGTAGTGATTTTATGGATGAACTTTACTAAGAAAAATAATGAAACAAATTAAGATAACATCACTTAAGAGAAGTGTAATTATTTATATTTCGGTAGCTATGTTCGTTTTAGCAGTTATTATTGCATTCCATACATATTTTATACAAAACAATATCCTTTATATGGGAGATATGATACCTCATTCTTATCTTTTGTTTGGAATGGTTTCATCGGCAATTCTTATGTTCTTATTGTTCATCGTGCTGATTTACCGCCGAATTTCTCTCTATCAAGAAGAAGTTTACAATATCAGCAGAGAACATATGCAACAAATACATCATACGCATCAGCTCCTTATGGAAACACAGAGCGATCTTAAAGATATTTTTAACACAGTACCAAACATAATGATTATAACCGATGGGTCACAAATAAAAAAAGCCAATCAAGCAATGCTAGACTTTTTTGGTTATAAAAATGTAAATTTTTTTATGCAAGAGCATGATTGTGTATGTGACTACTTTTTAAAAGAAAAAGATTGTGTTGTAGCCGATATGAATGGAATAAGCTGGCTAGAATATATTTTATTCAACCAAAATAGGATGCATAAAGTTTGTATGTTTCAAGGAACAACAAAACACTATTTTACGGTAAATGCAAAAAAACTCTATAAAGATTTTACAAATCATGAAAAATTAGTTATTTTCAATGATATTACTGAGTTAGAAACATTAAAAGAACGCTATGAATACGCTATTGATGGCTCAAATGATGGTCTTTGGGATTGGAATTTGGAGAGCGGTGCGCTTTATCTTTCACCAAGATGGAAAAAAATGTTAGGGTATGAAGAGTATGAACTTAAAAATTCAATTTCTACATGGGAATTCCTTGTACATCCTGATGATGTAGATAAAGCTGAAAAAGCATTTACAGAAAATATTGAAGGAAAAACAGACCATTACGAAAATATTCATCGCCTAAAACATAAAGATGGACATTGGGTTTGGATACTTGACCGTGGTAATACCATCTTCAATGAAGAGTCAAAAGCGATTCGTATGGTCGGTTTCCATACAGATATATCACAGACGAAAGAACTAGAACAAGAACTTAGAAAAAAAGATGAAATCATGATAGCACAGTCCCGCCACGCTGCGATGGGTGAGATGATAAGCATGATAGCGCATCAATGGAGACAGCCTCTGAGCGTAATTGCCATGGGTGGAAATAATATTTTAGCAGATATAGAGCTTGAAATACTTGATACGCAAACGCTCAAAGATGGCGTAAAAGATATCTTAAAACAAACACAAGAGCTCTCAGAAACTATCAATGATTTTAGAAACTTTTTTAAATCCGATAAAGAAAAACAAGAAGTACTTATAGAAAATGTATTTGTTGAAGCACTTGCAATGATTGGTAAAAGTTTACAAAACAATACCATTGAGGTAGAAAATATTTTTGATTCTACTACAAAAATTTCTATCTATGCAAGAGAATTAAAACAGGTTTTTATCAATTTACTCAACAACGCCAAAGAGTCACTTTTAGAAACAAAACAAGAAAACAGAAAAATCACAAATAAGATTTATGAAATAGATGAGAGCGTCATCGTCGAGATTTGTGATAATGGTGCGGGCTTTAATCAAGAGGTACTGAAGAAAATATTTGAGCCCTATTTTAGTACAAAAAATGAAAAAAATGGGACAGGATTAGGACTTTATATGAGCAAAATTATCATTGAAGAACATCTCAAAGGAAAATTAGGTGCTAAAAATAGTACGGATGGAGCGGTTATGACCATACAACTTCCTAAAAGTTTAAATCATGATTAATTTAAAAAAACTCATAGATTTATCTAAAGAACTAAATATTTTATATGTAGAAGATGACAGTACTATACGAGCTTCCATGACGCTTTACCTCTTAAAAATATTTTCAAACTTGAGTGTCGCAAATGATGGTGTAGATGGCTTACAACTCTATGAAACACAAAAGTTTGATATCGTCATTACAGATTTGTCCATGCCTCGTATGAATGGCTTAGAAATGATAGTAAAAATCAAAGAACTGCATGAAAATCAAGCTATTCTGATAACAACCGCACATGCCGAGTCAGAATATATGCTCAAAAGTATAAAACTTGGAATCGATGGCTATATTATTAAACCTTTCGAGTATGAACAGCTCAATCATGAACTCTATAAAATAGTCGAAAAATTATCAAAATATGCAGAAAATGAAGAGTACAAAAAAATGCTTTTGGATATGGTTGAAAAAAAAACATCAGACATAACGCAAATGATGTTGTATCAAAATGATAACTATGAAAAAACGCTTCTCTCCATGGTAGAGATGATAGAAGATAGAGATACTTACACAGCAGGACATAGCAAAAGAGTTGCACAATATTGTCAAAAAATCGCGCAACAAATGGGTTATGGCGAGGAAGAGTGTGCAATAATCTATCAAGCAGGAATCTTGCACGATATAGGAAAAGTTGCTACTCCAGATGCAGTTTTGCTCAATCCAAAAGGCTTAAATGAGATTGAGTATAAACTCATTCAAGAGCATGTGGAAGTTGGTTATAAACTTCTGGGTCACATCCCTATGTTTGCTTCCTTAGCAGAGATTGTACACTCCCATCATGAAAGATTTGATGGCAATGGCTATCCAAGAGGTGTACAAGGCAATGAGATACACCCTCTTTCAAGAATCATGATGGTAGCAGATGCCTTTGATGCAATGACGACAAACAGAATCTATAAAGCTAGAAAAAGCGTTCAAGAAGCGCTTGATGAGCTTATAGGATTAAAATCTTTACAGTTTCATCCAGAAGTGGTTGATTATGCACTCGTAGCTCTTAAAGATATAACAATTGATGAAAATATAAGTCAAGTTCCACGAACAAAGTTAGAACAAGAGCGGTTCGCTTACTTTTATAAAGATAGGCTTACAAATGTTTATAATCAAAATTATTTAGAGATAGTTTTGATGAAAAATAGCTATGAAAAAGAGTTTAAAACTATGGATATTCTTTTCTTAAATCACTTTTCTACATATAATAAACAATCTGGATGGGACAAGGGCGATACTTTTTTGCATGTTCTTGCTCTGTCTTTAAATGAGTATTTCAAAAACTCTTTGGTTTTTAGAATTTTTGGAGATGATTTTGTTGTGCTGAGTAAAGAAAAAGTAGATTTAGCGGGTTTAAATAGAGGACTAGACACGCTCATGCAAGATACTTGCATTGAGTATAAATTTAAAAGTGTTGATTTAGAAACAACCAAAATTGAAACGGTTGCTCAAATCGAACATATCTCCTAACTGAAAATCATGAACCTTATTAAAATAGAAAATATCCACATGCCAGAGTTAGAGATTTATCACAGTCTAAGAGAAAGTGCTTTTAGGGACGATAAAAGCTTTGTAGCCGATAGTCCAAAAGTGGCAAATATGCTTTTAAAAACTTCTATGGAGATTAAAAGTATTTTGGCGACACCTGAGTATTACGATGCGTTTAAAGAGTTAATTACTCACAAAAATATTCCTAAACTTTTTGTGACAGACAAAAAAGAGATGCAAAAAATCGTCGGACATAAAATCCACCATAATGTGATGATGCACGGAATCCGCCCAGATGAAAGCTCTTTAGATAAGTTAGGCGATACCATCATCATGGTGGACAACATCTCTTCAAGTGAAAATATCGGCTCAATCGCCCGAAGTGCGGCAGCGCTTGGAATAAACTCTTTTGTAGTTCCACAACAAGCCCCACATCCTTACAACAGACGCGCACTAAGAGTTTCTATGGGGCATGTGAGTATGCTCAATATTCACATCTATGAAGAAATCATTTCCACATGCCAAGCTCTAAAAAATCTAGGCTATAAAATCTTTGCTGCTGAAGTACAAGAAAATTCTACACCATTACGGCATGTGGAAGTTCCACAAAAGTGGGTACTGCTTATGGGAAATGAAGGAAAAGGACTCTCGCAAGAAATTTTAGATGTCTGCGATGAGGTCGTAACCATTGAGATGTTAGAGGGTGTAAAAAGTTTCAATGTAAGCGTCGCCGCGTCCATTATGATGTATCAGTTTAAAAATAGGGCTTCATCGAAAATTCTACTATAATTGCGGTTATATTTTAAATAAGGCACAAAAATGGGCGGCACAAAACGAAGTAACATAAAACACGGCATGAGCGTCGCCATAGTCCTTAAACAAGATCAACAAAGCGGACGCCTCACAGACGGCATAGTTCGCGATATTTTAACTTCATCTGCAACACATCATCATGGTATCAAAGTGCGTCTTATGAGCGGCGAGGTTGGACGGGTAAAAGAACTCTATTAATTTAAACACTACATATTTAAAAATATTTATATGATATACTTTAGCTTTTAAATTGCGTTAAAATAGTCATAAAAGGTGTTTTTATGTGTATTGACATGCTTCTTTTTTCTGTCTCTGATAATAACTATGCACTTCCCGTGACTAAAATAGTGCGTGTTTTGTGGGCGCTTGAAATTACTCCTGTTCCAAAATCTCCAAAAATCTTGTATGGTGTTTTTGATTTACATGGAAAGATGCTTCCCGTAATCTCCCTCAGAGAACTTCTTTCTTTGCCTAAAAAAGAGATAGCACTTGAAGATTCTTTTATCATTTTAACACTGCACTCTCACCAAATCGCGCTTTTAGTTGACCATACTGTTGGGGTGTTTGCGCTGGATGAAGAGGATTCAAGCGAGGCGGAAGAGCTTTTTAAAGAACTATCTACAACTCATATTGTCAGGTATGAAGAGAGACTGACTCCTGTTTTAGATATTGACGCTCTGCTTGACAGTGAGCTTATTAAAAGAGTAGCAGATGTCGATGATTGAGCGAGTACAAAAATATTTGTTTCAAAACTTGGGATGGAATATTGATATTCATGAACCAACTTTTGAGGCAAAACTGGGACGGATTTGTAAAAAACTTGGTTTTGATGTCCTGAAGTTTTGCATAGAATCCCTTAAAAACGAAGAAACAGACACCAAAATTTTACAAGCCTTTGCCCGTGAATATAGTGTGGGTGAGAGCTATTTTTTCAGAAATCTTCAATTTTACGATTACTTTGAGCACACAATTATCCCCCAACTACTTCAAAAAAATGAGCGTTCTTTATCAGTTTGGTCAGTTGGATGCAGCAGCGGAGAAGAACTCTACTCTCTAGCAATGATACTGCAAAATACAATTCCAGATATTGGCATGTGGAAGCTCTATCTTTTGGGTACGGATGTAAATCCACATGCCATAAGCCAAGCAAATTCTGGAGTATTCACTAAGTTTTCATTCAGACAGACCCCAGAAAAGTATATGAGCTATTTCATAGCAAATGGCGGAACTTATGAGATTGCACCTGAGATTAAAAAAATGGTACATTTCAGATATCACAATGTTATGGATGAACCCTACATCTGTTTACCTCCAAATGGAGAGAAATTTGATTTGATTCTTCTTAAAAATGTCCTTATCTATTTTGATATAAAAAAAGCAAAAAAAGTGGCGGACTCTCTTTTTAGTGTTCTCAAAAAGGGTGGATATCTCGCAACCACGCCCGCAGAGTATGGGATAGGAGTGTTTAACTATCCACATGCCAAGTTTTTACCCGATGCATGTCTGATACAAAAAGATTTTAAATCGCTAGAAGAGATGATTATTCTCAAAAATGAGCCAGATATAATAGAGTCAGTGATTGAAAATCTGCTAGAAGCTCCAAAAATTAAATCAAAAGAGGACAAACGCAGCCACTATTACAATGCCCTAGAGAGGTTAAAAAACAATGACAGTGATGGGGCGAAGCTCTATCTCAGACACGCACTCTATCTTGACAAAGATTTTGTCATGGCACATATCCTTCTTGGAAATATTCTCAAAAAAAAGGGAGAGTTGGAGTCTGCTACAAAACATCTCAACAATGCCAAAACGAAACTTTTCCACATGCCACCGCAAGAAGTGGTGGAACTTTCAGATGGGATAATGGCAAGTGATTTGCTCTTTATTCTCAATTCCATAAAAGGAGAAGAGTTTGAATAGTGTAGAAAATATACTTAGGCAAAGAGCTATAAAAGCCGCGAAAAAGCTGGATAAAACCGAGATTTCGGATGCTCTTGAGCTCATCTATTTTAAAATAGATGACGAAATATATGCCATTGAGGCGAGTGTTGTGAGCGAAATTCATAAATTCAAAGAGCCTATGCCTATTCCTTTTACACCCTCCTATATCTGCGGAGTTTTTTATCTGCGGGGAAGATTTATTTCGCTTGTAAGCCTCGTAAACTTTTTGGGGATTGGAGAGCAAAAAAGAGACAGTAGCCACTCCATTTTGCTTTTGAGTAGCGAGAGTATGGAGTTTGGCATCATGGTCGATGAAGTGCTGGAGAAGAAGAAGTTATCAAAGCAGGAGATTCAGGAAATTCCCTCTGGTTTTAATCTTCCAAGAGCAGATTTAGTAATCGGAGTGACAGAGAGCGGTACGATTGTACTTGATGGTAAGAAGTTTTTGGAAGATTCAAAAATTGTAGCACATGAAGAAGTAAATTAATTATGAAAGGAAATAGCATGATAAACGGGTTTAGATTGAAGCATAAAATAATAACAGGAGGATTGTTGCCTCTTATTTTTTTGATGCTAATTAATGTAGTGGGTTTTATGAACTTTAATGGTCTGATTGATGGTCTTAAGTGGGTCAATCATACGCATATGGTTATTCAAAATGCAATTTTGATTCAAAAAATAGCTGTGGATATGGAAACAGGAGAGCGCGGTTTTCTATTGACGGGCAAAGAAGATTTTCTTGAACCTTATAATAAACGGAAAATAGAGTATGACAAGATTATGGAACATACAGAGAGTTTAGTCAGTGATAATCCAAAACAGATGGCATTACTGCAGCAAGCCCATACAACACTGAACGCTTGGAAGACAGATATAGCAGATAAGTATATTGCTAAACGCAAAGAACTTGATAATGTGAAATCGGCAGATGTATTGAGTATCGTCAGTGAGATTGTCTCAAAAGAAGAAGGAAAAGCGCAGATGGATAAGTTTCGCGAACTGATGAGAGCAATTATAGATAATGAAAGAGAGTTGCTAGCAGATCGCACAAAAGTCGCTGATATTTTGACGCAAGACACAAATAAAATTATCATTGGAGGAACGATAGCGGCGATTCTTTTCGCGATTTTTATCGTTATTTTCCTGACTAAAGCGATAATTCAGCCAATAGAAAATCTTAAAGAGTGTTCCATAAAAATTAGTCAAGGTGATTTGGATGCAGACATTAATGTCAATAGCCGCGATGAGCTTGGAGAACTTGCCAACTCATTTAGAGAGATGATAACTTATTTCAAACATATCTCACAAATTGCACATAAGATTGGAGAGGGAAATTTGAGTGTTGTTATTGCCAAACGCTCAGAGAACGATATGCTCTCAAGAGCCCTAGAAAATATGGTCACCAATCTCAATACCATTATGTTTGAGCTCAAGCATAGCGTCCTTTCCCTCAATAGTGCCACAACAGAGATTTTAGCCACTACCACGCAGGTGGCTTCGAGTGCTTCACAAACCTCTTCGGCAGTTGCACAAACCTCCGCTTCGATAGAGGAGATAAAGCAGACAGCAAAGGCAAGCTCTGCAAAAGCTAAACAAACCACAGAGAGTACAAATAAAGCGATGGATATTGCTAAAAGCGGGACTGATAAGCTGATTGAAAATATGCAGGGGCTTAGTCAAATCAAAGAGAAAATGGATTTGATTGCTTCAAATATTGTACTTCTAAGCCAGCAGAGCCAGCAGATAGGCGAGATTACAAGCACGGTGGAAGATATAGCGAATCAGTCAAATATGCTCGCAGTAAATGCCTCCATCGAGGCGGTAAAAGCAGGTGAACAAGGCAAAGGTTTTTCTGTTGTAGCACTTGAGCTAAAAAACCTCTCCGAACAGTCAAAACAAGGTGTAAAACAAGTACAAAAAATTCTCACAGATATTCAAAAAGTAACAGGTACTTTGGTAATGGTTGCAGAGCAAGGAGCAAAAGCTGTTGAGAGCGGTGTAAAACAGGCACTTAGTGCAAAAACATCGATGGATAAGCTAAATGAAACCGTGATGAATGCGGCAAATGCAAACAAACAAATCTCAGCTTCGTATGAGCAGGAGCTTGCTGGAATGGATCAGATTTCAGGGGCTATGAGCAGTGTCAAAGAGGCAACTCTGCAAAATCTCAGCAGCATAAAACAAGTGGAAGAGTCAGCGCATGATTTGAATGGACTGAGCCAAAAACTGCGAGAGTTGATGGAACACTACATAATCGCTGACACAAAATGAGCAGATGATGGATACAAAAAACGAAGCTTTTTTAAAGAGGCTTCTTGAGACTTTTTTCCAAGAGGCAAAAGAGCATATTGACAACCTTTCAGAGGGGCTTTTAAACCTAAAAAAGAGCCGTGATGCCGAAGCTAATAAAGTGCTCGTGGAGACACTCTTTAGAGAAGCGCATAGCTTTAAGGGTGCGGCTCGTGCTGTAAATATTACAGAGATTGAAGAGCTTTGTAAAGCTATGGAAGATATCTTCAGCTCCTATAAACAGTCACTTCTAAAAATTCCAAACTCTCTCATAGAAGTGATGCTCGAGTGTAACGATATGTTGACTCTTCTGAGTGGGGCGAATGAAGATGCAAGAAGAGATTTGAAACCTCTGGTTCAGGAGCATATAGAAGCTCTTCATAAAGGCTTGCAAGGGGATAACAGTGTAAGAGAAAAAGTCACAGTTGCAGAGCAAATCCCCATAAGAAAGAGCGAAGAAATTAAAGAAGTAGAACAACTCCACATGCCGACAGAGGAGATAAAAACTCAGGAGACCATCCGCATCCATGTCAAAAAACTCAGTTCTATTATGCACCAATCCGAAGAGATGCTTTTTGCAAAGATGGTATCAAGACGGCATGTGGAAGATTTGATAACTATTGAGTCTGAGATAGAGGAGCTTATAACCACGCTTCAAAGCAGTGCGCAAGAGCTGATTTTAAAGAGACTTACAACACTCAAAAGTGTAATCAACAAAGCAACCAAGCAGACAAAAGGGGATGCCAGAGAGATAGGCATGATGGTGGATCATTTGATAGGTGATATGAAAGAAGCCTTGATGCTCCCATTTTCTGCCATGTTTTCTACCCTTCCCAAGATTGTTCACGATATGGCAAAAAGTGTCGGCAAAGATATTAGCCTAAGTGTAATCGGTGGCGATATGGAGATAGATAGAAGAATTTCAGAGCAGATGCACGACCCGCTCATCCATCTTCTGCGCAACTCGATTGACCACGGAATTGAGAAAAGCGGAACGATTACTCTCACCCTTACCCAAAAAAGTGCATCCAAAGTGGAGCTCTCGGTCGCCGATGATGGCAGTGGAATCGATAGCAAAAAGATACGCCAAAGCAGTGTAAAGAAGGGTATTATAACCCAAGTGGAGGCAGATGCCCTCGATGAAGAGAGTGTATTAAACTTGATTTTTAAATCAGGCATCTCCACCGCAAAGATAGTTACCGATTTATCTGGGCGTGGGCTTGGTCTTGCCATAGTTTTGGAAAAAGCACAGCAGTTCGGTGGTGAAGTGCATGTGCAAAACAACAAAGAGAGAGGGTGTACATTTACCATACTTCTGCCCCTTACCATGGCAACATTCAGAGGGGTTGTCACTTTGTTGGGTGAGCAGAAATTTATTTTTGCAAGTGAACGAATTGTGCGTGTTATGACAATAGAAAAAGAGAACATAAAAATTGTTGAGGGCAAAGAGATGGTTGTGCTTACACATCTCGTCGTACCATTTTATCATCTGAGCACTCTTTTGGAACTCCCATCATCTCTAAATGAGTCGAATGCGTTGGCGGTGGTGGTCATAAAATACGCCAATGAGATGCTGGCAGTCGGCGTGGACGCAGTTGAGTATGAAGAGGAGGTGATGGTGAAGAGCCTTGGCAAACAGCTTACTCGTGTGCATGCCATCTCCGGAGCCTCACTTTTGGCTTCTGATGCGCCCGCACTCATCCTCAATATCTCCGATATTTTCAAATCACTCTCGAGTGTTACAAAGAGAAGCGAGGCACAAAAAAAAGAGAGTATAAAGAAAAAATCAAAGATACTTGTGGTCGATGACTCCTCTACCACTCTGGCACTTCTGCAAAATATTTTGGAGATGGTCGGGTATGAGGTTGCGGTCGCCGTGGATGGACTACAAGCTTTTGAAATGCTCAAAAAAGGGAGTTTTGATTTGGTAGTTTCAGATGTGGATATGCCAAAGATGAACGGTTTTGAGCTTACGGAGGCTATCAGAGCGGATTCCCACATTCCAGAGCTACCAGTCATTTTGGTGACATCTTTAGAATCGCGAGAGGACAAAGAGAGAGGGATGCACTCCGGTGCAAATGCTTACCTTATAAAAAGTACATTTGAGCAGAGCAATCTAATTGAAAATATTCAACAACTAATTGACTAATACGAGGAGTTTAAAATGATACGACTAATGATTGTCGATGATTCAAATACATCCAGAGAGATGCTGGTTTACTCGCTTGCTTCCGAGCTTGATATAGAAGTTGTCGGCGTTGCGGAAGATGGGCAAGAAGCCGTTGCAATGGTTAAAAAAATTAAACCTGACATCATTCTTATGGATATTAATATGCCCAATATGGACGGCTATGAAGCTTCTATAATCATTATGGAAAATAACCCGACACCTATTTTGCTTATGAGTGCCACTTGGGATATGAATGAGGTAAGTAAAATTTTAGAGAACATGCACATCGGAGTGCTTGGAGTTTATGAAAAACCCTATGGACCAGGGCATCCAAAGTATAAGGAGCTTTATGAGAGAATAGTCGCGGATATCAGAGTGATGTCGGATGTGAAAGTTGTTCGCAGATGGAACCACAACCATTTTGAAAGTAATTTTAAAACCCTGCAAGACAAAAAGTACGCAAAAGAGTGCAAATTTGTCATGATTGGCTCTTCCACAGGCGGACCTCCCATTCTTCACACTATTTTGAGGGCACTTCCAGCCGATTATCCTCTACCGATATTGGTTGCACAGCATATGAGCAGAGAATTTATTGATACATTTATAGAGTGGCTGGATGAGCAGTGTGCCTTGCATGTAAAAAAAGCGGAGGATGGCGAGAAAATCTGTGCTGGACATGTCTATATTGCACCTTCAAATTACCATCTAACTTTGCAAAATAGCAGAATTACTCTTATTGAAGCAGATAAAAGTGATCTCTATGTTCCCTCTGTTTCAAAACTCTTTTCTTCGGTAACTCAATGGAATGCGGGAGAGGCAGTGGCTATTTTGCTCTCAGGAATGGGAGATGACGGTGCCGAAGCAATCACTAAACTTAAACTCTACGGCGGGGTTACAATTGCACAAAATGAGGATACATCTGTAGTTTTTGGAATGGCAAATGAGGCGATAAAAAAGGGTGGAATAGACTTTGTTTTATCTCCAGAAGGAATTGCAGAGTTTTTGCTGAGTATTAAAATTGACAAAAAGGAAATATGATGGAAAGCCAAGCATATAAAAAAATAAATGTATCAATTCTTGTCGTTGAAGACAGCCTTACACAGGCAGAAGAAGTTCGCTATTTTCTTGAAGAGAATGGCTACAATGTGGATGTTTGCAATGATGGAGAAGAAGCGCTAGCATGGCTTTTGAGTGCAAAAAAACTGCCTGATGTTATTGTGAGCGATATTGTTATGCCAAAGATGAATGGGTATGACCTTTGTAAAGCAATCCGCAAGGACGAGAAGCTAAAGGGTCTCCCTGTGATTCTTCTGACCTCACTCTCGGAACCCCATGACATCATCAAAAGCATAGAAGCAGGAGCAAATAAGTTTCTCACAAAACCCTTTGACCATAAGCGTCTCCCCGAAGTCATAGATGAACTTTACATAAACACCCAGCGAAGAAGCATTGAGAGAATGGAGATGGGAATTCGGCTGATGTTTAGTGGAAGCGATTTTCTTATCACGGCGGACAAGGTGCAGATACTCGATTTATTACTCTCAAGTTATGAGGAATCCTACTATAAAAACCTTCAGCTTCAAGAGAGTCGAAGTGCGCTTGAGAAGCTCAACGCAGAGCTGGAACAAAGGGTGCAAGAGCGTACAAAAGAGGTGCAAGAAAAAGACAAAATCATGATGATACAATCCCGCCAAGCCGCAATGGGAGATATGATTGCTATGATTGCCCACCAGTGGAGACAGCCACTTTCTATAGTAAGCATGGAGATGAATAATCTTAGATTATCGGTTGAACTCGATGAAGAGATAACAAAAGAGATGTTGATTCAATATACCGATGATGTCAATCAACAAATTCAGCAACTCTCACAAACTATTGAAGATTTCAGAGGGTATCTCAAACCGACTCAAGATAAAGAAGAGGTCACAATTGTGGATGTTCTTAAAAAAACGATGAATCTTATGCAAAAAAGTTTGGAAAATAATAATATTACCGTTGAAATAAATAATTCAAGCCAAGCCAAAATTTCAACTTACCCAAACCAACTGCTGCAGGTCTTTATAAATATTATCAACAATGCCAAAGAGATACTCCTTAACAGAAAAGTTGAAGAGGCAAAAGTAATAATCACTATCAACGACACAAAAGATTCTATTCTCATCAGTGTCTGTGACAACGGAGGTGGAATTCCAAAAGAGATTATAGGCAGATTGGGCGAGCCTTACTTTACAACAAAAGAGACAAATGGAACAGGTCTAGGAATCTATATGTCCAAAATGATTGTTTTAAAACATTTAAATGGAAATTTAACTTGGGGAAATAAAAATGGTGGGGCTTGTTTTACTATTGTTCTAAAAAGATAGGGGCTATAAAAATGCTATAATTTCAAAAAAAGAATGAACATGAACTCTAAAGAATTTTCAACCCTTCCATTGTCACAAGATATGCTTAGTAACCTAAATGAAATAGGTTATACACAAATGACACCCGTTCAAGCGGAGACACTTCCCTATATTTTGGAAGGTCGCGATGTCATCGCTCAGGCAAAAACAGGAAGCGGTAAAACAGCTGCTTTTGGTATCGGACTACTTAGTAAACTCGATGTGAAAAAGTTTCGAGTGCAAACGCTCGTTCTTTGCCCAACAAGAGAACTCGCCGACCAAGTCGCAAAAGAGCTTCGTACACTTGCAAGATTTGCACATAACATTAAAATTTTAACTCTTTGTGGCGGAGCGGCTTTTGGCCCGCAACTCGGTTCGCTTCGCCATGGTGCTCACATCATTGTTGGAACTCCAGGGCGCATTTTAAAGCATTTAAACAAAGATACTTTGAGCTTAGAAAACCTAGAAACGCTTGTGCTTGATGAAGCCGACAGAATGCTCGATATGGGTTTCATAGAAGAGATTGACAAAGTTTTAGAGTACGCACCCAAAGAGAAGCAGACACTCCTTTTTTCTGCGACTTACACCGATGAGATTATCGACATAAGCAATAAACTTCAAAAAGATGCGATAAGTGTAAAAACTATCACAACAGAAGTTGCCAACAAAATTACCGAGCGATTTTATGAGGCACATAACAACAATAAACTTGAAACACTCATCAAAATTTTCAGCACCTACAAGCCTGAAAATGTTATAGTTTTTACTAACACGAAGTTAGAAGCAAAAGAGTTAGCAGAGAATTTACAAAAAAATAAAATCGATGCACTTGCTATTCACGGTGATTTAGAGCAGTATGAGCGAAATGATGTGTTAGTACAGTTTGCTAACAAAAGTTGTCCTGTGTTAGTTGCAACCGATGTAGCAGCAAGGGGACTTGACATCAAAGAACTTGCCATGGTTGTAAATTATGACATTCCTCATGGCACAGAAACTTATACGCACCGAATAGGCAGAACAGGAAGAGCTGGACAAGAGGGCATCGCAATTACACTTTACAATGCCTATGAAGTGCAAAACGCTCTTGAATACAAAAATGAGAATCGCCTTTTTGAAGAGTCAGAAAACCTCAAAAAAGAGAATGGTTTTGAAATGAAACCCCAATACATCACACTTGTCATCGAGGGTGGAAAAAAAGAAAAAGTCCGTGCAGGAGATTTACTCGGAGCACTCACAGGCGACGCAGGATTATCAGGCGACGACATAGGCAAAATCGACATCTACGAAAGACAAAGTTATGCTGCGATTAAAAGCAAGTTCATAGACCAAGCCCACAAAAAACTCCAACATGGAAAGATAAAAGGAAAGAAATTTTCTGTATGGGTGCTTTAGAATAAACCTACTTATTTTGCTTATACCATTGAATAGTTTGAGCTAAAAATTGATATACTGCACTTATAAAATTTTAAACAGTGTGTTTAATATAGACTTTACTTATCTAAAGCTTAAAATGGAGTTTGAAGAATGAACAATATAATTTTACAAAATAGCAATAATGCAATCGAGAAAGTTGCATTTGTTTTTATTTTATCTGCACAGATAAGTGATACTATTATAAAGAATGTCATTACTAATTATCAAAATACTCCTGAGATGATTACTAAATTACCAAGATGTCAGCCACAAAATATGATTAGTTTTCAAATTGGTGGCATGATAGAACAACCACAACATATACATTCCCCAATGATGAATGGAGTTATATTTGATACTTTATTACCTGATGGAAGACAAAAATGGTTTGTTAACTTAGCCAATAATTTTTTAACGATTGGGTGTAGTGATTACACCAGATGGGATGAAGTGTGGGCTACAGTAAAAGAATATTTAGATTTTTTCATGCCTGTATTAGAAGGTAATAATATTCAAGAAATTGGAATAGAGTATATTGATGAATTTAAAATTTCTGATACTTCAAAAGATTGGAAAAAAGAATTATTTAGAGAAGGAAATGATTTCATTCCGAATCATATATGGTCTAAAAATGATTTTTGGCATATCCATCAGGGGTATTTTTTAAATAATGAGCATAAAATTTTAAACAATATCAACATGAATTATTTTTTAGATGAAAAAATGAGTCCAAAAGTCGTTATACAAACACATCATAAAACAACTTGTTCAGATTTAATTCTTATTACTAATAACACATCGGATGTAATAAGTGCAATTGAAACAATAATTGAACAAAATCATCTTTTAAATAAAAAGGTAATGTGTAATTTATTATCATCAGAAATTTGTAAAAGAATTCAGTTGGAGTGTAAGTAATGTTTAGTATTCCAGTTACAGTAATTTCAACAGTAATGGCTTTATCTACACCAACCACACAAATCAATATGCCTACTTTCCCATCAGTAGGCATCGAAGTACAGGCAAAAAACACAAGCACATCATTTAAGTCAATATATTCCATATCGAAATCTGAGAACCAAATAATCTTTAGTGGTGAATATATGAATGCAATAAGTACCTTGTATAGCTATCTATCTTTACAGTATGATTGGGACAGTTACGGTGGAAAAGCACCGACTTTCGATCTTATTAGTGCAGGTGAAAAATTATTGTTACAATGTCAAAACTATGCATTTAAAGTGCCAAAATTAATGTTATCTGGTTCAGGAGAAATTGGTTTTTATTGGGAAAATGGAAATGAATATGCTGAAATTACTTGCGATAATTCAGAAGCGTACACATTTGTATATATGAAGGACAAAGTTCCTTTTATTGAAGAGGATAAAGCTATTAATGATGCCTTTTCAAGCGATTTAACCACAAGAATTTCTAATATTAATAGAAATGTGTAGGGATTTACGCTTTGGAATCTGCGAAAGATTTTTTTAATAATCCAGGTTTATCTTCTACAAAATGTCATTACCTGACCGAAAATCATGACCAATCATTAGAATGGGAAAAAGAAAGTGTCAGCTTGCATTCTTGCGGTACTGTAAAAGATAATGAAGTATTAGCAAGAAATATTTTTTCACCTCATCATTATGATCCAAAAACTGGTAACTTAACTACTTTAGCATTTGACGATATACTAAATAAAGGTCTTTCAGTTTTGCGATTTGACTATACTACACACGATTCTGTAATCACTATAGGTCAGCTCAAAAAAAAAGATACACATGAATATCATGGTTATATTACTATTCAGGCAAGCTGTATTCGTGGATATATCGTAGATTCAAAAAGAGCTATGGCGATATATGATACTGCAATGATTAAGTTACCAGCTCATGCGGATATTTGCAATATTAGCGTAACAACAAAGAGTAGTAAAAATTTATTACGAATTTTCTTGCGAGAGGCTTTCTCTAAACTTGTTCCTATTCCATAAACCAGAATACTAAAAAATTATCCCCCCCCTAAAAGTTAATCTCCACTTTTTAAAATAAACAAAAACATTGGCATGTAGAACCGATGGAAATGGGAACAAGCTTTAGGCGAACGGATAATTTGAATAATTTCGAGTTTTGCAAGAAGTCTAATATTTTTCGTTGGATTTTTTCCCACAGCGAGAATGTACACTTAAATTAAAACTTCCACATGCCAAACAAATAGCAAAATAAAAGCCCCTTATTACATGCTATAATCACATTAAGTTAAACGACAAGGAGGTTTATTATGACAAAACATGATGTATTAAACTACTTGAAAGAGCATTATCAAGAATTTAAAAATCAGTACAATGTTGAAAAAATTGGTCTCTTTGAAAGTTATGCGAGAGATGAAGCAACCCCAGAGAGTGATATCAATATATTTGTAAAAATGAAACCCAATATGTTTGATATGATAGCAATAAAAGAGCAGATAGAAGAAGACCTACATGCGAAGGTTGATATTAAAAACATGAAGCCTCTCTTCTTAGAAATGATTCATAAAGATTTAATTTATGCTTAGTGACAAAGAGAGAATGATTTTATCTACTCTTGAAGATATTAAATTTTCATTAGAGTTGATAAGAGATAATAAATAGATGAATCAACTCAAATACCTCAACCACTACCACGAACAGACAAAGATACAGGTTCAAAAACTTATAAAAGAAGATAAGCTTAAAACGCATCTTTTAAATAAATACAAAGTTCCACATGCCATGAAAAATGATAAGGCACTCTTTTCTTATGTGAATGAGTTAAAAAATGAACATTTAAAAAAGTCGCAACCCCTGAGTAAAGTTGTCTATGATGGAAAAATAAATGTTATTCACAATGCCCTTGGTACGCATCACTTCATCTCTCGGGTTCAAGGCTCAAAACTCAAAGCCAAGAATGAGATTAAAATTTCTTCGATGTTTAAGAGTGTTCCTGAGGAGTTTTTAAAGATGATAGTCGTGCATGAACTCGCTCATTTCAAGGAGAAAGAGCATAATAAAGCATTTTATAAACTTTGTGAATTTATGCAGCCAAACTACCACCAAGTGGAGTTTGATTTACGACTCTATCTTACGCAGATGGATTTAGCTGGAAAAATTGAAGAGTGGGCGTAATAAGTAAGCTTTTTTTAAAGCTTACTCTCAATTTCATTCACAACCACATGCATTTTATACAAAGAGTCTGGATTCAAAGAGATGGAATCTATCTTATTTTCGACTAAAAATTGAGTGATTTCAGGATAGTCTGAAGGCGCTTGACCGCAGATACCGATGTATTTATCCGCTTTTTTACATGCCACTATCGCCATTTGCAACATTCTTTTTACCGCCTCATTTCTCTCATCAAAAATGTGTGCTATCTTCGCACTCTCTCTGTCAACCCCGAGTGTGAGCTGTGTTAAGTCGTTTGAACCTATCGAATATCCATCAAATATCTCTAAAAACTTATCGGCTAAAATTACATTGGAAGGAATTTCGCACATGGCATATATTTCAAGAGAGTTTTCGCCCTGTACCAAACCTTGGCTTTTCATAATCTCCGCCACTTTTTTTCCCTCTTCTGGCGTTCTTACAAAGGGAATCATGATTTTTATATTTGTAAGTCCCATGTCATCTCTTACTCTTTTGAGTGCTTCACACTCCCACTCGAACGACTCTCTAGAACTAGCATCATAGTATCTTGAAGCACCTCGAAAGCCAATCATTGGGTTTTCCTCCTCCGCCTCATAGACAAATCCGCCGAGCATATTTCTGTACTCATTACTTTTAAAGTCACTTGTTCTTATGATGACTGGTTTTGGATAAAAAGCAGCGGCGATTGTACCGACTCCTTCACTTATTTTTTGCAAGACTAACTCTTTCATGTCGCTATATCCCGCAGCAAATGAGAGAATTTCATTCTCATCTTTTACATGGCGACCTTTGTGTAAATCAACGAGCGCCATCGGGTGCGCATTGATGGAATGGCTCATAATAAACTCCATTCGAGCAAGTCCAACTCCATCATTTGGCATTTTTGAGAGGTTAAATGCTTCAGCTGGATTTCCTATGTTCATAAAGAGTTTTGTTCTTGTCGGCTTTAAGTCACTCATATTTATGATTTTGACAGAGTACGGAACCTCTCCCTCGTAAATATAGCCGTCATCTCCCTCTGCGCAACTCACAGTTACACTCATGCCGTTTTGAAGTATCTCCATTGCATTATTGCATCCGACAACTGCTGGAACTCCTATTTCACGAGCTACAATGGCTGCATGGCAAGTACGGCTTCCACGGTTTGTGATGACAGCGGAGGCTTTTTTCATGATTGGTTCCCAGTCAGGGTTTGTAGTTTCTGCAACCAAAACCTCTCCATTTTCAAATGTGCCAAACTCCGATATGTTATGGATAACTCTTACTTTCCCGCTTCCTATTTTATCGCCAACTGCTCTTCCTGATGTTAAGAGTTTGGCATGTGCACTCTCTTTCAGTGAATATTTTTCTATACTTATCTCATTATGAAGTTTACTCTGGACTGTTTCAGGTCGCGCTTGAACGATATAGAGTTTATTATCTCCGCCATCTTTTGCCCACTCGATGTCCATATGACAGCTGTAATGTTCTTCGATAGTAAGTGCTGCTTTTGCCAAAGCTATTACCTCACTATCATTTATAGAAAAACTATTTTGCTCTTTTTCTGAGGTTTTTATATTTTGTGTTTGATTCTTCGCATAAAGCATCTTCTCTTTTTTACTTCCGAGTGCGCGTTTTAGGATGGTGTTTTTACCCTCTTTGAGCGTAGGTTTAAAAACAAAAAACTCATCCGCATTCACTCTTCCACTCACTACATTTTCGCCTAAACCCCAAATGGAGTTTATAAGTATCAAATTCTGCGAACCACTCTCCGTATCAACTGTAAACATAATTCCGCTGGATGCGAGGTCGCTTCGAACCATCTTCTGAACTCCAACAGAGAGAGCTACTTTAAAATGGTCAAACCCTCGACTCGTTCTGTAGCTAATAGCACGGTCAGTAAAGAGCGAAGCAAAGCACTTCAACACGCTTTTTAAAAGTTTTTCACTGCTGTTTATATTTAGAAATGTCTCCTGTTGCCCTGCGAAACTTGCGTCTGGCAAATCTTCTGCCGTTCCTGAAGAGCGAACTGCAACATCAATATTTTGTGAGCCATACTCATTGGATAGAAGCTTGTAGGCTTCTTGAAGTTCTTTTTCTATTATTTGTGGAAGTTTCGATGAGAGGATGAGTTTACGAACTTCTTTTCCTCGTTTTTGAAGATTGGCAGTGTCTGAAATATCAAGACCCTCCAGAGCACTTTTTATTTTATCTTTTATCTTATTCTCTTCAAGGAGCAGCCAGTACGCATCGCTTGTGGTTGCAAAACCATTGGGCACATTTACACCCTTTAAAGTGAGATGCTGATACATTTCACCCAAACTGGCATTTTTACCACCTACTTTGGCAACATCATCAATGCCAAGTTGATTAAAAAAACAGATATATTGCATTACAAACTCCTCACACAAAATATGTTAATACATAGTAGCATAAGATATATATTTTTATAATAATTTCAATAATTTCAGTTTTAACAATGTAACTTGTTCGTTTAATCCATCCATCTTCTTGGGTCGTACCCATCACTTGGGCGTACAACTTCTTTTATGTGTAATTTCTTTAGCATCGTAAAAACTTCAGAACCATCCATCGGACTATTTGCATCCGAGTTTTCTAAAGCAACAAATCCAAACTTCTCATAAAATTTTACTGCTCTAGAATTTTTTAAAACACTCACTGAAATTTGCTCATACATCGTTCCTGCTTCTAAAAGTAGCTGATCAAGTATAGCAGAACCAATACTCAGTTCTCTAAATTCAGGTTTTAGAGCTATGGTTAAAATAGGCGTTTTTTCATCCACAAAAGCATTTGCTTCTTCGCCCAATAGTCGAATCCAAGCTGCACCCGCTATTTTATGTTCTTTGAGAGCGTAGATTCCCATGTCTTTATGAGTAGCGCCATACTCTTTTGTGTATATCTTTAAAGCGGGGAAATCTTCAACGCTTCTTTCTAATACATCAAGACGATAGGCAAAGTGAAGCATGTCGGATGCGATTTTTTGCTCCGTGGAGCGTAAAAAATAAAGTTCCATTTTTATCCTTCCAACGCAGTTAATTTGTCATCATAACTCTTTAAAATATCATCAAGGGAATTTTGAGCCACTTCTAAAAGTTCAAACTTTTTTTCTATCTCATTTTCTGTTTTAGAGATAAGTTGTGAGACTTCCATGATTTTTGAGTTATCTGACTTGTTGGAAGCTTTGATTAAATCTGCATGATAAAGTTCCAGCATCTCTTCACTCTCAACTATAAAATTTTCTAGTTTTTCAACCTCTTTTTTGAGTGACGAAGTCGCTTTGCTTCGCTCCTGAATAAGCGTTGCTCTAAGCTTTTTGTTCTCTTGTTTGTTAGTTTTTGGAGCAGTTTTTACTTTCGCAACTGGCTCTTCATCTTCCCAACCGATTTTTTCTAAAAAGAGTTCATAGCCTCCATCAAAATACTCCGCTCCATCTTTTGCAAAGATGATAAGTCTATCGCAAACTCTTCTAAGCAACTCTTCGGAGTGCGTTACGATGATAACTGAACCTTGAAAATTTTGAATAGCCACAGTCAGAGCTTCAATAGAGTCCATATCGAGGTGATTTGTTGGCTCATCCAAAAAGAGTAAGTTCACATTTCTAGCTAAAATCTGCCCCAACATAACACGGCTTTTTTCACCGCCCGAGAGTAGTGAAATTTTCTTTTTAGCATTCTCTCCGCTAAACATCATTCCACCGCAAATGCTTCTTACATTGGACTCTGAAAGGTTAGGATTGCCTACATAAATCTCATCCATTACTGTATTTTTAGGGTTAAGATGTGCAATGTTTGTTTGTCCAAAATGGGCATGTGCAGTTGTTGTATGAAACTTTACTTCGCCGCTAAGTGGTTTTAATTCTCCTGCGATATTATTTAAAAGAGTCGATTTTCCTTTACCGTTTTTCCCGATAATCCCTAAACACTCCCCTTTTTCAAGTGCAAAAGAGATGTTTTTAAATAAAATATTTTCTGGCGTATATCCAAAACTCAAATCTTTCACTTCAAGCAAAACTTTTGCAGGTGTATCTTTGAAGTTAAAATCAAATTTCAGAGTCGAATCAAAACCTAAATCATCAAGCAAATCCATCTTCTCAAGCTGTTTTACTTTTGACTGAGCCAACGCGGCTGTAGAAGCTCTTGCTTTGTTTCTTGCTATAAAATCTTCAAGCTCTTTTACTTTTTTATCTTGTGAAATTTTCTGTTTTTCATACAACTCTTCATTTGCTTTTAACTGTGCATAAAACTTATGCGTATCTCCAGCAATGAGGCTCAAAGATTTGCGGATAATCCCCATAGTGTGGGTTGTGATACTATCCATAAAATCTCTATCGTGGGTAACTAAAATAATCTCGCCAAGAAATGCCTTTAAAAAAGTTCTCAACCAGCGAAGTGAAACGATATCGAGGTAATTGGTAGGTTCATCCAAAAGAAGCAAGTTTGGTTCGGTTACCAAAAGCTTTGCAAGATTTATCCGTATCTGATATCCGCCTGAAAAAGAGAGTGGATTTTTCTCCAAATCTTCTTGTGTAAATCCCAAACCAAAAAGAATCTTCTCAACTTTATAGAGACTAAACTTATCATCATCCGCCAAGGCTAAAGCAGCCTCTTCTCTAAGTGTAGGCTCACTAAATTCAAGATGCTGTTTGAGTGCACCGATTTTATACCCTTTTGGTATCACTATCTCACCACTATCGGGAGTGTCTTCGCCTAAAATAAGTTTAAAAAGTGTTGATTTTCCGCTTCCGTTTCTTCCGACTAAACCTATTTTATTACCAGAGTTGAGTTTGAAGTTAAGGTCTGAAAAAAGCTCTTGAGAGGTAAAACTTTTGGAAATATTTATGAGTTGTATCATGGGAATCTTCTTGTTGGTTTAATAATTTGCGTATTATAGCAAGGATTACTCAAGCATGGAATGTATGGCATGTGGGTTTTGGTATAAAGAGCAAATATAAAGCCTAAAAAGGCTTTATATAAACAGGGGAATGAATGAATTTTTAGAGTTTTTTTGTAAAGATTACCAGCTAACTTGAGCAGTTAACATACCTGCTGTCCAATCTTGAACAACTGTTCCAGCATAGTTAGCATGGTCTTTAGCTTTAAATGTCTGACCTGTTAAAAGCCATTTGAAATTTTTGTTTTGTTTCCAAGCAGCACCATAGATATAGTTATTTGTGCTTAAATCATCAAAACCATCTTTTTTAGCTGTCCAGCCATCTGCACGAGCCAAGATTTCATACTGATAGTTAGCACCCATACGGTATGTTGCATTTACAGAATAACCATTTCCATTTTTATTATAAGCACTAGTAGTGCTTGCAACAACTCCACCATCTTTGTTGTCATTTTCAGCTTTGATGTATTGCGCTGATAATAAAAGTGATGGCATATTATAAACTGTATGTAAGCCATAGATTTTATAGTCTGAAGCTTGTTTATCAGCATTAAGATTTGTAGAGTTTTTAGCATTATATTGACCCCAAAATGATGCGTCAAAATATGTATCTTTTATAGGATTACGGTGAGTTTTACCGTTGCCAAGCATAGCACCTGTTAATCTCCATTCTAAAGAGTTACCAGTACCTAATTTATCTGTAATACCGTTATGTGAAGCAGCTCCATCTTTACCATGATAACCTTCACCATTAAATAGACCGACTTCAGATGTAAAATAATCAGTTTTAGTTTGAAAGTTTACACCTAAATCTGCTGAGTTAGATAAATTTGCTGTTTCATCAGCTTCTGTTAAAACTTTAGAAATTGAGCGGTAGAACCAAGCGTTGTGCTCTTCATAATCTATCCATGGGCGGTGTGCTTGACCAAATTCTACACCTGTATATGGTAGAACTTCATTCAAATATAAGTACGCATATTTAACAATTACTTCTTGATAATTATTAGCGTCAAGAGTTGCATCAAGAGTTACACGAAAGTAGCTTTTTGGATCATCAAGTACGAATGCTTTTGCTTGAACATAGTTACGACGCATCTCAAAGTTACCATTTGTAGTACCAACTTTATCACCTAGAGGAGTAGTAAGACCATGTGCAGTTTCATCTGATTGTTTTAAATCACTTGTACTTTTATAAGTGTAACCTAAATAATGCTCACCACTAAATTCTAATTTAGAAGAGTTAGCAAAAACCGAAGTCTCTTTACTCACAACCTCTGTACGACCCTCAGCTGGAGTTGTAAAAACTTGACCATTCGCATCTGTGTAGAATTTAACATCACTAGCAGACGCACCAATCGTACCGATAGTTAAAGCAGCTAATGCTGATAAAACGATTTTATTCATTTTTGATTTCCTTATTTTTTATTGGCGAAAGTATAAAATATTTTGGTTACAGCTAGATTACATGGCATGTGGAACTTAACCTAAAATGTGTTACTATAATCTAAATTTTTTTAGGGGTGTGTTATGAAAAAATTATTTTTAGTAGTATTGTTTTTGGGTATAAATTTATCTGCTGATTTAGTCAGTGATGGAGTTATAGAGTATAAAAATAGCAACTATACTCGGGCAATTGAACTATTGACTAGTGCTTGTGATGCTTCGAATATGAGCGGATGTTATAATCTTGGGGTAATCTATGTGAATGCAAAGGGCATAAAAAAAGATTACATAAAAGCAAGAGAACTTTATACTTTGGCTTGTGATAATGGATATACTGATGCATGTGCGAATCTAGGGGTTTTCTATGAAAATGGATTAGATGTAAAAATTGATTATCCACATGCCAAAGAGTTATATACGAAAGCTTGTGATGCTGGAAACTTTACTGGATGTCACAATCTAGGAGTAATGTATGAAAAAGCAAACGGCGTGCAAAAAGATTATAGAAAAGCGGGAGAGTTTTATACGCAATCGTGCAATAATGGAGTGAGTGAAGGATGTTACAATCTTGGAAATTTTTATAGAAGTGGAAAAGGTGTGAGACAAAATGAAAGTACAGCCAAAGAATTTTATGGAAGGGCGTGTGATTTAGGAAATAGCGATGGATGCAGCCGTTATAAAAGACTTAATGAAGAAGGCGTGAAGTAAATAGACTTCATTGAGTCTGATTTGTAAAATATTTTAACACCGAGTAAAGTCGTGTTATAATACTTTCAAAAAAGGTGAGCCGATGGAAATTACATTACTTTTGCAGTTTGGGTTAGCCTTGATTTTCGTATTGGGGTTTTTAATCTTCTTGCTTTTATTAGCTAGAAGAAAAAGAGTACCACAAAGTGTAAATGAAGTAAAAGTAGTGAATGAGTCAGTAGTTGACTTAGAGTCTCTTAAAGCAATCATTGAGCATAAACGAACAACTTCTAAAGAGTTGCAAGAGGCACTTGATTTGGTGTTAAAATATTATGGAGTGATTCCTAACAAGATAGGAGTTCTTTACCATCATGACTTTCAAATATATATGGATATACTTTTTAGTATCTGCATCCATCCAAATACAAACAAAAAAATCATTCTTGGTTTTGATAAAGAGCTTGAGAGATTAAATCCTGAGTATAAAGTAGAAATTAACGAAGCAATTACAAGAGGGCTAAACTCCAGAGAAGTTTAGCCTCTGTTCTAGTTGTGTCTAATTCTTCTCTCTTCTTCGAGCATAGCAGTTAAGTTTTCTATACCTTTCTTGCTTGCTTCTTCTGCAGCATTAAAATAAGTCATAACATTTTTAGCTTCTTGTGTACATGTTCCATTTTTAACACAATCAACAGCTTTTTTGATATTGTCATGAACCTCTTTGTGAGGTGCGGCCATTTTAGAGTAGCTTGGACATTTACCAAATTTATCTTTTCCAATACCCTCAAAGTACCATTTTCCAAGTCTGCATTCTGTATCGGCTGCAAAGTGACCAGTTGCTTCGCCTCTAAATACAGATTTATACCCATTTGCTTTAAACAATAGGTGGTCAAGTTTACTTAAAACCATAAAAATTGCATAAGTAATATCTTTGTTTTCAATAGAAATCAGCTCTGTGTTGGATGAAAGTTCATGTATTCTTGCTTGAAAAATATCCATTTGCGCATTTGAGCTTTGAGATAACTCTTCCATTGCTCTTGAATGCGTATGAACTTCTTGCGTGTTTTGTTTGAGGCTTTGAACTGTGATTTCAACTTCGCTTGTAGCTTTTTGCGTTCTCTCTGCTAGTTTACGAACTTCATCTGCTACAACCGCAAATCCTCGTCCATGTTCACCAGCTCTTGCGGCTTCTATTGCAGCATTAAGAGCTAGAAGATTTGTTTGGTTAGAGATATCTTTTATGAGATTTATAACATCAGAAATGCTTTCAACATTTTGGTTAAGTGTATTTACTTGCTCATAAGTGCTTGTGATATGTTCAAGCAAAGCATCCATATCGTGTGCTAAGTTATTTACATCTTCTAGCGTATTTTGAGTGTATTCACCATTTTGTTTATTTTTATTATCTACATCTTCTAAGTCTTTTAGGTTCGCACCTAAGTCGCCTTGTATGATTTTTAAATCTCTTTCACAACCATCTGTGAGACCTTTTGTCAAAGAATGCATAAGTTCATTCATAACTTTTTCACTATCAGCATATCTTGCCGACTTTTCTAGTTCTAAAACTCTTGCATGTGCATCTTCAAGCTCATTTTTAAGAGAATGAATTTCATGCTCTTGTCTGCTTATAGTCTCTTCTAATTCACGATTATTTCCAAAAAACATAACTTTCCCTTTGGTTTTAAATTGCCCGATTATATACTAAAAATTATTAAAAACTATAATAATTCAACCATTTCTGTAGCACGACCTTGAATAACATGAATATCTTTTTGGACAAGTTTACCAAGTGTCTCCATGTCCATAACACCCGTAGCTATGAGTGAAATACCAACGGTATCTGTAATAAGTCTAAGAGCAGAAAGTGCTTGATCGCTTTGGCTTAAAAAGTAACTTGTTTCACCTTTGATATAAGCAGGTCTCATATCTTGCAGATATTGATAATCTGTACTTTCACCGATAAATTCATAAATTCCCATTTCTATATTATATTTTTCAAAGAGAATTTTATACTGTTTAATTTGGTCAGAATTTTTACGAACCAATCTATCTGGAATTTCCATAATAAGTTTAAATGGAAGATATTTTGCATACTCTTTAAAAAGTAAGCTTAAATCATTGTAAGTTTCTGGCATGTTTAAATACTCAAAAGACAATCGAAGTGAACATGTTGCATCTTTGAGATTTATATCAGGTGTTTTAAACATCATGTTGATAACATTTTTATAGATTTGTGAACTAAGACCTGCTTGATTTGCTGGTGCCATAAACTGACCGTAATAATATATTTTGCCATCTTTGTCTTTGAGGTTGAGGCTTAGTGCATTGTGTGCTATTTTTTTAGCTTTTGCATCTACTGCTGTCCATGAAACAAAACTAAAACTATTTGTACTTAATGCTTCGTTTATGATGCCTCTCCAAGCTTCTTTCCCCATAACTTCGATGGCACCTTCCGCTTTTTCAAGGTGAATATTTGTAGCACTAAACTTGGCATGTGCAAGTGCGTTATCTGAGAGTGAAAGAAGTTGCCCGATGTTTTGTCTGTAGTTGTATTCATAAAGTCCAAGCGATATAAATGTAGTTTTTATATCAAGTCCACATGCCGAGATAGTTTCTGTCGCTTGAGAATATATAAGCTGTGCAAGTTTTAAACCATCTTCATCTGAACAATCTGGAAGCAAAATCGAGAACTCCGTACCATTCATTCTCGATACTATAGAGTGTTCATATCTATCAGTATGATTTTTAAATATATCGCCAAGGGAAATAAAGAGTTTATCAACATCACGATGCCCGATTTTTTCATTTGCTTCTATGACTCCACTCAGTGCTATCATCATGTTGATACCACCTTTTGAAGAGGCATCTATTTTAAGGTATTCTGGAAGTTTGTCTATAAGATATTTACGATTTCTTAGTTTTGTTGTAGGGTCGATGTACTCTAACTCTTTTTGACGCTTGAGTTCTTCATTTCCTTTGTCAAACATTGCTTTTACTTTTGAAACCATGTTATTCATACCAAGAACAACATCTTTAAACTCTTTTGTATTTGGAATAGTTCCTTGCATAATGAACTCATTGCGTCCAACTGCTTCTGCTTGTCTTTGAACCTCTTTTAAAGGCTGAAGAATTGCAGCAAGAATAAGATTCAGTATGACAAGTGCTATAAATGCTATGATGCTAAAAGAGATGAGAAGACCTGTTAATATCGCATAGAGTTGTTTATAGGCATAAGTTACATCGCTTTGAACATTGAGAATTCCTACCTGACTCCATCCAGCCGAAACATTTGCAGATGCTACGGGTGCGTGAATGCTAACTGCATTTAAGAACCATCTTGGAACATCGATTTGTTGGCTTTCTGCTTTTCGCTCATACAAAACCACATTTTCAACATCTACAAGTGAAATATAGAGGTAATTTCCACTATCAAAGTTTGCATTTATCATCGTTGACATAATGCTTTCATCCCCACCAGCAGTTCCAAGCGAAAGGCTAAGAGAAGTTGCAGTATTTTTTGCATCCTCGTAAAGTCTATCTTGAACAGAAGCGTTTGCACTTTGAAAATTAAGCGTCAAAACAGTTGTTAAGATGATGAGTAAAAAGAGAGAGAGCATTAAGGCTATCTGCTTGAAGAGGGTCATATTTTTTTCCTTTGTATGTTGAGGTTGAGTTCATCCCAATTTTTGTGGACTTTTTCATTTTCTACTTTTGCACCTGCTCCATCACCTGAAGCTTTGTAAAGAGAAGTTCCACTAAAGTTATAAATAGGCGTAAGGTCTGTTCTTTTTGAAGCGGGAAGAACCCTGTGATTGTTGTTATCCATAATAAGCGGTTCAGCTCTTGCAGTAGCAAAGTAGGTCAAAACCATGTGTGCTTCTTTAAACTGCGTCGAGCGAACATAAGTAAAGAAGAGTTTTTTAGAATCCACTCCAAGATAAATAAGTGCAAAATACTTAGCGATAACATAATCTTCACAATCGCCCATATCTTTAGCCAAAAATTCCCATGGAGTCGCCCAATAATCGCTCACTCCATACACTTTCATATCGGGCGCATATTTTACTTCATTGTAAAAAGTATTTACCTCTTCCATTTTTTCCAAATCACTTTTACCAGCAACAGCATCTAAGGTTTGTTGTTGATAAAAAAATCTTTTTTTAGCAAACTCATTATACTTTTGTCCTATTTGTGCAATCAGAGCAGCATCAGCATAGGGCTGTCCAGCATGAATTACAGTCGTAAAAAATAAAAAAAGTAGCACTGCTTTAAAAAAGTTCATAGTTAATTATACATTAATTAAATTTGTCTTTTGTTAAAACCTGCTGTTCCCTCTTTGGCATGTGGAATAAAGTCCTTAGCATATCCTTTCAAGTAGAGCGGAATAGCTCTTCCTTTTAATCTCATCATAGCTTCAAGCATCTCTTTTGGAACCATTTTGGGAGAAAGATTTTTCAATTGTGTGAGGTCTAATCTTTTTGAAGCGGGAAGAACTCTGCGATTGTTGTTATCCATAATAAGCGGTTCAGCTCTTGCAGTAGCAAAGTAGGTCAAAACCATGTGTGCTTCTTTGAACTGCGTCGAGCGAACATAAGTAAAGAAGAGTTTTTTAGAATCTACTCCAAGATAAATAAGTGCAAAATACTTAGCGATAACATAATCTTCACAATCGCCCATATCTTTAGCCAAAAATTCCCATGGAGTCGCCCAATAATCACTTACGCCATATACTTTCATATCAGATGTATACTTTACTTCATTGTAAAAAGTATTTACCTTTTCCATTTTTTCTAGGTCGCTTTTGCCAACAACGGAATCTAAAATTTGTTGTTGATAAAAAAATCTTTTTTTAGCAAACTCATCATACTTTTGTCCAACCTGCGCAATCAAAGCTACATCAGCATAAGGCTGCCTTGCCTGAGTTACAGTAGTGAAAAATAAAAAAATAAGCACAACTTTAAAAAAGTTCATAGTTAATTATACATTAATTAAATTTGTCTTTTGTTAAAACCTGCTGTTCCCTCTTTGGCATGTGGAATAAAGTTCTTAGCAAATGGTTTTAAATAGAGCGGGATTGCTCTTCCTCTGAGTTTCATCATATCTTCAAGCATTGCATTTGCAACGATTTGAGGAGAAAGATTTTTAAATTCTGTGAGATATATAAACAACAATTCTCCAAGCCTTTGAAGTGATATTTGCCATGTGGAATCGGTTTGTTCATATATCCACATGCCAAACTTATAAAAATTTTCATATACACTTTCATCTTGCCAAATAAGTGTAACACTTTGTTTAAAATTTCCACTATTGTAAGTCAAATCCCAAAATCGTGCAAATCTTTTCATAATCTGTATATCGTTAAAACTAAGCTGATTATTTTGCAAAATATCATAAGGAGGTATATCGCTATAAATCATTCCATGCGTAATGTCATGCTGATTTATAAAAGTACCAGAGAGTTTTTTAAGGATGCCTATTTGAATTTCACAACTGCTAAGTTTTACTAATTCATCAAGATTTTTGCCAAAACTCTCTAAAGATTCCCCAGGAAGTCCGACTATCAAATCAAGATGGATGTGCGCTTCTGTTTCATGCTCTAAAAAGCTAATATTTTCTTTGATTTTTTTTAGGTTGAGTTGTCGTGATATAGTGTTTGCAACTTCAAGATTTAAAGTTTGTATGCCGATTTCTAGCTGGAGTGCGGCATGTGGAAACTTTGCGATTTTTTCTTTTATGGAAGAGGGGAAATGGTCGGGGATAACTTCAAAGTGAGCAAAATAGGGAGGCTCTTTTGCTAGAAAAAAGTCCAGTATTTTATTAGCTGTTTTCATGTTGATGTTAAAAGTTCTATCAACAAACTTGAAATTTCTTGCACCTCTGCTCCATAAAAGTTCAAACTCTGCTAAAACAGCATTCAAATCAAATGCTCGAACTCTCTCGTCCATAGAAGAGAGACAAAATTGACATTCAAACGGGCAACCTCTTGAAATTTCAACATAAATATAGCGGTTTTTTATATCGTCATCAGAATAGTATTTGTAGGGAAGTTCTAGCTCTTTGAGTTTGGGTGTGCTTGTTTTTATGATTTTGGATTGAGGAGGATTTTTGTCTATAATATTTCTGCAAAGTTCATAAAAAGCGACATCGCCTTCGCCCTGTATAATAAAATCAGCCACATCGAAATTGACACGAAATGGCTCATGGCTTACTTCAGGACCACCTAAAATGATGATAATTTTTGGTGCAATTTTTTTGAGAATGTGAATAAGTTCGTGAACTTCTGTGGCATTCCAAATATAAACACCTATTCCTATAAAGTCTGGCATGTGGATTAAAAGTTTTTCCGCAATAGTTTGAAGTGCATCATTGATGCTAAATTCTAAGATTTCTGCATGCTCTTGCAACTCTCTTAAATTTGCATACAAATATCTAAGACCAATTGAACTGTGTGTATATCTTGAATTTAAAGTAGTGAGAATAATTTTTTTCATAATGAGATTTTAGCATAAAAGTCTCAAGCTCTGTAAAGGGGGTAAGAGCTTGGGAAGGTCTTGAAAATTTATAGGAGAGTATCTTTATCTCTATATGAAAGGGGAAAACATATTTGAGATGTGTAATTATATGTATTATAAATAAATAGCAAGTTAATTATAATAAAGCACTATTTATTTAAGATATTTTTAATAGTTTCTTTTGAAAAACTATTTTGATTGTTCATACTCATCTATCATACTATCAAGCTTAACAAAGAGTTCAGAAGATGCATTTTCCATGACAGAAAAGTTTTCTACTATATGTTTTGGATTATCAAACTTGAGTGTTGCATGACTTTTTACAAACTCTAAGTTTGTAAATACTGAGTTATGAACTACGGCATGTGGAATATCCATCTCTATGAAAGCTTTCGTTTTACCAAATCTTTCTTGTCCAATGCCAAGATACCATTTACCCACACGACAATTTTTATGATCAGCAAAAACAGCAGATGCATCTGCTCCTAAAACAGCAGAATATGCTTTAGATTTGAAAACAATGTGATCCACTTTGACAAGTGTTGTAAAGAGACGATTTTGAACTTTAATGGCAGATTGTGATGCATTGTTTGCCAGAGCATTAAGCTCTTTAAATGTATGTTCAAATTCGTGTATAACAGTATTTGAACTCTCCGCAATATCTGAAATATTGTCAGAGTTACTTCTCATATCATTTGCTTCTTGTTGGAGCGTTTTTATCGTAATTTCTATCTCGTTCGTAGCTTTTTGTGTGCGTTCTGCAAGTTTACGAACTTCATCGGCTACAACAGCGAATCCTCGTCCATGTTCTCCTGCACGTGCCGCTTCAATAGCCGCGTTGAGTGCTAAAAGATTTGTTTGGTCTGCGATATCTTTGATAAGTCCAACAACTTCTGAAATCTCTTTTGAGCGACCTTCTAGGCTTATAATACCGTTGTGAGATGCTGCTATGAGGTCAACGAGGTTATTAAGTCTTTCACCGATTTCTAAAACTGTCGCTAAGCTTTTTGATGATTCGTGTGCTGTTTTATTTGCAACACCAACAATCTCATGCGAGTCTTCAGAACTAAGACTGATATCTTTTTGAATCACAGTAAGACCCGCACTAACACCACCACCTAAGGAACTTAGATTGTGTGCGAGTTCTCCTCTTATTTTTGTTTCATAACCACTTGCAATAGAAGAAATTGCTTTATTTAAGTTTTTTGCAGTCATGTGGAAAACACCATGAAGACCCTCTGGATAAGTTCTTCTGTATGTTTTTCCAGCAGAAGCGTTTTCTATAGTTGTTGCAGTATCACGCATAAAAGCTTCAAGTTGGTCAAGAACATCATTCAGACTCCATGCAAAAGCTGATTCCGTAGAGTGGTCATCTGGTATATTGGTAACACGGTCTTCTAGCTTCCCATTCGCTGCATTTTGCAATACTCTTTGCATTGCAATTTGTAGCTCTGAAGTAGTTGTTGAAGCCGTTGGAACAAAAGCAGATAAAATTAAAATGAGAAGTATCACACCGCTCACGATATAACTTGCAGTAGCAAGTGTAAAAATTGCTAAACCAACAAGTGTTGCAAACAATAAAATAGTCTGATTATTCTTGAATAGAGATGATAAGTTCATCGTAGCTCACTCCTTTTTCACTTAATATATCTGTTAAAATTTTAGTTGAAGCCTCAACACCGCTTCTTTTTTCCACTTCTAGCATCTTTGCATAGAGAGGTTTTATAATCCCCAAAGCACTAGCACTTGGCTTTCGTCTGACTGAGTAGTAACCAACAAGATTATCTTTTTCATCAACTGAAGCGGTAACATTAGCAAATACCCAATAGTCATTGCCATTTTTAGTTTTGTTGATGACATAAGCAAATACCTCTTCTTTTTTACTTATTCGTTCCCATAGAAGTTTAAATACTGCTTTTGGCATATCTGGATGACGAATAATACTATGCGCCTTCCCTAGTAGTTCAGCTTCCGTATATTCTCCCATTTGCATAAAAATCTTATTCACATAAGTTATGCGACCTTTTAGGTCAGTTTTGGAGACAATAAAGTCATTTTGTTGCATCTCTTTTAGCATATAAACCAACTCCTTTTATTAATGTGACTGTTTAATTATAACACATATCAAATTATAACATATACCAAAAAGTAAATATCTGATGAGAGTCAATATTTTGATATAATTCACTTATGAGATTTAGAAATATAAAAAAACAATCAAAACTACACAAAGCAGAGCAACTTATAGTTGTTCCACATGCCATGTTCTTAGACCGTGCAAAGGCTTTTATTACGGATATATTTATGATTGGTTTGCCTGTGGCAATTATTATTATGATGCTATTTGGGTATGATGAAACAAAAAGTGCAGGTGCTTTGGATGTCATTGTCCATAATGAAAAGGCAATTACTCATGCCCCCGACCCAATAGCTTCTATCGTTCAAATAGTACTCATTTTAGGTATTCATGTGATTCTTTGGAGAAAAGATGGTCAAACTCCTGGTAAAAAATTTGCACATATAAAAGTTGTTGATGCTTCGACGCTGAAAGAGGCTTCTTACTTGAAGCTCATTGTGCGTTTCATAGGCTATTTTGTGTCGATTCTTCCTCTTGGTTTAGGATTTTTTCTAGGATTTTTGCGAGAAGACAAAAGAACTCTACATGATTTACTCAGTGGAACTGCTGTCATTTACACAAAACACGACATGTATTAAACATTTCCACATGCGCAGTAGGGAACGAGGAAGTGCCCTTGGGGTACCGACACTTTTAGGAACTTTTTACTTTTTTTACTTTTCTATCGTTGGTGTTTACATCATTTTTATGCCAAAAGTATTGGCTATGTCTGGGTATAGTGCCAGTGAAATAGGCATTATTTTCGCAGTTGCTCCACTCGTTCGCTTTTTACTCCCCTTTGCTTTTACTAGAGGCTTAAAACTGAATGTAAAAAGTTTTAATGCCGCACTTCTTATTATGATACTGAGTTCCATCGCATTTTATTTTTCACTCGACTCTTTTTATAAACTTTTAGCTTCAAATATAGCCCTTGGAATAGGACTTAGTCTCACTCTTCCCTACATCGAACTCATAGCACTGCATACAATTGGTAAAGAGAGATATGGAAAGATTCGACTTTTTGGCTCTGTTGGTTTTGTTCTAGTTGCACTTGTATTGGTAAAATTTTTAAATGAGCCTATTGTTGCATTCGAATTTTTAGTTGTTCTCACTTTTTTAACTGCACTTATTGCTTTTGTGATTGCAAGAAAAACAAATAAAACAGAGCAAATAACAGAACATGTGCAAAATGATATAAACATTTTAGGAGATTGGAAACTTTGGTTGGGTCTCACTCTTATGCAGGTAAGTTTTGGTGCGTACTATAACTTTTTTACTATCTACGAAACCGACCATAGTGTGAGTTTAGATATGACCATCTATCTCTGGAGTTTTGGGGTTTTAGCTGAGATAGTTATGCTCTATTTTCAAGGAAAACTGCTTCGAGGAAATCTTCTTTTCATTTTGCAAATCACAACTTTTATAACCGCCTTTCGATGGCTTTTACTCTTTTTATTTGCCCAAAATTTACCGATACTTTTTTTCTCGCAAATGCTTCATGCGCTTAGTTTTGCACTTTTTCACACCGCTGCCATTAGCTATTTGTTTCATCTTTATAAGCATAAATCTTTAGCACAACAGTTTTTCTCAGGAATAACCTATGGTTTAGGAGGATTTAGTGGAGCACTGCTCGCTGGATATATTTATGAGTTTTACCCAAAATATCTCTTTTTAAGCTCAGCAATTCTCGCACTCTTGGCATGTGGATTTTTGTATTTGTGGAGTAAAAAGATTACTTTTTGACTTTTTTCTTTAGTTGATGTATAATTTTTCGTCACAAACAACTTATGTGTTTTATGGAGCGGTAAAAAGCTTTTAAAGGTTAGGGGAAGTCATGAGCCTCTAACCTTTTTTTTTGCCCTCCTAAAACATATAAGGGAGATTTTATGAGTAAGCTGTTTGTGATAATTCTGCTTATGTGCATTTTTGCACCTATGTTACATTAACATAGTCAAGGGATTTATTTCCCTTGTCTCCCTAATAATCCTTAAAAAAACATCAACAGCTTCTTGAGCTATAAATTCTTATTAATTTAGATATCTTTGTGTGTGGTTCTTTAAATGATTTTGAAGTTAATGGATGATATATGAATGGGTGGTGGCTAATCTCGGAATCGAACCAAG
>JAPLGP010000025.1 GCA_026390075.1 Campylobacterales bacterium
CTCTCCTTTTTAACACCAAACCTCCTATTCCAAAAATGAAATTAAAGTTTAGCAAAACTAATTTATTAGTTTAAGGTTCAACAATCAAAATATAACTTTTTGTGATTTATTGACTGCCTAGTTTAGCAGTTCGTTTGACAACTCCCGTAAAACCAGTAAATTGCCATTCCCATCGACGACCAACCTATAAATCGTACCCATGTTTCAAACGGTAATCCCGCCATTGTGAAGAGGATGAGGACAAAACTTAAAGGTATGAGTATTTTAAACGCTGGCATTTGGAACTCTGGTTTCATGCTTTTTTGTTTTCTTAAAACTATTATCGCGACAGTTACCATCAAGTAGGCAAAAAGAGTTCCGATGTTTACGAGTTCTGCTAAAGTTTTGAGCGGTACTAACCCTGCTAAGATACTTAAAAATATGCCGCCGAGTATCGTCGCTTTAAAGGGTGTGTTGTATTTTGGATGAAGCTCACTGAGGCTTTTTGTGATAAGCCCATCGCGTGAAAGTGCAAATAAAATTCTTGTAAACCCCAAGCCCATAACAAGCATAACGGTCGTAATCGTAATCACCGCACCAAGAGCAATGACATTTGCGGCGAATGGTTCGTTTACTTTGTAAAGTGCAAAAGCCAAAGCATCAGGAACATTGAGCTCTTGATAGGGAACGATTGCAGTGAGCGTAAAACTTACTAAGATGAAGAAAACGACACTTAGAACGAGTGATAAAATAAGTCCCCATGGAATATTTTTTCTTGGATTTTTTGTCTCTTCTGCAACTGTACTAATCGCATCAAAACCTAAATACGCAAACATGATTAATGATGAAGCATGCCAAACACCTTCCCAGCCAAAAGGCATAAAGTTACTAAGATTATTGAAATCCACATGCGGTAATCCAACAAATACAAAGACCGAGAGCACGATGAGTTTGATGAAAACTATGACTGTATTGACCCTTGCACTCTCTTTGATACCGATTGCCAAAAGAACAAAAATAAGTAAGACAATACTAAACGCACTGATATCGATGTAAGTTCCATTGCTAGGATTAAATGCTCCTGTAAGTGCATGAGGAATATTTATGCCCATACTGTTTTCTAAAAAGCGTCGCAAATATCCAGACCAACCCGTTGCCACGGCTGCGGTTGCCACGCCATATTCTAGGAGTAAATTCCATCCAACAAACCATGCAAACATCTCGCCTAAACTCGCAAATGTGAAGCTATATGCACTTCCAGCAACAGGATACGCGGAGCTAAGTTCTGCATAAATAAGTGCGACAATCGCAATCATAACACCACTGAGTAAAAACGATAAAACAATCGCAGGACCTGCCATCGTCGCTGCTGCTTGACCCGTTATTACAAAAATACCAGAACCGATAATCGCTCCAACTCCGATGAATGTCACATCCAAAAGTCCAAGTTTTCGCTCAAAACTTCCGCCACCGCCTGAGAGGTCTTTTTTGTAAAACAGATTTCGCATTCATAGCCTTTATTTAAAATTATAGTTGCATTTATGGGTTGATTTTAAAGGGTATTATTATAGTGAAAGAGACTTAATATAAAGATAATTGCTTTGTTATGGTAATATGGCATTCATGATATAAACTGCTAAAAAAGGCAGAAAGTAAGGTCAAAAAATGGAACAATTTTTACAAGAAGCGAAGTCAGCGAGTCGAGTTTTATCGACTTTAAATGGTCGTGAAAAAAACAAAATTTTAAGAGATATGGCGTATGCCATTCGTGCAAATACTATGAATTTAATCGAAGCAAATGCACTTGATATGTCCGATGCGGATAAAAACAGTCTCAGTACGGCGCTTAAAGATAGACTTTTTTTAGATGAAAAAAGAATTGAAGGCATGGCAAAAGCAATTGAAGATATTGCAGGACTCAAAGAGCCAGTAGGGCGTGTTTTGGATGGTTGGGTGACGGAGACAAATCTTAAAATAGAAAAAGTGAGTATTCCGATAGGGGTCATTGGCATTATCTATGAATCGCGTCCAAATGTGACGAGCGACACGGCAGCACTTTGCTTTAAAAGTTCAAATGTTTGTGTGCTTAAAGGTGGAAAAGAGGCGGAAAATTCTAATCGTGCAATTGCTCAAATACTTCAGGCTACTTTAGAGAAAAACAACCTGCCAAAAGCTTTGATTTCTCTCATTCCAGACTCTTCAAGAGAGGGCGTTTCAAAGCTTATAAAGATGGATAAATATGTGGATTTGATTATTCCAAGAGGTGGGGAAGGGCTTATTCGTTATGTGAGTGAGAATGCAACGGTGAGCGTAGTCAAGCACGATAAAGGGCTTTGCCACACTTTCATTGACAAAGATGCGGACATACAAAAAGCTTTAGCGGTGTGTGTGAATGCGAAGTGCAGAAGAGTAGGGATTTGCGGTGCAATGGAGACGCTTTTAGTGCATGAGAGTATTGCGAATGAGATTTTGCCTCTTTTAAAAGATGCGTATGACAAATTAGGAACAACACTCAAAGGGTGTGAAATTACAGCCAAAATTATAGAAGTTCCACATGCCACAGAAGAAGATTTTCAGACAGAATATCTTGATAATATTCTCTCTATTAAAATCGTAAAAGATGTCAATGGGGCAATAGAGCATATCCAAACTTACGGTTCAGCGCACTCTGACGCTATCATCACAGAAAACTACACAACAGCCGAAGAGTTTTTAAACGGTGTGGATTCGGCATGTGTCTATCTCAATGCTTCTACACAATTTACAGACGGTGGAGAGTTTGGTTTTGGAGCGGAAGTGGGTATCAGCACAAACAAACTTCACGCGCGTGGACCAATGGGTATAGAAGGGCTTACAACCTACAAATACAAAATTTATGGAAGCGGACAAACAAGAGCATAATCTTGTAGTAACCGCTATAATTTTGCCCAAATTCCACGGCATGTGGAAATAAATAGCAATACACTTTTTTCGGAGTTTTTTTATATGAATATGGTTTTATTATCTTTAGTTTTTTTTGTTTTTGCAGTTTTTACAATGAAGTACAAAGAGAAAAAAAAGAGAAGAATTTTTCTTGATGTTTCTCTCTTTTTTCTTTTTGGCGTACTTACAATTATCTATTTTGTAGCAAGTTATTTTACGGGTCACGGCATCAATGATACGGTCATAGCCGCGCTCAACTTGGGCTTAGGAAATGCAGGATTTCAAGAGTATATTGTGCTTATTTTTGCTGCATTTGCTGCATTTATCGGCTTGTTTGTTATGGCATATTTCCATTACCATCATCTCAACAGCGTTGTGCAAGAGAATCCAAAAAATCTAAAAGCATTTTTACATAATGGCTTTTTGATTTTAGCATTTTTAGTGCATCCTACTCTCACAGATCTTAAAAATATTTATCAAACGATGACACTTGAACAAGCGAATGACTTTTATGAGTATTACAAAACTCCAATGAATGAAAATAACAGTTCAAGCACTTCTTTAAAGAAGAAAAATATCGTCTATATTTATGCGGAAAGTGTTGAGAAAACTTACTTTGACACGACTGTTTTTCCAAATCTTACGCCTAATTTAGTAGAGCTTATAAAAAATGAAAAAGGTATTGAGTTTACAAATATTGTCCAAACAACAGGAACAAACTACACGATTGCAGGAACAGTTTCCACACAATGTGGCATTCCACTTTTTTCAACTTCGGATGGAAACTCTATGGATGGAGTCGATAAGTTTTATCCAAAAGCTGTATGTATCGGAGATGTTTTAAAAAAAGAGAACTATTATTTGAGCATGATAGAAGGAAGCAGTGCCCAATTTTCTGGTATGGATAAGTTTTATAAAACGCATAGCTTCGATAAAGTTTCAGGAAGAGAAGAGTTGCTACCAAAAGTGAGTGATAAAAAATATGTTAATGGTTGGGGTTTGTATGATGACACAATGCTCGACATGGCATATAATGAATATGAACAACTCTCTACCACAAAAGAGCCATTTGCCCTGTTTTTACATACTCTTGACACGCATCATCCAGAAGGTCATCTATCGAAATCTTGCTCAAAAGATTTATATATGGATGGTTCTAACTCTATCTTAAACACTGTAAAATGTTCAGATAAGCTCTTAACTACATTTATAAAAAAAATCAAAGCTTCTAAAGATGCGAACAATACGATTATTGTTATGACATCTGACCATTTGGCTATGAGAAATACGGCAAGCAGACAATTAGAATCTTATGATGAGAGAAGAAATCTTTTTGTTGTGTTTGATCCGAGTCGTGCTGAACATACAATTATAAATAAAACAGGAACTCCCTTTGATGTTGGTTCTACGGTTTTATCATTTTTAGGTATAAAAACAGATTTGGGATTAGGAAGAAATTTAAGAGAAAAAGAGTCTCTTTATGGCTCATTTGAAGATTTCGGAACAAGACTCAGTCAATGGAGAGATGATATTTTAAGTTTCTGGGAATTTCCAAAAATGTCAGATACCCTGAGTGTAGATATGAAAAAAATGGTACTTCTTCTAGGAGAAAGCAACTACAAACTTCCTGTTTTGTTTAAAGTTTTAGAAAAGAATGTTGAGCCATACTTTCAAACGAGTGAGTCATGGAAACTCTATGAGCAGTTAGAAAATTTTAATCCAAATGATAGATTTTTATGGGTGGATGAGTGTAATTTGATGAACTATATTTTTGATACAAAAGAGACGGATAAATACTGTGTTTCAGAGGGAATACTTGGTGTTGCGCAGAAAGTAAAAGCAATAAAAAATAAAGAAATTTACAGCATTGTGCCTTTTGAAAATAAGACAAGTGATGACAATAGCACTCTTGAGAAGTTAAAAAGCAATATAAACATGCTCAAATACAACGGTATTCCCTATTCAGCATCTCTAAAGGATGCAATACTTTTCAAAAAAGCAGGGTACCCGAGTTTCTTAAAAAATATTCAGGGTGTTTCTTATCCTGATAAAGCAGGAAGATGGACGGATGGATGGTTAGCTCCAAGTGCTTTATTTACCTTTGTAGAACCGCTTCCTGTAAAGTTTAAATTGGAAATAGTTTGCGGAGCGTATGGTGAAAATGTAGGAAATGTTGTTAAAGTAAAGGTGGGTGAGCAAGTAAAAGAGTTCATTCCAAACAAAAAAACTTCTAAAAAATATACACTTTCATTTGATAATATTGACACAGTAAATAGCGCAAATACGATTGAAATCATACCTCCAAAACCTTCTTGCATAGAAAACCAAATGGAAGGAAGTGATGTGAGAAAATTTGGATTGTCTTTAGTGAGTATGAAGATAATCAGCTAAGCTGTTTTCTTTTCAAAAGAAGGGAACCGCTTTTTGCATAGCAAAAATGTTTCTTTAGCCATCTTTTAAAGAGGATGGTACTTTTTAGAAGAAATAGTTAAGAAAAGATAATATAACTTTACATTTAAAGATAATTCTATTAAAATGACAACTAATTTTATCAAATTGGATTAGGATGAAAAAAATAGTTGTAATTGTCGATGAACAAAAAGTGGGTGAGCTTTTTTATGAGCGAGATAAAAATAGTTATGGATTTAACTATACTGCAAACTATAAACCAATTTCTCTCATCATGCCCTACCGTGCTTCTACATACAACTGGAAATATAAACTTCATCCTATATTTGATATGAACATGCCCGAAGGGTATCTCTTTGAGATTTTTAAAAAATATCTCTCAAAAGAGTACGGCTACATGGATGACTTTCTGATATTTTCTCATCTTTGCGTAAACATCCAAAGCAGGCTTACTTATGAAAGCTGGATTGTAAAAGATGCGTTTGTCTCTTTTGATAAAGATGAGATTTTAGACAATGATACTCCAGATACATTTACTAAAATTATGACTGCTTTTTTAACAAAAAATGCCATATCTGGAATCCAGCCAAAATCTTTGGCACTTTTGAGCGATAAAGAGAGTTTAACAACTAAAGAGTACATTCTTAAAACTTGGGGAAATGAGTATAGCGAACTCGCACTCAATGAATATTTTTGTCTAAAAACAGTTGAAAAGGTGGGTGTGACAATACCAAATATACAGCTCTCAAAAAATAATAAGTTTCTGTTAGTTGAGCGGTTCAATTATGATAAAGCAACCAATAGATTTTTAGGATTTGAAGAGATATTGGTCCTCTTAGGAAAAAACAAGGATGAAAAGTATAGCGGCAGTTACGAGCAAGTAGCAAAAGTGCTCTACAGTGTTACAACAAATAAATCAGAATCTATGAATGCACTCTATAAAACCATAGTGATGAACTACTTGCTAAGAAATGGAGACGCTCATCTCAAAAACTTTGGTATTTTGTATGATGAAGAGTTCAAAAATATCTATTTTGCACCCGCTTATGACATAGTAAATACAGTAGTCTATTTTAACAAAGATAAACCCGCCCTAACTATGTTTGGAAAAAAACTTTGGTTTGGGAAAAAAGAGCTTATAAAGTTCGGTATTGAGAACTGCTACCTCTCACAAAGCGAAGCAACGCATTTTTATAACATGTGTCAAAATGCACTCAAATGTGGCATCGAAGAACTTGAAAATTATGTAAGTGCCCATAAGCCATTTGAAGAAATTGGCTTAAAAATGATTGGCATGTGGAAAGTATCGCAAGATGAAAAAACATATAAGGAGCTACCGCTTGAAACTCTATGAAATAGGCAAAAAAATAAAAGAGCTTAGAAAAGATAAAAAAATGACACAAGAGCAACTCGCCATTCAAGCAGGTATCAGCCGTGTCACACTTGGCAAAATCGAGCGAGGAGAGTTTGGCTCAGTCTCTATAAAAACTCTTGATATATTGCTCTTTAACCTTGGTTACGAGATAGAATTTAAAACTCTGAGCGGATTTGGACTGCCTGTTTTGGATGAGATAGCGGAGAATATACAAGTATAAAAGAATTTTTTTCTTATTTTTTCTTATTTTCCGCAAAACTTTTTTTGATTTCGAGCATTTCATATATAGAAATTTTAGGCTGTGCTTGGATTATCAGTAAATCAGTTTGTGGATTATTCCCTTTCATTTTTTCAATCTCTGCATATCCTTTTGGCTTTATCTCACTCATCGCAATACTGACAGCCGCTGCCCAAAGAAGAATGATGACCGTCCAAACAGTTTTTTTTGCATCCGCATAAACGCCAATAAAATGAAAAATGATACTTAAAACAGTTCCACTTATAAGTACAATGATAAGGTTCATAACGCTATTCTCTCCCCTCTAGGCTTCATTTCAACATCCATATCTTTCATCATCATATCGCCAAAACTTTTCACTCCAAGCGTGCCAATTAACATTAAAAATGCAATAATGAGAAGAAAAAAAAGAGCCATTGAATAGCGTTTTAAAATTTCAAGCATTATTAATTTCATTTTATTTTTCTACTTTTAGTGTGTCCGCAATAAGCTCAACACATCTTGAAGTATGAAAAGCTCTTTCGTAGTTATCTGAAACAAAAAGGTGACCTTCAAGTCTCCACTCAAGTTCTTTAGAAATGAGTACAGATTGTGAAATCGTACGGTGCATCTTATTTTCACAAATAATTATTCCGCCTTCGTTAAAAATTTCTTTTACTCCGCTCATTCTAGCAGTTGTTGTAAAGTAGTGCGCGCTAATCATAATAGCAAAAATCAATACCACACCGAACATACCTCTTTTAAAAGCAGTTTTAGGTACGAAATCTCTCGTCGTAACAAAAGCTGTCACACCTAAGATGAAAATTCCTATGACAACATATACAATCTCTAATTCAAAAAAAAGTTCCATTTTTTACCTTCTTAGTTGTTATTATATTGAGCTTCCCACATGCCAAAAGCGGGTGTAAAATACTCAATTCTTACTTTTTTAAACTCTCTTGATGAGTAGAGCGGCATGTGGGAATGTGATTCTATCTCTTTTGCCATTTCGTCAATTATAGCATTTGTTTCCTCTGTACTCTTGCCATGCACCATAGTAAAAAGATTGTATTTCCAGTTTGGATATTTTGGGCGAAGATAGCAGTGACTTACAGCACTAAATGCAGCCGCTTTTTCGCCGATTTCATTACCTTGACTCTCATCTACATCCCAAACAACCATGGCATTGGCACTAAAACCTGCTTTTCTATGATTTAAAATTGATGCAAACCGACGCATAATTCCTGCTTCTTGCAACTGGTTTAATATACTAAAAAGTGTATCGTAATCAATATCCAGCTCTTCAACAATTTTTTTAAATGGCTCTTGTATCATCTCAATATCATACTGAATATTTCGGATGATTTGATGATGTAGTGGTGTGAGTTCAATTTCAGAGTGTACAACTCTTTTGACTTTCTCTTTTTTTTCATCAGTGCCCGTTGTATCTAGCTTTACAGAGATTTTAAAAAGTTTGAGCGTCGGGAGCATGATATAGTCCTCTGCTTCTGTGAGTTTTGCGATAATCTCTACTGTTTTATCAAGTCCAAGTTTAGAGTCAGGTCCAACAGCGACTGTAAACCAGATGTTAAAATCGTGGTTTCTTTCATAGTTGTGAGAAATTCCAGGGTGTGAATTTATTATCTTCACTGCATCATCAATCTTGGCATGTGGAATTCTAAATGCTACGAGTGAGGAGTTATATCCTAAGCGTTTTGTGTCAAAGATAGCGGAAGTTTGACGGATTATGCCGTTTTTTTTCTCTTCTTGAAGAATAGAGAGTACCGCGTCTTCACTTATGTTTAACTCATCCGCAATAACTTTAAAAGGTCTTGCAACTAATGGAAATTGTTTTTGTATTCTCGAGAGGATTTCTTGTTTCATGATATATTACTTTTTGTTTTATTTGTTGAATGATTGTAATTGATTTTTTTATAAATGTAATTGATGTGTGTCAATTACTTGTAAGCACTATTTAAGTATTGTTAGAGCGTCTAAATATAAAGAGGTGTTATGAGCTATTTTCCTGCTTTTTTAAAACTTGATAACAAAAAAATCTTGATTGTAGGTGGTGGGTATGTTGCGTATGAAAAGTTAGAACGACTGCTTGATTTTACAAAAAACATCACTGTCATTGCACCAGAACTCTCGTTAGATATGTCTAAAATTATTGAAAAAGAGAATTTAGTTTTTCATAAAAGAGTGTATGAAGTAGGAGACATTAAAGAATACTCAGTTGTTATAGTTGCAGTCGATGACATTCCTCTTCAAGCTGAAATATTTCAAGAATCTAAAAAATATAACTGTTTATGCAACGCTGTAGATTCGGTGGATTATTGTGATTTTATTTTTCCATCTTACATTAAAAAAGATGATTTGACTATCGCGGTTTCTACTTCAGGTGCTTCTCCAGCGTTGGCAAAGCAACTGAGAATTTATCTGCAAAACCTTATTCCCGATGGAATATCTGCCTTTTTGGATGAGATGAAAGAGTTGCGTAAAACGCTTCCAAAAGGTAAAGAGAGAATGAAAATGCTTGATAAAAAAGCACAAGATTATATAAATACATGGAGTAAACAATGAGTGTAAAAAAAGGATTGATATTTGGATTTTTCTTTGCATTTTTAGTTTTAGGTGTGCTTTCAATGAAAAGAGCAATGCCAGAGCCTAAAGAAGAGAGAATCTACAAAGCTATAAAAGTTTACAGTCCCTATCAAATGGAAAAAAGAATGGGTGGACTTACTATATTAAATACACAGACTGGTACAAAAGAGACACCACCTGCCGCTGATGTGATGCATCGTTTGGATGAAGTTGAAAAAGAGTGGGGAAAATCTCATCTACAAGTTCAAAACAATGATCTACTTGTGCGTGGAGAGAATAACCAAACTATAGTTAAGATTTTTATAGAGAATGAAAAAGAGAAAGAGTTTGTAAAAAGATTTTACGGGATATAAAGTTTAGACTTCTTGCAAAACTAAGATTGCTTCGTCGTTCCTTCTTGGCACATGACTGTCATTGCGAGTCGGCGTGAAGCAATCTTAAAAGAGAGTTTTGCAAGAAGTCTTTTATTATCTTTGGCATGTGGAAATTATTTTATGGCGATACAAAAGCAGTTATAACCGTCCGTATAGTGATACAAAAGTTCAAAATTATGCTTTTTGATAATAGAATCGCTAATATATAAGCCAAGTCCAAGCCCTGCAGAAGAGTTTTCAAAAGCACGGTTAAAGGATTTGTTAAAATTTTGTTTCTCTTTTGGAAGTTCTTCTCCTACACTGCAAACCTCAATTGCACTCCTACTAATCGCTACAATCGGTTTTTCTTGAGAGTATTTGAGTGCATTATCGAGGAGATTTTTGAGAGCGATTGTAAAAAGCTCAAAATCAACTTTTAAGATAAGTTCAGACTCTTCTCCTTGGATATATATATTTTTTTTTTCACAAAGTAACAAATCACAAGCATGGTCAAGAAGATCGACAAATCGGTATTCTTGAGGGTTTAATTGCCACTCACCACTGCTAAAGAGTTCCATTTTTGCAAATTCATTGAGAAGATAATCCATACGCGTAAATATTCGTTTGAGTCTTTCTTGCTCGGCTGAGGATTCTAAACACTCTGTTGTGAGAGAACCTTTCATAATCGGTGTTTTGAGTTCATGAAGAATATTGCGTAAAAAGAGGGAACGAGCTTCGCGCATCGACGCAATTTTTTCGAGTGTACAATTAAATTCATGCGTTATTTGAGAAATTTCATCTTTGCCTTGAATGGGTATATCGAGATAAATATCTCCATCTTTAAAAGCGATAATGGCATTTTTTAGACGATGTAAAGGGTAGAGTTTTTTAAGTAAATAGGTAAAAAATAGTAAAATTAAGCCATCAATAGCAATTAAAATTATCCAAAATACTGCGAAAGAGTGAGGAGCACTATCTTCGAGTGCAACAGAATGAAAATCCTCCATTTCATGTGGCGGTGGCGGTGGCATGAACTCTGGTCTTTGGGAAGAATAGGGCGGTGGCGGTGGTCGCATATTTACAAAAAAAGTGTGACCCTCAAATTGTATCATTTTCCCAAAGGGCAATTCCATAATAGTTTTCCCCTCTGAAACTATTTTTTCAACTGGCAGTGTTGCGCGAGTAATCATGAGTTGTTCGAGTTCAATTGAAAAATCTTTTTGATTTTGGTGGAATAATCTATCTCCTAGGAGAAAGCGACGCATCTGTTCTTCTTCATGTTGCTTTGAGAAGTGTTGATGTGCAATTGAGAAAAGCCCATTGATGAGCAAAAAAATCAGTATAAAAAAGAGAGTGATAAGGCGAATTATGGAGTGTTTATTCATTGACAAATTTATATCCTACACCTCGAACTGAGACTATATAACGGGGATTTTTTGTGTCATCCCCTATTTTTTGACGAATGCGTCCTATGATAACATCGATACTTTTGAGACTGCTTTCGTATTTTATCGAGCCGATGTTCAGCAATAACTCTTCGCGAGAAATAACAAAACGCTCTTTTTGAATCATATATGCAACGATGTCGTATTCTGCTTGTGTGAGACGCAAAAGGATGGAATTTCTGAAAATTTCATGGCGTTTTTCATCTATTTCAAAGGGTGTTGATTTTTTTACTAATGTGGGATGGATGCGTCTCATAATCGCATCGATTCTAAAGATAAGCTCCTGCGAATCATAGGGTTTTGGAATATAGTCATCTGCTCCACGCGAAAATCCCATCATTTTGTCTCGTATGTCTGAACGAGCGGATGAGATGATAATAGGAATATTGCTTTCTTGACGAATGAGTCGGCATATTTCAATTCCATCCATTTGTGGTAGTGATAAATCAAGTACAAGTAAGTCATAAGCGTGTGTTTGAAAAAGAGTTAAGCCTTCGAGCGGAGTGGAGGCAACGGTCACTTCAATATTTTCTTTTTTGAGGCGGTTTTTTAACAATTGCGCTAGTTCAATATCATCTTCAATCATTAAAACAGTAACCATGTGCCGATTATATCTTTAACAAAGTAAATAAAAAGTAACATGAAATCCACATGCCACAAAGAAGGGCATGTGGAAATTTATGCACTAAGACTGAGCTGTGAAGTTGCGTTTGTGCTAGTGTTGTTACCATAAGAAGCGAGAATTTGTTTGAGCAAATTTTTACTTAGCTGGTTTGTGCTTGTATCTGTTTGTGATGCTGAAGTAGCAGAAGTGGATGTTGTATCACCGCTTTTACTTTTTGAATCATCCAAGAGAGCCATCAACTCATCCGCACTAATTGTTCCATCTTTGTTTGTGTCAAGTGATGAAAAAATTTTACTTAGGCTAGAACTTCCAGATGAACTTGAAGAGGAATCACTTGGAGGTGGAGGAGGTGGAGGCATGCCACCCTCTTGGTGTTGCCCTTTGCCTTGTGGTGGCTCAGGTGGTTTTGTATTTTTAAGTGCTGTCATAAGCTCTTCAGAACTCATGCTTCCATCGCTATTTGAATCAAGCGTGTTAAAAATATCTGTTGCTGATTTACTGCTACTTGAAGAAGAATCAAGTGCTTGTACTGCTGTGCTAAATTCGGTTTTATCAATAGAACCGTTGCTATCGGTGTCCATTGAAGTTAGTAGCTCTTGAGCCATTTTCTCAAAATCTGGTTTTACCCTTTGCGAAGAAGATGAGACACCTGAGGAACTATAAGACGAATACGCACTTGAGTTAGAATTAACAGTCATGGTAAACTCCTTGTCTTGTGTAGTAAGAAAACTCCTTACCCAACTCAAATCATAAAGTAGCTATAGTAACTTTTAGGTAACATTGGCATCAAAAAAAGTTAAAATTGACTAATTTATAAAACCTAAAACTTCATCTACATTCAAAACTTTGCCACTGCTTACAACTTTCCCATCAATAACGAGTGCTGGGGTGCTTACAACTTGGTATTCCATAATTTTCATAATATCATCCACTTTTTCAAGTTGAACAAACTTTCCACTTTTAGCAATCGTTTGTTTGCGCAACATTTTTTCTCTCAAAAGTCATTTTTATCAAATTCTTCTTGCATTTGTTTCTCTTTAAGGGCTTTTAACTCAACTTCAGACATCATCATAAGTGTTACTTTCTTCATAAGAAATGTTTTATTTTCAACTTTTGTCATATAGGCGTACAAACCATAGGTAATCAGCAGGGTGAAAAATATAACAATAATTTTTTGTGCTAGGTTAAAAGTTTGTATTTTATCTTTACGCCTAATTTCACAAGCACCTCCTGGGCAATTTTTAGATTTTTCTTTGTTTATGAAGTTGTATATCATACATCCAAAACAGATTGAAAAAGCGGATTCACTCAAAAGAAGAACCAAACAGATAATACAAATCAGTATTTTGATAGGATTTGGAGCAAAGTTTATGACAAGAAGATAAAACATTGGCAATGCTAATACCAATCCTATCAACCAAGCAAATCTTTTCTGAGCCGCACCGACATATTCTGGTATCTGGTTTCTCACAAAAAATCTTCCAAGCAACAAACTAGGAGAGTAGCTTGGATTTATGACGCGTATTAAAAAATCAAAGGTAAAAAAAGTGATAAAGTATTTTGTAAACATTACATTATGCAACATGACACTATTTGTTAAACTTAAAAGACCAAAAGCAAAGAGTAATCCAGCTCCAGCTCTCGCTTCACGCTCATTTACAACTCTGACATCATAACCCTCTACTTCTTCACCATATTTAAAAAACTCTTTCATTTATTCACTCTTCTCTATTATTTAAAATTTTAGATAAATTTTTTCACCTTCAAAACACTCTTTATTTAAGATATGCGGGTTAACTTTTTTACACTTATTGAATTTTTATTAACTCTATAATATCACTCACGCTCAGAACTTTTCCCGTGCTAAGAACTTTCCCATCTATGACGAGTGCTGGAGTGCTCATTACGCCATACTCCATGATTTTTTGTATATCTTCTACTTTTTCGATTTGAACAAATTTGCCACTTTTAGCTACTGCTTGTTTTGCTGCTTCCTCGAGGGCTTTACATTTAGAACATCCAGTACCTAACACTTCTATTTTCATTTTAGCTTCTCCTTTTTATACTCTTGCATAAACTCTTTTGCATTGCTACCTTTTAAGTAGTCTGGTACCGATAAAAGTCCATCGCTCAAATATTTTACATTATAGCCTTTGAGCATTAAAAACATTCTAGCAATATTTGATCTGTCATTATGCGGACAAGCAGTAATGATGAGTTTATTTTTATCTAGCTCGTTTAAACGATTTGGAAGTTCATTTAGAGGTATGTTTTTAGAAAACCCCACATGCCAAGCTTCAAATTCTTCACGGAATCTTATGTCTATAACCTGAGCTGTACCATTTTCTACCATAGTAAGCATTTCAACTGTTTTAATTTTCATCTCTTTTATTGCTTCGTAGTCAAAGTTTTTTAGATAATCATCAAAACTATCTGAATACAATAAACTGCAAAACAACACTATACTTAATAATAATTTTTTCATAGTAAACACTCTTTCATCAATGGTTCTAACTCTTTGGCATCTACATCACCTGTAATCGTGATACTTGTTCCTTCATTTTCGCTTGAAACTTCTATATTGTCAATTTTTTGCATGATTTGAGGGTCGCAATCACAGCTGCAAGAACCATTTTTACATGCTTCAATCTTTGCAGAGAGCTCTTCAGTTTTAAATCCTGTTATAAAGGCTTTCACACCTTTTTGCGTATTTGTTACTTTAAACATAGTTTTTTTCCTTATAAAATAAAATTAAAAAGATACCCAATTGCGATAATTCCACTGCCCACAATTCCAAAAAAGATGGCGATGAGTTTGATGGAAATAATTCTTTTAAGTATCAAGGCTTCGGGTAAACTAAGTGCTGTGACTGCCATCATAAAACTTAGTGCTGTTCCTAAAAGCATTCCTTTTGCAGTGAGTACTTCCACCAAAGGTATCACACCAGCAGCATTTGAATACATAGGTATTCCCATAAGTACCGCGATAATGACTGCAAAAGGGTTTCCTTTGCCTGTATATTGAGTAATGAAATCTGTTGGAATGTAACCATGTATCCATGCTCCAACCCCCACACCAAGAAGTATATAGAGATAGATTTTTTTAAAAATATCCCAAGTATAATCCCATGCTTCCTTTGTTCTCTCTTTGAATGATAATCTTACAAAATCGGCTTGAAGTTCTATCTCAAGAGGTTTTATATCCATTAAAATTTCTTTTTCAAGATTGAGTTTTCCTATGAGTAAACCACCAAAAATCGCTACCAAAAGTCCAAAACCGATATACAAAGATGTTACTTTCCACCCAAAAAGTCCAAAGAGCATCGCAATGGCAACTTCATTGTTCATGGGCGCTGAGATTAGGAAGCTAAAAGTCACCCCAAGTGGAATGCGTGCTTGAATAAATCCTAAAAAAAGAGGGATGGCAGAGCATGAACAAAATGGAGTGATAATTCCAAAACCAGCGGCTGCTACATGCCCATAGAGTGCTGATTTGCCTTGCAAGTGGGCACGAACATACTCGGTATTTACCCAACTTCTTAAAAAAGAAACGGCAAAAATAATTGTTATCAGCAAAAACCATATCTTCACAGTATCATAAACAAAAAAGTGAGCCGTCTCAGCCAATTTGCCTTCTAAGCCAATAAAGTTATAGATAAATACTTGTGATAACTCATACCACATTTAGCAAAGTTCCTCTTTTACTCTAGGCAATAATTCTGCTTCGATAAGTTGCAATGTTTTTTCATACTCTGCAACTTCTTTTCCGCTAGGGTCATCAAAACCTAAATGGATGGTCTTTACGGCATGTGGAAACATCGGGCAGGTTTCTTTTGCGTGGTCACACACGGTAACAATTAAATCAAATGCAGTATCTAAAACACTTTCTATTACTTTAGAATGGTAGTTTTCTCTCCAGTACCCTTTTTTTTCTAAGAGAGCTTTGGCATGTGGATTTACTGCTCCACTTGCTTTAACTCCTGAACTTTGAGCTTCAACGCAATCGCCTAATTTGGCGTTTATCAAAGCCTCTGCCATGATGGAACGACAACTATTTCCTGTGCATAAAATAAGCACCTGTTTTTTTTGACTCATATTTTACATGCTCCTATTTCGGATGATTTTTTTAGAGGTGGAAGTTCGAGTGATAAGTATCTGATTTCTTCTAAAGCTTCAGTGCGAAAGCGATCAAGTGGTGTTCTAATAGAGTAGTAAGCCCAAGTCCCTTTTCGTTCAACGCGTAAAAACCCAGCATCTTTTAAAATTTTAAGGTGTCGTGAGAGGCGTGACTGAATCATTTCTAGTGACGCTTGTAAATCACACACGCAACATTCGCCATTTGCATCAATAAATCGTAAGATTAAAACTCTCGTTTCATCATTTAAAGCTGAAACACTTTTTAAAAAAACTTCCATTTTATCCTCCGTTTGAAGAAATTGTAGCATAATTAAATTACAATATCAAGATATGTTGATTTATGGATTTTATTTGGCTATAGTTTCAATAGATTTCTTGCAAAACTAAGATTGCTTCGTCGTTTCTCCTCGCAATGACCGTCATCGCGAACGAAGTGAAGCAATCTAAAAAGAGAGTTTTGCAAGAAGTTTAATAGATAAAAAGGTCAAAAAATGATTTTAGCATTGAGCGTTTTTTTAGTGACACTTCTGTTTATAATATGGCAGCCAAAAGGTTTGCAAATTGGAACGACGGCTGTTGTGGGTGCGATGGTTGCACTTTTGGTTGGTGTTGTAAGTTTTGCAGATGTACTCATTGTAACAGGGATTGTTTGGGATGCGACTTTGGCATTTATAGGGATTATTCTTCTTTCTATGATTCTTGATGAGATAGGATTTTTTGAGTACGCCGCGATAAAAATGGCAAAACTCAGCGGTGGCAATGGACATAAAATGTTTGTTTACATCTTACTTTTGGGTGCAGTAGTTTCTGCTTTTTTTGCAAACGATGGGGCGGCACTTATCTTAACTCCAATTGTACTTGCAAAAATGAAATACTTAAAAATGAAACCTTTGGCGATTTTTGCTTTCTTGATGGCAGGTGGTTTTATAGGTGATAGTGCTTCCAATCCTCTTGTTATCTCAAACCTCACAAACATCGTAACCGTAGGCTATTTTGATATAGGTTTTGTGGCATATGCAAAAAATATGTTTTTACCAAACTTGTTGAGCATAGTTGCTTCGGTCGCTGTGTTATGGATTTATTTTCGTAAAGATATTCCTTTTGTCATCGATGTTTCACAACTCCCAGAAGCTTCGTCCGTCATAAAAAATCAAACAATGTTTCAATTTTCTTGGTTCTTTTTAGCATTTTTGATGGTGGGTTATTTTATCGGCGATTATTTCCACATGCCAGTCTCTCTTTTTGCACTCGGTGGTGCTTTGGTGTTTTTAATCATAGCCAATCATTACAAAGCAGTGAAACCAATGATGACGATTAAAGCAGCTCCTTGGCAGGTTGTCTGGTTTAGTATCGGGCTTTATGTTGTTGTGTATGGTCTTAAAAATGCAGGATTAACAGATGTTATCGCTTCTTGGATTGTGGAGTTAAATAGACATGGAACAACTGTAGCTATCATAGGAACAGGTTTTTTATCGGCGTTTATAAGCTCTGTGATGAATAACATGCCGACCATTATGATTATGGATATAGCGATTGATAAAGTGGGCTTCGTTGGGCATGAAGCACTTGTGTATGCAAATATCTTAGGCTCAAACTTAGGGCCAAAAATGACACCTATCGGTTCACTTGCAACACTTTTGTGGCTTCATGTGCTAGCACAAAAAGGTGTGAAAATAGGGTGGGGCGAATATATGAAAGTAGGGCTTGTGATAACACCGCCAGTTTTACTTGTTGCACTTCTTGGATTGGTTTAAGCAGATTAAACTTTTTGCAAACCCAAGATCCTGAATGACCAAAGGGAATGCCCTTGTGGTACAAGTTCAGGATGACGAAAATCGTTAATTCCGTCATTCCGTGCTTGACACGGAATCTGTTTATGAGGTTATACAAGAAATCTATTTTTATTTAGGGATGATGATCTCTATTCCAAGCGTATCTACATCTCCATCACTCTCTCTTGTAATATGCACACTTTGTGCTTGAATATACTTACGAACAACTTCGATAATATCAGCTTTCATCTCTGCCATAAATGGGTAAGAAGTGTTGTTGCGGTCTGAACTGATAGCGATACGAAGTCTGTCTTTTGCAACTCCTGCACTTTTCTCTTTTTTGTTAAATAAAGAAAAGAAACTCATTGGAAAAGGCTCTTTATTTTTGTTATGATTGAAGGAGAAACAAATGACTCAACATCTTCAAAAGGTATATTTTCGCCACATAATCGTTTAGCTATTCGTTTATAAGCAGCACCTGCTTGTGAATTTTCATTTAAAATAATAGGTTTACCAGAGTTAGATGCTTCAACTATACCTTTATCCTCAGGGATTTTCCCTAACAAGTCGATAGATAAAATATCTAAAATATCAGCACTCGCAAGCATTTCACCATTTGAAACCATAGATGGATTGATACGGTTGATAACTAAAAACTTTTTAACTTTTTTATTTTCTTTGGCTCTTTCGCTTTTTGCATCCACAATACCGATAGCTTTATCCGCATCACGGATAGAAGATACTTCAGGATTTACGACAACAATTGTCGCATCTGCGTACATAATTGTATGTTCAAATCCACTCTCAATCCCAGCAGGAGCGTCAAGAATGACATAATCATACTCTTCTTTAAGTGTGTCAATGAGCTTTTTAACTTTTTCTTGAACGAGAGCTGATTTATCTTTGGTTTGTGAAGCTGCTAAAAGAAAAAGATTTTCAGTATGTTTACTTTTAATAAGCGCTTGTTTGAGTCCAGCTTCATCGTCCATAACATGAACCATGTCATAAATTACACGATTTTCAAGTCCAAGAATCAAGTCAAGATTTCTTTGTCCTAAATCAAAATCCACAAGCACAACTTTTTTGCCCTCTTGTGCAATCCCGATTCCAATATTTGCAGTTGTTGTTGTTTTACCAACACCACCTTTACCACTGATTATTGCATAAACTATGCCCATTTAGGTTCCTTTTCGATTGGCGTTACTATAATTTCATCGCCATTAAATATGATTTTATTAAATTTATTTTGTAGTAAACTACCATCAATCTCAACACCATTAAACACTATCATCGCTTTTGAAGATGTTTTAACAAGCATAAAATCTCCATTGCAAAAGATTATCCCATCCACAACGCCTGTTATGATGAGGTTTCCTTCTACTTGAAGTTTCGCACCGCTATTTACTCTGTTTAAGATGAGTAAATCACTTGCTACTTTTATATCTTGCCCACTACGGACAATCTCATCTATGATTTTTAAGTCACTCTGTTTTAAAACAAGCTCTTGATGTTTTGTGTCACTGACGCTCAGATGTGTAGTATATGTAATGTCATTTTTTTTCAAATACTCTTCTATAGCAGGAGTTATCTCTCCCTTTAAGTAGATGAGATAATGCTTTAACATAATGATGTTTTTATCCATGAAGGTTAAAAAAGAACTTTGAGATTCTATGTTTATCTCAAAAACTTTAACAGAATACTGTTTGACTTTCACTGTATCCCTTTTTGAGATTTAGATTTGTAGAACGGCAATTATAACATATAGGTAAAAAAATATGTGATTTTTTGAAGAAAGTTGAAGAAAGTTTTGGCACAATTACAAAAGCAATTTTGATAGATACAACACAAGTGAGAAAACAGTGACAGAAGCGTTTATTTTAACAGCCAAACTACATTTAAAAGACCTTTTGAGTGAGGCATTTCAACACACAGATAAAGAACGAGCAGTCATAGTTTATGACACAAATTCTACACTCTCTAACATTGTTGCACAAGCGTACAAGCTTTGTTTGCCTGATGCGATTTTTGTCGATTTTGATGTAGTACCACCTAAAAAAATACTTGAAATATTAGCGGAGTTACAGCCATTTGATTTGGTGGTATTGGTTCAATCAAAAAGTTTTCGCCTTGATGCTTTTCGTATGCGGGTTGAACTTTTTAAACGCAAAATAAAGGTCATAGAACATCCGCATCTGAGTCGTATGTCGGAGGATGAAGTGGAATATTATATAGATTCTTTGGCATATGACTCGAGCTATTACCTTCGAGTTGGTCATGCACTCAAAAGTAAATTAGATGCTGCACCTATGGGAATTATAGAGAGTGGTGGTGAAACTTTGGTGTATGGTTCACCTTTTGAGAGTGCAAAAATAAATATTGGAGACTACTCTCAGATGAGTAACATGGGCGGTCAGTTTCCTCTGGGCGAAGTTTTTACCGAAGCAAAAGATTTAAAAGCACTGAGCGGGCGTGTGAAGATTTTTAGTTTTGGCGATACTTCTTATAGACTCAATTATCCACAAACACC
>JAPLGP010000009.1 GCA_026390075.1 Campylobacterales bacterium
TCAAGATCATTTTTATACTCCATGTATTCTTGTAAATGACCTACTGGAATCAAGAGCTATCTCATCTGAAATAGCTCTTATTAATTTTTCACAATTTTTATACTCAAGAGAAAGGACTTTTTTGACTACTTCACTTATCACTTGGTGCATACTTATCTTAGAATCACCTACTCTTTTAATAAGTCCTATTTCGACCAAACTCTCAACTGAAGCCTCATAATTGTCGTAGTCATCTTCATCAACTCCCATCCAAGTTAGAAATTTCTTTTCATTAAACTCTTGTGCAGTTAATATACTCAAATTTTGCAATATCAACTTTTGTGTGTCATTTAAATCTTTTAAATCATCTTCAAATCTTTTTACCAACTGCTCCACTACTAAACTCTCGTCAAAGTTCTCATTTAAAACTTTTGACAAATCAAAACCGACTTCTAACATGTGAGCTAAAATATCTTCTAAAGATTTTCTTTTATTTTTATTTGACGCTTTCGCTAAAAGTTCTACAGTTAGAGCATGACCGGCAGTTTTTTTGATAATTTCGTCTAATGTATTTTCGTTACACTCTTTTGTATAGTACTTTTTAAATATCTTTTTTGAAGACTCTAAGGATAAAATTTTCAGTTCCAGTGTTTCAATGCTTTCAAATGATTTTCTTGATGTTATTAATACTTTGCAGTTATTATTTATGCTCTCTATAAGTTCTGTATTTTTATTATCATGTACATTGTCAATTACAAGCAAATTATGACCATGCGTGTTATTTATTTTATGAAGCACTTTTGAGACTATTTCATCTTCTGATAAGTTTGATGTTTCTTCAAAAAGGGTCAAATGAAAATTTACAAATGTCTCTTTTAAAGAATTACTAAACTCCATCCAATACATGTTGTCATATATATTTTGAGAGTTAAGATAATATTTAGAAGCCAAAGTAGTCTTTCCAATACCTCCAAAACCATTTATCAAAGCTAAGTGATTGTTTTTTTGAAGTAGTTTTTCTAAATCTTTTAAATCTTCATCTCTGCCGAAAATATTTTCATCTCTGTATTTTGGTATTCCGAAAAGTGTGGCTGTAGTTTGATAAGATTTACCTTTTATTTGAGAATTTTCAAAATATTTTTTTTGTTCTAAAAAATGTAACTTGAGTTTATCAAGATTTTCCATGACTTTATAAAGTTTCCCTTCAGCTTCTAAAAAATCTTTTAATGCGTTTATTTTATTTTGCTCTTTTCTATCGACTTCATGCATATCTACAGAAAGAAAATAGACATACATTCTTTTTATTTTTGTGCCTAAGTTTTTATAAGCTATTTCAAATTCTTCAATAGTATATTTTCCAAGCCTAGACTTAACTATTAAAATAATAACATCACTAGTTTTTAAATACTCTTCATTTATTCTATCTTGAAATTTATTTTCGGTTATTGACTGGTCGATGGTTTCCCAAACAATTGGAGTAAAACCTTCATCGTATAACAGGAGTTTTAAATCTTTTCTTTCTTGTTCTAAATCACCACTTGATGCTATAAAAACTTTCATCAACCCCTCCAGTACTTTATAAATTTTTTAGCAAATTTATAAATAATTAACTACTTAACTATCTGCGTACCAACACCCGCCGAGGTAAAAAGTTCTAACAGCATTGAATGTTCTAATCTTCCATCGATAATATGTGCTTTTTGAACACCGCCTTCGATAGCTTCTAAACATGCATCTACTTTTGGCACCATTCCACCGTGGATTGTTCCATCAAGCTTGAGTGCTTCAACTTCTGCTTTTGTGAGTGTTTCTAAAAGCACTTTGTCTTTGTCTAAAACACCTGCTGTGTCTGTCAAAAAGATGATTTTATTTGCACCGATTGCTTTTGCCACATACGAAGCACAGAGGTCTGCGTTGATGTTGTATCCTGGATGTCCCATCTCTTCACCTGCGGCGATTGGTGCGATAACTGGGATGAATTTTTCGTGGATAAGATTTGCGATAACTTCCGCTTTTACATTTGTAATGTTTCCTGTAAGTCCCCATTTAGCGAACTCTTTTGCCTTTGCGGTTACAAAATGTGCATCTTTTCCACTGATACCGATAGCTTTTGCACCATGAGAGTTGAGCAAAGATGTAATCTCTTTGTTTATTTCCCCACTTAAAACCATCTCAACGATTCGCATTACCTCTTTAGAAGTGACTCTTTGACCGTCGATAAATTTACTCTCGATGTTCAATGCTTCAAGCATTTCATTAATCTGTCTTCCACCACCATGCACGATAACTGGCTTGATTCCCACCAAATACATAAGTAAAATATCTTGTGCAAACTTCTCTTTGAGCTGTGGAGATTCTTGCGCTGAACCGCCATACTTTATAACAACTATCTCATTTCTGAACTCTTTTATAAAGGGTAGAGCTTCTAGGAGCGTTTTTACTGTTTCAATCTTTTTTTGCACTGTTTGCCTCTCTGTATCTATTTATAATATCAAAAACTTTTTGTTCCACTTCCACATGCAGGTCTAAAAGCGATAGGGGAAGATGAAACGACTCTACTTTAACGAAATCTTTGTAGGTTACTAAAAGCGAATCCGAACTATCTCTCTCTAAAATTGCAGCCAACTCTTCTTTTGTAAATGCATGATGGTCTTCAAAGTAGTTTTTACTCACCACTTCTGGCAAAAACGCATCAAGTCTCGAAGGTCTTGCTATGGCGGTTACGAGTGACATTTTATCACTTTTATTTTTAAGTTCCACTGCTCTTGTAAAATCGATTCCCTCTTGCAAAACAACAGCTTTTTTTCCACTCCAAAGTCGCTCTCGAAATGCTCCAGATGGCAAACAACGACTATTTTCACTACGCACTTCTATGAGAAAATCGAGCTTTTTTATGTCATGTTTTGAGTAAGCATCATCTAAAAAAACTATCTTCGCACCTAACTCTTTGGCTTTTAAAATCCCCTCTTTTCTATCTTCACTCACAATAACTACGGCATGTGGAACTTTGTGTGCGTAAATCATCGCTTCATCTCCGCTCACACTTACATCACATAAAATATTTTCACTATTTTTTACCACATAAAGTCCGCGACTCTCTCTGCCATATCCACGCAAAATAATTGCAACATTTTCATATCCACATGCCAAGGCTGTAACAAGCGGTGTTTTACCACTTCCACCTACACTGAGGTTTCCAACGCTTATGATGTCGATACCAAAATCTTGAGGTGTTTTACTTTTAAAGCGAAGATACATAATGAAACAGTAAAGATAACTCAGAGGAAGAAGCGAAAAAGAGACTATTTTTTGAAACAAGTTTGGGTTGTAAAAATACTCTTCAACCCAAAATACAAAAACTTTTTTCAAAAATTAAACTCTTGTTTTTGCTATCTTTTTGATTTTTTCACAAACATATTTCACTTCTGCATCACTCATACTCGGATAAAGAGGAAGAGATAAAACTTGTTGATACGCTCGAAGTGCTATTGGAAAATCATTGACACGAAGAGAATATTTTGTTTTGTAGTATGCAAGAAGATGCAGTGGAATATAGTGAAGTCCCGCATGAATCTGAGCATTTTTCAACTCCACTGCAAATGAATCACGATTTTTATCTACTTTTATAATATACAAAGAAAACGGATGTTCCTCGTTTGTAGTGTCTGGTATAGTTATATGCGCAACTGATTCTAAGGCTTCATTATACATTTTTGCTATTGCTTTTTGTCTTATAATATTTTTATCTTGAGATTTTACTTGCGCTCGTATATAGGCTGCATTTAACTGGCTCATTGAGTAGTCATTGCCAATGTCAACAACCTCATAAATGTATTCAAGAGAGTCTTCATCTCTTAGTATTCCATGGTTATGTAAAAGTTTAGCTCTTTGGATGATTTCACTATCATTTGTAACAAGCATCCCCCCATTACAAACATTTTGTCTTAAGTGAGATGAAAAGCTAAAACAAGTGATGTCCGCACCTGTTGAGCCGATTTTTTTGCCTTTATATGTAGCACCTAAAGCATCACAAGCATCTTCAACAATTTTAACATGATAAATTTTTGCGATAGAGTAAAGTCTCTCCAAATCAACTGGATTTCCTGCCATATGCGTGACAATAACCGCTTTGAGTTTTTTCGTTTGATTATCTTCTAAATACGCCTCTAAAAGGTCTAAATTTATGTTGTAACTATTTGCATCAATATCGATAAAAACAGGCTCAGCGTCAAAATGACGCACAACTTCTGGCACATTTGGATACGCATTGACCGAACAAAGAACCTTGTCTCCTCGCTTTAAATCAAGTGCTAACATCGCTAAATGAAGAGCAGAAGTTCCATGTGAGGTTGAAAGAGCATACTTTGCACCCACATAAGAAGCGAACTCTTCTTGAAGTTCTTCCACCTGATTTGTATCTTCTCCATCTAAAACATCACTTACATTTGAGTGCTCTTCGCGTCCGTTTTCATATTTATAAAATGGAATATTCATCTTTTTTTTTCCTTAATTTTATTTTATAAAATGAAGGAAACCCTCCATTTATTTTGTCACGCTAACGGAAGTAATTCCATTATCTACGCTAGCCGCTGTGGCACTAAAGCTTGCCTCTTAGAGGCAGAAATTCAATTTTTTAAAGTCTAATATCTCTTGGATAGTTAAAATCATGGTTTATCGTTCGTGAAGTAAGTTTTGCGATTAGTGGCATTTTTCGCTTAAATTGATTACGAAAAATTCTCTCTATAATCATATCAAACATCTTCGCATCCACACCTTTTGCAATGATTTCATCTCTACTTAATCGCTCTTCAACATAAAGTTTTAACGCTTCATCTAACTGTGCATAAGTGTAGCCCAAATCCGCTTCATCACTCTGTCCATCCCACAAATCCGCCGATGGAGCTTTGTGGATAATGCTTTTTGTGATGTTTAAATACTCCGCCAACACATACACTTCACTCTTATACAAATCGCCGATAGGATTTAACGCACTCGCCAAATCTCCATAAAGTGTTCCATATCCGAGCATCAACTCACTCTTATTGCTCGTACCCAAAACAAGGGCATTTTCTCTTGCTGAAATATCAAAAATCGTTGCCATTCGCATCCGTGCAGAAAAATTGCCTCTTCTGAGGTTATCCATATCAGGATTTAACTCTTCATACGCCTTAAGCATCGGTTCTATCGAAGCCGTGATTGCTCTTAGACCGAACTCTTTACAAAGTGTATCCGCATCATGAAGCGAACTCTGAGATGAGTATTGTGATGGCATTTTCACACATAAAAGATCATCACCAAAAACTTTATGAGCCAAAACCGCTACAACAGCAGAATCAATCCCACCACTCAAACCAATCACAACTTTATTGATACCAGTTTTTCTCACTTCATCATCTAAAAATCGTTGCAAATAATCTGAAATTTCTCCGTATTTACTCATCTTTTTTATCTAACCTTTAAAATTCTTTAACAAAAAATATTATAACTAAGTTTGGTAACAATTAAATGTTAAGGTTGAAAAAATGTTTAGAAATTTTTATGTTTTTCTACTTACAAAACAGGGCTTCGCGCTCTTAGGGTATTAAACTTTTACGACCGCCAATTCCATGATTCTTAGTTCTTGCATCTTCGTAAGACTTAAAAACATCAATCATCGCTTCAAATATATCTTTATTTACACCTATCAGTCGCTTAAAATTCTTTAGTTCTTTTTTTATTAATTGTTCATATTTACTCATGCTGATTTTAGAGTTTTGAAAGAAGTCTATTTTTATATTTCCACATGCCACCATTCCAAAAAAATGACGAAACACCACATGTAAACAACCATCTCATGCGTAAATCCTACACATAAAACAATCACTTAATCACATTTCTAAATTTTATTTTTCTATGCTATACTCCTCTTAGGAATACATAGGTTGCCGTCTGACTGATTATCAAACTATCGAAAAATAGGGTTAAGGCTTTCGGGTCTTAGCCTTTTTTTTTTGCTAATTTTTTTAGCATGCTAGGGGTGGGAGTGGATTTTTCGAGAAAGGTATCCTATAAATTCTCGGATAATAATAGTCTTTTTACTGCTGATGGTGTTCGCACCCGCTCTGCATTAATCAAAACAGAGGAATTAATCACTCCTCTGACTATTATTTTTTTAGGAAATTACATTTTTTAAGCCACTTCAAAAGCAACCGCCTATTTCATTTCCACATGCCAACACAAGAAAAACCCTCGTCATATACCAAGAAGGAACGACGAAGCAATCTTAGTTATGCAAGAACTCTGTTATTTCCACATGCTATTGTCTGTGCAAATGAAACTATTAATTTTTTCACAATAACCCTCATAAAAAATATCCAGATACTGAGTGGACGATTTAGTGCAGCACCAACGGCTGGAAGTTTTAGTATAGCTTCAGCAAATCGCGGACAAGATGTCTTGACTGCGATGGTTGGAGGAGATATAACGGTAGCTAAATATACAAAACTGTTTGCATTAGTCAATGCAAACAAGAGAGAAAATGAAGAGGGTTATACTGCAATGGCTGGGGTTAAAGTTGGGTTTTAAGGTGTAAACTTTACTTTTGATATTATTTCCACATGCCATGGCATGTGGAAATGAGACTATTAGACTTCTTGCATAACCTAGATTGCTTCGTCATTCTTCCTCGCAATGACCGTCATTGCGAACGAAGTGAAGCAATCTAAAAAGGGGTTATGCAAGAAGTCTATTCTTTTTATTTGCAATAACCCTCATAAAAAAGAAGCTTAAAATTAAGCTTCTTACTAGAGTAAACACTCCCTTAAGTCATTTTTGCTAAAATACAAAAAATATTTTAAACTTTAGTTTTAGAGTAAAAAACAAAAAATGAACTTTCAGAGAGTAGAGGCGTAAACTTGTCACTTAACCTACAAACGCATACCGAACATTTTACAAATCCTCTTTATTTGGAGAGTGGTCGTATTTTAGAGCCGTATGACATTACTTACGAGACTTATGGTACATTAAACGAAGACAAAAGCAATGTCATCGTAATTTGTCATGCACTTACAGGCTCTCATCACTGTGCGGGAACTTATGAAGATGACACTAAGGCTGGTTGGTGGGATGGACTTATTGGTTCAGGCAAGGCGATAGATACTGAGAGATATTTTGTAATTTGTTCCAATGTTATTGGGAGTTGTTTTGGTTCAACGGGACCCATAAGCCCGAAACATTCACACGATGAACCATATCGCTATAAATTTCCAGTCATTACCATAAAAGATATGGTAAAAGCACAAAGAATTCTTTTTGACAGACTCAATATCCACCGAGTATATGCAGTAATAGGCGGTTCTATGGGTGGGATGCAAGCACTTTCCTTTGCAATTCACTACCCTAACTTTGCGCAAAAAATTATAACTATGGCGGCAACTTATGCGACGCAACCATGGGCGATTGCCTTTAACAAAGTTTCTCAAGAAGCCATTTTAAAAGACCCTGAGTTCAAACAAGGCTACTACGAAAGCGAACATATAAAAAAGCATGGTTTATCTGGAATGGCGATAGGACGCATGGCGGGACATATCAGCTTTTTATCTCCTGAGAGTATGCAAAATAAATTTGGACGAGACTACAAACTCACAGATGGACTTTATGAGCTTTTTGGAAAGTTTCAAGTGGAGTCTTACCTCGAATACAACAGCTATAATTTTGCCAAATGGTTTGACCCACTCTCTTTTCTTTATATCACAAAAGCAATCAATATTTTTGATGTAACGCGTGGTTTTGATTCTCTTGAAGAAGCTATGAAAAAAGTGCAATGTGAATTTCACTTGATAAGTTTTAAAAATGACTTGCTTTTTAGAAGCTATGAGATGAAAGAGATGAATGAGATTCTGGACAAAATTGGCAATACAAACCACTCCTACATAGACATAGAGAGCGACTATGGACATGATGCTTTTTTAGTTGAAATAGATAAATTTGAAGATTATGTAAAGGATATCCTAGATGGCAAAAGAGAAATTTGAAACAAAATTAGAGAGTGCTAAAAAAATTTTAGAAACACTTATGAATCCTGAAATTACGCTTGAAGAGAGCGTAAAAGCGTATGAAAAAGGGATGAGTGAACTCACAGAAGCTCAAAAAATGTTAGAAGATGCAGTCATCAAAATCAACGAAATAAAGAGTAACTAGTGAGAGCAGCTGTTTTACAACTAAACGCACAGGGTATGAGCTCCATAAAACTCTACAACCACATCAGAATCGCTTCTAAAAATGGTGTAAAAGTTTTACTTCTCGGTGAATATATCTTAAATCCTTTTTTTAAAGAGCTTGAAAATCTCTCTATTGTCATGATAAAAGAACAAGCTGAACACCAGATAAAAGTTTTAAAAGAGTTGGCAGTCAACTACAACATGACGATTATCGTTCCTCTTGCAATAGTAAAAAAACAAAAAGTTTATAAAACTGTGGCTAAATTTTCTCCAAAATCTACCTCGTATTATCAGCAACAACTTCTTATAAATTACCCACATTGGAATGAAGAAAAATTCTTTGCAAATCAAGCAAAACCTCTTCAATCACCCTTAACTTTCAAAATCGGTAACTTCAAGTTTGCTATTATGAGTGGTTTTGAGCTTCATTTTGATGCACTTTGGTCGTTCGTATCTGAAAAAAATATTGACTGTGTTTTACTTCCAAGTGTATCCACTTTTGACTCGTATGAGAGATGGAACACACTTATTCAATCACGCGCATTTACCCATAACTGCTTCGTTCTTCGTGCAAACCGCATAGGCGAATATCAGGATGAAGATTTTGTTTGGAAATTTTATGGAGATTCTGTTTTAGCTTCTCCAAATGGGGAACTGCTTAACCATTTGGGCAACAAAGAAGAGTTAATGATAGTAGATATGGATCACCGCGAAGTAGCGCATGCCCGTCAATCGTGGGGATTTAACGAAATGATACAGAAAAGAAAGTCATTATGACAAACTATTTTCATCGTCAAATCCAACTTTGGGGCGAAGAGACACAAAAGCAACTTCAAAGCAAAAAAATCGCCATTATCGGTTCAGGCGGACTTGGAAGTTCTCTCGCTTTTGCTCTTGGTGCAAGTGGAATTGGTGAAATCCACATGGTCGATTTTGATGAAGTAAGTCTGCACAATATCCACCGCCAGATAGCTTTTAAAATGGGCGATGAGGGCAAAAACAAGGCTCTTTTAAACGCTGAGTTGATTCAAGAGAGATGTCCACATGCCAAAGCAATCGCACATCAGTGCAACTTTCAAGAATTTAGTGCAAAAAATATAAGTGTTGATTTACTCATTGATGCAACCGACAATCTCCCTACCCGTGCGGAGATAAACACCTATGCAAAAAGCAAAAATCTCCCTTGGGTCTATGGAAGTGTTGAAGCTTTTCATGGTCAAGTAGCTTTTATAGAAGAGTCCTCTTTTACTGATGCTTTTAAAATCGTAGAAAAAACACCCGCAGGAATCGCAGCACCCATAGTCATGCACATCGCTTCACTTCAAGCAAATCTGGCACTGAGATATTTAGCAGGGCTGAGTGTCAAAAAAGATATACTTTACTATCTCTTTTTCAATGAAGATGGCGAGTTCATAACGCAGAAGTTTGGACTTCCGAAATAATAAAAAAATAAGTTGAAGTTGGCATGTGGAAATGTTTTCCACATGCCAACAATCTAAATGCTATAAACTTATTTTCTTTGCTCTGCTTGTTTATAAACTTCCATATTTTCCCGTTTTCCGATAGCAATCACATAAATCACTAAAATAGCATCGATGATTTCATAAACAATTCTCACTTGTTTTTTTGCTACATATATTTTTCTTAATCCTGTTAAATTCATGTTGTTTTTATTGCCAAGTGGCAATCCAAGTTCAGGTGATTGCTGAATTTTTTTTAGTTTTTTGAAAACTTCAATGCGAACAGCATTGTTGAGCTGTTTTAAATCCTCTTCCAGAAGCGGATGATATTTTATTTCATACATAGCTTATAGCTTGTTCAAATCAATATCAAATTTTTTTGCCATTTCTTCCATTGATATATATTCAGACACAGGAGTTTTCATGCGTTCTTGAACAATATTGTATATCTCTGTATGTTCTGCTAGTTCATATCTCTCTTCAAGCTCTTTGAGTTTTTCATATTCATCAGTCGAAATAACAACTGCTTCAAGCCTATTATTTTTGAGTATTCCTATCTTTTCAAGAGAGTGTTCTTTTATGCTATTGACAGCACTACCGATTTGCTTCGTAAACTCAGTAATTGAGAAAAGTTCATTTTGAGCATATTTAACCATTTAAAGAATCCTTACTAAATTAACTATTTAATTTCAATTGAAATATTATAGTATATTTAGTATTTAATTTCAATTAAATAAAATTTGACTTTTTTTCTTTTTTGAAAGAAGATAATGCGTTGATAACGCACAAATTTGGACTTTCAAAAAAAAAAAATTATTTTAATTAATTATAAATTTTATACTATATTTTTTTCAATCAATTGCAAAGTGCTTGGACTTGTGTATTAACAATCTGTGAGTGTTGGCACGCCAAGGACATTTATCCTAAAGATACACCTCGTTCTCGCTCTGCTCACGGCACTTATGAAAATTTCCACATACAAAACCTGTAAGTACTTTTAAATTTCTTGCTATCTTGAATTTAACTCAAACGGACTCGAGAATTGGAAAAATTTTCTTGATTATACTTTGTGAGTAGTTCATTTACAAAGCATGACACCAATTTCTTTTTTAATGTACATACATCAACATATATTTGCATCTCTTCTTCTTCAAAATTTTTTAAAATAATATTGTCTTTTTTAGTTGCTGTGTAATACCCAATTATTTCATTAATAGTATTTAAGTCTAATAATTCAAATAGATATGATTTTAGTAATGCACACTCACTGCATTGGTTCATTTTAAAATAAAGGTTTTGAAAATATTCTAGTTCAGATTCATAATCAGTCAATATCAACTCCTCTTTTATGTTCCATAGAACATTTGATAAGAATTTTATCTATTATAAACTTAGACAAATATTACCTATAGGACATAAACATTAAATTTAGTGATTTTTCTGACAAAGAATTGACAGAGTTTTATCAGATAGTTGGGACAAATGTTAAAAAAATTAGAAAAGAAAAGAATGTATCTCAGCTGCAATTAGCTTTAGCCATAGGTCACACTTCCGTTGGGCATATCGCTAAAGCTGAATTGTGCAAATATGGCAAACATTTTAATTTAGAACAACTGTATAAAATTTCCAAAGTGCTAGATGTATCCTTGCATTATTTAATCCCAGAAGAAAAATAGGAATGAGCATCAGACCCTGCGTCGAATATGCTCATAACCTAGATGTAGTAAAAAAATTTAAAGTTTAGAAATATACCCCGCCACAGCGTTCATCTCTTCTTCACTCAGTTTTGCTGCTTGACCTTTCATAAGTCCTTTCATAGAACCACCGTAAGTGTCTGTTTTGTAGCCATTTAATGCTTTCATAATTTTTGCTGACTCCCAACCTTTAATGATTTGAGATTTTCCAAGTGCGGGTTTTTCAGCAGTTGCACCATGGCAAGTTGCACATGTTTTAAAAACTCCTTCTCCTGTCACTGATACAATTGTAACTGGAGATTCTGCTTCTTTTGTAACTTCGTGCACCACTTTTTTAGCTTCTTTTGTCGCTTCAATGACTTTGTTTACAGTTTCTTTTGTTTCATTGGCGTCACTCGGCTCA
>JAPLGP010000018.1 GCA_026390075.1 Campylobacterales bacterium
TCAGGAATCATCAATTCAGACATTTATAAGTTTGGAGCTAAATCTTCAAATAAAATAGTAGAAAAACAAGAGGTGGTTTAAGTTTCAGAATGTAACTTTTTTTTAATTTACCTGCCCAATTTTAGAGTTCGTTTGACACTGGCATGAGAGTTGGCGAAATTCTAGGGCTACAAATAGCAGATTTTAAAGATGATGGATTTATCCATATCAAACGAACACGCACTAAAGGCATAATTGGAAGCGGTAAAACAAATAATGCAATTAGAAAAGTTCTTTATTCATCTTTGATACTTGATGAAGTTAAAAAGATACAACCAAAAGATAATATTTTTATTTTTGGAAATATTGATGATGCATCACTTTTAAGAAGTCAATGGCGAGATGTTTGCACAGATGCTCAAGTTCCAAAATATAAACTTTACTCTACACGGCATACATTCGCTACATTGATGTTAAGAGAAAATATAGTGAGTATAAATGAGTTAGCAGGTCTTTTAGGTCATTCTAGTGCTAAAGTTACTTTAGAATATTATGCCAGTGTTATTGAGTCTAAAAATATTGATTTTGGATTTAATTTTTCACTTTTTGGGCACGATACGGTCACTGCAGAACAATTTAAGAGCGTTTAAGTCCTATAAATAGGGGTTAAAACGAAGTTAGGCACAACATAAGCCGAGTTTTGTTTTGATAGCATTAATCTACTACACTATTTACATAGTATCTCTAGCGAAACAATAGCAATGTAAGACGCTAACCATTTGTTTCTTGCTGCCATGTTGGGTTTTCAAGCTCTCTATATTACTATAGAAACTGGTAGTCTCTTACACCACCTTTTCACCTTTACCGCTTTGTAGCGGAAGTCTAATCTCTGTTGCACTTTCCCTCGTATTACTACGGCCATTCGTTAAATGGAACACTGTCTTACAGCAGATCGGACTTTCCTCTTGGATAAACCAAGTAACTATCTGTTGTACCTGTGCAATATTACTAAATTATTTCTTTAAGAGAGTTTTTAAAAACATTAAATTTCTTGCAAAACCCTAAAACAAGGCACTAAATATAAAAATCATTTTAAATGAGATATACTTTGCAAAAAATAGGGAGATAAGTTATGAAACTTGCAATAACTGGTGCAAATGGTTTTGTTGGAAATCACATACAAGAAACTTTTACTGATTGCGTTATCATAGAACGAAATGACAGTGAAGAAACAATCTTAAAAAAACTACAAAATATTGATGTTGTGATTAATCTCGCAGGGGCGCCAATCATCAAAAAATGGAGTGATGCATATAAAAAAGTTTTAATTTCTAGTCGTATTGATACAACAAAAAAGATAGTAAATGCTATCAATAAAAGCGATGTAAAACATTTTATCTCCACTTCCGCAATCGGTGCGTATCCTGATGATACAATCTGTGATGAGCGGCATGTGGAATATGCGGATGATTTTTTGGGTCAGCTTACAAAAGAGTGGGAAGCAGAGGCAAATCTTTGTGAAAAACCAACAACTATTTTGCGTTTTGGTGTAATTTTAGGAGAAGACGGAGGCGCGCTTTCACAAATGCTTCTTCCGTTTCGTTTAGGAATTGGCGGGATTATAGGTGATGGTAAAATGATGATGAGCTGGATAGATATAGCTGATTTGATGAACATTTATAAGTTTGTAATTGAGAGAAAATTGACTGGTATTTTTAACGCTGTTGCGCCAGAACCTATCTCAAACTACACTTTTACAAAAGCCTTAGGTAAAGCTTTACATAGACCAACATTTTTTCCACTTCCAGAATTTGTTTTGAAAATAATGTATGGCGAGGGTGCAACGGTGCTAATAGGTTCAAAAGAAATATATCCAAAAGCACTGCTAAATGAGGGTTTTGTCTTTGAATATCCAAAGATTCATCTATCTTTAGACCATTTACTGAGTTAAAAAAGTATTTCCACATGCCGTGGCATGTGGAAATATTTTAACTCACATATAAATATCTTTTTATTTTCTTTGTTGGAGTTTTTACAAAAGGTTCTATTTGTTCAATATACTTTACAATCTTTGAATAAGAAGCGAGTTGTGTATTTACATCTTGTCTCATTTGCTCTAAAAGAAGAGTAATTTCTTCTTTCACAAGTGTGTCCGTTTTTTTGTCTGCTTTAAATTTTTTATCGAGCATCTCATAATCTAAATGTACACGCGCTACAAGTTTATCCTCTTGTTGCAAAACAAGTGAGTCCAAAACAGCTTCATTTTGGTTGATTATGGCTTCTATTTGTTCTGGAAAAATATTTTCGCCTCCAGCACCAATAATGACATTTTTAATTCTTCCGCTGATAAAAAGATAGCCATCTTCATCCATATAGCCTAAATCTCCAGTTAAAAACCAGCCATCTTCCATCACTTCATCGGTTTTTTCTTTGTCTTTGTAGTAGCCAATCATAACGCTAGGAGATTTTACGACTATCTCTCCTTCGCCAGTTTGAGGATTTTTGTCTTTTATCTTTATCTCTACACCGCTAAATGCAATACCTGTGGATCGAAATTTTGGAGTTTCTCCTAAAACTGAACCTGCAATGAGTGGAGCAGTTTCAGTTAAACCATAACCGATGATATAAGGAAAGTTTGCTTCTATGAGGAACTGTTCTACAAATGGAGAGAGTGGAGCACCGCCGATGCCAAAAAATCTTAGTTTTCCACCAAAAGATTCTAAAAGTTTTTTACCTGCAATTTTGTTCAAAAATTTTCTAATAAATGGAATTTTATAGACTAGTCTCATCAAAGCAGAGTTGGTAAATTTAGGTAAAACTTTGTTTTTGTATATTTTTTCTATAATCAAAGGAACACTCAAAATCATCGTTGGTCGTACTATCTCAAATGCTTTTAAAAGCACACTAGGCGTTGGAACTTTGTCGATATAATAGACACTACTTCCATGAAGGAGTGGAACGATAAGCCCCACAGTACACTCAAAAGTATGTGCCAAAGGGAGGATAGATAAAAATATATCCGTTTTTGTGATGGTAAGTATATTGTGAACAGAGAGTGCATTTGTGACAATATTTTTGTGAGAAAGCATTACACCTTTTGAGTGCCCAGTTGTTCCAGAAGTATAAATAATAGCTGCTAAATCATCTTCAAGTGGCTCTAAGATTTGTTTAGACATTTTTTGCGTTAACTCTTTAGTTTTTTGTTTGATAGCAGAGATATAGTCTTTGTTTGTAAGCTCTTCAATTATCTCTAAACTTTCAACCTTTATAACAAGTTTTATATCATTGTGAGTACATTCTTCAATTGTTGAGAGATATTTTTCAGAAGCAAAAGCTGCTTTTGCTTCTGAGTGCCTGATGATATGATGCACATCAGCGGGATGAAAATCTGGAAGTATTGGTACAATTACCGCTCCGATGGAGGTGACACTCAAATATGCGACGCCCCAGTTTGGCATATTCTCACTCAGTAAAACTACTTTGTCACCTTTTGAGATGTCATTTTCTTTGAGAAGCTTTACCATATTTTGAATTTTTTCATTCAACTCGCCATAGCTTATAGCACTTCCACCGACTTTGCAAAGTGCTTTTTCATTTTTATACATCTCGAGCGAGCGATGAAGCAGACTAGGAAGTGTAAAGTTTTCTAAGTTTTCATAAGGGTATTTCATCTGTAATCTCTTATTTTGATTTGATTTAGTATTATTATACACATAAATACTATATATTTTAAATAATGCAATTCCCACATGCCAAGAAGGTTTACAAAAGTGAGTAGAAGAAACAAAAATAAGCAGCCAGCACAAAAAAACAGCGTCGTATTTAGCGAAAAAGATTTTTTACCCACAACAAGAGAAGAGATGGAAGCGAGAGGTTGGGATTATTGCGATGTGATTTTAGTGAGTGGAGATGCCTATATCGATTCACCTTTTATCGGTGTGGCTATGGTTGGGCGGATGCTTGAGAGAATGGGTTATAAAGTAGGCATGATTGGGCAACCAGACATTAATAGCGATGCAGATATCTCTCGTTTAGGTGCGCCAAAACTTTACTGGGGTGTGAGTGGTGGAAGTGTGGATAGTATGGTAAGTAACTACACAGCCACAAAAAAATTTAGAAATACAGATGACTACACTCCTGGGGGGAAAAACGACAAAAGACCAGACCGAGCATTGAGTGTTTACTGCAATCTTATTAGGCGTTATTTTAAAGATACTGCACCTATAGTTTTGGGTGGCATAGAAGCGAGTTTGCGACGCGTAACGCATTATGATTATTGGTCAAACAAACTCAGGAAACCTATTCTTTTTGATTCTAAAGCAGATATTCTCATCTACGGAATGGGCGAGATAGCTTTAGAAGAATTAACAAAAGCTTTGGCATGTGGAAATGATTATAGGGACATCAGAGGCATTTGCTATATCGCTAAAGAACCAAACTATGAGTACCATCAACTTCCATCGCATCAAGAGTGTTTGGATGATAAAGAGAAGTACATCGACCTCTTTGATTTGTTTTATGACAACAATGACCCGATAAACGCAAAAGGACTTTCTCAGGGTGTTGATAACCGTTACCTTATTCAAAATCCACCATGTGATTATTTAAATGAAGATGAGATGGATGCAAACTCAAATCTTCCTTTTACAAGAGAGTTGCACCCTTACTACGCTAAAGATGGCAAAGTAAAGTGTTTGGAGACTATCAAGTTTTCTATTATGACGCATCACGGCTGTTGGGGCGAGTGTAATTTTTGTGCGATTGGTGTGCATCAAGGCAGGAAAATTCGAACGCGTTCGGAGGATAATATTCTCAAAGAGGCAAAAGAGTTTAATAAATATAAAGATTACAAAGGTGTTATTTCGGATGTTGGCGGTCCAACTGCAAATATGTACGGTTATGAGTGTGATAAAAAGCTAAAAAAGGGAACTTGTGACCATATGCGATGTGTGGATGCAGAGAGATTATGCCCTGTTATGAAAGTGGATCATAGCAGAAATATAAACTTACTTCGCAAAGTGAGAGAAGTTGAGGGTGTGCGACACGCTTTTGTGGCTTCAGGTGTGCGATATGATTTGATAACTGAAGATAAAAAACATGGGTACGAGTACCTCAAAGAGATGGTAAAACATCATATCTCAGGTCAGATGAAAGTAGCACCTGAACATACAGAGCAACATGTTCTTGAACTTATGGGAAAACCTGGTAAACAGACGCTTGTTGACTTTAAAAAGCTCTATGATAAATTAAACAAGGAAGAGGGCAAAAATCAGTTTTTAACCTACTACCTTATCGCTGCACATCCAGGGTGTGAAGAAAAAGATATGCATGAGCTAAAAAGATTTACCCAAGATGAACTCCACATGAATCCAGAACAAGCGCAAGTTTTTACTCCAACCCCTGGCACTTACTCCGCTGTAATGTACTACACAGAACTAGACCCAAAAACGCGTAAAAAAATCTTTGTCGAAAAAGACACCATGAGAAAAGAGAAACAAAAGCAGATTGTTGTGAAAAAAGAGTGTTTTAGGAGTGGATTTGCTTCTTAATCTTTTCGTATAGAAGTAGCTGTTAGGAAGATGTACTCTTTTCCTGTAATAGTTACTCTAAACTTCTTTTGTTGCAAATACTTTTTGCAAAAAACTACATCTTTATAGAGCAAAGACATCTCAGAAAAAGAGTAATTTTTTGCTTTTGCTCCATAGACCATGGCACCATCCATCCAGCGACAATTTGGAAAACCTAAAATCATAGCTCCATCTTTTTTAAGGTAATTTTGGACTAAAGACATAAAGAGGGGATTAAACTCTAAGTTTGAGCTTTGAAGTGTTCCTATGCTTATGATGAGGTCGAATGTGCCTAAGTTTAATGACACCAAATCATTTATGTCGTGGGTATAAAAGGTGACATTTCCGCACCCCAAGGGTACTTCCTCGCTATCGCTCACAGCGCATGCCAAAAATTTTTGCCTTGCTTCATTTATCGCAGAAGCAGAGTAATCTATGCCAATGAGTTCCATATTTTCAAAATTTGTAGCATATTTTTGTATCACTTCAAACTCATCGCCACTATTTACACCAAGATTGAGAACTCTTAGTCGTTTATTGATAGTTACATTTTGCAAAGCTTTTAAGTAGTGCGCTAAAAAGGCTGGTTCTTCGTTTTTGTGAATTTGTGAAAATGATGATGATGTGCCATATTTTTCTTCCTTAACATCTAAACTTGTATGAAAAGAGTCTTCACTATCCAATTTTTGAAATCTGATTGTGACAAAATTTGGAGTTTGGCATGTGGGAGTGAGCATTTTACATTGAAGTAGCTCCGCCAAATCAGTCCAAGCTTTATATCCTCTGTAAATATACTCTTTATCTTCAATTATTATAGAAGTTCCTGCATAAGCAGATGTTGCAAAATCTGGGTTTAAAACTTCAAATTCGAGTATCTCTTTTACGCTAGTTGTTGGTAAAATGTTTTGTAAAATGTGGAGAATTTCATACATGCTTTGAGAGGTAAATTTATACATTAATAGTTCTTTTAAAAGAAACATGCAAAAAATGTTCCAACTCTTACATTTCTTTCAGTTTTATTACTCTACAATACAAAACAATAAGAAAAAATCACTTCAAAAGTCGAATAAATGAGAATAGATAAATTTTTAAATTCAGTTAATATCACAAAAAGACGCTCCGTTGCACAAGACATGATAAGCAATGGTGTTGTTTTGATAAATGGCGTTGTAGCAAAAGCTAGTAAAAATGTTGAAGTTGGAAGTGTAATTACGCTCAATTTTCTTGAAGATACTAAAAAATATGAAGTCATTCAAATACCGACTGCAAAATCCACACCTAAATCTCTCCAATCAGAGTATATCAAGGAGCTTCAATGAGTTATGAAGAAGCAAAAGCGTCATTTACTGCACTTTTTAAGCATGAAATGAGTGATGCGCAAATGAGAGAATTTTTGCTTGGAGTAACTTTAGATGCGCAAACAAGCGTAAACACTATTGCCGCAGCAGCGGAGGTTATGCGTTCTTTTGCAGTTTCTTTGCCTATTAGCGAAGAACTTCGCCTCAAATCCATGGATATTGTAGGAACAGGCGGGGATAAAATAGGCAGTTTTAACATCTCATCCACCGTAGCAATTTTAGCTTCGGCATGTGGAAGTTATGTTGCAAAGCACGGAAGTCGCTCTGTGACTTCCAAATCAGGAAGCGCGGACATGTTTGAAGCGCTTGGAGTAAGACTTGATTTGAGTTTTGACAAAAGCGCTAGACTTTTAGAAGAGTCAGGATTTACTTTTATGTTTGCACAAAATCATCATCCCGCTATGAAATTTATCATGCCTATCCGAAAAACTATCCCAGACAAGACTATTTTCAACATTTTAGGACCCCTTACAAATCCCGCGGGAGTTACAAAATCTCTTCTTGGTGTTTTTAACAAATCTTTTGTTCCAAAAATGGCAGAGGCACTTAAAATCAATGGTGCGACATCCACCATGGTTGTAAGTTCGGCGGAAAATATGGATGAAATAAGTATTAGCGATAGTACTTTCGCTTCACAACTTCGTGATGGCAAGATGTTTGAGTTTGTGATTGACCCGCAATCGTACGGCATAAAAAAAGCTCCTCTTAGCGCAATTGTTGGCGGAGATGCAAAAGAGAATGCAAAAATTATTTATTCTATATTTGACGAAACTGCAACCGATGCACAAAGAGATATCGTTCTTATAAATACAGCCGCTGCACTTATGGTGGATGGTGCTGTTCGTGATATGCAAGATGGTTTTGAGATGGCACGAGAGGCTATCAAAAAAGGAAAAGCCAAAGAAAAACTCAAACAAATCATTGAGATATCAAATAAATTATGAAAATTTATAGATTAAAGCTGAGTGAACTCTCACAACTGGTGGAAGAAATAAGCCAAAATTTCACAAGTGGAGTCGTGATTTTACAAGGTGACTTGGCATGTGGAAAGACGACTTTTGTAAAAGAGATGGCGAAAAAACTAGGGGTAAAAGAGGATGTTACCTCTCCAACATTTTCCCTGCAACACTGCTATGGGGAGAAAGTTTTTCATTATGATATTTATAATCATGGTTTGGATCACTTTATCTCTTTAGGAATGTTAGAAGAGTTGGAAAAAGAGGGTTTGCATTTTATAGAGTGGGGCGATGATAAACTTGTGGAACTTTTAAGTTATGCAGGAATAAAAACATTAAAAATAGAGATAGAAAAAATTTCAGATGATAAACGAGAATATAGGATAGAGTATGCATAAACTAGAAGCAGTCAATTTAGTAAAAAAAATCAAAGATTTAGAGATAGTAAAAGGGATGAGCCTAGAGGTCTCAAGTGGCGAAGTTGTCGGGCTTCTTGGACCAAATGGAGCGGGAAAAACAACTACATTTTATATGATATGTGGACTTGTAGAATCAAGTGGTGGCGAGGTTTTTTTTGATGGACAAAACATATCCCACATGCCGTTGCATGAGAGAGCGTTAAAAGGCATCGGCTATCTTCCTCAAGAGGCTTCCATCTTTAAAGATTTAAGTGTGGAAGACAACTTAATGGTGGCTGCACAAGTCGGTATTGAGGGCAAAGAGGCACAAGAAGCTAGAATCTTGGAACTTCTTGATATGTTCAACATTGAGCCGATTCGCTACCGTAAAGGGATAAGTCTCAGCGGTGGAGAGCGTCGTCGTGTCGAAATAGCAAGAGCGCTTGTTAATAAACCGAAGTTTTTACTCCTCGATGAGCCATTTGCTGGGGTTGACCCAATTGCTGTGATGGATATACAAAATGTTATTAAACAGTTGGTTTCTTATGGTATCGGCGTTCTCATAACCGACCATAATGTTCGTGAGACTTTAGCAGTTTGTGATAGAGCCTATGTTATCAAATCTGGTTCATTATTGGCATGTGGAACGAGTGATGAAATAGGGCAAAATGCGGATGTTCGTACACACTATTTGGGCGAAGAGTTTAAGCTCTAAGCGATTCATATGGCAGGATTAAAACAGACCACAAGCGTTGAAAATAAACATAAATTATCCAACACGCTACGAAATTGGCTACCGATTTTACACTCAAGTCTCAGTGATTTGGGCGAAGCGATGGCTCCATTTGTGGAATCAAATCCTCTCATAGAGATTGAATCTGGATATGAAGAGGATTTTGAAAAAAAACTTCCTATGAAAATAATCTCAGGCGAAGTGAGTAACTCAAGAACTGAAAAGATAGAAGCTCTTACCATTCAAAATAGGTCACTTTATGATGTTTTGGAAGAGCAAATCTCAAAACCTCTTTTTCCAACACCTCTTTCTCAAAGTGTCGCACTTTTTGTTATTTCAAACCTTGATGAAAATGGCTACTACGAGGGCGATAGTGAAGCTTTTTGTAGCAAACACTCTATCCACATGCCAGAATTTGAAAAAATCCGTAAACGATTTGCTTTTATCGAGCCTATTGGCATTGGCGCAAAAGATTTAGCAGAATCCTTTATATTTCAGCTTGAAAATTCACAAATTAGCGATGAAGCGTATCCATTAGCTGTAAAAGTAATAAACGATATGCAAGGCATCCACAGCTATTCCAATGAAAAATATTTTAGTGAAGTGATGCGGATTTTAGGCACATTTCGCAACCCCCCATCTATAGATTTTCAAGAGGATTCGGCTCAAGTTATTCCTGATTTGATGATTTTTTTTAATGATGATGCACAAATCGAAGTCAAACTCAATGACGAATACTACCCGACCATACACATTGACACAAATTACGGTGTGGAACATGAGTATGTCGCCCAAAAACTCAAAGAGGCAAAAAGCCTCGTAGATGCCCTTGACATGAGAAAAGCAACACTTTACAAAGTAGGCCTGATGATAGTCGAGTACCAATATGAGTTTTTTACAGGCGGAGCGATTATGCCTCTGACACTCAAAACTTTAGCCGATGAGTTCGGGCACAATCCATCGACCATCTCCAGAGCTATTGCAAACAAATATATAGCGTGTAATCGAGGCGTTTTTGCTATGAAAGAATTTTTCACAACCGCCATAGATGACGATGTTTCAAATGCAGCCATAAAAGAATTTGTTGTACGTTTAGTCAAACAAGAAAACCATGCAAAACCCCTCAGCGACATGAAACTTCTTGAACTCATCCAAAACAAATTTAAAGTAGTCATGGTGCGAAGAACCATAGCAAAATACAGAAAACAGCTCAACATCGCGGGTTCAAGCGAGAGGAAAAAGCTTTATAATTTGCATTAAGGTTGGCATGTGGAAATTAAAAAACTTCTTGACGAAGAAGTAAAAAAACGAAATAGTGCGGACGAGATTTCTCTCGATAGGCTTGACCCTATTTTAGTGGCTTATCGCTACAAAGACCCGACAATTTCGCTTATTTGTGCATTTTTTGCATATGGAAATGTGAAGCAGATTGTGAAGTTTTTGGATTCATTGGATTTTAGGTTACTTCAAAAAAGTGATGAAGAGATACAAGAAGCTCTCAAAAATCACTACTACAGATTTCAAAAAGCTGAAGATGTTATAGCCCTTTTTATAGCTCTCAAACGACTGAGTGCAACAACAACTTTGGAAGAGGTTTTTAAGAGCGGGTATTTGAAAAACAGAAGTGTGATTGAGGGAATCAATGCGCTTATAGAAATGATACGCTCTTTATTTCCACATGCCACACAAGGATATAACTTTTTAATTTCACAAGTTACACACAAAACAAAAGGAGCAGGGGCATTAAAACGCTGGATGATGTATTTGAGATGGATGGTGCGAGAGGATAATATCGACATGGGTTTATGGAGTGGAATTGATAAGGCAGATTTAATTATGCCTTTGGATACACATACTTTTAATGTCTCAAAAAAACTAGGGCTTTTACAAAGAAAAACTTATGATTTACAAGCTGCAATAGAGCTGACGCAAACGCTAAAAACTTTCGATGCAAAAGACCCGCTCAAGTACGATTTTGCACTTTATCGGATTGGGCAGGAAAAGATTAAGATTTAAATCTTAAAATGCCATAGATTTAATATAAAGTAAAAGATGGTATTTTCAAGAGAATTTACATTATGTAATAAGTGCAAGAATTTATCAAAAAAAACATTTAAGAAAAAATTAAATGTATTTGAGTAAAATTTCAATAGGTCGTGACGCCTAAAATCATTTTTTATGGTTTTAAACTTAAACAACTTTTAGAAAGTTGTTTGAGTTTTAAAATAAATCGTACCATAAAAACAAAAAAAAATCAAAGAAAATCTTAAATATATTTTTTAAAATCAAATAAGTAAATATTATTTAGAACAAAAAGCGGTTTCCACATGCCGAGCGTATAATCATTTAAAGAAGATTTAACACCATTTAAAAGACCTCTATCAATCATATTATTTTTTATGTATCCGAAGTGATGCAAGTTTACAGTTTCAATATCCAAAGAAGTGTAATATTTGTATAGCTCAAAATCATTCATATTTTGAGGAGTTTTATTATTGTTTAAAATAAATTTGTGTTTATTGTAAAATCCTACATGCTTTTCATCAAGAAAGTAAGGAATAGGGGGAGAATCTTTTTTGCTCCAAGTATTAGGGACTTTATCGTAAGAAGTCATTGTATAAGGTTTAAATACTTGCTTCCCAGCTTCATGAACTAAAAAACCCTTTGAATAGATGCGTAAACGACCGTATTCATAACATATTTCTCTATCTGACCAGTTATCATAGATATAAAAATAATCTTGCTCTTGATTCCATTCGTTCATGTTATCAAGACTTTTAGAAGATAAGATATCTGTAAGATATCCCCAATCTTTTTCAAATATACTAATAATCTTATAAATCCATTGAGGAAGAACGGAACGAGAAGTTACACATCTCATAATTCTATGTTTTACAAACCAAGCATTAAGATAGTCTAACTTATTATTATTCTTAACATCAAGAAAAGACTTAGTGATATATTTCATGATATATGCTGAAGCATTTTTTATATCAGTCTCAAATCCCGTCATGCTATCTTTAATTATATTTCTTTGTTTATCTCTTTTTGGCTTAGAGTTTTGAGGAGCAACGAAAAATCTTTTAAAATCTTTTTGAAATATTGAAATAAAATCTTTAGGAATGAAAAGGAGCATGTGGAAGTGAGGAACGCCGTCCTTATGTGGCTCAACGGTTTTTATATAGATATATGTTTTAGATGCCTTTTTTAAATCCTTGAATGCTACACCTTTTCTAAATTGTTGCATTTGATAATTTAAAATATTGTATAAATCCTTTATCGTCAATTTTTGGTTATAACGCATTTTATTAGCTACAAAGCCTAATTTTTCATTGTTGGGTACACTTTTAAAAATATCACTTCGTTTATCGTCTGTATAGCTATTAAAACGATTATAATCGCCACGAACAAGCTCTCTATAAAAGCCATCAAGTGTAATAGTTAAAAAAGTAGGTACAAGATTCTCATTAAAAGCAATATTTTCCATAGTATTGATTTTATTGGCTAGTTGAGCATAATATCTAACACTATGATTAGCAGAAAAACTTAAATCAATCAATTTCTTAAACTGACCGTTTGAAGTTAATAACTCGTTTGTCTCGAGGTATTTTCTTTGCATATCTATTTTCTCTTGTGCTACTCTTAAATCATGTTTTGTGAGACCATATTTATTCAAGATATTATTCCTTTTATTTTTTTCGATACACTTTTGTTAATTTGACAAGAGAGGTCGCTGAGCTCCCTCTGCAAATTCTGCTTCGCGTCGTCGCTAAGACGCTCCTAGCTTTCGCCGAATTTGCATTGTCATTAATTTGTAGTTGTATTAAATTCGTTTGACATGATAGAAATTGGTTCATTTTCTATTTTACGAGGTATGAAAAAAGATGCGAGATATGTTTCTTTTAAATCAGGCGGTATTTTGTAGTAATAATCAGAAAGTGAGGCTAGAGAAACTTTGCTATATCCTTTTTCAGTAGGAACAAGCCGATAAATTTCATTCTTTATTTCTGTATATTGCAATTCTAGTTCATATTTAAGAACCAAAAACTTAAAATAAGTGATAGTGATTTGATTATCTTCATACATTTTATCGGAGTTCCAACAGAATTTCTCATTACACCTCACAGCGAGTAAAATGCCTTTTTCATCGTTTATCTTTTTATCATTTTTAGAAATTTCTGTTTTATTATTATCTAAATCATTTGAAGTTGATGAAGGAGCAAGGCGAGAAAAGAGAGCGTATAAAACACCAAGTAAAAAAAGAATGACAAAAACACCCATGATAAGATATTTATAAAGTATCTTTTTGGGTTTGTCTATTTCTCCAGACTTATAGAGCTTATATACTTCGGGGTCTGTTTTGATAGAGTCGGAGTGATGACTGTCTTTTAGTTCTGGATTGTCGTAATGTTTATATTTAAGAGTGCTATCAGTCAATTGTTTAGATTGGTCCTGGGCATGTATAAAAAATTCTGTATGAATTTTATAATCTGCATGAACTTGTTTCGGGTGTTGGCACATAACTATCATACGCACTTTAAAATGCCCATGATATGAAAAAAACCAAGACATAGAATCATCAAGCTTTTTCATGTAGAGCATAGCCTCATCAATTACAATAAGAGCATTATTGATTTTATGATAATCTGCATATCTTATTAACTCTTCGTCGGTTTTATCATCAAGAGCCATTTTGTGCATTGTTGTGATATGAGCTAAAAAACCTTTCCAAAGTATTTGCAAGGCTTTATTATCTCTTCCCATTGCATCAAACTTTTTGTTTAGATAATCAAACTGGAAACCGCCTATATTGGTTAATATGTATCTATAAGGGGGAGTTTTATTTTCATCGAAAAAATTATCTAAGATATACTTCATAGCACGGTAAGATTTACCTGTGCGTGGTTTTCCTGTAATATAATCAATCATGTGTTCGCCTTAATTGAATTTTATGACCTAATAAATGCTAGAACTTGCTTCACTCCAAACCCAGCGACAATAATCGTTAAATATATACTTAAACCATCAAAGAAACCAAAATATCCCGCAAAACCCATAATGGCATTTGATACAAGAAAAGGAGCTACCAACTCTTTAATAAATGATAATGAGTAACTTATAATTGCGATAAAAGTCGTAAAAATGAGCATTTTTGCTACTATTGGATTTTTTGAAATAAAGCCAAGAGCAGAAGCTAGAATAGTTGCAACAGACCACATAATAAATCCTTATATAGTTCTAAAAACTGTGATAAAACCCGAAAGGGCGAAAATGAAAATAATCATAGTACGAAAGGCGTTTACATCTAAAAAAGACATCATGTGAGCATCAAGAAGAGTAAAATTAGTACCGTAGAGCGTAATGCCGATTGTAGGAACATAATAGCCTGAATTAGAAAAAGTAAATATATTTGTTTTTATAAAACCTGAAAAAGAACCTTTTATATTTCCCTCATAACCAGATAATTCACTAGAACTTGCACCGTTTGGGATTGTACCATCACTATTTTTTTGTACTTCAGCCTTTAAAGCTTCGGCTGTTATCTGTGTATTATTAACAATTTTGTCAGAAGAAACCGCAATTTTGGCGGTATTTTCAGCAATACCCGAAAGATTTGTATTTAATCCTTTAATACTACTATCCAAAGCACCTAATTTTGAATTAGTATCTCTTTGCTGTCCTAATGAATCAGTTTGAAACTTGCCAGAATCTAACGCAAAATTGTCTAAACTTTTTTTGCTATCAGTTGTGAGAGTTAGCAAATCACTCATTTTTGTAGTCATTTTATCTAAGCTAGTATTTGAAGAATCTAACCTTGATTTTAACTCATCTAGCTTTGTATTAGAATTATTATTTGATTGCAATAATGGCGAGAGTTCGGGAGTAGTAGAGTTTAAATCAGGGTTTGTAGTTGGTGTGTCTTGTTTTCCTTGAACATGTGGAACTTGAAGATAACAGAAACCTATATTTGTACAATTAACAATATCAGGCACTTTGTAAGTGTAACCGAGATATTTAACACCATCAACAGCAGAGACACAGTCAGATTGATTGTATGACATATAAACATAATCAGAAGCTGGTTTGTAATTTTCAGGGTCGAAAGAGCAACTAGATTTATTAGCAAAATGCGCAAAACAAAAAGGATTTCCGCCACACTCTGAAACTTTATCAGGTTGAATTAAAATACTATCAGCACCTTTATTTAAAAAAGAATTACACTCATTTGATGAAATTTGACCTTGAAAAACATACTGAGTAAAAGAATAAACACCTACAAAACCAAAAGCATTTAAAGGACTTTCAGAAGCATTCCCACATGTGGAGGGAGGAGCAAAAGGATTATAAAGAGGACTATTTGGGTCATTTTTATCAACAATACCGTTTCCGTCTGCATCGGGGTCGTTTTTGTTTGGTATGCCGTCGCCGTCATAATCATAGTTTGGGTCGGTTAAATCGGGAATTCCATTTTTATCTTTATCTTGCAAACAAGTATTATTATATTTAGCAAAACTTGTATCACACTTACATGATTTAATAGTAAAATCATAAGTTGAATTAGGTGTACAAGGAGCAGGGGGAGTCTGACAAGTATTGGTAGCAGTATCTAAAACAGCAGGAAGCGTACAAGTTACAATCGACTCATATTGACAAGTGCCACTATTAAGAACTTGACCACTAGGAGCATCTTGAGAGAGTTTATTACATGAATAATTTAATTTATAGTGTAAATTCATTAAACAAACTAAATTATAATTTGCACAACTATCTACCGACCAATCATAATCATAAGTACAAGAATTTTGAGTGAAACCACTAGGAACAACTAAACCAAGGCTAGAACAATCAGAAGAATTAGCACTCTGATTAGTACCATTAGACCAAGTTTGTATAACAGCAGTAGCAGAAGCACAACTACCGCCATATTGAAAAACATTCATATTATTGGCTTGTGAAGTAGTAGCAGTTACAGAACCAGCAAAAAGAAAAGAACTCATAAACAAAAAGAAAACTAAAAATATTGTTTTCATAAAATTTTAAACCCGACCACGGAAGATACTTGTAAATGCAAATGTTAGATAATAAAAAACATTTAGTGATGCAGAGATAGAAAAAAAGAAATCAAAAGAGGGGTCGCCAGTAATGACGAAATTTAAAAAGCTCATTATCTAGTCTTCCATAAGAACATTCCAAGCATAGTTCCTGAGAGCATACCAGTTAAAGCCATTGCAAAAGAGTAATCAGTTTGCAACATACCTAAATCATTAGCCCTTTGGGAGACTTTTGTCATATCTGCATAAGTTGCAGAATAAAGAGAAGATACAGAAATAAAAAGAAAGAAAAAAACATGCTTTAAAGTTTTCATTTATTTATTTTCCCATTATATTTAAAGTTTTTCTATATGCTATCATTCCAAGAAGTAAAGAAAGAACCATAAGAGCTAATAAACCCAAATACGAAACTGTATTAGTAGGGTTAATCATAGAAGCCGTCAAAGTAGCACAAAAAGCATTATTTAGAAATATAAATATTAATAAAATAATGCTTTTCATTTTAGTAAGTCTTAGTGAACCATTTTACGGATAAACGCAAAACCAGCACCAAAAATTGCAAGAGCTAACATAGCAACCGCCGCGAGACCCATATCGGTTAAAGCAGTACCTGTACTAAAATCCGCACTTGTTAAAGCAAACGCATTTGTAGAACCTAAAAGAACAGCTGAACCAACAGCAACTCTACCTAAAACTTTTTTTGAAATTTTTTGGAATCTTTGCATAAGAAACCCCTTATATATAGTATGTGCGTAAGTTCGTAATAACTCCGCTTTAATCAATATTACGACTAATTAGAGCGAAGTTATTTTTGAATTTGTGAGATAATAAAATCTCTTGTTACTCTTAAACTATTGACGAAATTTGCATCATAGTCATTTCTGTTTACTTGATATGCTAACTCTGAATTTATAGATTTTAGAATGTCAGCATAAAAAGAATTCATTTTTTAAGCCTTTTTTTCTGTATGTTTTAAAAATGGATTTTCATTTAAAAACTGTTGATAAGGAATAATGCTAGATACAGTAAGAATATCATCTACATTTTCTTTATTTGGAAGATTGCCACGAAGTTTGATTACTTGATTATTTTGTCTAGCTTCTCTAATCATTGTATTAAGTCTGTTAGCTTCAACATAATCAGGAGTTGTAACTTTAAAGTCGATAATCGTTTCAATGTCACGAAGTCCTACATCTTTATCTGTTTTTTCCTCAATATTAACACCTCTAAATTTTACGAAAGCAGGATTTTTGTTACCATCAATCTCTGATTCTTTCCATGCTTTAATACTTCCTATTTTTGCAAGTTCGAAAACTATTGTGTAATCTTGTCTTAGCATACTCATTTTAAAACCTTTATTTTGAATTAAGAAAGTTTATTAAATAAAGGATTTTAAAATCAATAGATTTAGCACAGTTTTAGCACTATTTTGACGAAGTTTTAGCACACTTTTAGCATAGTTTTAGCACTATTTTAGCACTATTTTAGCACATTGCCTATTTTAGGGGATTTGAAAAAAAGAGAAAAAACGCATAAAGTCTAAAATTTAAAATGAATATTTTTTTACTTTGTAAAAACCAAGATTTGCGAAAATCTTTAAAATTCACATTAAATTTAGATTGAACTTTTTTGAGATTTATGAAGTAAGATGATTTTTTGATTTAAAAAAAGAGATGAGAAAAAATAATAGCCAGAGGGAGGACGAATCCCTCTTTTTTGATTAATGAAGAGCGGGTGCGAACACCATCAACAGTAAAAAGACTATTATTATCCGAGAATACATTTGATATATCATTTTTCATTTAGCATTCCTTGTAAAATAAGTTTGTAAAGTTCTAAATGCTTCAACATGTTGAACATCAACAAAAAAACATCTTTTTGATAAATCTATATCTACATCTAAAAAAGTTTTATCAAAACCAACCTTAATAAAATCTCTATACAATTCTGAAACATTCAAATCAGATATTGAACACAAAGTCAAAATAAAATTATGTAAATCTTCATCTACTTGTAAACTAATTCTTTTCATTTTTTAAAACCTTTTTAAATCTTTTAATCAAAACATCATCAATCTTTAAAATATAACTGACACACCTTTCAAGCTCAGTTTCAAAAAAACTAATAGATTGATTTAAATAATCACTTTTTGAACGAGTGTATTTTTGTGTATATAAACTAGATAGTTTGATAGAAAACAAAGTAATCTGTTTTTTGTAATAAACACGCTTTAAAAATAACTCTTCATTAGTACGGTAATTATAAAAATTAACTTTATTCATTTATTATCCTTTGTATTTAAAATTTTAAACTTAGTATTTGCCATTCCTTTATTTCTACATAAACGAGAGCAATAACGACAATTAACACTTGAAAAAACAATATCACAATAAGAACATTTTTTGAATGTTTCTTTAACTACAAGTTTACTTCTATAATTATGATTATATTTTTTACGAGTTAATCTCTTATTTTTTAAAATACAATCATCACACAACTTTTTTTTATTAACGATAATATCAAGATGCTGAACATAAGAAAAAGAACCACAATCTACACATTTATATTTTAAATCAAAATCATGTAAAATAAACAACTTCATTTTTTACTCTCATTATCAAAAATAAACATGTCATCAAAATCCATTACTAAACGAGTTCTAAAAGAACTAGTTGCATCAAGGAGCAGAAACATTATCAAAGCTTTATCATCTATTTTTTTAATGACAGCTCTAAAAATATTTGAAGATGAGAGAGTAGGGAAGTGCTTTAAAAGGCTATCTTTACGAAGATTGAAATTATTGAATTCATCTTCAGTAACTAAAAAACGAATAATTTTAGTTTTTTTCTTATTTTCTGATTTTGGTTTGCGTCCCATTTTATCAACCTTGATTTTTATTTTTAAATTTTTCATAAAGATAATTCCAAACGATATAAGCATCATCTTTATTGATTAACTTATTTGAAACAGTGTTAAAGATTTTATTATCATCATCAATTTTAAAGAGTGTATCTTTTGACCAAGGTTTACAATCTGACAAATGAAAACCGTGTTTATACTTTAAAATGAATTCCTCTCTAAAAGAATTAAAAGAAAAATCACTTCTGCTAGAAGTAGTATCAGTATTATTTCTTTTAGTATTGGTAGAGTTAGTATTAGTAGATGGTAAAAAACCGTGCGCGGTTTCATCGTGCGTGGTTTTACCGTGCACGGTTTTTACCTTTACGGTTAAAACCTCGTAATACATGGTGTAAACACTATGTGAAAATTTACCACCAACCCTAATTAACTCTTTTTCAATCCAACCAGAAGCTATTAACTCATTTATTGCAGAATTAACTGTATCAATACTTTCTTTCATATTTTTTACAATTTCCTTGGTATAAAATTTCCAATCATCAGGACGAGAAATCAAATAGCAATAAACCGTTTTAGCTTTACAGCTCAAAAAAGGAGAACATATCAAATCATTAGGAACTTGTGTAAAAGATAAAGTAGGGCGTTTTAATCTATCAAAACTCATGAAACAACCTTTATTTTATTTTCATAAAATAAATTATCTAGGTAAATTCGTAACACATAAGTTTTACGATTTACGACTTTAAGTGTAGTTCTTAACTTTACCAAATCATCTTTATCAAGTATAATTCTGTTATTGATGTTTTTTTCTCTTAAAACCTTATGAAAATAATTTAATTTATAATCACAAGAATTTATTAAGTCTAATACGAGAACTTCCATTTTGTGCAACCTTTAAATGATTTTTAATACCATATTAAAAATTTTAGAAGTGCCTATTTTGCGAAGTTTTACACATGTATTTTTCAAGAGAATTTACATTATGTTAACCAAAAATAAATTGTATTAGATGAATTAATAGGAAACGCAATGAATAGCAGAAAACGACAATTGATAGAAGATATACAAAATCTTTTAAATACATATAGTGGAGTTAGTGCAACAACTATAAATTCGGAGTTATTAGAATTTATAGATGAAAATACTTTAATAAGTATTATTGATTCTTTATTGGTTCAAAAAGAAGAAGCTAAAGAATCTGATTTAGAGTGGTTAGAAAAGTTTAAAAAACAAGAAAACTAATAGTAACAAGATATTTTTTGTTACTATTGTTTATAACTGTTAGTATTGTTACCGAAAAATGTATACAATAGCACTTAATAATTAAATATAAGGATATAAAGAGATGCAAAATGTAGATTTAGTTCAATTAACGGGACATACAAAAAAGTTAACTGCTATGATAGTTGAGGATGAAAAAGTTACAAATGAGTTGTTAAGCTCAACTTTTAAAAACTTTTTTTCAAAAGTGTATTCTTGCTTTAATGGTGAAGAAGCTTTAAGTACATACAATAAAATCGAACCTGATGTTGTTTTTGTGGATGTAATTATGGCTGGGATGGATGGAATAGAATTGTCTCGTAAAATACGTGAGATTAACCCTACTCAGATAATTATTGTTATTTCTGCTAGTAATGATATAGAAAAAATTTCTGAGTCTATAGAAGTTGGTGTAAATAGTTTTATTCAAAAGCCTATAGATACTAAGAAAATTATTGAGTTACTTATAAGTGTTGTAGCAATGGTAGCGAAAAAGAAAAAAATCGAAACAAAAACTTTTTCTATATCTCTTCCATTAGATGTATATGATACAGTAAATGAAAGCGCTAAAGCTGAGAGTATTTCAAAAAATGCAATCATCATCAGAGCTCTTCGTAGTTTTTTCGAATAAAATTTAAATAAAAAAAATCCTGAGTTTAATAATTTATTAAGAATAAAATCTATATAATTTCGGCTCAGGAAAACAAGAATCTTTCTTTAAGTACTGAAAAGTGGCCCCATCGTCTAACGGTTAGGATCTACGGTTTTCATCCGTATTACAGGAGTTCAAATCTCCTTGGGGTCACCACTTATCTTTCATAAAAATAAAATCAAAAAAAGAACTTTATTAGTAAAATTTTGTTAAAATTCCACAAAAATAATATTTAGGATTTTTAATGTTAAGATTTGCACCTAGCCCAACTGGTGATATGCACATAGGTAATTTACGAGTTGCCATATTCAACTACATTGTTTCAAAACAAAGAAATGAAGATTTACTTGTTAGAATTGAAGATACAGATAAAGAACGAAATATCGAAGGTAAAGATAAAGAGATATTAGATATTTTAGGTCTCTTTGGCATAGAATATTCACAAGTTATTTATCAAAGTCAAAATCTTCGTTTTCATTCGGCTATGGCACTTCAACTTTTGCATGATAAAAAAGCTTTTAGCTGTTTTTGTTCTTCTGAGTGGCTTGAAAAAAAGCGTGAAGAAGCAAAAGTAAATAAAATTGCATACAGATATGACGATGCATGTGCCTCTTTACCTGATGAACTGGTGATAGATAACATGAATCCATTTACAATAAGAATCAAAAAACCTGAAAATACTATAGTGATAAAAGACCATATCAAAGGTGAAGTAAGTTTTGAACCTAATGAAGTTGATAGCTTTATCATCATGAGACAAGAAAAAACACCTACCTATAATTTTGCATGTGCGGTTGATGATATGCTCGCTGATATATCATTAATTATTCGTGGTGAAGATCATATGAGCAATACACCAAAACAAGATTTAATTAGAACATCTTTAGGTTACGATAAAAAAATAGAGTATGCGCACTTGCCAATTATTTTAAATGATGCTGGTAAAAAAATGAGTAAAAGAGATGATGCTTCGAGCGTCAAATGGTTGTTAGAAGAAGGTTTTTTGCCTAGTGCAATAGCAAACTACCTCATACTGATAGGAAACAACCCTCCAAAAGAAGTTTTTACCATGACAGAAGCTATTGAGTGGTTTAATTTAGAGAGTGTTTCCAAGTCCCCTGCTCGCTTTGATATGGATAAACTTAGATTTATAAATCGTGAACATTTGAAAAATTTAGATGCTAAAGAACTCTCACGATATGTTGGTTTTGCTGATACTGAAATTGGTGAACTTGCAAGAGTTTATTTAGAAGAAGCTGGAACAACAAAAGAGTTAAAAGCGAAGATAGCAGCAATTTTTGCTCCAAAAATTATTCCAGATGAGTTTCAAGAACAAGCGCACATAATGATTGAAACAATTAAAAAGGCACCCTACTTTGATGAGTATGAGGACTTTAAAAATTATATTATGAAAGAATCTGAACTTAAAGGTAAAAACTTTTTCAAGCCTCTACGCCTTTTACTCACGGGTGCGGAGCATGGACCAGATGTTGCTGAAATATATAAATATTTAAAAAACTACATAGGTGAGATTGTTAAATGAGTGCATTCGTAACTATTATTCAAGGTGTCGGTGAAATTTTTTTAACTTTAATAAATGTATATATTTGGGTTATTATTATCAGTGCATTACTAAGTTTTGTAAATCCTGATCCATATAATCCGATTGTACAATTTTTACATAGAGTTACGCAACCAGCCTACTCTTATGTTAGAAAATTTATTCGAACAGACTTTAATGGAATAGACTTGGCTCCATTAGTTATTGTTGTATCCCTTCAAATTTCAACAGTTTTATTTAGTGTACTTATAAACTCTTTGCATTAGTCCTTATGTTAAAAAAAACTCTTATATTATCACTTATCTTGGCATGTGCAAATGCTGAGATAAGCTTACCTGAAATCAATTCTAAGCCATCTGGTCGTATGAAAAACTTTATGATATGGCAATTTTTCAATCAAAATATTACGCCACAAGAAGCTGATAAAGCGTATGCTCAAGTAGATGGAAAAAGCACTTATCTTTTAAATACTTATCTTAAAAAATCAATTACGCCAGCCATAAAATGGAGTATGGATTGTCAAAACAGTAAAGACCTACTCTCAATTAAAGATAAAAATTGTTTAGAACTCGCACTTGATCCTTATAAAACACTTGCTATGACAAATCAGCAAAGAATAGAACTCTCAAAAAGATTAGATCCTCAACACCCCATGCTGAATTTGTTGAAAATACAGAGTGAGCCCTACTCTCTTAAATCTTATGAGTCTTATGACCCAAATACAATTCTTACTATGTTTGTAAGCACAACGCAATACCATCGTCAAAATAACTTAAATTTAGATTTGGATTCAAAGTTTATCAATGCATTATCTACTCCACAAACATCAAATTTAAAACTTTTTTCATTTATAAAAATTGTTATAAATGATGATAGACTAGATAAATTACAAAAATCATTATTTAAGCTCAATGGAGAATATTCGGATGCTACAAATAATTTTTTACTTGGGCTGTATCATCTAAAGCATTCAAGATTAGAAGATGCTATAGAACATTTTGAGCTTTCAAAATTAAAAGCAACAGAACAAAGAGAGATGGATAAAGCTACTTTTTGGATATATCAAGCTACAAAAGATAAAAAATATTTAACACAGCTGTTGTCTAGCTCAAGTATCAATATATATACTCTTTATGCGAGTGAATTGTTAAATAAAGATGTCAATAACTATTTTACTTCTGTTAAGTTTGTAGAAAATGAAAATATAAAAAATATGCAAGACCCATTTGATTGGTCTGATATTTTAAACGAGATTACTCTAACACCAAAAGAGAAGCTTTTTGAACTTGCTCAAAAATATAATCAAAAAAACATGATTCCAGTCCAGTCTTATATATTGGAAAAAGCGTATGAGTATAAAAAACATAGCTATATTATGCCTTATGATGAGTATTTAACAGATATTTCTAACGATGATAAAGCTTTTGTTTATGCTATCATGAAGCAAGAAAGTAATTTAATTCCAGCTGCTTTATCCCCATCATTTGCTCTTGGATTGATGCAGATTATGCCTTTTGTGACGAATGATTTAAGTAAAAAAGTTAAAAATCCTATAGCATCTTACAATGATATGTTTACACCTGCGTATAATATAGAATATGCCTTAGAACATTTACAATGGATGAAAAAATCTCTCTATCATCCTCTTTTTATGGCGTATGCTTACAATGGTGGTATGGGATTCTTAAAAAAACATCTCGAGTCTGGTGCTTTTAGCCAAGGGGCTTATGAACCATTTTTAAGTATGGAACTTATGCTCAACAGTGAAAGTAGAGAATATGGCAAAAGAGTTTTAGCAAACTATGTAATTTATAAAAAAATTCTAGGAGAAAATATTTCTATTGTACATCTTTTTGATATGTTAACACAGCCACAGAAGACAGACCGCTTTCGAGTTGAAGGATGAGTCGGTCTCTAGTTTGCGCATCTTTTTCAAATGTTACAAGATAGTAACTATTCCATTCATTTTCTACTAAAGCCAAATGTGAGAATTTATTGGCATGTGGAAGTTTTTCTACGCTTAATGGTAATTTGCCGTTAAGTTTAATTTTAAAATCTTCTCTATCTTGTTTTAAAAACAAAGATATATAAAACGATTCATGTTCACACATACTATCAGGATATATTTCATTCAAATATATTGCAGAAAAAATTCCATCTACCCTTTCTCCTGAGACAATTTTAGAACTTTGTAAGCTTGATGCTGTAAGTTCTTGTTCTTTGCTCATCTCAAATCTACTAAACGCAGTTTTATCCGCGCATGAACTAAAAACAAGCATAAAAGTAAGTGATGTAAGAAAAATTTTCATCTCTATCCTTGTTGATTATGCAAAGAATTATAGCTTATTAAACAACTTTTTAATGATGCTTTTGTATAATCTATTAAATTTTGAAAAGAGATAGAGATTGAATAAAAGATTAGCCGTCGCGTTTACTGGACCATCCAATAGTGGCAAAACAACACTTATTCTTAAAGTTGCTAGAAAACTTATAAATGAGTATGGTAAAGAAGTTGCCATTATCAAACATGACCCAAAAGATAAAGCAAGGTTTGATGTAGTTGGAAAAGATAGCTACAAATTTTCAGATACTGGTGCAGAGGTTATCGTAACCTCTCCTAATAGAACTACTTACTTTTCTCAAAAAAATAAAGATTTAAATGAAATGATTCGTCTTTTTGATAAGTTTGATATTTTACTTGTTGAGGGGCTTAAAAATCTGCCATTGCCAAGAATAAGTGTGTTTCGAAATTCGATAGATAGTGATTATTTTCCCTATATGAATGCTTTAGCAATTGATGAAAGTGTTGATATTAGAAACTATGATATCCCGAACGAAGTTGATGTTTTAAATTTAAACAATCCAGATGATGTTATATCGTGGATATTAAAAAATGCAAAGGAAGTGTAAGTGAAAGATATATTTGATGCAATTCAAAGAAGTGCTATACGAATTAAAGATGCTATTGATACAAAAGATATAGGGTATTCACAAAAAGAAAATAGTTCTGGTGAGACACAACTTCAGCTGGATATTCAATGTGATTTGATAATCGAAGAAGAATTATCAAAAGTACCTTCTGTTCATACTATTGCTAGTGAAGAAAAAGAACATGAAATGCTCATTCGTGAAGATGGAAAATATTTTATAGCCTACGATCCATTAGATGGTTCTTCTCTTGTTGATGTAAATCTTAGTGTTGGTTCTATTTTTGGTATCTATGAAAAAACTTGGGGTGCGATTAATATGGTGGCATCTTGCTATGTGGTGTATGGACCTAGGGTGGAAATGGTTTTTGCAGAGACTAAGACAAAACTTTTTCTTCTTCAAGCAGGTGCATTTGAATTTGTTAAAGAGATTCATTTAAAAGAAAAAGGCAATCTCAATGCTCCTGGTGGAACGCAACAAAATTGGCAACCCTACCATAAAGAACTCGTAGATAGTTTTTTTGCTGATGGATACCGTCTGAGATACTCTGGGGGTATGGTTCCAGATTTACACCAAATCTTGCTCAAAGGTGGTGGACTCTTTAGCTATCCAGCAACATCTGACAAACCAGATGGAAAACTTCGTAAACTCTTTGAAGTATTCCCTTTTGCATTTATCTTTAAAATGGCTGGTGGAGATGCTATTGATGGTGTGAATGAGGATATTATGAAGCTCTCACATGACCATATACACGGAACATCCCCATGCTTTTTTGGTTCAAAATATGAAATTGCAAGAGTAAAAGAAGTTTATGCACAACATAACTAATCAAGAGTTAGATAAATTTGAACTCCATCTCAATGAGATGATTCAAAAGATACAAAAGTGTCAAGAGGAAAAAAGCTTAAAAAGTTGTAGCAAATGCGACCACTATTTTGCTTGTGACTTAAGAACTGACTATGTAAAGTCTGTATATAACAGCATGTCCAAGGGTGAGACAGGCGGATTTGAATTTTAAAATTCTAAGATTAAATAAGGAAAAACTTTGAGTAAATATATAACAACCCCTATCTATTATGTAAACGGTGAAGCACATATTGGGCATGCATACACGACTTTTATAGCGGATACTATGACAAGATATGAAAAGTTGAAAGGTGAAGATACTTACTTTTTAACAGGAACAGATGAACATGGACAAAAGATTGAAGAGTCAGCACAAAAAAATGGCAAACCAACACAAGAGTTTGCTGATGAGATTAGTGCATCCTTTAAAAATCTATGGGATGAGTTTGGAATAAGTTATGATAAATTTATCAGAACAACAGATGAAGATCATAAAAAAGGTGTACAAAAAGCTTTTGAAGTTATGTATGCTAAGGGTGATATTTACAAAGACTTTTATGAGGGTCACTACTGTGTGAGTTGTGAAACATTTTTTCCAGAAACGCAACTCATTGACGGCGAATATTGTCCTGATTGTGGAAGAAGTACAAGTGTAATTAAAGAAGAAAGTTACTTTTTTAGACTCTCAAAATACGAAGATGCCCTTCTCAAACATTATAGTAATAATTCAGATTTTATCTTACCTCGCTCTCGTGCAAATGAAGTTATCAACTTTGTAAAAGGCGGTCTTCGTGATTTGTCTGTTACAAGAACTTCTTTTACTTGGGGTGTGAAGATGCCAGAATCTCTCCATGATGACAAACATGTTATGTATGTTTGGTTAGATGCTCTTTTAAATTACATTACAGCTCTTGGATACGGGAAAGATGATGCTAATATGCGTTATTGGCCTGCATCTACGCAATTTGTAGGTAAAGATATTCTCCGTTTTCATGCTATTTACTGGCCGGCATTTTTAATGAGCCTTGATTTACCACTTCCTAAACGCATTGGCGCACATGGTTGGTGGACAAGAGATGGCGAAAAAATGTCCAAATCCAAAGGCAATGTTATCGCACCCAAAGAAGTTGCGGATGTGTATGGAGCTGAAAATTTAAGATATTTTATGCTCAGAGAAGTACCATTTGGACAAGATGGTGATTTTTCGCAACGCGCATTTATAGATAGAATTAACTCTGAACTTAGTAACGATTTAGGCAATCTTTTAAATCGTATCATCGGTATGAGTGGTAAATACTCTGAATATGAAATAGATAGTGTTGATGTAGAACAGTTTCATGAAAAAGAGCTTGATGCTATGAATACTGTTCTAGATTCTCTTGATACCTATATGGAAAATTTGCAAACACACAGATATTTAGAAGAGCTTTGGAGATTATTTTCTATAGGAAATAAAGCCATAGAAGAACATGCTCCATGGGTTAAAATGAAAGAGGACAAAAAAGATGAGGCACTTGCAACGGTAGCTCTTGTTGCAAATATTTTGGCAAAAGCTTCTATCATGCTTCACCCAGTTATGCCAAAAACTACAAATATTATAGCTGATGCACTCAACTTTACAATAGATAATTCAAGCTATAAAGAGCTTGTTTTAGATAAAAAATTACTCAAAGTATTTAATATCAAAGTAGTTCCACCTCTTTTTCCTCGTGTTGAAGAACTTTTAATGCCTGAAGCTCCAAAAGCTATGCTTGAAGAAAAATCTAAAGAAGAGACAAAAGAGATTAAAACAGAAATACAAGAGAGAGATAACCTTATAGAAATTGGTCAGTTTTTTGAAACATCTCTTAAAGTGGGCATAGTTGTAGAAGCAGAAGAAGTTCCAAAGAGCAAAAAACTTTTAAAACTTCAAGTTGATTTAGGCGAAGGGAGTCTCAGACAGGTTGTAGCTGGAATTAGAGAATTTTACACTCCCCAGGAGCTTGTAAATACGCAAGTTTGTGTAGTTGCAAACCTAAAACCTGCGAAACTTATGGGTATGACATCTGAGGGTATGCTTTTAGCTGCAAAAGATGAAGATGGTTTATGTTTAATACGACCAGAAAAACCTAAAAAAGCGGGCACGCCGATTGGATGAGACTTGAAAATATCCTCGCACTTACACATGGCAAACTTCTCAATGAGCCATTTGTAAATAGTTTTGAAAATATTGTTTTTGAAGCAAATAAGGTAAAAAGGGGTGACCTTTTTATAGCTTTTACTGAGGAAATGATTCAAACAGCTATTTTAAATGGTGCGTATGGCGTTATTTTTGATAAACCTACGCAGATAAGTGACAGTGAAATTGCTTGGATAAAAGTTGAAGATGTTGAAGATGCCCTCAAGCGGTTACTTCGTTTTAGACTCATAGAAAAAGAAGTGGTTGTGTATGAATGTAATGAAATCATACTCAAACTGGCTCTTCAAGTAGTTACAGAACCAAACTTTATAGTCCTCAATGGCGATATAAAATCTATCTTAAAAACTCTTTGGCATGTGGAAAATAAATCAGTTCTTCTTTTTTGTCCTGAGTATTTGTCCAGAGATATATTTGTTAATATAGAAATGCTTCAAAAAGAAGATATTGAACCCGTCACAATCATGGAACAGACTCTCTTTGAGACATCTTTCATTTATAACAATATTTTTTATGAAAGACAACTCATCTCTCCATTTTTCATACCTTATTTAGAAGAGTTGCTTTATCTCTTTACAAGCATGAAAATAAATTTTAGAATTAAGAAGTTCTCACAAATAGACCACTTTGAAGCAGTTTTTACAAACAAAAATTTTGAAATAAGAGAGTTTGGAACAAGTGACAAAGTCTTAATATTTGAACCAAATGCAAATCTTATTCAAAATGAAATAATTTTTTTACGAAAACAAGCGAATTGGGCGAAAGTAATATATGTAATTCCCTACCAAGACGAGCAACTTCCACATGCCAAGGAAGATGGTACTCTCTCAAATATACATTACTATAAAGATGAAAAAGAAGTTATGAACATACTCAAATCAAATAATTATCATTTTGCATTTATTGCTGGTGTAGATAAAAGTATTTTAAACAAACCACTCCCTCTAAAACAAACGCAACTCACTTTAGATTTTATGGATTAGGATGGAGATGTATTTTTTTTAGCTCTTGCCTAATAAGTCGAGAGTTTATAATATATTTTTGCACTAAATTATGAAAATTTTTAGAGTGGTTCATGTGAACTAGATGTGCCAGTTCATGAACTATAACATAATCTATAAGCTCTTTTTTTATTTTTACTAACTCGATATTAAGTGTTATAACCCCATGATAGCTACAGCTTCCCCATCGGCTTTTCATTTTTCTAAACTTTATCTCTTTATAATCAAGATTCATAATGTTAGAAAAATGTACAGTTCTTGGAATTAAGTATTTATTTGCATAAAGTTTATAAAAGTTATCATAGCACTTGAGTATATTTTTTTGATTTTGAATTTTAAGGGCAGATAAAAATTCTCGCAACTCCCTAGCCTCTTGGACATCTATAGAATAAATATCGCCAAAAAGCAAAAGTTCATCTTCTAAGTTTACTATTTCAGGTTTGTTGGATGCAACACTAAGGAGATGTTTTCTGATCCAATCCTCTTTTTTTGTTAGTAAATCTGTTATAAATTTTTGAGATACTTTAGGGGTTCTTAGAACTATCTTAGCATTTTTGTTTACACTTATATAACTATTTTTAAGTGTAGGTTTGCAAACATGTTCTATCTCTAAATCTTTGAAAATAATTTTATTCATACTCAATTGGGTCTATCACACCTGCCAGTTTAAATCCATTTAGTCGAAGTCTGCAACTATCACAAATTCCACATGCCAAGACATCATTTTTATAACAACTCCATGTTAGCTCTAACGGTACCTTTAATGCTAAAGACTTTTGTACTATTTGAGATTTTTTCAAGTGCACTAATGGCATCCTTATCTCTATTTTTGTTTCATCTTTTGTACCAAGATTTATGCTCTCTTGCATACTTTTAATGTAAGATTCCCTACAATCAGGATAACCACTGCTATCTTCTTCTACAACACCAATAGTGATAAATTCAGCACCCTCTTTTTCTGCTATAGCCGCGGCCATGCTTAAAAATATGCCATTTCTAAAGGGAACATAAGTTACAGGAACACCCTCTTCTACTCCGCCTACAGGAACTTCTATGTTTTTATCTGTAAGAGCAGATGCACCGAGTTGTTTAAAAAAATCTAAATCCAATACATACTTATTTTGTACATTTAAAGCATCACAAATTTTATGAAAACATGCTAACTCTTTTGTTTGTGTTCTTTGGTCATAATTAAAATGCACTGCAATTATCTCACACCCATCACCTTGCATCATGTACGCACTAAGAGTCGAGTCCATACCACCGCTCATAACACAAATTGCTTTTTTATTTTTATTTTTCATAGATATATTTTAGCATACATAATATATTTTTTTAATATTCATTGAATTAATTAAACATTATAATGTGAGTATATTAGAGAAAAAGGAAATATTATGGATGTTTCATCTTCAACAGCAAATGTAAACAGTTCTGTTCAAGTAGATGCTTTAAAAAAATCTATGGATGTTCAGGAAAGAGGCGTTTTAAAAGTTCTTGAGAATGCAGATGAGCAATCTAAGCAAGTTGCTGCACAAAAGACAGGTATGGGTGGAAGTCTAGATCTTACTGCCTAACACCTTTAAAGTCATGTGCTTTTTTTGCGCATGATTTAAAAAATATAAACTTCACTGGAAAAGATTCTCCTCATGATTGAACTAGATAACAGAACCTCCCTCATAGTTAATGAACTGTTCTTAAACACGATAGCCGATAAATTTACAGATAAAGAGATAGAACTTATCATTACTTCAAGCCAAGAGATGAGAGACATCAATAAAGAACATAGAGGTATAGATAAGGATACAGATGTTTTAAGTTTTCCTTATGTCGCTATGCCTATGGCACCACTTGGTAGCATAGTGATTTCATCTTGGCATGTGGAAAATAAAGCGAAAGAATTTTCTCACACAAATGATGATGAACTAGCCCTACTCTTCATTCATGGTTTGCTTCATCTGCTTGGATATGATCATGAAGTTGACAGCGGAGAAATGAGAGAAAAAGAGGCATCTTTAATCAAAGAATTTCATTTGCCAAAAAGTTTAATTATTAGAACGCAAGAATAAAAAGTTATTTCTACTCTTTTTTAGATGCATCCTTAATGTAATTAAGCTCTAAAAGTTTATTATATATATTTGAGACTATATCTCCAGATGCAGAACCACCGTGTCCACCATGCTCAACCATAACTAAAACAACATATTGAGGATTACTGTATGGACCATAGGTTGTAAACCAAGCATGTGAACGACTGTAATACTCCATATCGTGTTCTAGTTTTCTTTTCTTTTCATCTTGTTTAATGGCAACAACCTGCGCAGTACCTGTTTTTCCAGCTATAGCAACTTTAGAATGAACATAATGCAGGGCAGTTCCTCCTGGTTCGTTACACACTCCATACATTGCTTTTTGTATCAATGGCAATTTACTCAGCTCATTTGCATCTAAAACTTCTTGTGGTGGTGGTGCATAAGGTGTATTTCCTATCATTTTTGCAAAATGAGGAGTAGGAAGTTTACCAGTTGCCATAAGTGCAGTATATCGTGCCATTTGAACAGGTGTGATTAAAAAATCTCCTTGACCAATTGAGGTGTTGACCGTTTCTCCAAGAGTCCATGGACGGTTAAATTTCTTTTTCTTCCATTCTCTTGAAGGGACTGTACCAAGAAATTCATTTGGAAGGTCGATACCTGATTTTACTCCAAGTCCATAGCGCATAAGTCCTTCACTCATTTTTTCATTTCCAACGATAAGGCTTCCTTTGTAAAAATAATCATCACAACTCTCTCGTATCGCTTTTTCAATCGTTGTAGCGCCATGACCACCTTGTTGTTTCCAACATCTAAATACTCTATCACCGAGTTGCATCTCAGCAGTACAGTTTACGCCCCAACTAGCATTTAGTTTTGTTGTTATATAGATGAGACCAAGACCTGTTTTAATCGTCGAGCCAGGGGGATAAAGCCCATTGATTAGCTTGTTAGTAAAAGGTTTATCTAAACTTGTAGATAAATCATTCCACATGTCATAAGTTATACCTGAAACAAAAGTATTCAAATCGTATTCTGGAAAACTACCAGCAGACAAAATAGAACCATCTACATTCATAACAACCACTGCACCTGCAATACCTTCAAAAAGTGTTGCTATATATTTTTGTAATTCTAAATCTAAATTAAGAATCAATTTTTTATCTTCTACAGCTTTTGTGTATGAAAGTTCTTCTATCTCTTTATTGTTAGCATTTACTTTTATTTCTCTATATCCAGACTGACCCTGTAAAAATTCATTATATTGTTTTTCTATTCCTGTTTTTCCTGTATAACCAATAAGCTCTAGCAGTGCATTATTTTCTATATCTTTTTTATTGGCACGAGAAACATATCCAATAACATGAGAAGCAATTTTATCGTAAGGATAGTATCGTTTTGGAGATGGAATAATATCTATATTTTCTCTTAAATTGAGGATAGAGTAAACAGGCATAATCTCTTCATAAGAGATAAATTCAACAATATCTATATAATTATGATTGTAAAAAGAGTCCTTTTTCTTATAATTTTTTATTAACTCATCCGCTTTTAAATTAGGTAACAATTTTGTTAGTACAGCTATTTCTTCATCAAATAAAGCTATATTTTTTTCTAGGAGTAAATGAGGCTTCAGTGATATTTTAAACCCAAGTTTATTTATGGCTATCGGCTTATTATTGACATCTACTATTTCACCGCGCACGGGTATTATCTTTTCAGTTTTAACAGTGTTATTGTGTGAAAGTTGCTCATAGTAGCTATTTGATTCAACAGCTAAAAAAAAGAGTCGCGCTATAAGTGCTAACCAAATAAGTGCAAACACAGCCAATATAAATTTGATTTTCATAAAACACTCACAATTAAAAATTCAACTACTATATAGTAAATTATGTAGTAGTTGATTGTTGGCATAGGTAACAAAAAAACTTTAGCCAAGATAGCATTAAAAAGAAAAAAACCTAGATATGCCAATACTATATAGGAAATTTTTACACATGATTTACAATTCACATTTTGTATTATTTTTGGCATAATAAATTTATATATAATTATGAAATATACAATGGATGTAAATAAAATATATCCTCTATCCGCTTCAAAAAACACTAAACAAAGTGACAGAGCAAGGATAGAAACCGTATCTTCTTTCTTTAATGCATACACAAACAAAACAAACAAAACGCCAAAAAGTGGTGGTAAAAAAAGATATATACTACTCAGGCTTTCATAGATAAGAAAAAAAGCAACATAGGGAAGTGGTGCTATAGATTTTTGATGAGTGCTATTTCGTTGCATACAGGAAAATGTTTACATTTAATACAGTCAGCCCAGATTTTATGCTCTGGTAATGACTCTTTTGGAATTTCTACAAAACCTAATCGCTCAAAAAATGATTGTTTATAAGTTAAGCTCAATATTTTTTGAAGCCCTAAAATATCTGCCTCTTCAAGGCATTTATTTACTAAATTTTCTCCTATCTTTTGTCCTCTATACTTTTCTTTAATTATGAGTGACCTAATTTCAGCAAGAGAAGCTGTGTGAATGTGTAATGCACAAAAACCAATCAACTCATTTTCGCTAAAAACAAGAGTATAAGATCTAATATTTGTAGCTATTTCATCTGAAGTTCGCATTAAAATAACGCCAGATTCTACTTCAGGCTCTACAAGCTCTTGCATATTTTGTATATCTCTGAGCTTTGCTTTTTTATACTCTATTTTCATCACAATCCTCTTGTAATATATCATAAATAACTTTTATAGCTTTTTGTAGTCCTCTTTTTTTAGAGCTTGAAACCATTATGGCATGTGGAAATTGTTTTTTTAAAGCACTTTGTTCTTTTTGATTTAACTTATCTATTTTCGTAAAAATTTGCAAGATATATTGATTTTCTCTTACACACTCTTCTAAAAATTCGCCCACAGATACATCAATCTCTAAATGAGGATGTCTGCAATCGATAAGATGTATAAAAAGCTTAATTTGCTCTCTCATTTGTATATAATCTGTGAGATTTCTTTCCCAATCATATTTCATTGATTTTGCAACTTTTGCATATCCAAAGCCTGGTAAATCAACAAATTTTGCAACACTTTTTTTTTCATTTTCTCTATCTATGAAAGTTACATCAAAGTAGTTAATAAGTCTTGTTTTTCCAGGCGTTGAAGAAACTTTTGCTAAGTTTTTATGATTTGTAAGTGCATTTAAAAGTGAGCTTTTTCCTACATTTGACCTTGCCATAAAGACAACTTCATCTTGTAATAATGACTCAGGTGCATTCGCTACATTTGGTGCAGATGTTATAAATTTTGCTTCGACAATTTCTACCATAATTATTTTTTATCCTCTGGTATATTAAAAATCATAATGACTGGTTCTTCTTTAGCACCTTTTGCATAGGCTTTTCCTTCTATACTTTTAAGGATAACTTCATCCCCTATAATTTCTTTTTTGTCATCTATTTGTTTTAGATGTACATTTTGAAAAAAGTGATACTCTTTCGTACTTGGAAAATAAATAACTTTTTCTGCCTGACCTTTATAAAGAGAACCCTCTTTTGTATAAACGCTAAAAGATGCTTGACCCTCTGCTATAAATTTTGTAGGTTGATGCGCAGAATCTGTATAAACTGTTACTTTTGAAGCATTCAATTCATCACGCTCTTTTATTACATTTACTTTTCCCTCAAATACTGAAATACCTGATTTTTCATCACCATTAAATAAATCTGCTTTTATTTTTAACTCTTGTGAGGGTAGCGTAGATGCTAAGAAAATTGTCAAATACAATAAAAATTTCATAATTATTTTTCCTTAAGTTGGTAGTTTACAACAATATTTTTGGATTCAATCTTTTTTAAAAGATTGTTGTAGGTGAAAGAAGAACCTACAACTTTATTTTTATCTAAATAAGAGACATAATCACTCCCTGTTTGTAAAACTGTTGTTTTTTTATCATAAGTTGCTGTTTGTGACTTAAATGTTAAACCATCTTCTCTCACATAAATAACATCACCTTTTAAATCAATGATTTCATCTTTATAGAGACCATCATTTGCTTTCATATTTGCTTTAAACTCTTTAGTGTTATCTGTATAATCGACATTCGTAACTTTATAACGGTCATTATATCTTATTGCACTATTTCCACTCATACGAGCGGCTAAACCCTTATCATTGAACTCTAAAAGAGTAAAAGCTGTCATCTCAAAAAGAGGAACATCTGTAAATTTTTGCTCTTTTATATTTAATGGTTCAAATAGAAAAAAAATCATCATTAAACCGCTTACTATAAAAATAAAAAAAATATTGATGTTCATGTATCCTCCTTTTAAATTTTTTATAGCGTAGAATTTTTTATCCATACTGCCATAAAAGCTTCTCTTTGACCATTTTCATCAATCAAAGTATCTATCATTTCTCTTACTGCACCATCTCCACCATCAAAAGAGAGTACAGTGTTTACTATGTTTTTTATCTCTTTGACACCATTTTTAGGCGTAAAACTTCTTCCAACAAGACGAAGCATATTAAAATCATTTAAGTCATCGCCAATAGCACCGACTTCTTCAAAACCAAGATTAAGTGAATTTACTAACTCTTGTAAAATTCTATCTTTATCTTTTATACCTTGAAAAACATGCTGTATGCCAAGCTCATCTGCTCTTTTTTGAACTATTTTAGAATTTCGTCCAGTTATGATAGCGACTTGATTTCCAATCTTCACCCAAGTGCTTATACCAAGACCATCTTTAATATTGAAACTTTTACTCTCAATTAAATCTTGTGAATATGTGATTTTACCATCGCTTAAACAACCATCAACATCTAAAATGATTAATTTAATCATAAAACATCTTTCGTACTAGGAATTCCTACTCTATCATTTTTCATCGTCGCACGACGCAGAGCTACTGCTAAAGATTTAAAAGCTGCTTCAATGATATGATGCTTATTTTTTCCTCTTAGCGCAATAATATGTGTACTAATTTTTGCATTTAAAACAAATGCTCTAAAAAACTCTTCAACTAATTCTGAATCAAACTGTCCTACTTTACCAGCCATATCTACTTCATACACTAAAAAAGGTCTGTTGCTAAGGTCTAAATCACAACTTACACATGCCTCATCCATAACAATATTTGCATTTGCAAATCGTTCCATATTTTTAACAGGATAAATTGCATCATGCACCAAAGAACCCAACACAATTCCCACATCTTCGACACTGTGATGGTCATCTATATGCGTATCACCCGTGCATTCTATATTTAAATCTATCAAAGAGTGTTTTGAGAAACTCTCTAACATGTGATCTAAAAAACCAACACCAGTATTTATATTACTTTTACCAGTTCCATTTAAATCAAGTGAAATAGTTATGTCAGTCTCTTTAGTTTTTCGTGTTTTCGTTATCATTTTAATCCTCTCTTACAATAAATGCGTCGTTAAAGCTACTCGAAGAGATATAATCTCTTGCTTCTTGCTCACTCTTAAATCCTTTCAAATAGACTCTGTACAATCTACCCTCTCCTTTGTCAACATCTTTTATCACAGTTCTATACCCATCTGTTTTATCATACTTTTCTTGAGTTTTTATAGCTCCATTGATATTTGCAAAAGCTGCTATTTGAATTGCAAACCCACTCAAAGATTGATTTTGAGGAAAGTTTTTAAGTTCTTTCTCTGTTGGAATAGTTTTTTTACCATTTGAATAAAAACCTAAAATTTTAATAGTAACTGGTGCTGTTCCAGGTCCAAATACATTTATTTTCTCAGCTGCAGATTTTGATAAATCTATAATTCTTGTAGCAACAAATGGTCCTCTATCATTGATTCTCACAACGGTATTAGAGCCATCTCTTGTATTTGTTACTTTGACGATTGTATCCATTGGCAATGTTTTATGTGCAGCTGTCATATCGTACATATCATATGTTTCGCCATTGGAGGTTAGTTTACCATTAAAATTAGGTCCATACCAACTAGCATTTCCTTTAAACTCATCTCCAACACTCACCACTGTTGGAGAATATTTAATGCCTCTGATAACATAAGGTTTCATAGTAGGATGTGAATATGTTTTTTTATCAACTTCAGATTCATAACTACTTGTATCATCAGAATATATTTGCGTTTTTTTCGTGCTACATCCATCAACTAGTAGAAGCAAAGATATAAAAAATAAAATAGAGAATTTATTCATACATTTCAACTTATAGCCAACTTTAATGGAGCTTTTTTCTTACTTAACTGTTTTTCATCACTCTTTTGTATAGGAATAATGAGTTTTGCATTAAGTGTTAAATGCGTACCTTTGATACTGTTAAAGTCTCTAATAGCTTTATAAGAAATACTATATTTACGACCTAAACTAGCTAAGCTATCACCTGCACACACCAAATGAACCTTATAAATATTTGAAATTGGTTCTTCATGATATTTTTGCTTAAACTCTGAGAGCTTAATATAAGGAATATAAATGTCATAACTGCTTTCATAAGGGGGCATAAAATCATAGTTTAAATGTCTATTTAATTTTTTCAATTCTTCGAGAGGGATTCCAATAAGTGTAGCAACTCTGCTCAAAGACTCCCCCATCGGCAAAGTAACTGTTGAAATAGAGTAAGCATTTGCTCTGTTTAAAAGATACTCATATTCACTCTTGAGCATAAATTGTTCATCATTACCAATAAATGCTAGAGCAATAATTTTTCTTATATAGCCACGACTTTCTTCTGGAATATACTTTTTTTTCTCATCAAATCTTGCGAGATGTTTTGATGCAGCTTTTGTTGATTTGATTAAATCTCTTCTCTCATCCACATATTCATTAACTTTTAAATTATAGTTTTGACCTGTTTCAGTCATAAATTGCCAAAAACCTGATGCTTTTTTCACAGAAAGAGCTTTTGTGTGAAAATTTGATTCTGCCATTGCTAAATACAAAAATTCTTGCGGGATTTCATACTCACTCAAAAGATTTTTTACAGCAGGAATAAATAAATACGCATCTTCCATAGCTTGAAAAAACTCTTTATCTCTGTCAACGGCTGTGTGATTACTTCGCATTTCATTCATAGCAGTGTCGTATAAAAAAGACGATTCTATATCAAAAGCTTCAAGGATTTCAAGCTCTTTTGTATGGTTAGTCGTGTAAGTTAGATTTGCAACAAGCAAAATAGGAAATAGTAAAAATAATATAAATTTCAATATTCACAACTTTTTGTATTAAATTTAGAGAATTGATTTTATCCTAAAAACTATTAAAATTTATCTTATTGTTTCATTTCCACATGCCAAGATATGTCATACTAAGAAATATGGAAGAGTTCAAAAGCATTTTGAGTCGTTATATTTTTTATATCTTTGAGTGGAATATTTAAAATTTCAGACATCGTTTTTGTGACAAGAGTGGTATATAAAGGCTCATTTCTCTCTCCACGAAACGGCATAGGCGTTAGGTAAGGTCCATCTGTTTCTATAAGAAGTTTGGCATGTGGGATTTTTGGTAACACATTTACAAGTTTTTTTGCATTTTTAAATGTCAGCACGCCCCCTATTCCAAAATAAAAACCTTCATTTGCAAGACTTAAAAGCTCTTCATCTGCATTGTAACAGTGAAGAACTCCGCCTACTTCTTTTGCATTGTACTTTAATAACAACTCTTTTGAATCTCTTGAAGCATCCCTGATGTGAATAATCAAAGGCTTTTTATATTTTTTAGCCAACTCTATTTGAGCAATAAAAACTTTTTTTTGCCTCTGTTTTTCTAGCTCTTTTTCTTCGTCACTTCCCTCAAGTCTAAAGTAATCAAGTCCACATTCACCTATCGCTACACATTTTTTATGAGTTGCGTATTTGTCAAAATCAAGTTTTTCAAATGAATCTAAATCATAAGGATGCACACCAATAGCAAAATAAACATCCTCATGATTTTCTGCAATTTTCACTGCTTTATCTAGTGTCTTAGGGTCAGCTCCTGGAATGATAAACCGTTTTACTCCATTTTCTCTAGCTCTACGAAGAACTTCGTCCAAATCTTCATCATATCTTCTGTCATCCAAATGTACATGCGTATCAATTATCAATTTTCTCTCTCTTTTATTTTTTTAAATTCTTAACAAACAGAAATTACAAAACACATCTATTCGCCTCTAAAAGCTCTTTTGCAAAGTTTTTAGCTTCATCTGAAACACTTTCACCGCTTATTATTCTTGCTATTTCATCCACTTTACTCTCAAAATCAAGCTCTCTAGCAAAAGACTCATCGCCCTCTTTGTAGATTAAAAAATGCTGGTCTCCCATAGAAGTGAGTTGTGGTTGATGAGAAATAACAAATATTTGAAAATGCTTTGAGAGTTGTCTTAAAACTTTTGCAACACTCATAGACTCCTCTCCACTGAGGTTTGCATCAATTTCGTCAAGCATTAAAACACCACCGTTTTGGCTCATATTTTCTGATTTTAGTGCTAAAATTGCAAGCCTTAGTCTATTAAACTCTCCCGTACTCACCTTTTGAAGTTCTGTATTGTTAAGTTTAAGCACTATTTCATCTTTGCCTAAAATTCCATATTGAGTTTCATTTAGGGTGACTTCTGCGTCTCTTAAATAGAGTTCTTTAAGGTATTTATTCAAATCTTTCTCAAATGATTTGTGTTCCACATGCCGTAGCTCACTGAGCTTACCAGCCAACTCCTGAACTTTTTTTTCAAGCGTGATACATCTATTTTCTAAATCATTTTTTATTATTTCTATATTTTCATATTCACTTAACTCTTCTTTTTTCTTTTGTTTGTACAAAAGTGCTTCTTCTATGCTTCCATATCTTTTTTTTAGACCGCTAATCTCTTCTATGCGGTTAAGAACATCTTCCACATCTACATCATCTAGCGCACTAAATCGCTCTTGCGCACTATCCAGCACAACTCTAAGTTCATTCATCGCATCATTAAAAAATGAACTATCAACATCTAAAGAATCTAAAGTATTAAATACATGGTGTTCAAAATCAAAAATTGTAGTTGCTGATGCAATGTTTTCCAGTACTTTTTCTTTTTTTGAAAGCTCTTTTTTGATTTTTAACAACTCTTCATCTTCGTAAATGATAGGATTAATATCTTCAATTTTTTTAATTTCAAACGACAAAAACTCTTTAAGTTCTAAGAGTTTATTCTCTTCTTTACTCAGTTTTTCAAGTTTTTTCGCTGACTCTGAGTATTCATTAAAAGAGTTTAAATATTCATCTTTGAGATTTTTTATATTTATAGATTTACTTTGGATTCTCATGTCTATTATGGATAATATGTTTGGATTATCAAAGTCACTGTAATCTTTTAAACTCAAATGTCTAAGATAATCTGAGCTAAGAATATTCATAGCTTTTTTAGAAACACTTTGATTGTTTATGAAGTATCTTGATTTGTCCTTTTTGATATGTTTGAAAATATTTATCTCATCATTTTCTATGCCCATTTCATCTGCATTAAGGTTCCAAGTTACTCCTGATTCGCACAAAGCAGCTTCACAACTACTCGCTCCAAGTGATGAAAGAATTGAGTTCATAAGAATAGATTTACCACTTCCACTCGGACCCGTAAAAACAATAAGTCCACATGCCAGATTTAGTTCAACTTCTTTGAAACTAAGATACTCTTTTAAATAAAATCTCTCTATCAACTCTATTCTCCCCAGTTAAGTTTTTGTTTTAAAACATCAAAATAGTTAAATTCTTCTCTATGAATTAATTTTGCTGTTTTTGTAGCCAACTTGATATGCACACTATCGCCTTGTTCAAACTCGTGCATATCTTGCCCATCTATAATCATTAAAGCTCGATTGTTAGGCGTTTTCATCTCTATGGAAAATGTTCCTGGAAGAACAACTGGTCTTTGTGTGAGGGAATGTGGGCAGATTGGAGTGAGTGCAAAAACATTTGTCAAAGGAAAAAGTACTGGGCCTCCTGCTGAGAGATTATAGGCGGTTGAACCTGTTGGAGTAGAAACTATAACACCATCCCCATAGTAGGTATTGAAAGCTTTTCCATCGACTAAAGTCTCTATGGTTATCATATTTGAGATAGATGGTCTTGTTAAAACGACATCATTAAAAGCATACATCTTTATCTCATGTCCATTTTTACTCACTTTAGCCTCTAAAACTGCTCTTTCATCGATACGATACTTTCCACATGCCAAGTTTGCTACAAAATCATCGAGTTCATCCATGCTAACATCTGCTAAAAATCCCAAATTTCCAGCATAAACACCAAGTACTGGTATATCGTAGTTGAATGAGCGTCTCACAACTGAAATGAGTGTACCATCCCCACCAAGTGTTAAAAGAATATCACACTGTTTACATAAAAGTTCAAATTCCATGCCCATAACATCTATCATACCACCGCTAATGCTGTCGATATAAACTTCTATTTTATACTTATTGAAAATTTTTTCAAGTTTAAAAAAACTACTTTTAAGTTCTGGAGTGGATGGTCGTAAAATCACACCCACTTTTTTAATGCTATTTGTTTGCAAAATAAGTCCTATTTTTAAATTTTACATATATTAAATATTTTGAAGTGATTATACACATTTGTGGTAAAAAAAATAAAAATCTTTCAATTTGTCATAGATTTTCATTTTTACGAGCCTCAAGGATAATATTATCTATCAAATTTGTAGTAATTTTAGATATAATCGCGAAAATTTTTTCTAGGACTTAGATATTATGAGAAGTCATTATTGTACAGATTTAAATGAAACAAATGTAGGACAGGATGTTGTTCTGATGGGCTGGGCAAACAATCATCGTGACCATGGTGGAATTGTCTTTATAGATTTACGAGACAAAACAGGTCTAATTCAACTTGTTTGTGACCCAGAAGATAGCGAACAAGCACACAAACTTGCAGACAGCGTAAGAGACGAGTTTGTTTTGATTGCAAAGGGAAAAGTTCGTTTTCGTGGTGAAGGGTTGGTAAATCCACGCCTAAAAACAGGTGCGATTGAAATTGTTGTTCATGAGCTTATCATCGAAAACAAAGCTGCTCCTCTGCCATTTGTTATTGGTGATAAAAATGTAGGGGAAGAGACAAGACTCAGATACCGTTATTTGGAGCTTCGTGACCCTGACATGTACGAGACATTTCGTCTTCGTTCAAAAGCAGCAATTGCAGCTAGAAATATCCTTGATGCAAACGGCTTTTTAGAAGTTGAAACTCCAATTCTTACAAAATCTACTCCTGAAGGTGCAAGAGATTATCTCGTACCATCTCGTGTTCACAGCGGTGAGTTTTATGCACTTCCTCAATCTCCTCAACTTTTCAAACAGCTTTTAATGGTGGGCGGATTTGACCGTTACTTTCAAATAGCAAAATGTTTCAGAGATGAAGATTTAAGAGCAGACCGTCAACCAGAGTTCACTCAAATAGATGTTGAGATGAGTTTTTGTAATCAAGAAGATGTTATCAAAGTTGCAGAAGATTTACTTGTTGCAATGTTTGCGGCATGTGGACATGAAATCAAACCGCCATTTAACCGTATCACTTACAACCATGCGATGGAATTTTATGGTTGTGATAAACCAGATTTAAGATATGACCTCAAAATGGTAGATGTTATTGATATATTTGAAAGATGTACAAATGAAATCTTTACAAATATTGCGAAACACCCACATAAAAACCGTATCAAAGCTCTCAAAGTTCCTGGGGCGGATTTAGTATTTTCAAAAAGAGAGATGCAAAGTTTTGAAGAGTTTGTACGCAAGTTTGGTGCACATGGTCTTGGATATTTCCAACTCAAAGAAGATGGATTAAAAGGTCCACTTATCAAGTTCTTCTCTGAAGAGGATATTCAACTCATCATTGAGAGAACTGACCTTAAAGTTGGCGATGTTGTTTTCTTTGGTGCTGGAGATAAAAAAACTGTCCTTGACTACATGGGAAGATTTAGAATTTTTATCGCTGAACATGAAAAGATGAATCTTATTGATAAAGATAGATTTGAATTTGTATGGGTTGTTGATTTTCCTATGTTTGAAGTAGAAGATGGAAGAGTAAAAGCTCTTCACCATCCATTTACAATGCCAAAAGACACGGACAAAGAGAATGTGGAAGAGATAGAATCTATCGCGTATGACATTGTTTTAAACGGCACAGAACTTGGTGGTGGAAGTATCCGTATTCACAAATCAGAAGTTCAAGAAGAAGTCTTTAAACTTTTAGGTATCGAAGAAGAAGAAGCAAAAGAAAAGTTTGGTTTCTTACTCGACGCACTTAAATTTGGCGCACCTCCACATGGCGGTTTTGCTATCGGATTTGACAGACTTATGATGCTTATTTCTAAAAAATCTAGCATTCGTGATGTTATTGCGTTCCCTAAAACACAAAAAGCTTCTTGTATTCTTACAAAAGCACCAAGTGCGGTTGATAACAATCAACTTCGTGACCTACATATCAGACTACGCGAACAAACTAAAGCATAATGAAGAAACTCTTCTTAATTATCGGAGCACCAGGCTCTGGTAAAACTACCGATGCAGAATTAATTGCCGAACAAAATGATGCAATAACACACTACTCTACTGGCGATATGCTCCGCGGGGAAGTTGCAAGCAAAAGCGAACTTGGCTCTGAAATAAACAACTACATCTCTAAAGGTCTTATTGTTCCTATCAAAATAGCGATAGAAACCATTGTAAACGCTATCAAAAATGCTCCTACTGAGATAATCATCATTGATGGTTATCCAAGAAGTATGGAGCAATTAAATGCTTTAGATGAATATCTGCATATAGATTCATCTTTAGAACTTGTCAGCGTTATAGAAGTAGCTGTAAGCGAAGAAACTGCCCGTGACAGAGTTCTAGGTCGTGCTCGAGGTGCTGATGACAATACGGAAGTATTTGATAACCGCATGAAAGTTTACATTGAGCCTTTAGTTGACATACAAGCTTTTTATAGTACTAAAAATATTTTGCATGTAATAAGTGGCGAGGGGACTATTGAAGAGGTAGTTTCTGAGATGGGAAGTTTCGTTAAGTCTAAAATATAGTTTTCTAGTTCCAAAGTTTTACAACGGTCATTAATAGCAACAAAAAGAGATAGATAAGAAGAAAAGTAATTTATCTGTTTTAAAGAAGGGAAATTAAAAAAAGCATCCAGAGAGACTCTGGATACTATTTGTATTAAGCTAGTTTTGAAATAATGTCTGCTTCAACATCAGCTATATGCGCTGTACCGTCAACAGTTATATATTTAATATTTGGGTTTTTACTAGCTTGCTCTTTATAGTAACCTATTAGAGGTTGTGTAAGTTCATGATAAACTTTCAGTCTGTCAAGCACAACGGACTCTTTATCATCATCACGCTGAACTAGGTCTTCCCCTGTCTCATCATCTTTACCTTCAACTTTTGGCGGGTTGTAAACTAAGTGGTAAGTTCGTCCACTTGCCAAGTGAGCACGACGACCAGCCATACGAGTAACTATCTCTAAGTCGGGAACATCTATCTCAATCACAGCATCAATAGCAATACCAGCATTTGTAACAGCATCCGCTTGAGGAAGTGTACGAGGGAAACCGTCTAAAAGGTAACCGTTTTTACAATCATCTTCAGCAATTCTATCTTTTACAAGACCGATGATAATTTCATCAGTTACTAACTGACCAGCATCCATGGCTGCTTTGGCCATTTTACCCATTTCTGTACCAGCTTTAATAGCTGCTCTTAACATGTCACCTGTAGAGATTTGAGGAATGTTATATATTTTTGTTAAAAATTGAGCTTGAGTGCCTTTTCCTGCACCTGGAGCTCCTAGTAATATTATTCTCATATTTATCCTATTGATTTTATTGATGATATTATATACAAACGAGGTTAAACTAACTATAAAAATAGGATAAATTAATATACTAAAGAATCATTAAGTTGCCAAAATCAGCTTAATGAACTTGACTTATATTTAGCAAATGAAAAAAATGTTAAACTTCTCGATGTTATAGAATGTAAAATTTAAGTAAGAGGGGTGATGTGTTTATGAAAAAAATATTTGTACTATCATCGGTTTTAGTTGCTATTTTGTTTATGAGCGGATGCTCTTCGACATGGGAAGGTGTGAAAGAAGATACAAGTAACGCTTGGAACAATACGCGAAAAGGTATTCACAACGCTACAGAGTAGTTCTTAATTTATTTCCACAGACACGGCATGTGGAAATAAACTTCGTCATTATATTTTTATTCTTCGTCTTCGTCTTCAAACCCAAAATCTTCATCATCACCATTTTGAGCTTCTAAAATATCGTTTATAAGTTCTTTACACTCATCTTCTTCAATATCACCACTTGCTATATCCGCTAAAATATCTTGTAAATCTGCTTTAAATTCACGAAGCTCTTCTAGTTCTTCTTTAGCATCATCACTAGCATCTTTGCTATCAGCAATCTCTGCAAAAATTTCATCCAATCTTTCATCAATATCAGGAATAACACTTTTTGTAATCAACTCTTCTAATTCTTGTGCATAAGACATACTCTACCTCTTTAATTTATTTATGAAATAATACACAAAAATAGAGTATCATAAGCTTTATTGTATAAACAATTAAACAATTTTTCAAAGGTGACACGAGGTATGAACTTTTACGCGATAATAATTGGAACTGAAATTTTAAATGCAAGAAGAGAAGATAAGCATTTTTATTTTTTACAAAATGAACTTAAAAAATATGGACATGAACTCTTTGCATCGTTTATTATTAAAGATGATGTAGAACTTATCACAAAGAGTTATGAGCTTGTAAAAAGTGATAAAAATTCAGTTCTTTTTTCTTTTGGTGGTATAGGTGCAACACCTGATGATTTGACCAGAGAAATTTCAGCAAAGGTTTTTACATCCAAACCATTAACTCTGCATAAACAATTTGAAAAAGATATTATTCATAGATTTGGTGGTGATGCATATCCTCATAGAATCCACATGGCAGAGTTACCCCAAGATGCAAAACTACTTTTTAATCCAATAAATAATATGTCAGGTTATTTTTTAGAAGATAGATTTTTCTTTGTTCCAGGATTTCCAGAGATGGCACATCCAATGATTTCTGGTGCAATTAAAACTTTTTTTTCAAATTCTGTAAAAAAATTTAGATATACATTCTTGGCACAAACGAGTGAAAATACATTAATTTCAATCATGCAAAATATTCCCTCAAATATAGAACTCTCCTCTCTTCCTATGATAAAAGAGAACAAGGCATCTGTTGAATTGTCACTAAGCGGTTTTGATGATTTAAGTTTAATACATCACTTTAATCTATTTTGTAATGAATTAAATAATAAAAACATCCCTTATATACTTTTATGATTATAGTTTAAATCAATATATTTTAGTGATTAGTCAAGGAAATTTCTCATATTAGTTTGATTAGTGATATAATTATAAACCTTTAAAATGAGAGAAATTAAAATGGCAATTAATATGAATAATCATGTCTTTAAAGGACATAAATCATTGCTTGGTAGTAAGTTTGTTACATACGGTGAAGTAGAACTTCCTTCAAGATACGAAATTTTTTCTAAATCAAAAAGTGGCTTTGATTGGGGAAATGGTGGCTCTGGAGCAATTCAGTTAGCTTTTTCAATGCTTTTTCAATTAAGCAATAAAGATATAGCCACAAGAAATGCAACTGAATATACTATGGATGTAATACGATATCTCAATTCTAGGGATTGGATAGTTACTGCTTTTGATGTTTTGGATTGGCTTGAAAAGCATGATGAAATCGTAGAAGAGAAACCAGTGTTTAAAATAACAAGAAAAGCTGCAGAAAATATAGAAGAAAGTGCCTATGAAATACCAGTTATCAACATGAGAGAAATACAAATTGAAGAAGAAGATGAAGAGATACCATTTAAAATAAAACTTATAAAAGCAGAAGATAGAACTGAAAAAACGGAAACAATAGAGGAAATACAAAAAAGATTTGAACAAATAACAAAAGAAAAAAATCAAGAAATAGAACAAATAGAGGAAATACAAAAAGTTGAAGAAGTAAGATCTGAACTAAATGTACAAGAAATAATCCAAGAAATAGAACCAATAAAAGAAATACAAAAAGTTGAAGAAGTGAAATTTGAACATAGAGAAGAAGAAGCAGTTCAAGAAACAGAATCAATTGAAGAAATACAAGAAGTTGAAGAAGAAATAAAAACTGAGCAAAAAAAACCAATACAATTAGATTTGTTAGTTTTAACACACCCTGAGAGACAATCTAAAAAAGAAAAAAATGATGATAAAACAAATGTGGTGAAAAATGTATGTCAAGAACTTAATATTACACAAAAACAACTTGCAGAAATTTTAGAAGTTCCAGAAGGCACAGTAAGTAGCTGGGCTGTTAAAGATGAAATTCCAAGGCTCGGTAAAAAAGCTATTGAGTTTTATGCCATGAACACTAAAAATCAAAAAATTGTTGATAGCTTTAAAAACTTTATGCAACTTTTAGATATTTCTTAATTATTATTACTTTATCTTGCATAAGTAGTGTTTTTAGGATTGCTTTCGTCATATTCAAGCAGTTCTAAAACGCTTTTTTTATTCATTTTTCTAGCAAAATCAACAGCACTAAAACCTTTTATATCAGTAGCATGTTGATTTACACCTTGTTCAAGCAACATTTTTACAATCTCAACTCTTCCATAGCAAGATGCTGCCATCAAAGAAGTGAAGCCACTTCTTCGGCTTGTTTTGTTTACATCAACCCCTTGCTCAATTAAATATTGAACTAAGGCAATTTGATTATAGGTAATAGCAAGGTCAAATATACTCACACCTTCATCATCAAAATCAAATATATCTGCACCGCTATCAATAAGAAGTATCAGCAAATCCGAATCACATTTAGCACGAATTGCACATGCCAAGACTGACTCTCCAGTTTCATTTACATCATTGATATCAGCACCGCTCTTGATATATTTTTTAATACTTAAATAATCATTATGTTTTAAAAGTTCTAACCACTTATTCATGAAATCCCTTTATTGATTGCTTAGTATATATCAAAAGTCATTAGTATTTTTTAAGTATAATGCCACAAATAAATCATTTAAGCGAGAATTCATGGAAATTATACAAACAACGGAAGCTTTTAAAGCATTAATAGAAGAGATTAAAGCAACAGCAGGATACAAAGACCCTTTAGCATTTGGTATTTGTAGAGTTGATTTAGGGCAATTAAATGTCGATAAATCTCTTCAAGCAACTTATCCAGTTATCAATTGGAATGAAAACTTTGGAAGTGCAGCCATTTTTGTAAAAGCTTTATCAGAACAAGGAATCAGCGTTGACTTTACACAAGATGAAGTTGTTTGCAATATTAATTTAGATTTTTTAAGAAGTGCATTGGCTGCTTTTACCCCTTATTCTGATGAAGCATATGGCGATGCTCATAAAAACATTCAAGTTGTTTCAGCACTCTACAATCAAATGATTAGCAATGGTAGTTTAGAAGGAGAGTTTAAAGTAACATTTATTTACAATGATGCACCTTTAAAAAATGTTGAAGCGACTTATTTAAAACTCTATGCAATTTCACAAGCAAAAGTACAAATCAGAGGAGTTAACCTCAATGGTGCATTTGCTTCTTTACCAAATGTTGCTTGGTCAAATGGACAGCCGATAGAACTTGAGTATCTTCGTGAATTTGAAATCGAATTAAAACTTGCAAATGAGTATCCACATATTGATTTTGTAGATAAATTTCCTAGATTTTTACAACATATTATTCCAGCGGACAACACAAGAATTCTTGATACATCAAAAGTACGATTTGGCGCACAATTAGCAGCAGGAACAACGGTAATGCCAGGTGCTTCATACATTAACTTCAATGCGGGAACAACAGGTCCAGTTATGGTTGAAGGTCGCATTTCAAGTTCAGCAATCGTTGGAGCTGGAAGTGATGTTGGCGGTGGCGCTTCGATTTTAGGAGTTTTGAGTGGAACAGACGGAAACCCTATATCCATCGGACAAAATACTCTTTTAGGTGCAAACTCAACTTGTGGTATTCCAATGGGCGATGGTTGTATTTTAGATGGAGGACTCGCAATATTTGCTGGTACAAAAGTTCATATTGATGCAAAAGAACTCTCTAAAATTAAAGAAGTCAATCAAAACATTCAACTCGAAGGTGAACTATTTAAAGGAAGAGATTTAGCAGGATTAAATGGTCTTCACTTTAGACAAAACTCACAAACAGGTCAAATTACCGTTTCTCGTTCAACAAGAGAAATCAAATTAAACGCTGATCTTCACTAACCCTATGGCATGTGGAACTTTATTTCCACATGCTACTTTCAATTCATAAAGATACTTTTATATATTCAGTATTATAATAATCAAAACACAAGGAGTTTGTTATGAATATTTCAAGTAATATTTCATCAATTCAATCACATCAAAGTATGATGAACGCGAGTGCGAATAATGTTGCAAATGTAAATACAGATGGTTTTGTTCCCTCAAGTACGAGGATGTTAAGTAGTGAAAATTCAGTAAGTGCAAATAGTCGTATGGCGGATGATAATGGTTCACTCAAAAGTCAAACAGATTTAGCAAAAGAAATTCCAGACCAAATAGTGGCACAGGATGCATCTGCTCTCAATGTAAAGGCTTTAAAAACACAAGACGAAATGCTAGGCTCACTTTTAGATATAAAGGCTTAGTCTCTCTCGGTTAGAATGTTCATACTAGTGATTTTTTTCAACATTTCTGCATCTTGGTCGTAGTTTTCTAGCTCTTTACCGAGTCTTAAAGTACTAAAAACTGTTCTCCCTACTATCACTCTTCCCTCTTCACCCTTGTTGGTGGTTTTAATTCCCCATGTATTATGAAAGATAATTATTTCATTATTGTATGTTCCAACATAGAGAACTATGTGACCTTTTTTATAAAGGAGTGTTTGAAAGGGAATAGCTTTTTCTTTAATAAGTGCCATTTTTTCATCGTCTGTTAAATTCTTAAGACTAATATTTTTACCTACTTTACTCTGCTGTGACGAATTTCGTGGCAACCATATTCCAAAAGGTGCAAATATATCACGAAGCGATGATGAGCAATCTCTTTGACCATACATTCCACCCCATCCATAATTTGACTTTGAAACTTCGCTTATTATCTTGTTTAGATTTTCTTTATTTAAATTATATATTTTTTTAGTTGCAATTTCTTTTGATATTTTTGCTCGTTTATAAAATGATTCAGTATTTTTATATGCCATAATAGACAATACTGTGTAGTTATCTTTATCTTCATCTATTAATGCGAAAGACATCCCAACTCTGGATTTATAAAGAAAAGCTCCATCTGTACTTAAGATTGGTACACCCTCTTTTGTTAAAAAAATTTGTTGTGATTTTTGCCATATGTCAGTATATTTTTTTTCTAAAAATACTATTCTATCACTTTTTATCCATCCGCTTGCAAAACTACTAAACACATATACCCATTCTCTATCTTTTGAATAATGAGAAGCGAAAATGGGTTCATTTGCATAAATAGCACTATTTTGTAAATAATCAAAAGGAAAACCTTCTCCTGCTAAAGATGGGTCTTTGAGTAAAGGTCTGATTGTTGGAAATGACCTTAAATCTGAATCTTTTAGGGTTACAGCTCTTTTGTTTAGGGTTGCAAATGCACCAAAATTTGAATTTTCGTACATTTCATCAAAAAACTTTTTTTGCAGTGGCCGTAAATTTTCTCCAAAAGTTTTTTGATGAGTATAAACATAAAATGGCCATTTGATATCTTCTACGCTCTCGATAGGTTTTTCAATATTCCAAATTCTAAAATAAGAGACTTCATAATTTTTTTGTATCTCATAAAAAGAGACATTCTCATCCATATTTTTAGTATAATAATCTACATTTTGAGGGATAGTAACTAAATCGTGAATAACTATTTCATCTTTTTTAAGTACTCTCTCGTCTTTAAGTAAATTCTCTTTTGAAGAACAACCTAAAAATAAAAAAAATGTTAATAGTATAAAAAAATATCTCAATTCAAAACCTTTGTTAATCTACATCACCAAATCTACTTACAACCCTGCCTATAACCTCTATCTCGTTAGGATTAAGGGTTTGCGTTGTATAAACTTTATTGTCAGATATTATATCAATTTTTCCATCTATTCGTTTTTGGACACGCTTGATAAAGAGTCCAGCCTCTGTTCTAATCGTAAAAATACCACCTCTTTGAAGGTCAATTTTTTCTCTATTTATAAAAACTATATCGTTGTAACTAAATGTAGGTTCCATAGAATCACCTGAAACATTGATAGCTTCTATATTTTTAAGTTCTTTTTCTCCACCAAGCATCCTCACAAATTGTTCTGGAATCTCTAATTTTTCTATCTCTTGACACTCATTTTCACTTCCACCACCCGCACTTGCATTAATATCACTAAAGTATCTTACTATATAAAATTTATTTGTAGCTTCTACAAGGCTTTCTGGTGATTGACCATAGAGCATCCAGTTTATGGAAATATTTCTCGTTGCGCAAAAATCTGAAAGCTCTCCAAAAGGAATTTTATTTCTCTTTTTCATCGTTGCAAAGTTCATTTGCGTTATACCTAAAATATCCGCCACATCTTTGTCAAATATTTTTTTACCGCTATATTCATTTGATACAATACTTTTTATCTCTTCTACAATTTCTATAAAGTTATTCATGGTATTTTCCTCTTTATTTTAAAAAATTATAATAGTATTTTGTCATAAAGTCAATATTTTATTGACAATTTGCAATATTTTTAAATAATATTTCAAATTAATGTAATATTATTCAAAATTTATAGAAGGAATTAATATGATAATTATAATTGCAGAGAGTTTATTTGAAAGATTTGAAAAGAAGATAGAAATTTGGGCAAATAAATTTTTTTAAAAATCTTGTTTTTCTAAATTTTCTTTATCTTTTTTTTGTTGTTCTTCTTTGTCTCTAGCTTCTGTTTTTGTTTTATGATAGCCAATAAATACCCAAAACATAAATAATACAAACAAAAACATCATAATATTATCTATTACTGGATTCATACACTTTCCTTAAAAGTTACATAATTTTGTTTAATAGCTTCATATAAAACTATACCAGCACTTATCGCTAAGTTTAGGCTTCTGCCCTCTTTAGTCATAGGTATTGTAATATTTTGCTCTTTGTAGTTATTTAAGATATTTTCTGGAATTCCTGCAGTTTCACTACCAAAAAAGATATAATCACCCTCTTTGAAATTTGCTTCAAAATAAGGTTTGTCTGTTTTTGTAGTTGCGAAGTAAGCATTGTTTGTTATCTCATTTTGTTCAAAAAATTCTTCTATACTTTCCCAAACATGCAAGTCTAACTTATGCCAATAATCAAGACCTGCTCGTCTTACAGCTTTTTCATCTATATCAAATCCTATTGGCTTAATTAGATGAAGAGAAGCTCCAGCATTTACGCACAATCTGCCTATAGCACCAGTATTGTTAGGGATTTGAGGGTTTACTAAAACAAGATTGAACATTAAAAGATAACTGTCTTATTTGCATAAACAAAAATTCTATCTTCTAATGCAAGTTTTAATGCACGAGAAAGAACAATTTTTTCTACATCTTTACCTTTTCGTTGCATATCTTTCCAGCCATACGCATGATCCACATGTATAACTTCTTGAGCAATAATTGGACCTTCATCAAGATTATTATTCACAAAGTGTGCAGTTGCACCAATAATTTTAACACCTCTATCATACGCTTGTTTATAAGGATTAGCACCTATAAATGCTGGTAAAAATGAGTGATGAATATTGATAATTTTATCTTCATAAGTTTCTACAAATCTTGGCGTTAAAATTCTCATATATTTAGCTAAAACTATGTAATCTACATGTTTAAAGCCATTTATACACTCAATTATTTTATTTTCATGTGTAGAACGGTCTAATCCTTCATGAGAAATAGTTATAAAAGGAATATCAAATTTACCTACTAAAGATTCTAACGCATCATAATTGGATACTACTGCCAATATATTTGCTTCTAATTCGCCAGCTTCATGACGGATAAGAATATCTCCAAGCGCATGCATCTCTTTTGTTGCCATAATAATAATATTTTTCTTTTTAGGTTCTATAACCTCTATGCTCGTATTTTTTGGCAAAATATCAGTTAGTGATTTTTTTAATTCATCTAAATTAACATCTCCATCCACAACGCTTCTCATAAAAAACTTATTATTCTCTTGATCAACAAACTCACTATTTGACATAATGTTTAAATCATAGCTATAAAAAACACCAGAAACTTTATTTACTAATCCTTTTTCATCATAAGCATCTATTAGTACTCTATATTGACTCACTATTTTTCCCTTTTTTTAAACTCTCTACCCTATTATCTATTGTTGCTAAAACATACTCTAAAAAATTAAGTGTCATATCCACTTTAGCTTCTATATTTGTGTTATTTGGTGCTTGGAAACCTTCAAATAAAACTAAAAGTCTTTCTCGTATAGAGTTGAGATACATAAGTTCATTTTCATGAATTTGAATAGTACTCTCTTCTTTACTCTCTTCTTGATACTTTTCTCGAGTTTCTTTTTTAACTTCTTCTTGGATTTCTCTTTCTATAAGAGGCTCTATTTGAATCTCTCTTTTGATAATTGTATTTATATGATTTAAGTTGGGTCTTATCATCTCTTTTACTTCAAAGTTATAACTATTATTTAAAGCTTTCTTCGTAACTTCATTATCTTCCATCTCTGCTAAAGTTGAGAGTATTACATCTTTTAATTCCATGACTTTAATAACCACCTTTCAAACTCATTAAACTCAATATCTGTATCCATCTTTAGGAAAAAATCTTTCATTTGAGTATTTACATTTAAAAACTTTTTTCTCATTCCTGAGAGTCTTCGTATTGCAATTTTTGCATCACTATTAGAAGGATCTTTTTTTAGAACCTCTTTGTATATATCCAAGGCCTCTTCTTTAAGACCTTGAAGTTCATAAATATTTGCTAATGTTAGTGTTTGCATTTTGCCGCATAATTAGCAATAATAGAACCCATCTCGCTTGTTGAACAAACTTCTTTTGCATCAAACTGTGCTAAATCTTTTGTTCTGTAACCCTCACTGAGTGCTCTTTTTATCGCTGCATCTATTTTATCAGCAGCATCAATTTCTCCAAGTGCATATCGAAGCATCATAGAAGCAGAAGCAATTGTAGCGATTGGATTAGCTATTCCTTGACCAGCTATATCAGGTGCTGAACCGTGGATTGGCTCATAAACACCAATTTTAGCTCCAACAGAAGCTGATGGAAGAAGACCAATTGAACCAGAGAGCATACTTGCTTCATCACTCAAAATATCTCCAAAAATATTTCCTGTGAGCATAACATCAAACTGTTTTGGGTCACGAATAAGTTGCATTGCAGCGTTATCTACATACATGTGAGAAAGTTCAACTTCAGGATACTCTTTTGCAACTTCAGTCACAATATCTCTCCAAAGTTGCGATACATCTAAAACATTTGCCTTATCTATAGAACAAACTCTTTTGCTTCTCGTCATCGCTATTTTAAAAGCTTGATGAGCAATTCGCTCTATCTCTGGACGCGTATAAACCATGGTATTCCAACCCTTGTTTTCATCACGACCTTTTGGTTCACCAAAGTATATTCCGCCAATGAGTTCACGAACAACCATCAAATCAACACCACGAACTATTTCTGGTTTAAGTGATGAAGCATTGACAAGTTCATCATAAACAACAGCTGGACGGAGGTTAGCATACACTCCAAGCTCTTTTCTAAATCTCAAAAGTCCGCTTTCAGGGCGTTTTTCACGAGGTAAATTATCCCATTTTGTTCCACCGATAGCTCCAAAAAGAACTGCATCGCTGTTAAGTGAAATATTGATAGTTTCCTGAGGGAGTGGGTCGCCTGTCATATCATAAGCACATCCGCCCATCAAAGCCTCTTCATAGGAGAAGTCAAAATCAGAACATGACGCAACTGCATCTAAAACTTTTACAGCTTCATCTATGATTTCAGGACCAATCCCATCACCTTTAATAAGTGCAATTTTATATGTTTTCATTATTTCATTTCCTTTTGTGCGAAGTTCATTAATCCACCAGCATCTACAAGTTCTTGCATAAATGCAGGGATTGGAGTGAAGTTATACACTTTATTTGTACTTTTATTTGTTACAGTTCCAGCGTTCATATCTACGCTTACTTCATCGCCTTCTTTTATATCTATACTCTCTGGAAGTTCAAAAATAGGAAGACCCATGTTAAAAGCATTTCTATAAAAAATTCTTGCGAAAGTAGGTGCAATTACAGCGGCAACACCAGCAGCTTTAAGTGCTATAGGAGCATGTTCACGAGAACTTCCACAACCAAAATTCTCACCAGCTACGATAATATCACCTTTACTCATTTTTTTTACAAACTCTGGATCAGCATCTTCCATTACATGTTTCGCAAGTTCTTCTGGTACAGATGTGTTCAAATAGCGTGCCGCTATAATCAAATCTGTATCAACATCCTTACCAAATGTCCAAACCTTGCCATCAATATTTGCTTTTTGCATATAAAATTCCTAAATGTATTTTTTAAATTAAGTTCGTGATTGTATCCAAAATGAGATTGTATTTTTATAAAAAGTATTTTTGTTATTTATTTGTTGGCATGTGGAAATAAAAAAAGCAACTTGATACTAAATCGTATTAAGCTACTTTAATGAGGTTTTATCGTTTTAAACTATTTGTAGTTTGCATCATTTCATCACTTGTTGTAATTACTTTTGAATTAGAATCATAAGCTCTTTGCCCTGTGATTAGGTCTGTGAGTTCAACAACCAATTCCACATTACTAAGCTCAACGAAACCTTGTCTCAAAACTCCAAGTCCATCAAGTCCAGGAGTTCCTTCTACTGGCTGACCTGAACTGTCGGTTGCTATATATAAGTTATCTCCCATAGAGTGAAGACCAGCTGGATTTATAAAGTTTGTTGTAGTAATTTGACCTACTTGTGTTGCCCCTGTTTGACCTGGCTGGACAACTGTAACCGTGCCATCTGTACCAATACTCACTTTTGTTGCATCAGGAGGAACAACAACTTCAGGAGTAAGTGTATAACCATCACTATTTACTATAGTTCCATTACTATCAACTTTAAATGCACCATTTCTTGAAAATACTTCAGTTCCATCTGGAAGTTTAAGTTTAAAAAAACCTGCACCTGTGATTGCCATATCTAATTGATTATCCGTTTGTTTTAAACTTCCCTCAGAAAAAATCTTATTGATTGCCGTTGGTCTAACACCGAGACCAATTTCTATTCCTGTAGGACTTTTCGTTGCATCACTTGTTGATGTTCCAGCATATTCTTGAACACGGTACATAAGGTCTGCAAACTCTGCACGAGATTTTTTAAAACCTATAGTGTTAACATTGGCAATATTATTAGCCGTTGTATTAATCTGAGTCTGCATCCCCATCATTCCAGTAGAGGCAGTATAAAGTGATTGCATCATAATTTATTCCTTAATTAAGATTTTCTAGCAATTTTAGTAATTGCTTCAGTATTCATGTCATCCATTTGTGCACTCATCGCTTTTTGGTACATTCCAACTAAACGATTTGTTTCTATCATTTGTGTCATCATTTTTACGGCATTTACATTACTTTTTTCCACAAAACCTTGTGTAACAGCACCGCTATTTTCTACATCCTCAAATTCGCTAGCATTATCGTATCTAAAAAGATTATCACCCTCTTTTTTTAATAAAGCCACATTGTCGGGCTGAACAACCATTATTTTAGCAGCAGGAGTCATTTCTAAAGCATTTCCTGCATTTACACTCATTTGACCATTTGAATCTGTTTGAACAATACTGTTTTGAGAGTCTAAAGTAATTGCACTTCCACCTTTAAAATAATCACTTGGCAAAACTTCATATCCTTGTTTTGTAACAAGCTTACCTTCATCATTTGTTGTAAAAGAACCATCACGAGTAAGTCTCACACCTTGTGGAGTTTTTACTGCAAAAAACATACCTTCTTTAGAGAGTGCAAAATCAAAATTGTTTCCAGTTTTTTGCATACTTCCCAATGAAAAATCAGTATAAGCGTCTACTATTTGAGGTGCAATAGCTAAAGATCTATTTAAAAACTGTGCACCCTCTTTTGTTTGATTTTCATTTGGCAATTCATCTCTTGCTTCTTTATAAAGACGCATAAAATCACCCACGACTACATTATCTTCTTTAAATCCTGCAGTGTTTACATTGGCGAGATTATTAGAGATAGTGTCCAAACGATTAAATTGAGCAACCATACCAGCAGCTGAACTGTAATAACCAGTTTGCATAGAAACCCTTTATATTTATATATTTGAACACATGAGCAAATTCTATTCCAAAATTAAATATACAATTAAATTTCATTTTTTATAAAATTAATCTATATTTAAAATAATTTGGATATAATCCACTCTTTAAAAATTCTTAAAACGACGGAGCTTGACCTACATATGACTGCGAAAGTAACAGCAAAAGATCTAAATAAAGCTATAGAAACTCTCTTTACAAATGTAAAAGCCAAAGATTGTTTAACTTATGAATCATTAATTGAACTTTTTGACAAACAGCCCTCAACAGTACAAGCAAAAAATATTTTTAAACTCGCTGTTAAAAATAAAACTTGTCTTTACACATCTTCGGAACATGCAAAAAAACTTAATGACAAAGAATCAGATGCAAGAAAAGATGCACAAAGAAAAATGCTTCAAAATAATGATACTGATAAATTTGACATCTTAAAAGAGCATGAGCTACTTGAATGGTCTCGTTCTGATTCACCTGTTCGTATGTATCTTCGTGAAATGGGACAGATTCCTCTTTTAACTAAAGAAGAAGAGATAGAAATATCTAAAAAAATTGAAGGTGGCGAAAGTATTATTATTGATGCTATTTGTTCTGTTCCTTATCTTATAGAGTTTATATTAGACTATAAAGAGCCTTTAATTAACCGTGAGCGAAGAGTTAAAGAACTTTTTAAAAGTTTTGAAGATGAAAAAGATGATGCAGAAGAAAAAGATGATGATAACGATGATGAAAGCGAAGAAAAAGAACCTGTAGAAGATAAAAGCAGAGTTGAAAAAGTAACTACGAGCTTTAAAGCACTTGAAAAAGCTAAGAAAGAGTGGATTAAACTTGCAGAAAAAGTTCCTCAAAATATTGAAGGTGAACTCACTGAAGACATTGTAAATTACTTTTTAAGTGTAACTTTTAAAAAATCTATTCTTAAAGAAAAGTTACTTGATTTAGGACCAACTTCAAAGCTAATAAATGAACTTGTCCGTGCAATGGAAACTGCACTACGAAGTGATGAAGGTTACGATAAAGAATTAAGAAGATTAGAATATAAACTTCCACTTTTTAATTCAAATCTAAAAGCAAATCATAAAATTTTAGTAGAAAAAATTTGTGATTTAAACAAAGAAGATATTGCAAATATGGTTCCAGAGGCTACAATGGTTAGCACATATATGGAAATTAAAAAACTTGTTCAAACCAAAGAAGCTTCAAAAAATAGCTTTGACATGGAACCAGAAAAACTAGCTGATATTTTAGAACAAATTAAGCGTGGTAAAAATATTTCTGAAATCTCTAAAACAAAGATGGCAAAATCAAATCTTAGACTTGTTGTTTCTATTGCAAAAAGATATACAAATCGTGGATTACCTTTCCTTGACCTTATTCAAGAAGGAAATATTGGTCTTATGAAAGCAGTTGATAAGTTTGAATACCAAAAAGGTTATAAGTTCTCAACTTATGCTACTTGGTGGATTCGTCAAGCTATCTCTCGTGCGATTGCAGATCAAGCTAGAACTATTCGTATCCCAATCCACATGATAGAAACTATTAATCGTATTAACAAAATTATGCGTAAACATCTCCAAGAAAATGGCAAAGAGCCAGATGTTGAGACAATCGCGGAAGAAGTTGGATTATCAGTTGAGAAAGTTAAAAATGTTATAAAAATAACAAAAGAACCAATCAGTCTTGAAGCACCTATTGGAAGTGAAGAAGATGGTCGTTTTGGTGACTTTATCGAAGATAAATCATCTCTTTCACCATCAGACGCAGTTTTAAAAGATGATTTAAGAGTACAAATAGAACATGTTTTAGAACAGTTAAATGAGAGAGAAAAAGCTGTTATTAAACTTCGTTTTGGAATCATGGATGATGAATCTGATAGAACGCTAGAAGAGATTGGAAAAGAGTTAAATGTAACAAGGGAGAGAGTTCGTCAAATCGAATCAAGTGCTATTAAAAAGCTCAAACACCCTAAAGTTGGACGAAAACTTAAGAATTATATAGAAGAATAAGAAGAAAAATAGATGACTTTTGAACAGCAATGGCTCGAGTATGATTATAATCCTTTCATACTCTTCAGCTCAAACGCAAAAATAATTTCTCTCAATACAGAAGCACAATTTCTTCTTGGTGCTACTACAAACTCTGAACTATTTGAACTGGCAACAACTTATGCAAGCGTATCTTTTGGTTTTAAAACTACATTTTTAGAACTTGAATTTGGAAGATATAAATTTTTTGGTATTACGGTTGGTTATGAAGATGATGAACAGATAGGAATGAAGCTCTATAAAACACCATCAGTGAAGTTAAAAAATCCGAAAACAACAGGTGAACTTACAAATATCTATACACTTGTTGATTTATGTATATCTACTAATTCCATAGGTTCAAAAATTAAATTTATAAAAGAGTTTGACCCTACTATCCCAGAGATAATGATAGACTCAAATAGTTTTATAAAAGTACTAAGTAAAATCTATCTTTGTTTTAAAGAAAATAGTGAAATTAATACGAAGATATATTATAGAATCGGCGAACATATAAAGTTTGAAGATAAAAAGTATAGTATATTTTCTATTGAAGTGAGTGGTGCTATCTTAAACGAACAAAGAGCAATCGAGTTGCAAAGTTTAGTTTCAAATAGCAATTTTTATATGGAAATACAAAACAAAATTACCATAAATATCCCAATGATTACAGCTTAAGGATTTTTCCTTAAGCAAAAATTTCTTTACCACTTACATACCCTACTATAATCCCAACGAGTAATGATGGCAAATAAATAAAAATATCTAAAAGCTCATTATTTTTCAGTGCAATAAATCCTAAAACTAAAAACAGATACGGCACAAGTCGAAAGAGTGAAAAACCTGCCTTTGAGCCATTTTTCATATCTTTAAAGTTTACTAATTTTATTTTATTTTTCTCTTCTTGAACTATAGTTTTAAGGTCAAGCTCTTCTGCTGGTGCTTCATTTATCGGCTCATCATCATAAAGTCCATGTGGATCTTCTAGCTCATCGAGAAAATCTCTTTTTTCTTCTACTATATCAGCTTCAACTTGAGCATTTACCATTTTTTTATAAGCGAATGATGAAAAATACGAAGCTATAACAAGAATTTCTGTAAAAGCAAGAAGCTTAATAGCTTTTTTCACCATAATCCTCGTCATCATCATTATCATCAAGTTTTTTCTTAATAGCATATCGTGGCTCTTTAGCCAACTCTTCATACTCTTTATACTGTTTTGCATACGCTTTATAAACATTGAGTATTGCCGCTGCGATTCCTATTCCTACACCAACCCAAAATAACCAAGAAATAGAAGTTAAACTACGAAGTAAATAGCCTATTCCTACACCCATAAGAACTGCCACAACCATTGAAATACCTAAAGAGAGACTATCTGCTGCCTCTATTATAGGTTTGATTCTAGGTTTTTTTTCTTCATCCATTTGTAATTTCCTTCAACACTTTCGCACTCGCTTTTATTGTATCTTCTATCATCTCATCTGTAATCGCTGTTGAGATAAAACCTGTTTCATATAAGGAACACGCAAAATAAAAACCTTCTTTTAACATTCCAGAGTGAAATTTAGCAAAAAGTTCAGCGTCCGAGTTACAAGCATCTGCAAAGTTTTTCACTGGTTTATCATTAAAGAAAAATCCGAACATGCTTCCTCTTACATCGATTTGCATAGGGATTCCACATGCCAAGGCTGACTCTTTCATACCCTCAACAAGTCTTTTTGCACGAGCTTCCAAAACAGAAATAACTCTTGCATTTTGTTTTAACTTTGTGAGTGTTGCAAGACCTGCTGCCATTGCAACTGGATTTCCGCTGAGCGTTCCTGCTTGATACACTGGACCTTCTGGAGAGAGTTTTGACATTATCTCAGCCCTTGCCCCAAAAGCACCCACTGGCATACCGCCACCGATAACTTTTCCAAGAGTTAAGATATCAGGCTTCACGCCTGTAATAGACTCTGCACCATTTACACTCGCACGAAAACCACTCATAACTTCATCAAAAATAAGAAGAGTTCCATTTGCATCACAAAGTTTTCTTAACTCATATAAGAACTCTTTATCTGCTGGAACTAAACCCATATTTCCTGCAATTGGTTCAATAATTACACATGCTATATCTTTTGAGTCGTTAAAACATTTTTTTACACTCTCGATGTCATTGTAAGTTGCTAAAAGTGTATGTTTTGTAAAATCAGCTGGAACACCTGGTGAGCTTGGATTTCCAAAAGTAGCAGCTCCACTTCCCGCTTGAACTAAAAGTGAATCGCTATGACCATGATAACAACCAGTAAATTTCACTATGTCATCACGATTTGTAAAACCCCTTGCAAGACGAATAGCACTCATTACAGCCTCAGTTCCACTACTTACAAATCTCACTTTATCCATAGAATCAAAAAATGAAATAACAAGTTTGGCTAACTCTGTTTCTGCGAGTGTTGGCGCACCAAAGCTAAGACCATGTTTTACAGCTTCTATTACAGCCGCTTCTATCGTTTCATCTCTATGACCAAAAAGAAGTGGACCCCAACTTTGAACAAAGTCAACATACTCATTTCCATCCACATCACGCAAATAAGCACCCTCGCCTTCAGTGATAAAAAGAGGCGTTCCCCCAACACTTTTAAATGCTCTAACAGGAGAGTTTACTCCACCTGGGATTAAACTTTGTGCTTCTTCAAATGCTTTTATTGATGCGTCTATACTCATTTTATGACCTTATGATTTTTGCGTTATTATAGCAAAGTTGCATTAATATTCATTTGCTATAATTCGAGAAAAATTTTAGATAAAACGGAAAAACAGTGTACAGATCTTCTTTTGCTTTCTTTGTTGCATTTTTATTGCACTTTATATTATTTTTACTATTTTGGATTATTGTACATTTCTTACCAGATGTAAAAAAACCAAATGAACCAAAAGAAGAAAAAATTAAAATCTCCCTAAAAGAGATGCCTAAAAAAGAGAAGAAACCTGAAGTACCCGTGGAACAACCAGCACCTGTCGCCCCATCCATCGCTCCACCGATGCCAAAAGGCTCTCAACTCAAAGAGATAGTAAAAGAAGAGCCTTTAAAGTTTGAACCAAAACAACAACCAACGAAACCAAAATTAAATCCTGCGCCTGAGATTATTAAACCAGAGCCAAAACAACAACCAAAAATAGAACCACTTCCAGATAAAAAAATATATATTCCCTTCAAAGAAGAGAAAAAAGAACCAAAAGTAGAAGACCCTCTTGCTTGGATGAGCGAAGATAAATCTGCAGAAGAAGACAAAAAAGTGAAAGTAAAAACGGAAAATGGAAGTAGCATAAATCAAAATATTAAAGAACTCTACGGAGATGTATTTGGTAAACTCACTCCTGGACAACAAAAATATATTTTAGATAATCAAGAAATTATGAGACGCATCACACAAGAGACGCTCACGCGTGTTGCAAGTGTCAATTTAAGAAGAGAAAATGTAAATACAAGTAATGTTATAGAGTTTTATCTTCATCCAAATGGAGATATGACAGACTTTAAATTTTTACAAAAAAGCGGTATTTATGTTATTGATGACACAACAAAAGAGACTATTGAATACTCTTACAGCAAATATCCTCGACCTACTGAAAAAATATTAATTCGGTACAATGTTTTTTACAATTTAGCACATCGTTAATTTCCACATGCCATAAGCAAAACAAGAAAACAGACTTATAGCTCTAACAATTCCACATGCCATGGCATGTGGAAACTATTTTTATTCTTGTATTTTCGCTAAGATTGTATCAGCCTGAGTGTGAATGTCATCAATAAATTCTGTTTCTATACTACATTCGAGTATTGAATTTTTTATAAGTTGATTATTTTGGATATCTTCATTGATTGTAGATATACTATTTTCACTTAAAATCATAAAATCATCCCCTTCAACTCTAAAAACAATACAATCTTTATATAAAGTATTTATAAATTTTGAAAATTTTACCAAAAACTCATCCCCTTTCGCCCAAGAGAATTGTCTGTTGTACTCTGAAAAGTTGTGCAATTTTATCTTATAAATATATGCAGATTGAAAACTTACATGGTATCTAAGTAAGAAAGATAAGTACTCTATTACAAATAAATTCGTAAGTCTATCTTTGTAAAAATAGGAAAATCTTTGCTCTTCTATAGATGTTTTTGGTAATTGAGAGATATCCACATCTATATCAATTTTACTTAAGGCTATGAGTGCTGCATCCACTACTTCTGGATGAAAATGTTGCCTACTTAACGCTTGTATCTCTTGCAAAGCAGCAGATATTGATTTTTTTGTTTTATATATTCTATTCGTTGTCATTGCATCAAAAGCATCCGCAACAATCATAATTCTACTTAAGGGTTGTATCTCATTCGCTCTTAATCCTCTTGGATAGCCACTTCCATCATATTTTTCATGATGTTCTCTCATAATATCTGCTATAACTCTGTACTGGTCTATTTTTGAGAGCATTTCATATCCTGAGCCAAGATGCTCTTGTATGAGTTGATATTCTATTTTATTGAGTGTAGTTGGTTTGAGCAGAACATTATCTGGTGTTGAAATTTTACCTATATCATGAAGCCAAGCTGCATTTTTTAAAACTTCTATATCTTTTTCATCATAGTTCATCTCTCGTGCAATTAAAACACAGTAGTTCGCTACACGCTTTGTATGACCTGCCGTGTAAGAGTCACGAGACTCTATCATATCAATCATAGAGTGAATGATTTGTTCTTGATTTTCTATCTTTTCATGTTCTAAGAAATGGATTTTTTCTTCATGTGTTTTATCTCTAAACACAACAACAGTCCCAACAACAGTATCATTACTAAAAAGTGGAGTAGCAACTAAAGATACATGTAAAAAATCACCATCTTTTTTGACTAAATACTGGTCTTCATTTGCAAATCTATCACCACTTAAAATTGTTTTATGTACAGAACACTCTTTTGAGGGAATCGGCATATTATCAATAGTTTTATAGTGAATATAATCATGTATTACTTTATTGATTAACTCATCATAGTTAAAACCAAACATTTTCAGTGCTTCATTATTTATAAATGTAGTTTTTTGATCATTACCCAGTGTATAAATTCCATCACCGATGCTTTGTGCTATATCATAAAATTTTTTTTCACTTTGAAGAAGTTTATTCTTTTCATCAAAAACTTTAAGATAGAGTGTGATTTTATTGAGGAGTTGATTATCATCAATAGGCTTTGTTATGTAATCAATCGCACCTAGTTTAAAACCTTCTTTAATAAACTCATCACTTCTAAAAACAGCAGTCACAAAAATAATCGGTATATCTTTTGTTCTTTTATTTGACTTTATCATTTTAGCTAACTCAAAACCATTTATATCAGGCATTTGTATATCTAACAAAATCAAATCTATTTTTTTGGTTAAAAGTACATTTAAAGCATCTTTAGCATTTAAAACTTCGGTACTTATTATATTTTTATGTGTCTCTAGCAGAGCATTTAATGCAAAGAGATTATCCTTGTTATCATCCACACACAATATATTATAAATATGTTCTATTTGCTCTGGCATACTTTATTTCTTCCTGTTGCTTTAGCATCATAAAGAGCTTCATCCGCTCGTTTGATAATTGTATTTATTGTGTCTGTTGGAGTAAACTCTGTAATTCCAAAACTACATGTTATATGCTTCACTGTATCAAATTCTTTGGCTTCAATGTGTTTTCTTAAACTCTCCGCTATGACTAAACCTTTCTCCATACCTACATCAAAAGCTAAAACAAACTCTTCTCCACCCCATCTTGCAAAAATATCGTTCACTCGAATATGTTCCTTAGCAACTAAAGAGAGTTCTACGAGTACATTATCTCCAATAAGATGTCCATAAGTATCATTCACATTTTTAAAAAAATCTATATCAAATATAATAAATACAAAAGAGCTTTTTTCTACTCTTGCATTTGAAATTTTTTGTTCTATCAAACGATGAAACATATTTCTGCTATAAATTTGCGTGAGATTATCGTAGTTTGCTTCATGTTCGTATTCAAGTGAACGCATGGAAATAGCAGTGACATCCGTAAATATCAATACATAATATTCATGAAACGACGCAATTTTTAAAGTAAAAATATATTCTTTAGAATCATTGATAATTTTTACAAGAACCTCTTCTTTTGTGGCTTTGTTTGCTAACTCATCTATCCAAGTAAGACTATTTTCTGCTAAGTCTATGTGATAATAAGGCTCTTCTTTTACAAATAAATCTGCAATACAACCTTTATTTTTTTGAAATTCATAGAGAGAATCTAAATGAAAAAAATTCAAAAGTGCTTTATTTGCATGTAAAATTTGATTTGCATCCGTTACCACAATGATGTTATCTTGCAAATCCAATAAACTTTGAGCAAATTCTTTCTCTTTTTCTATCAATCTTGTTTTATCAGCAAGATTGAGGTGAAAAGAGACACGATTGAGCAGTTCTATGTTGTTATATGGCTTGCTTATGTAATCAGCACCGCCAACTTCATAACACTTTTCAATCGTTTTATCGTCTTTGTTTGCAGTTACAAAAATTATAGGAATATCTTTTGTTTTTTTGTTAGATTTTATCATCTTAGCACAAAGAAATCCATCCACATCTGGCATCATAACATCAAGAAGAATTAAATCTATTTTTTGCTTGAGTAAAATATCTAAACCGGCATGTGCAGATTTAGCAGTAGCAACAGCATAGAGTGCTTCTTTTGTACCTTGAAGTACACTCTCAAGAACAAAAAGATTTGTTGCTAAGTCATCGATACACAAGATGTTTTTTATTCGTTTATTGATCATCAATCTACTTTCTTAAATATTTTACAGTTGTATGCACATTGTTTAAAATTATTTATAAAATCAGCGTGAATCGTTTCGCTTTGACCTAAAATTAAATATCCGCCAAATTTTAACGAATCATAAAAAAGTTGAAACACTTTTTTTTGTAAATCGTTGTCAAAATATATAATAACATTCTTACAAATTATAATGTCGAATTCCTTAAAAGAGCTATCTGTCGCTAAATTATGCCCAAAGAAAAGTGTTTTCTCTCTAATTTCATCCTTAATAGTGACAAAATTATTATTTCTCAGAACATAATCATCAAATTTGCCAGACAATCCTATGTGCTTATAGTTATGAGAGCCTTGCTCGAACGACTCATTTGAATAGATTCCATTCTTAGCTTCTTCTAAAACGACACTATTGAAATCCGTTGCATATATCATACTTTTTTCAAGTAACCCTAAGTTTTTAAGTATGATAGCCATAGAATAAACTTCTTCACCGCTACTACACCCTGCACTCCACACTTTTATGTTGTGTGCTTTTGTATATTTATGCTTTAAAAGTTCAATTGTTTTTACAAATGAAGTTGGTTTTCTGAAGAATTCTGTCACATTTATGGAAACATCTAAAAAAAATACATTAAATGCAGTTTTATTAAAAAGCACAAGTCCCATTGCATCTTTTATATTTTTTATCTCATGTTTAATCATAAAAAATTCAATACGCCTTTGAATCATATCTCTATGATAAAGCCTAAAGTCATAGCCATATCTATTTACAAGCATCTCTAAAAACTCTTCTATGTAAAACTCTTTTATGCTTTGTTGATTTAAAAAATTGATATAAGTTATGATATCTTCTTGATGAAACACATAATCATGGACATTCAAAGCAAGAGCATTCATCACCATACTTTTTGCTTTACACTCATCTTTATCTTGCAGAATAACTGTTGATTTGTTTTGTTTTAAAAATTCTAGTTTATCCACACCATCCGAAGCATTTCCACACTCTTGAACGACTACAAGAAACTCTTTATAGTAGAATGCAAACGACTCATAACTCAGCGACACAGAGGGTTTAGCAAAGTTATACTTTTCTTCATCCGATAAAACAAAACAGCCATCGCTTACTTTGAGGTGTTTGTTATTTGGTGCTAGGTAAATAACGCCTTTTTCGATTTTTTCACCATCTTGTGCATAACAAACTTTCTGCGCAGTATATTTTTGCAATATTTCATCAAATTTTCCAATTCTCTCACTTTGCACATGCTGAACAATTACAATACTTAAATTTGAACTCTTGATTTTTGAAATTATATTTACTATCTTTGGTGATGAATCTGCACTTCCGCCTATTAAAATCACTTTTATATCATGCGTATTTACCACTTTATCTTTTAAAAGAGAGATAAATTTTGTTTGAAACCCGAGTTTATTCAAATATCTATTTAACTTACTTTTATGTGTAATGATTGAAACTTTTTTATTTGCTTTAAATATTTCTTTGTAAAGTAAGTGCACCAAATTTTTATCTATGTTATAAATAGTACCAAACTCTAAAACCCATTCCTTATACTCTTTATAAAACAAATCTCGCAATAAAAGGACATCGTCTGACATAAGAGGCGCATGAAGTATAATTTTGCATACTTTAGACTCCTCAAAAAATTGAAGCATTTACTTCACCCAAGCCTTAATAAGAGAGATAAGAGCATTATGTTCCAAGGGCTTTGATAGATAGTCATTTGCACCAGCATCAAGACACTCTTGTTTATCCTGTGGCATACTCTTTGCAGTTATCGCAATAATAGGAATATTTTTAAATTTTTCATTTGATTTAATATTTTTTATAGCACTTAACCCATCCATAACAGGCATCATGATATCCATTAAGATAATGTCAATCTTGCTTTCATTTTCAAGAACTTCAATAGCTTCTTTCCCATCAAAAGCACTATATACCTCAGCTTTTAAATCTTCTAACACAGAGGTTAATGTAAATATATTTCTACTGTCATCATCAACGATTAAAATATTTTTATTTTGTAACTCATTTCCACTAAAATGACTATCATCATCGGAGAGTATAGAAATCAACTCAAGAGGATTTGTTGTAACGCTTTTAATTTCGCTCTTTTGTACTAAAACCTCAACTTTAGGAGAGCTATCTTCTCTGGATAATGGAAGTGTAAAAATAAACTCTGTTCCCTTACCCAGTTCACTTGCAACGCGGATATGACCACCCAAAAGTTCAACTAAAGTTTTACTTATAGATAGACCGAGCCCTGTTCCGCCAAACTCTCTACTTATGGAACCATCTACTTGTTTAAAGGCATCAAAAATGGCATCTATCTTATCGTTTGCTATGCCTATGCCCGTATCTTTTACGCTCATAACAAGCACACTATTGGTTGCACTTATATTGACACTCACAGAACCTTGTTTCGTAAATTTAAAAGCGTTGGACAAAAAGTTTTTTAGTACTTGAGATAATTTCGTTTTATCTGTTATAAATGTGCTTTTAAAGTCATCATTTAAGATAAATGCAACTCCTTTTTCCTCTGACAAAGCACTAAAGAGTCCTTTCATTTCATTTAAAATATCTCCTGAATAGATTTCACTCACATCAAGCTCCATTTTTCCAGATTCTATTTTGGTTAAATCTAAAATATCATTGATGAGAAGCAATAAATCATTCCCCGCTCTGTTGATAACAGAAACTTTTTTTACACTCTCTTCATCGAGTTTGTTATTGGAGTTTACACTCAAAAGCTTAGAGAGAAGAATGATTGAATTGAGCGGAGTGCGAAGTTCATGTGACATATTTGCCAAAAATTCACTCTTGTATTTTGAAGCTATTTCTAAATCATGTGCTCTTTTATCTATCTCCTCTTTTGCCTCGGCTAAAATCTTATTTTTCTCTTGAAGTTCTTTTGATTGAACGCTTAGCTGTTGCTGTTGCTCGACCATTTGAACATTAGACTCTTCCAACTCTTCACTTTGTACTTGCAACTCTTCATACGCTTGTTGCGATTTTTCAAGCAAGATTTTAATTTCTGCATTTTGTCCTGTAGTATTGAGTGCTGTTGCGAAGATACTTGCTGCTTTAGTCAAATACTCTTTTTCTATTGTTTGAAACGCATTCAAATGTATTAACTCAACAACACCTAAAAGATTTCCTTCAAATAGGAGTGGGAAAATATAAACTTCCTTTGCCTGTGTATATGTTGTAGCACTTTGTATTATAAACTCACTCTCTTTTACATTTTGAAGCAACATCGGGATTTTTTCTAAGGCTACTTGCCCGATTACTCCCTCTCCTAGCGCAATAGTATTGGCTAACTTCTCAACTGCACTAAACGCAAAAGTTGCCATAAGTTTTAACTGCGATTTATTTTTATCAAAAGTATAAACAACACCACTACTCGCACCAGCATAACGACTCATAGCTGTAATAGCCTCAGTTGATAATTCAGGTATGCTAACAAAACCTGTAAGTTTGTCGTTAAACTCTGCAATCCCTTCGTTAAAGTAAGTATCTTCTTTTGTTTTTATACTATTTACTTTTAAAATGTCAGTCATTGTGACAATAGCCAATCCCAATTCATCTTTATTAGATTTGACTTCTATGGCATGTGTAAAATCTTCTTTGCTTATTGCTTTTGCTTGTTCTAAAATACTTTTTAGGTACTGTATCATTTCTAAAATAGCGATACCAAGTCTATCTTCAGAGCCTTGTTTTTTATACAAGACATCTAACTCGCCATGGGCTATTGATTCAGCTACCATAGTGATTTGTTTGAGGTATTGAATCATTTCAATAAGTGCTAAACCAAGTTCATCTTCACTCCCATTTGCCAGAACCAAAACATTATAGTTTCCTTGAGAGAGCTTTGTAGCAAGAGACGAAATCTCTTTTAACCTTTTTGTCATTCCTCTCAGAGCAAGACCTAATTTGTCATTTGCACCAAGAAGTTTTATATCTTTCGTAAAATCACCTTTTGCAACTGCATTGGCTTGATGAATTGTCGTCTCTATTGCCTCTATAAGTATGGTTGTAGAACTGACAATTTCACCAATTTCATCCTCTTCTTCGTAGTGAATATTCTCTTTTTGTATCTCTCCACGGGATAAAGCTTTGAGTTGCGTGGTAATTCTAGTTAAAGGAGTCATAAGTTTTGAAATATAGCCATTTACAACTAACAAGCCGATAGCTAAAACACCTCCTAAAATGAGAAAAAAGATTAGAATAAACTCATTAAGTGCTGAAAATGCTACATTTTCATCGACTTCACTCACAAGATACCAAAAAACATCTTTGTGTATTAATGGTTCTGGATAAATTCTTTGCATTGAAAATATTTTGCCGTTTTTTTTAAAAGAAACGGCATCTTTATCTTTAAATTGCTCTATTATATTTGGATAATCTTTTTTGAAATTAGTATCTGTCCCTAGTTCTTTACCCCATTTTTTAGTTTTATCTTCTGTATAAAGATACTCTCCTTCATGATCGATAAGATGAAATTTTTTAAATTCACTACCTATGATACTTAAAAATCGTTCAGCATTTAAGCTCACAACGAGGACTCCTTTTATTTGGGCATTTTCATCTACTATCGGTGTGGAATATCGTAAAACAGGGATGTTTGGTTGCGTTATTTTTCCATATTCAGTATTCAAATCTAGAGCAGATATATAAAATTGGTCTTCTTTTAATTTCATAGCTTCTTTAAAATACTCTTTATCAGATTGATTTTGGAGCTCTTCATCATTCACTTGAACAACAGTACCTGTTGTTTTATTATAAGAAAGTGCTATTTTTTCTATGCCATTTGTGTCGAGCAACCTGATTTTATAGTAAAGTTTTTTATGTGACAAATAATCTTTTAAGGCTGAAACATATATTTTTTTCCAATAGGCAACCTTTGTACTTTCTCCTAATTCTTGCCAAATAATAAGTTGACCCAAAGAAGAGAGACCAGCATTATAAAAAACATCATCTGGAACAGTTTCTAGTAAACCCTCTATTTGCGTGGATAAAGCTTTTGTTTGGCTGTTGTTTAACAATAATGCAGAGTTTATATAAGAATCTTTTGCGCTCTTAAAACCATACCATCCAACGATGCTAAGTGAAATAACAATAACAGCAACAAATAATATAAAAACTTTGTTCTTCACTGAAAATTTAAAATTCATTCCTATTTCCCTTTACTTAATGATTGGATGAGGTTTATTTTTCTTAAATTCCAACTCATAAGCTGATTGGTCTCTGCGGGCGTTTTATCCTTGTAATGAAGTGCCGCTGGAGTAACCGCATTTATACCAAGTCTCGCTTTTATACCTTGAAGTTCAGCCAAAATCATCTGCGTAACTTCAAACACATCACTAGGAGAAGCTTCATTTTTTTTAAATTCACTAAAATCTACAGAATTCATTCCAGAGAGTATTTTAAGTTGCTGTATCTTTTCAAGTATTTTTAAGCCACTACTCAGTGACTCGAGTGGAGTATCATTTTCATTCTTTTTTTGAGGAATTGTTTTATCTTCTATGCCTAAATTATTTAATATAAGTGTTATATCATCATATATTCTCATCGTTTCACCAAAACTAAAGGATGGCATGGTTTTACTTTGCGTTACTTGGTCTAACATGAAAGATATTTTACAAAGTCTATTAAAAACATCTAAAGGTACTTTATCTTTAAACACTTGCTTTTTTAACACTGGCTGTTTTATGGCATTTTGAACCATAAAAATATCAAGTTCTGTTAAAATTCTTTGTGTCTGTTCATAAACTAAATTTGGATTTACATTTTCAACTGGCGTCATTCCAATTGGTTCTATTATTGGGAAACCAAACTTTTCTCTCAACACATTTATTTTGACTAAAATTTCATAAGTCTTTTGCCAAACATTTCTAGGCTTAAGCTGTGTTGTTTTGTATGTTACTTTTTCATCTTCACTTTTATTTTGATGTTCAATTTTGTAATAATCTAGTAAAAACTCTACTTTATTTTCTACGAGCATAACCTCAGAAAAAACATCACTCGACGAGATTTCATTTGCATAAAGAGTGAAACTCACTAAGAGAATTGAGAAAAATATTTTCATTTATGTCCTTTGAATGGTACTTACTTAATAGTACTGCTTTGTTGATTAATGTACTATTAATGATAGATTTTTTGTATATTTGACTGAAATAGATACAACTTCCACATGCCAACAAAGAAGCTTGGCATGTGGAAATTATTTTAAAAGCAAAATCAAAGCACCTTTGTAAATCGGCTCGTCAATAAAACCATACTCTGTATCCACAAAACCACTCACCCCATTTTCTTTATTCATTTCAAAAAGTTCTACGATTTTTTTTGCTCTTTGTATCTCTTCTTTTGAATGCGAGAACATTGCATTGACTAACGCTACTTGTTTTGGAGATATGCACCCTTTCGCATCGTAACCCATCTGCTTTTCCAAAGATATCCACATGCCAAACGCATCAAGATTTTGAAACTCCTGATAGACAAAAGAGACAGGTTTAATGCCCATAGATTTGCAAGTTACTAAAAAGTGAGAAAGTATGTAAAGCATGGTAGGATTATCTCTTTTTATAAGACTTTGAGGAAGTTTCATATCCGCAAATAAGTCTAAAATACCAAGATAAAAAGTGGTCACTCTTTTGTTTAAAGCCAAGGAGTTTAAATTATTCCACGCTTGAGCTGTTTCTATGGAAAGATGGAGCTCTATTTCGCTACTTAAATGTTCTAAAACATTTTGAACTTCTGCTTTATTTTGAATCTTTGGAACTCGAATGGCATCAGGCATAAACTGGTTTAAGTACGCAATTTCTGCATATCCACCCTCATCAAGCGCATTTACACGAACGACAAGTTTTTTTTCACTTACAGCATTTTGTGACAAAAACAGAGCACAAAGAACAAGGGCAAAAGGCTTATCCTCTTGACTCACTCCATCTTCTAAATTTAAAATAATACACTCAGCTTCGAGTGTTGCAATCTTAGATAAATGCTTAATATTGTTACAAGAGAGCATTAAAACAGAAGAAAAATGGGTACTTTGATTTCTTACTCTTTTTACTGGAATGGCAAGTTTTTTGAGTGCTTCTAAATCTCTATTTTTAAAAGCTGATTCAATACTACTTAAATTATCTATCTGGATAGTCTTCATATCGCATCGCCTTTGGTTTTTCGTATATTGGTTCAGCTTTGTAAACTTTCGGTTCTTCTTTTTTTACCTGAGGTTTTTCTTTTTTTTGCTCTACTTTTTGGACACTATGTTCTTCTCTTTTCACTATTTGCTCTTCTTTTTTCGCTTTCGTTTCTTTTCTTTTTGGTTCTTCTTTTTCAGATTTTAGTTTCTCTTCTTGAGCAAGATAGAGATAAAGTGCTTGAATCTCTTTTTCTGTTAAAAAATAGCGAGGCATACCTTTGTTTGAACGAACAAGTGCATAATAGAACACACTCCATTCAAGTTTATTTATAGGACCTCCACCAAAAGTTTTTTTCTCTTGTTTATGGACATATTTAGCAACTACTTTACCTTCACCTTTTTCACCATGACAGTATTGACAACCAATGCCGCGAGGATTTTTATACAGCTGTGCTGCATACTCACTAGGAGTTATAAAAGTAGTTTCAGCGACAAGCAGAGATGGTAAAATTAAGTATATGAGATATTTCATTGTAAAGCGACCCTTTATTATTAAGTGATATAATAACAAAAAAATTATTTATGGGGTATAAATGCAACTTCTTGATGGTAAAAAACTTTCAGAAAAAATACAAGAAAGAGTATCAGTTCAAACCAAAGAATTTAAAAGCAAAACGGGCTCAGTTCCAGGTTTAGCGGTCATACTCGTAGGACATGACCCAGCAAGTGCAGCGTATGTAAATATGAAAAAAAAAGCATGTGATAAAGTTGGTTTTTACTCAGTTACACACGAAATGCCCGAAGATATTTCTCAAGATGCAATAGAAAACACAATCAAAATGATGAATACAAATCCAAATATAGACGGTATTTTGATTCAACTCCCTCTTCCCGCGCAAATAGACACAACAAAAATCCTCGAACTCGTTGATCCAAGCAAAGATGTAGATGGTTTTCATCCCTTTAATGTTGGGCGACTCACAACTGGTCTTGATGGTTTTGTTCCATGTACACCCCTTGGTGTTATGGAGCTTTTAAATGAATACAACATTGATGTAAAAGGCAAAAATTGTGTTGTTGTAGGTGCTTCAAATATCGTTGGAAAACCAATGGCTGCCCTACTTTTAAACGCAAATGCAACCGTTGAAATTTGTCATATTTTTACAGATGATTTAAAAAAACATACTCTCAATGCTGATATTCTTTTAGTTGGCGTAGGTGTTATCAATCTTATCAAAGAAGATATGGTAAAAGATGGCGTCATTATCATCGATATCGGAATAAATCGTGCAGAAGATGGAAATCTCGTTGGCGATGTTGATTTTGCCAATGTAAGCCAGAAATGTTCTTACATCACGCCAGTCCCAGGTGGAGTTGGACCTATGACAATCGCTATGCTCCTCAGTAACACGCTCAAAGCAGCGCAAATAAATGCACAAAAAAGAGTATAAATGAAAGAATTTTTACACAAAACATACAAGTTTTCTAACTCATGGACGGGAACAATCATCATCGTTTTGTTTGTTATATTTTTTATAGCACAAGCTTTTAGAATTCCCTCAGGCTCAATGAAAGACTCACTTCTTATCGGTGACCACCTTTTTGCTAAAAAGTTTGCGTATGGCATTGCCATGCCACATATTCCTTTCTTAGAGATGTCAATCATGCCTTGGAGTGATAAACTTCGCCTTATGGATGGTGCTACGCCTTCTCGTGGAGATATTGTCATTTTTAGATATCCAAACAATCCCAAACAGCACTTTGTTAAAAGATGTATCGGACTTCCTGATGATGAACTTTTTCTCTTAGAAAAAGATTTATATTTGCATTACAGAGAAGGTGATGCGTGGATAAAAGAGAATTTTAAAGAGTCTCAAATCGTTGTCTTTGATTCAAAACTTTGGGTTAAAAATCCATATGAAAAAGAGCATCCAGGAATTCATCATGATGATAAAATCATAAATGATGGGCGTTACCCGCAACAACTTTTCAATTTTGCTCCGACAAAAGTTGCAAAAAATAGCTATTTTATGATGGGCGATAACCGTGATCACTCAAATGATAGCCGTTTTTGGGGAAGTGTTCCTTATGATAATATAGAAGGAACTCCTTGGTTTGTCTATTTTTCTATTGATGAAAATTGGGAAATTAGATGGGACAGAGTTGGTAAAACTCCAACAGACTTAGAAACTCCAGCTATCTTAGAAAAAGCACAAAAACAGAGAATAAAAGAAGACGAAGCTGACCATGGAATTTCTTGATTTACTAAAAATCTTCGCCGCAGTTCTCGCTCTTGCAACGGCTATCATAGGTCATGAAATCATGCACGGATGGGTAGCTTATATGTATGGAGATACAACTGCCAAAAATGCTGGACGATTATCAATCAATCCTCTTTTGCATGTGGATTTAGTTGGTACTATCATTGTTCCCGCAACTATGTACTTTTTGCCTATGTTACTTGGAAGTGAAAGTGGATTTTTATTTGGCTGGGCAAAACCTGTACCTATAAATATGAGTGAAGTGATAAAAAAAGGCGGCTACAACGCTGCTATGCAAGTTGATTTGGCAGGGATAGTCTATAATTTTACTTTAGCAGTTTTTGCTTCTATCGCTGTAGTTGCGATGACTAAACCAACAGGTGCTGATAGTTTATTCTATATATTTACCTATATTTTTGTACTTAAACTCCTCGTAATCAATGTAGTTTTAGGTGTCTTTAACCTCCTTCCAATTCCACAATTTGATGGAGCACACTTTGTAATGCACTTAGCACTCAAGCACAAAATAAATTCTGTTGCAGAGTTTTTTTACAAAAATGAGAGATATGGAATTGTTATAGTTTTAATTGTATTGATGACTCCACTAAAAGAGTATATACTTGTTTTACCCGTACAAACCATTTTAAATTTACTGTTATCATAAAGGAAAAAAATGAAATTTTATATAGCGACAGATCATGCTGGAATTGATTTAAAAGATTTTACAGTTGCACTATTAAAAGAAAAAGGGCATGAAGTTATAGACCTTGGACCATTTAACAAAGAGAGAGTGGATTATCCAGATTATGCGCTAAAAGTTTCACAAAGTGTTTTAGGTGATGCAACATCACAAGGAATACTTATCTGTGGTTCAGGAATCGGCATGAGCATGGCAGCAAATCGGCATGTGGGAATTCGTGCAGCACTCTGTCACGATGCCTACACAGCGACAGTTGCTCGTGCGCATAATGATGCAAATATTTTATGTTTTGGTGAAAGAATTATCGGACAAGGTGTTTGTGAATCTATCCTTGATGCTTGGATTGCTGGCAGTTTTGATGGTGGCAGACATACAGATCGCGTTGCAAAAATAGAAGCTATAAAATCTTAGAACTTTAAAGGAAAACGCATGTTTTGGGAATGGTCATTATTAACAATTTTGTCAATACTATCTATCTTTTTATTTGTAAAAATGTACTATTTTAAAAGTATTACCAAGATTCAACTTCAAAGAGCTTTAGGAAATGTGGATATTTTAAGTGAAGAGTTAACAAAACTGCGAAATGAGTTAAAAGTTTTAAAACAAAGAAATTCTAAACATAGACAAGAAACAGACCGCCTCAACGGTAAAATCAAAGCACTAGAGAGTCGTATAGACGCTCTACTATAAAAAGAGGATAACATGAAACTTAGCTCCACTGAAAGAAAAATTATAGAGAGTTCAATTAGAGATGTAAAAGATTTTCCAAAACCTGGGATTATTTTTAAAGATATCACAACTCTTCTCAATGATAGAGAAGCATATAGTGTTTTGATGAATCACCTTTATCAAAAATATAAAGAGTATAAGTTAGATTATATAGCTGGAATTGATGCGAGAGGTTTTATTTTTGGTGCAGCGTTGGCTCAAATGCTGGATATAGGATTTGTGCCACTACGAAAAAAAGGGAAACTTCCCTACACAACTATCAGTGAAAAATACTCCCTCGAATATGGTGTGGATGAGATAGAAGTTCACATCGATGCTTTTAGTAAAATTCCACATGCCAGAGTTCTTCTCATAGATGATCTCATTGCAACAGGTGGAACTGCAAACGCAGCAGCAAAACTTATCAAACAAGCTGGCGCGGAGTGTGTTGAGGCATGTTTTGTTCTAGGACTTACTTTTTTAGGTGGCATTGAAAATTTAAAAAATCAAACTGAAGTTTATTCTATTATTGAGGTTAATTAATGTATATTCCATCGGCTTCTCAATTTGATCCAGATGAAAATGGACATTTCGGCATTTTTGGCGGTAGATATGTTCCTGAAACATTGATGCCAGCACTCCTAAGACTCAGCGATGAGTATAAAAAAATTCGTTTTGATAAAGAGTTTTGGAGTGAAGTTCACTACTACTTAACAGATTATGTAGGTCGCCCTTCCCCGCTCTATTTCGCAAAAAATATCTCGGATGAAATTGGTGCGAAAGTTTACTTAAAACGCGAAGATTTAAACCACACAGGTGCGCATAAAGTAAACAATGTTATCGCTCAAGGCATCATGGCAAAAAGATTAGGCTATAAAAAAATAATCGCCGAAACAGGAGCTGGACAACATGGCGTTGCAACAGCAACCGTCTGTGCTCTTTTAGGTTTAGAGTGTGAAATTTTTATGGGTGCAAAAGATGTTGAGCGACAAGAATTAAATGTTTTTCGTATGAAACTCCTTGGTGCAAAAGTAAATGCAGTTGAGAGCGGTTCAAAAACACTCAAAGATGCGATGAATGATGCAATTCGTCATTGGGTAACAAATGCAAGAGATACTTTTTATATCATAGGAACAGTTGCAGGACCGCATCCTTATCCAATGATGGTGCGAGATTTTCAAGCTATCATCGGTTATGAAGCAAGAGCACAGATTTTGGAAAAAGAGAACCGTTTGCCTGATTATGTACTCGCTTGTATTGGTGGTGGAAGTAACGCTATCGGAATGTTCCAACACTTTTTAGAAGATAAAGAAGTTCGATGTATCGGTATTGAGGCAGGTGGACTTGGTGTTGAAACAGATAAACACGGTTGTTCGCTAGAAAAAGGTCGTCCAGGGGTTTTACATGGTCAAATGACTTACTTGCTTCAAGACGCGGATGGTCAAATTCAAGAAGCTCACTCCATCAGTGCAGGACTTGACTACCCAGGAATTGGACCAGAACACGCTTTTCATAAAGATAATAATTCTGTTTCATATGACAACATTACAGACCAAGAGGCGCTTGATGCTTTTGTTTGGTTATCACGAAAAGAAGGAATTATTCCAGCATTTGAAAGTGCACATGCCGTGGCATACCTCAAAAAAATGCCAAATATCAAAGATAAACTCATTATTGTAAACCTATCGGGTCGCGGTGATAAAGACATGATACAAGCGAAAAATATACTAGATTTTAACAACTAATATTAATTTTAAGTATATTGTGAGATATACTTAGCTCAAATATATATTTTAGGACATAATTTTGCCAAAAACATTAAAGAATTTTATATTTTCTATAAATATTATACTTCTCTCATCTCTGTTTGTATTAATATTTATCTTCACAACGTATCTGCATACAGCCTTGGCACAAAAAGATGCAATCAACCATGCCAATGCAGTCTCTAATCAAGTTTTTTCCTCTATGTATCAAGTCATGAAAAGAGGTTGGAGTAAAGAAGAAATAAATGATTTTATGCATTCACTCAAAGATAATTTCAAAGAGAGTAACTACACTATAAATATTTATCGTGGGAGAGTTGTAAAAGAACTTTTTGGAGAAGTGAGCGAAAAAACTAAAGATAAAGCAGTTGAAAATGTTTTTAAAAGTGGTCAAAAGACAACATTAAGTGAAACTCAAATTATTAGAAATCTTTTACCACTCAATGCAAAAGAAGAGTGTCTAAGTTGCCATACAAACGCTAAGATTGGGGATACTCTTGGTGTCATAGATGTTGAGCAAAATTTAATAAATATCATCCAAGAGACATTTTTAGAGTACATATATTTCTTCATGATAGTACTTCCTTTTTTTGGTCTTATAGCTTTTATCGCTTCAAGATATACAACGGCAAAAATCACAGGAGCATTAAAACTATTTAATCAAAAAGTTCAAAATATTAATTCTGTAAAAGACTTTAAGGAGTTTGATGCAACAGAGATAGATTTAAAATTTGATGAACTCAATGAAATTATTATAAATGTAAATGAATTAGCAAAAAAACTTAAAACGATTGCTGTTGATAAAGACCTTTTAGAATTTGAAGTACAGCTTTTAGATAAGTTTATCATTACCTCTGAGATTGTAAAAGACTGGCGTGATTACATTGGTGAACTTTTGGTTGATATTAACAAAGTTATGCCTACATATACACTTATGACTATATTTAGAGTTGGTGATGACCAGTTTGAAGTGGATATTTTTTGGTATGGTATTCCTGAAAAAGATGTGAAGATTAATTTTGAAGTTTATGTAAGAGAGTCTGTAGAAAAAAGTGACCACTTTTTAGGCTATACAGATTATACAATTCGCCACAATACATCTGACTATAATGAATGTATAAATATAAATGACTATGAAAACTTTGCACACAGAACAAAATCACTCTTTTTAGATACTCCAAAAATTGGTGGTATCGTAGGACTGAGTGTGCAGTCCGATATAGTAACAGACCCAATTAAACATATAGTAATTGATAGCATTTTAACAACTATGGCAAATCTTGTAGGTTCCGTTAAAGCTATAAATAAATATACAAACGACCTTGAATATTATGCAGCACATGACCCATTAACAGGACTATTTAACCAACGAGTGTTTAATGACTTTCTAGGTTATGAGATAAAACGAGCATCCGTTCATAGTTACGAATTTGCTTTAATGGTTATAGATTGTGATAATTTTAAACCTATAAATGACAAATATGGTCACGCTTTTGGAGACCTTTACTTACAAGAATTTGCAAGACTTCTTGGTGAAACAAAAAGAGATGAAGATATATTATCTCGTTATGGCGGGGATGAGTTTACTATTATTTTACCTGAATGTAATTTAGCGGGCGCTCTTGCGGTTTCCAATAAAATTATAAAAGCTGTTGAGGATTTTAGATTGCTCACAACGGATGGTAATTATGTTGGGGTTACTGTTTCTATCGGTATATCTGTCTATCCAGAGCATGGACAAACTGAAAAAGACCTCTTTTTAATAGCGGATGGAATGATGTACAAGGTTAAAGAAGAGGGAAAAAATGGCGTTCGAGTTCCTTCAGGGGATGACATTTTATCTGTTATAAAAGAGCAAAAAGCAAAATCTTCACTACTTGTTGATGCCGTTGCAAATAACCGTATAGTTCCCTATTTTCAGCCTATTCAAACTACAAAAACTGGTAAAAACGAGATACATGAACTTCTCATGCGAATAGAGATAAATGGAAAAGTTATACCTGCTTATGAGTTTATCGAAGTTGCTGAGAGTATGAGTATGATAAATCGTATGGATTTGATTAATATAGAAAATGCCTTTATAAAAATTAAGGAAGAAGATTATCAAGGTATTTTATTTATTAACTTATCTCCAAAATCCTTAATCGTAGGGAATTATGCAGACTCAATCACAAATCTCTTAAAGCAGTATGATATCTCAAGAGACAATATAGTATTTGAGATAACAGAGCGTGAAACAGTGAAAAACTTTTCTATTTTAGAAAAATTTGTAATGAACTTAAAAATGGCAGGATATAAATTTGCTATTGATGATTTTGGTTCTGGTTTTTCATCTTTTCATTACATCAAAAAATTTCCTATTGACTACTTAAAAATTGATGGAGAATTTATTATCAACATCAATAAAGATGCAAAAGACCGTGCTTTTGTTTATAGTATTTTAACTCTAGCAAAAGAGTTAAATGTGAAAACAGTTGCCGAGTATGTAGAAGATGAAGAGATAGTAAAAACCCTTAAAGAGATGGGTGTGGATTATCTTCAAGGCTTTCACATAGGAAGACCTCAAAATACTTTTACAATCAAGAACTAAACACATCGCCCAAGTTCCACATGCCAAGTATATTTTAGAGTTAACTCTCTTTTATATACTTTTTGCTATCATCCCAACTACAAAATTTAAAAAAATGGAACCCCATGAACATCAAATTATCAAATAAAAATATCACAGACACAAAAGCAGATATATTAGTAGAATTTGTAACACCAGATGAATTATCACAGCATGTGGAAGTTGCAATTTTAAACAAAGCTGGATTTAAAGCTGAACAAGATTCCACATGCTTCTTGCATGAAAAAGGACTCCTTGTTTGTGGAATTGATAGCAAAAAAAGTGATGATATACGAAGTGCTATGGCATGTGCAATTAAGTTACTTAAAACATCGAACTACGAAAGTGCAAAACTAAGCGTACTCTCTAAAAGAACTCTAAGTGCTTTAGTGGATGGTATCGTTCTTGGTGGATATGAGTACAATGTTTACAAATCCAAGCCAAAAAAGTCAGCACTCAAAAAGATTTCATTAACTGCTGATTCTCTGGACTTTGAAAAGCTAGAAAAAGTGTTCAACGAAGCGATGATAATAGCAAAAGCTACAAATTTTACTCGTGATATCGTAAATACTATTCCTCAAGATTTACATCCACAAACACTTGTAGCTCTTGCGCAAAAATTAGCAGAAGATAATAAACTTGGATGTAAAATTCTTCAAGAAGAGGATTTAAAAAAAGAGAATATGCACGCTATGTTAGCCGTTGGACGCGCTTCTGTTCATGGAAGTGCACTCATTCATCTGAGCTATAAACCAAAAAATCCTAAACAAATTATCTCTCTTGTTGGAAAAGGTCTCACTTACGATAGTGGCGGACTAAGCCTCAAACCCGCAACTTCGATGGTAACTATGAAAATGGATAAAGCTGGGGCATGTGGAGTTTTAGGAATCATCAAAGCTGCAAGTGAATTAAAACTTGATGTTGAAATTCATGCGTTTATCGGTGCAGTTGAAAATATGATTGGCGGAGATGCTTATAAGCCTGATGATGTTTTAGTCGCAAGAAGCGGTACGACTATTGAGGTGAGAAATACAGATGCAGAGGGTCGTTTAGTTTTAGCAGATGTTTTAGACTACGCACAAGACAAAGTAAAAGCGGATGGCATATTTGATTTTGCAACACTCACAGGAGCATGTGTTGTTGCTCTTGGACCTTTTACAACTGGCATCATGGGACACTCGCATAAACTTAAACATGAGTTTTCAAAAGCAGGAAGTAATTCTGGAGAACTTACAGGCTCACTTCCATTTAACAAACATCTTAAAAAATTTCTCAAAAGTGAAATAGCGGACATTTCAAATACTTCATCTAAACCCTACGGCGGAGCGATTACCGCTGGAATATTTTTGGATAAATTTATAAAAGATGAAAACAAAGAGAAATGGATGCACTTTGATATTGCAGGTTCAGCCTACACAGAAACCCCATGGGACTGCAATGTTTACGGTGCAACTGGTGCGGGTGTTCGTATGATGTGTGAGTATTTGAAAAATATAGAGTAAATTTAAAATTTTTTGTTTGACATAGTTACTCTTTTGTTGTAAAATTTTGTTTGCGGTTAGTATGTTGATTCGTTTTATGGAGCGGTAAAAAGCTTTTGAAGGTTAGGAGATTAATTACCTCCTAACCTTTTTTTTTGCCCTCCTAAAACGAATCAAGGGAGATTTTATGAATAAGCTACTAATCGCAATAGTTCTTATGTGCATTTTTGCACCTATGCTACATTAGCATGGTCAAGGGATTTTTTCCCTTGTCTCCCTTAAAACCGCTTTAAAAATTAGTATAATTTTTATGTCACATTAGTTTCTAAAACTTCATCTTCCATTTTTTTTAAAACTAAACGAAAGATAGTACCATCCCCCTCAACGGAAGTAAATGAAATAGCAACATTCATATCATCACACATTTTTTTTGCTAGTCCTAACCCAAGTCCTGTGCCATTGTCTGTAGTATTAACTTGCATAAATGGTTCAAATATAATTTTATGTTTTTCTATTGGAATCCCTTTTCCAGTATCTTCTATTTCTACGATTACAGAATCTTCTTCTACAAAACTTCGGAGCTCTATAAAACCTTTGTCTGTGAATTTCATTGCGTTTGAGAGTAAATTTAGAAGTACTTGTAAAAATCTTCTTGAGTCAACCAATCCCATAAGTGGTTTTTGGTAGAGTGTTAGATTGAACTTTATATTTGTACCATTGAGCAGAGAATGTGTATTATTGTGTGCTACTTTTAGAATAGAGTTTAAATCATATTTTTCTATTTTATAATCCATCTTTCCTGCTTCTGCTTTTGTAAATTCTAGTAAGTCGTTTATCAGTTGCAAAAGATGTCTTGAATTTACGATTACCCTTTGTAAGAAACCTTTTGTGTCAGTTTACAACTCTTTATCAACTAAAATCTCATCAAAATCTTCTATGATTTGGTCTGTAAAATTTATGATTGCATTAAGTGGAGTGCGAAGTTCATGCGAAATTCCACTGATAAAATTTGACTTTGCTTGTCCCGCTTGAAGTGCTTCTTCTTTTGCTTTTATTAATTTTGAATTGAGGACTTCTAAACCTTTTATATACTCTTCGAGTGCCTCGTTTGATTTTTGCAACTCTTGTGTCTTTTGCTCTACTCTGCTTTGGAGTGTGTCATTGAGTATTCGTAATTCACTCTCCATATTTTTAATCATTGTAATATCTCTTCCAATTACAACAACACCTAATATATTTCCCTCTTTATCATAAAATGGACTTTTTTTAATTTGAAGTGTTGTAAAACTGCCATCATCATTTTTAGCTTTTACTTCAACAACAACAGTTTTATTTTCTGCGATTACCTGTTTATCCATTTGAATATAATAATTTGCAAGCTCAATAGGATGCAGTTCGCTATCTGTCTTACCAATAATTTGATCCATACTCTTTGAAATCCACTTTGCATATACACCGTTACACTCTATATATTTTCCTGTAATATCTTTAAAAAATATAAGGTCATCCGCAGAATATATAATACTTCTAAGTAACTCTTCACTGTTTTTATATTGGTCTATAGTTGTTCGTAATATTTTTGAGTTTTCATTGAATGCATTACATATCATATCCACTTCATAACCCATATTTTTGCACCCTTTTGGCTTAAAATCAGATTTATAATCAAATTCACGCACGGCTAATGATATGTTTTTAAGAGGCTTTGAAATCAAATATGTAAATGTCCAACCACCTACCAATAATAATAAGAGTAGTAAAATAACCCCTCCTGCAATAATTCTGTCATAAATACCATAGAAAGCATATAAAAACTTTTCTTTTGAAAAATCTATAATAATTGTCAAATCTAATTCATGCATCGGGATGAGTAGTAAATATCTATATTCATGATTCACATTGTATTTAATTAAATTAGCATGATTTTTTTTTGCTTCTTCTATGGCTGTTATTTTTTCTTTTTTCAATGTGGAATCAAGCAAAGATTTATTTAACAACATTGTATTGCTTGATGAACCTTGAATAATATTTGAACTATCTACAATAATTATATCTGCGTTATCTTTTTTGAAATCTTCTAGTGCTAACTTATAAATACTGCTAATATCCATTCCGCAACCAACTAAACCAACGGAATTGTTTACATCTCCAACAACTACATCCGACCAAATATGCAGAGTTCCCGTTATGTCACTATCAGCATTAATAATAAATTTATTTTTACTATCTAGTGTCTTTAAAAACCACTCACTCTCTTTATCTGCTGTATCAATAACTTTCACAAGACCATTTTCATCAAAATAATTTTTACTACTTACTTCAGCTACATATATATGCTCTAATTTATAAAGTTGTTTTAAATCGGAAAGCTTTTTTTTCATCTCATTTGAGATTTTGCCCTCTTTCGCATCACGACTTACAATAAATTTTTGCACATCCTTAGAATCAGCGATTACAAGTCCATTATTTTTAATATTGGAGAGAATATTTTCCATTTTTAAATTGTATATTGTTTCAAGATGATGCACTTTTAGCTCAATAAAAATATCTTCAACAACTTTCTTTAGATAAGTTTGTGTTACAAATAAAGTGATACTAACGACTAATATTGTGATAGCAATCAAGGGTATCATCATTTTAAATATTATAGAATTCATTTTCATCTTTTATTCCTTATACTTTTTATAACCTATGATAGATGAATACTTTGTTGTAACATTTCAAGAAGCTCTTTTCTTGAAAATGGTTTTTCTAAAATATAATCAAAACCTTTTTCTAAGTACATTTTTTTCATCTCTGCAAAAACGGAAGCAGTTACGGCAACAATAGGTACATTGACAAATCTTTCTTGATTGTTAATCCAAGAAGCCAATTCCACACCACCCATATTTGGCATCTCAATATCTACTAAAAAAATATCTATATTCTCTTCATGACTCAGCATCTCTATGCCAATTTTACCATCTTGCGCCCATAACAATTCCACTGGTGTTTTGAGTTTTCTTAAGTTTGATTTTACTACTAAATAGTTATCTTCATTATCTTCTGCTAAAAATATTCTCATGTATTATTCCTTGTACTTTTATGTAATAGACTTCTTGCAAAACTCAGATTGCTTCGTCGTTCCTCCTCGCAATGACGGTAATTCTTCCTTGGTACATAACCGTCATTGCGAACGAAGTGAAGCAATCTAAAAGCGGGTTATGCAAAAAGTCTAATGTTTATAAATTCCACATGCCATCTCATAGAGATGAAAGTATGGCATGTGCAACTTTACTTAATGGCACTTGTCTCTCAACCGCACCTATGTCATAAGCGATTTTAGGCATACCGTAAACTACACAGCTTGCTTCATCTTGTCCGATTGTTCTCGCTCCTGCATTTTTCATAGCCAAAAGCCCTTTTGCCCCATCGCCACCCATTCCTGTAAGTATGACACCAATTGCATTTGCACCAGCAATTTTTGCAACGGAATGAAACAAAACATCTACTGAGGGACGATGACCTGAAACTTTTTCACCACTTCCTATTTCAACATAATATCTAGCACCAGAACGCCGCACAACCATGTGATAATCCCCTGGAGCAACTAAAACTACCCCAGGAGTAATACTATCGCCATTTTTTGCTTCTCTTACTTCCATAGCACAAAGTGAATTTAATCTTTGCGCAAATGGTTCTGTAAAATTTGCTGGCATGTGTTGCACAACAACTGTTCCAGGTCCATTTCTAGGTAATCCTATCAGTACATCTTTAAGGGCTTCTGTACCACCTGTTGAAGCACCAATCGCTAAAATTTTATTGGTAGTTTCTGCCAATGAAGTTGTATTGGCTTGACTTTTTAACTCTTTTTTAAAAACTTTTGCTTTTGAGGCTGCTTTTATTTTAGAAATAAGTTCCTCTTTCATTTCATCTTTTGAATCATAAATATGAGAGTGTAACTTAGGAACAAAATCAACAGCTCCAGCTTCAAGTGCTTCGAGTGTTGTTTTCGCTCCACTTTGTGTTAATGAAGAAACCATAACAACGGGCAATGGCATATAGTGCATAATCTTTTTTAAAAAAGTAATCCCGTCCATTCGAGGCATTTCAACATCCAAACAAACCACATCAGGCTTAAGTTCAACGATTTTATCCCGTGCTACGAACGCATCCGATGCAGTCGCTACAACTTCAATAGCTGGGTCTGATTCTAAAATTTCTCGCAACACTGCACGCGCTGTCGCACTATCATCTACAATCAATACTCTTATAGCCATGAATTACCTCCGAACATTATGTGTTACTCTTAGCAATATACTTTAACAATACTTTTCCATATTCTAAATTAAATTGAATTTTTCTGCCATTTTGTTTGCCAACATCTTCGGCAACTATAGCTATTTTATACTCTTTTAAAATCTCTTTTGCAACCAATATATTTTTTTGCCCAATCATCATATTATCTAATACCGACGCGTTCATGGATGCACCACCAAAAATTTTTGCTTCCATATTTTTAAGATTAGAACCCTTGTCTAACATGGTTTCTATCAGTTTTGGAATGGCTATATTTCCAAATTTTGGAGATTGCAAACCATTCCCATTCCAAAAAGGGAGTAAATAGTGATTCATCCCTCCTATTCCCTGTATTTTATCGTACAAACAAACAGACACACAAGAACCTAAAACTGTTGAAATTGCAGTAGGTGCAACATCAACATGGATTTGACCCACATGTATGAAAGTTGAACTACCGTAAATCATTATAATTCCATCACATTATCAAAGGACTCAAATAAAAATTCATTTGAACCATAGGCTTGAGAATCTATCATGCTCTCATCAAAAAGCAGTGTAACGACAAAAGTGACAAACCCATCTTCTACCACATAATCCACACCGCCGCCCAATCTTTCACATAATTCACGAACAATACTAAGCCCGATGCCTAGTCCATGTTCTCCCTTCATATCTTTTGCAAAACGCGTAAATACTTCTGGCTTATAATCGACCTTTGGTCCTTGCCCTTGATTTTTTACTGCTATACGCAACACTGAGTTATTCGTATCTAAAGTTATATCTATCACACCATTTTCAATGCCGTATTGGCATCCATTAGCGATAAGATTTTTAACTATCATATAAATCTTTTTTGGATCAGATACAACTTTTTGTTTTATTGTACTTGTTACATTTATTTGAATATTTTTTTCTTTAATCACATACTTTAAACTCTCACACACTTCATCAATAATCTCTTTAGGCTGAAATAAAGCGTAAGTTATATCAACCGTTCCACTCTCTATTTCAGCAGCCATAACTAAGTTTTGAATTCTAAAATCAAGATTGAGAGCTTCATAATGAACTAAATCAAAAATTTTCTTATTTTGCTCACCCTCCTCAATTTTCAGATGTGGAATCATGCCTAAAAGAACAGTCATAGGATTATTTAATTCATTTGCAACAAGGGATAAAAATCTTGATTTTGCTTTTTCACTTTCAATGAGTTTCTTATTTAGCTCTAAAATCTTTTTACTTAAAAAAGCTAACTCGTCTTGAACGCTCTCTTTATTTGATATATCTTTCAAAATTCAACCTTCAATATTTTTCATATTTGACATATCATCTTCTAACTTATTTAACATTCTATCCATCTCTTTTGATTCATTTATCAACATATTATTTTCTCTAAAAAAACTTTCACCCATTTTTTTCATGACTGAAATTTCTTCTGTCGTATTGGCAATTAAAGATTTTAATTGTGAAAATATTTCACCAAATCCTGATGAAGCATCATTACTTCTAGCAGATTCAATAACTCCATACACCTGAATATAGCCTAAATACATAATTTGTTGTTCCAACTCTTCAAGATGAATAAGACTTTTTTGAATGGATGTATCCATGCTCAAAGTTAACTCAGTTAATTTTTTATTGTATAAATGGACAAGTTCAAAGAGAACATAAACACTATTATTTAACGCACCATTCGTATCTTCAAACAACTCTTTTACAAAATAAGTTACCATCTCCATTTGTAAACTTATGGATGAAACCAAAAATATACTCTCATTTAAGGAATACGATAAAGATTCAGAGAGTGCATGAATTTGCCCAATAAGAATATCATTCTCTTTTGCATTTGTTCTAATATCACTCGCCAATACACCAAATGTTTCTCCATTTGTATCAATCTTATACGATGCAACGGAAGCATTCAGCGATAAAAATACAATACTTCTCGCAAGAGAACTTAAAACAGAAGCTTTCTCTTCAAACAATGATTTAACCCTGTAAAACAAATCAATTTTTTCAAACCATTTATCGTATCGTTCCAATAATATTTTACTAGAACAATACAGTGATGTAATTTTTAGTTCATGTTTTGGTGCCAAACAAATAGAATCAACATCTGAATTATTTTCCAAAAGTAGTTTTTTTCGCTCTAATAACTCAGCTAATAAAACTTCATTCATAAAATGATCATAATCACGATAACCAAAACTACTTAAAGCTTCCAAAAGTAATTTCTCACTCGCATCCATGTCTGTATTTACTTCAGCCATCAATAATTTAGAATAGAGTTCTTTAACTAAAGAAAAAACTTCTGTACTAGGCTTTATTCGTATAGAGATATATTGCTCTTTTAAAGGAAATACTACAGCAAAAACCCAATAGTATTCACCTTGTTTTGTCCTATTTTTCACATAAGCAGCAACTGGCTTATTTGCTTTTAAATGATCCCATAATATTTTAAAAACAACTTTTGGCATATCTGGATGACGAATAATATTGTGAGGTTGCAAAAGAATCTCATCTCTTGAATAGCCACTTATGCGTACAAATGTATCATTTCCTGAAACGATTGTACTGTCCTTCTTGGTAATTGAAAAGAATAATTCGTGCAAATCAAAATTTGCCTCTTTTGATGCAATAAAATGTTCGCTATTTTTCACTTATTTCCCTTATATTTTTTGATAAATTGAAGAACCTAAAAGTTTAAGGGTCTCTTTATGCGTTGTTAAAGATTCTGAACTTCCTAAAAATAGGGGAGCACCTTTTGGCAATACTCTTGTATATTTTTCTATGAGTTCATGTCTATTGACATCATCAAAATAAATCATAACATTCCGGCAAAAAATCATATCAAACTTATTTTTGAAAAAAAATGGGTCTGTAATGAGATTATACAAACGAAATACGACTTTTTGTTTGAGAAATGGTCGTATTTGGTATCGCAAAACACTATCTACTTGTACTTTATCAAAAGATTTCATAACCATTTCTTTTGGCAATAGTTCTACTTGTTTAGACTCATAATGTCCTGCAATTGCTTTTGAGAGAACTTTAGATGAAATATCTGTTGCCAAAATTTTTATATCCCAACTCTGAAAATCAGGTAAATGATGCTGTAAAAACATCAAAATAGTATAGGGTTCTTCACCACTTGAACACCCTGCTGACCAAATTCTAATTTTTTTATCTTTTTTAGATGCAATGAGCGCTGGTAAATATCCCTCTAACCATATCCACTGAGCTGATTCACGAAAAAATGATGTAACATTGGTCGATATTGCGCTTACAAAAAATGTAAGTTCTTCACCGCTTATATCACTAATTAAATAATCATAGTAATCTCTAAATGAGTTCAAACTGAGTTGATTCAATCGTTTATTGAGACGACCCTTGACTAAAGTACTTTTTTGCTCAGAGAGAGAAATACCGACTTTTTTATAAATATAATTACGAAAAAGTGTAAACTCTTCTGGTTTAAGTTCAATCTCAAACATGAGTAACTTCAGTGATAGGTCGCAACTCATCTACATTTAAAATAAGTGCAATATCGCCATTGCCAAGTATCGCTCCACCCGATATCTCTTTGAGTTTCACGAGTGCTTTTCCTAATGTTTTTATAACAACTTGCTGACGACCCACAAGCTCATCTACCATAATTGCTATGCGCCCTGCTCCTGTTTCTACGCATACTAAAATGCCTTCCCAAGGTTCAATGCGTTTTGCATTCAAGTTAAATACATCACTTAATCTCACAACAGGAATATATTGTCCTCTGAGGCTTACAAATTCACCTTTTTCTTTGAGAACATGTACTATCTCTTGTTGGGGACGAAACGATTCAACAACACTCAGAGTAGGAATAATATAAATTTCATCACCACAGCGCACTAACATACCATCAATAATAGCGAGTGTCAAAGGAAGAATGATAGAAAATGTAGTTCCCTTACCCTCTGTTGAATCAATCTCTATTTTTCCACGAAGTTTTTCTATGGATGTTTTTACAACATCTAAACCAACTCCACGCCCTGAAAGGTCACTAATTGTATCTGCTGTTGAAAATCCAGGTTGCATAAGAAGAGCAAATATTTGAGAATCACTAAGATTTTCATCTCCAGTAATCACACCTTTTTCAATCGCTTTTCTTAACACTTTCTCTTTGTTAATTCCTCTGCCATCATCACTCGCACTGATCACAATACTTCCGCTTTTATGAAAAGCTTTGAGTGTCACTGTTCCAGCTACATTTTTACCAGCTTGGAGTCGTTCATCTGCATCTGCTTCTAACCCATGGTCTATGGCATTACGCATGATATGTATAAGCGGGTCTGAGAGACTGTCAATCATAGTTTTATCTATTTCTGTATCTTCACCTTGTAAAATAAGATGTACTTCTTTTCCTGTTTTTTTAGAAGTATCTCGCACAACTCTTTGCATTTTTTCAAATGTATCTTTAATCGCAACCATTCGCAAACTCATAACACGGTCTTGAATTTTTTTTGTAATTTTTGAAAGCGTCTCTATTGTACGAGAAATAGACTCATCTTCAATCAAATTAATTTTTTCATTCTGTGCAATAAAATTTTGTGCAATAACCAACTCTCCAATAGAATCAAACAACTCATCAAGTTTAAATGTATCAATACGAATCGTTGATTTTTGGCTCACAACACTTGCCACTGCTTTATTTGTTACTATATTTGGAATGTTAGAAAGTATAGGAGTTGCCGCAGATGCCACATGCCCCAAAGAAGCTACTGGAAGTACAGAAACTACATTTTTTTCACTCTCTTTTGGTTTGATTAAAGTGATTTTATACTCATTATCAAATAAAAATTGAAAAAACTCTTCTACTTCATCATAAGAGAGCGGTGTCAATATCACTATAGAAACCTGACTTATCCCACTTTCATCACTCTTAAATTTATCAATAGTATCAATACTTTGCATATTGAAAAAGCTCTCTATTGATTTTGCCATTTCACCCAAATTTTTTAAAAACAGAAGATGATCAAATCCGCGTTTATAGCAATCCACATCAAGCATCAAATCAATTTTATATAAATTGAATCCCTCTGTTTGTACAGCCTGATACTCTTGGATACTTTTTTCTACTCCATTTTCAACTTGCTCATCACAACTAAAACCAAACTCAGATGCTAAATCATTCAATGGACTTACATTTTTTAACTCTTCTACAAAAGGTATATTTTTATTTTTTTTGATTGCAAGTAAAATTTTTATTTTTTCCAAACAATCAAGATAACTCTCAGGTAATGTGTCAATAGCGTCTAACTCACATGTCATAATTTCTTTAATAACATCCACACTCGCAACAAAAAGCTCTAAATTATGCTCTTCGATACTCTCTTTAGTACTTCTATAATAGTCCAATACATCTTCAAAATGGTGAACAAACTCGCCTAAACGAGTAAACCCAAAGGCATTCGCATTTCCTTTTAAAGTATGAACTCCACGAAAAATTTCATTTAAGAGATTAAAATCACAAGAATTTTCTTCAAAGTGAATAATATCTATATCTAATTTTTCAATTATCTCTCCAGCTTCTTCTATGAAAATAGCTTTTACTTGCTCTTGCTTAGTCATGACATATCCAATGAATTTTTCCATATACTGGTGAGATGGTCATCCCTTTTTCTAAAAAATGAATTTGCAACTCAGGTTTAGTTCTCTTCAAACTTGCTAGTATAGAAATAAAAGCACTGCATTTGAGTGAGCTTGTCTCTTCTACTTCAATTACCTCAATATAATCCATTCTAGGACGAATAAACTCTTCAAACTCTCTAATCTCGTCCATAGACATATCTGTATCTAGGGTAAGAACATCGCCATTAAATTCCATCTAAAATTCTTTTAAATCGTCTTCATGCAAAGGAAAAATTTCTTCTGCCTTGTTGGTTGAAGAGCTACTTTTAGAGATTTGAACTTTTCTTTGTGGCATGTGGGATGTTTTCATTTCCACATGCTGAGGAGATTTCTTTTTTTGTACAGATACAGAAGCATCTGACTCCATACCAACCATTTTTGCTAGTATTTGTACAGTTTCCATCATCGATGTTGCTTGTGCATTTAGCTCTTCTGCAGCGGCAGCTGCTTCTTCTGAATTTGCAGCAACTTGTTGTGTCACTTGATCCACTTGTCCCATGGCTTGGTTGATTTGAGACATACCTTCGCTTTGTTCTTTTCCTGCGATAGAAATTTCTCCTATCAAGTCAGATACTTTTTTAGATTGCTCTACTATCTCTTGAAAAGATGTATGTGTGGCATGTGCAATTTCATTTCCTTGTTTAATTTGCCCTACAACTTCTTCGATAATAACAGAAGTCTCTTTTGCTGCTGAAGCTGCTCTTTGTGCAAGATTACGAACTTCATCTGCGACAACGGCAAAGCCTAGTCCATGTTCACCAGCCCGTGCAGCTTCTACTGCTGCATTGAGTGCAAGAAGATTTGTTTGAAATGCAATTTGGTCTATTGTTTTAATAATTCCAGAGATTTTTGCAGCGGATTCAGTAATAGCGTGCATAGAGTGGGAGAGTTGTTCCCCTTTTTGATACCCTGCTTTTGCAGAATCATTTGCATTTTTTGCCAAAATATCCGCTTGTCTTGCGTTATCTGTGTTTTGCGTATTGATAGCTGTACTCTCTTCTAAGGTTGCACTTACTTCTTCAACGCTTGCAGCTTGTTCACTCGCACCCTGAGCCAAAGAGGAAGATGAAGAAGCTACTTGATCACTCGCCGATGTAATTTGCATCGCACCATCACGGATAGATGTTACACTTTGTTTGATTGAACGCGTAATTGAGCGGATTATCAATATGGACAACAAAATTGAGAGAGCAAATGCAATCGATACAACCATAATAGTCAATTGAACAGCACTTTTTGAATCTTCTTGTGCTGTTTTGACCGTTACATTTGCAGCAGCAACATTAATATCAGAAATTTTAATTATCCCATTCAGTGCAGCAGTACGAAGATCACGACTCGCTTCAGTAAATGTCTTCATCTGTGTGAAATAACCATTTATTTTTTCTGGATCCGTATTGTATGAAAGTGGTTCAAGCGTATTGGCTTGAAATTTCAGACTTAAATCTTTCCATTTGCCAAATATTTCTTCATACTTCTTCCATTCCATTGCCTCTTCAGGAGTTTGTGGAAGTGAAGCATAAATTTTAAGCCCTTTTTCATAACGCTCAAATCCTTTTGCAATTTTATCAATAGCATCTTGTATTTTACTACTAAGTCCTTCATCCCCTTGAAGACCACGAACACGGTTTTGTTGAATTGCTACGAGATTAATTCCCACGCGCATCTCCATGATACCAACAATGGATGGAAGTTTAACCATACCAACATCCGCAATACTACGCTCCCATTTTTGCGTTGTGTTAAATCCCATATATCCTAAGATAGCCAGAGAAAACATCATAACCCCAGTTAATAAAATCAACTTACTTTGTAAAACCATATTTTCTAACCAATTCATTTTTATAATCCTTCTGTTATTTGTTTTTGTTGTATCTGTTCGATACTCAGTAACTCATCCGCTTCAAAAAGCTTCAGAACATCTAAAATCATAACGACTTGATTTTCAATTTGAGCGACACAGCTGATAAAATCTGTATCTATGTTATTTCCAAATTTTGGTGGTTCACTCAAATTTGATGAATCAATGGAAGAAACCTCTTCTACTCTATCAACAATAGATCCGATACTGACCTTTTCCACCTCAACAATAATGATGGTCGTGTTCATATCTGCTTCTCTATGTTCCATGTTAAAACGCAGTCTCGTATCCACAACAGGTATGATAGAACCTCGTAAGTTGATTACCCCTCGCATGTAAGAAGGAATTTTTGGAACATTTGTTATTTTCATCATGGCAATAATCTCTTTGATTTTATCAATTGCTATGCCATATTGTTCATTCCCTAAATAAAAAGTAAGATATCGCTCTCTTTTTGTCTGAAGTGTGTTTTGATTCATTCTTAAACCCCCAATATCATTTTAAGTGATTTCACAAGTTTGTCGTCACTAAATGGTTTTACCATCCACCCTGTAACTCCAATCTCTTTACCAAGCATCTTCAAATCGTTAGAACTCTCCGTTGTTAAAATAATAAGCGGCTTATTTTTGTACCTATCATCCGCTTTAATTGCACGAGCTAAATCTAAACCATTTAACTGTGGCATATTTACATCGCTTATCAACAAATCATAATTTTCACTTCCACTTTGCAAGGCACCTAATAAATCCATTGGATTGAGATACGATTTAAACTCAATAGTTCCTGAGTTAATCATCTCTTCCAAAGCCAACTCTGCTGTTGCGATTACTGCTCTTGAATCATCTACTATAATTACTCTTTTTGCCATTTTGTTTTTCCTTTGTTTTATTAGATTTCTTGCATAACCAAAGATCCTGAATCAAGTTCAGGATGACGAAAGTTTATATGTTCCGTTTTCCAAACTTCATATACTCCGTCATTCCGAACTTGATTCGGAATCTATTTTAAAAAAATTCCATATCATTTTCATCATCAGCATCTACATGCTTATCATCAATAATCGCCTCTATTTGCATACACGAACTAAAAAATGAACTATCTACATAATGAATATCCGCCGTATCTTGTAAAATAAATATATGCTCTCTCCACGATGTAAGGTCTTTGCCTAAATGTTCGAGTAACATAATGAGCATTTTTATTTTCTCACTATCCTCACTTACAACCTTTGCACTCTCTTTCATAAAAACACTCAAAGAAGTGAGTGCATACGCAAGGGCTGTAAATTCAAAAAGATTGTTAATCGCTCGTACATAAACATTTAACACAGAATCTGCAAAATAGACAAAATTCTCTTCTGTGGGATTTTTCTCAATTGCACCGAGTGTTCCCTCCCACTCTTCATCTATACTCGTTAAATCAAGAATTTCTTCAAGAACATCTCCACCGAGTTCACTTACATAGTCTGCTGCACTTGTTTTATTTACAAAGCTTTGATGTAAAAGTTCTCTCTCATTTGACTGAATGACTCTTATCTCTTTAACCTCTTTCACACTCTCTTGTATTTCTTCTTGAATACTTTGGCATGTGGATTCAACTTTTGTAGTTGTGAGAAGAATTTTTTCAATGTACTTTGGTATTTCTTTTGCAATAACTTTTATCTCTTGAGGTTTACTCAACCTCACACAAACTATATTTTCTTGAAGAATAAATTCAGTTCCAAACTCTTTAAGCATCTCTGATACTTTTTGCTCTAAAGTAATCACTCTATCAAATTTCATTGTTATGTAAAACTCTTCATAGCTCTCTTCTATGATAATGCTCATAGTTTCACCATTTTTATTTCCTTGGCTCATAAGCATATAAAAAACTTCAACAGCTCTATCAAATTTATTGGATGCTACGATTGATTTACCATTGTATTGGTCAAAAAGCCACATGCCGAAGTCCATCATAGATTCTGCGTTGAGAATATCAAAGATAGTTTTGAAAGAGCGAATATCAGAATTAAAAGGATTAAGTGCTATTTTTGTTGAGAGGATATTTTTTTTACCCAAGGTTACACGAAGTGATGCAGCAATGCTTTGAAGTTTATAACGAATCAACTCTCTGTCAACTGGTTTGTGAATATAAATATCCACTCCTATTAAACTCATATTATCTTCTACTCGAGAGTCAATTACCGCTGTTACCGCAATAATAACAACATCTGGATACTGCTCTTTTATAATTTTCGATGCCTCAAAACCATCCATTTTTGGCATCATTATGTCCATTAAAATAATATGTGGCTGCCAAGTTTGAGTGATTTCAATCGCTTCAAGTCCATCCACCGCATCTCTTATTTCAAAACCTTCTAATTTTCTGCATATAGCTCGTAAAACTAAACGATTGTCCTCTGAATCATCAGCGATAAGAAGTTTTAATTTATCCATTTGTTACTCTTTTATAAAATTGATTTACGACATTAAATCAAACAAGAATGCAAAAAGAATGCAGATTTTACTAATTTTGGTAAAATGAGTGTAAGAGTTTTTCTAAGAGGATATTTATGAATAATAGTATTAAAGAAGTAGATTCGATTTTGTTAACATCAGATATACTTCACACTCTTCGTAATAGCTTAAATGCTATTTTAGGGTATTCACAAATACTTCAAGATGATGACTCCGACGCTGATGAACAAAGAAGAATGCAAATATCGATTGAAAATGCAGCTTTAAATATTAAATCACTCGTTTCTATTAAAAAAGAAGCTCTAAAAAATGATGCAACTATCACTCTAAAAAATCAAAAAACGAATAAAGAGAGTTGTAGCGTAAAAAACTCATTTATGAATCAAAAAGTGCTTATCGTAGATGATAAACCTGAAAACCTCTCTTTGTTTAGCGATATTCTTCGTCCCTTTCATTATGATTTAAGTCTTGCAACGAGTGGTGTTATGGCGTTAGAATCACTCAAAACTTTTCATCCTGATTTAATTTTACTCGATGTTGTCATGCCACAAATGAATGGGTATGAAGTGCTTCAAGAGATAAAAAAAGATAAAAGAACTTGTGATATTCCTGTTATCTTTTTAACAGCTAAAGATACAACGGAAGATATTGTAAAAGGACTTGAAGCGGGTGCAGTTGATTATATTGCAAAGCCATTTCATCCAAAAGAGTTAATCGCCAGAGTCAGTACGCATTTGGAAAAAGCGAGAGTATTTGCAAATCTCAAAAGATTAATGGAACACTCCTTTCATGAACTTTACACACCGCTGAGTGTAATAAGTTCTGCGATGCAAATTCAAGAGTTAGAGCATGAAAAAACAGACTACACACAGATGACTTTAGCCGCATGTAAAACATTGCAAAATATTTATGATGACCTTTATTATTCTATTCAATATAAGAATAGAGTCAGACCTAAAATTGTGTTTGATTTTGCAACACTTTTACTTCAAAGAATTCATTATTTTAGTCTCGTAGCACAGAGTCGCTCTTTAAAATTTAAAACAAATTTACCAAATCAAATGTTACTTCAACTTAATCAAGAAGATATGGAAAGAGTTGTGGATAATCTCCTCTCAAATGCACTGAAATATACACAAGAGTGCGGTGAAATAACTATTTCATTAGTGCAAAATCATGGCATGTGGATATTCTCAATTTGTAATCCAATTGCCAAAGAGATAGATGCCCAAAAAATATTTATGAAATATTATCGTCAAGAAGAGGAAGTATTTGGACTTGGGCTGGGACTTGAACTTGTACAAACTATTTGTAAAGAGAACTCTATCAAAATAAATGCCTCTACTGAGGATGAATTATTTTGTATTCAAATGGAGTTGGAAATAAAATGAAAATATTATTGATGGAAGATGAACTGCATTTAAGACAAAATATCAAAAAGTTTTTAAATATTAAAGGGCATGAGGTCGATGACTTTGAAAATGGCGAACAACTCCTTTTAAAGGCAAATCCAAATGATTATGATTGTATGATACTAGATGTCAATACACCAGAAATCGGTGGATTTGAAGTACTTGAATATATACGCAGTAACGACATTGCTACTCCAGCACTTTTTATTAGTGCCTTAACAGATGTGAAAAAAGTTTTGAAAGCTTTTGAGCTTGGAGCTGAAGATTATCTAAAAAAACCTTTTGATTTAGCCGAGTTAGAAGTAAGAATACTCAAAATTCATCCAAACAAATCCATAAATAATCTCATAAAAATAAATGAAACCTTCACCTATGACTTACAAAATCGCATAGTATTAAAAAATGACATACCATACAAACTAAGTGCAACACAAAAAAAGTTTCTCTATCTTCTTATAAAAAATCAGAATAAATTGGTTACATTTTCTATGCTCATAGACTATGTTTGGGATGAAAAAGAGATTTCACATGGCACAATTTTATCAACAATGAGAGACCTAAAAAAAGTTTTATCCCCTTGCATCATTAAAAATGTTAAAGGAGAAGGGTATATGTTTGAAGCTTGAAATCGTCTATTTCCACATGCCAAGGTAGTATTTTCTCACTCATACCTCAGTGCATCAATCGGATTCATGTTCGATGCTTTTCTCGCTGGAAGAAGTCCAAAAAATATACCGATTAACATCGCAAAAACTAAGGCAATTACTGATATTGTCGGGTCGATGATGATGGCTATGTCCATTGCAACGGCAACGGCAATAGTAATGCCAATGCCTATAATAAGCCCTATAATCCCACCAAGTGCCGACAAAACAGTCGCTTCGATAAGAAACTGAATCAGAATATCTTTTGCCATCGCTCCAACTGCCATGCGGATGCCTATCTCTCTGGTTCGCTCAGTCACGGAGACAAGCATAATATTCATAATCCCGATGCCACCAACAATGAGCGAAATGGCAGCTACTGCGGACAACATAACCGTGAGCATAGAAGTTACATTGGAAATCGTATCAAGAAGTGCTGTCATGCTTCGCACAGAAAAGTTACTCTCTTCATGCTCTTTAAGATGTCTTCTTTCTCTGAGGACTTGCTCAATTTGGATTTTTGCCTCTTCAAGGGGAATATTTTCCTTCACCGATGCCATCACGAGAGGAACATCTTCTTTTCCGCTGATGCGTCGTTGAAACATTTTGATTGGCACAACAACCAAATCATCTTGATCCGTACCAAAAGTATTTGCCCCTTTTGTTTGAAGCATTCCAACAACTTCACAAGAGAAATTTTGAAGTCTAATTTTCGCACCGATAGGCGATTCGCCAAGAGGAAAAATTTTGTTTACTACTGTTTGCCCAACTATGCAGACATTTTGTCCTGTTCTAAGTTCACTTATCTCAAAAAACCTCCCCTCTTTTAACGCCCAGTTTTGAACGCTAAAGTAATCATTACTCACGCCACGAACACTCGTTTGGTAATTTTGGTCTTTGTAGAGTGCTGTTATGGAAGCAGATGCCACAGGTGAAATTGCTTGAAGTGCTACAATAGATGATTTTAAAATCTCTACATCTTTCATGGTAAAGGGTTTTGAAAAAGCGGTATTTCCCCCTGGACCATGCTCTTGACTTGGCATAATATAAAGCGTATTGCTCCCGAGATTACTCACACTTTTTGTAATCGACTCACTTGCACCTTTGCCGATGTTTACCATCGCAATAACCGAAGCTATCCCGATAACAATACCCATAGCGGTGAGCATAGAACGCATAAGGTTGCGTCTGATTTCTCTTATGGCTTGTAAAAATGCACTAAAGAGCATGTGTTCTTTCCCTCTCAATAACCCCATCACGAAGATAGATTGTGCGTGTTGCAAACGAGGCAATATCTTCTTCATGTGTTACCATAATCACTGTAATCCCGTTTTGATTAAAAGAGCGGATAAGTTCCATAATCTCATGACTTCTTTGCGTGTCAAGGTTTCCTGTTGGCTCATCAGCTATCAAAACTTGCGGATTTGTCACAATCGCTCGTGCAATTGCAACTCTCTGTTGCTGACCACCTGAGAGTTCATTTGAGTTATAATAAACATGTGACTCAAGCCCTACACTTTTTAGTGCTTTATATGCCATCTCTTTTCTCGACTTAGCATCTATCCCTTGATAAACAAGAGGCATCATTACATTTTCAAGTGCGGATGTTTTTTTTAAAAGATTAAAGCCTTGAAAAATAAATCCCAAAATATAGCGTCTAAAAAGTGCGAGTTGCTCTTTTGAAAAGCTATTAATGCTACTATCAAAAAAAGTGTATGTTCCACTGCTAGGCTCATCTAAAGCACCTAAAATATTTAAAAGTGTTGATTTTCCACTTCCACTAGGTCCCATAATAGCGACAAATTCTCCTTGTTTAATCTCTAAATCAATATTTTTCAACACATGTGTAGCGACTTCACCACTTCCATATATTTTAGAGATTTGTTGAAGTTTTATCATTGCGCTTTTTCCTGTGAAATCATTACTGCATCTTTTTCTTTAAGCTCATTCGAGCTAATAGCACTGAGTAAACCACTGTTTCCAAGAATTTTAACATACACTTTTTTTGGCTTATTATTTTCTAAAATCCACAAATGAGGTTTAGAATCGATGAGTGTTTTACTTTTTTCACCAAATCCAAAGAGTTTATTTTCTACAGGTTCTACTGGATTAAAAAGAAGTGCAGTTCTAGGGATTATAAAGGTATTTTTAAGTGTTTCTACCGTGATGTCAGCATCAGCACTCATCCCTGGTTTGAGTAGCATTTCATGGTTATCTACATCTAAAACTGCTATGTAAGTAACGACTCCATTGAGTATTTCAGAATTAACACGAACCAATCTAATATTTCCTTCAAACACTTTCTCAGGATAGGCATCCACACTAAATGTTGCATTTTGGAGTGCCTTTACCTTTGATATATCTGCTTCATCGACGCTCACTTGAAGTTCCATTTTGGTTAAATCTTTAGCAATTTTAAAAAAAACCGGTGTTTGAAATGAAGCAGCCACACTCTGCCCTGGGTTGATATTTCGCACTAAAACTATGCCATCAATCGGCGAATAAATCATAGTTTTTTCAAGATCATAATTTCCAGAAACAAGAGCCTGTTTGGCTTGTTCTATTTGTGCATTTGCATTGGCAACCTGTGCTTTTGCACTCATGTAGTTTGCCCAGTCACTCTCCCAATCTCTCTGCGATGGTAATGCTCCAGCGGTTGATTCTCTAAGCGTTTTATCTCGCTCAATCGTCGCTTTTGCTTGAGTAAATGTGGCATGTGCATTTTGCAAAGTTGCTTCTGTAATGGCTAAAGATGCAAGAGATTTATCGACTCCACTTTTGTATTTTGTTTTGTTGAACTGTGCTAAAAGCTGTCCTTTTTTTACTAAATCATTATAATCAACATATACATTTTCAACAGTACCAGACACCTCCGAACCCACATCCACACTATCGAGGGGTTGAAGATAACCAGTTGCAGAAACACTCAGTTTTAAATCCCCATATTTGAGAGGTTCACTTACAAAATTGTACGCATTTTTTTGCTCTTTTGGTATCAGCATGTAAAGTGCCACACCCAAAAGAACAACACCCAACACTACTGAGAATTTCAACTTCCATCCACTACTTTTGTACTCGGTAATTTTTTGTAAATTTTGCATTATTTTCCTTCGTGTTGTGTGTCAAAATAGAGTGAAATTTTTTCTATTAAAATATTTTTGTTATGAATTTCTTGTTCATATTTTTGAATTTCTACTGAGTTTTTCAGAGATTCTAAATCATAAGTAGATTTATAACCTGCCTTTACTTGGGCATTTGTAGAGTTGTAAAGCTCTTCGTACATCTCGACCATCTCTTTTGCAACAGCGATTTTTTCTTCGTAATCGGCTATCGTTGCAATACGCATCGCATACTCTTTTTCAAGCTCCATTTTACGGTCTAACTCTGCTGTTTGCGTTTGCAAATGTTGCAATCTTGAAGATTCTATAACAGGATTCATGTTTACATCTAAAGGCATACTAACAACTGCACCGTACGAGTAATCATTCCCCTGATAATTATTCAATTGACTACTAAATTTAGTATATCCCAGCGAACTCACAAATGTTAATTTTGGTAAATATGCAGAGCGAGTCACTCCTGAGATAGCCTCATCTCGCTTGTTTTTTTGGCTATATTGTAAAAGTTCAAGATGAGATTTTATGTAATCGTTTTGAGAAAGTAGAGGAATATTTGGCAGTTGCAATGTGTCACTGTTTACATCACCAGTGAGTTTTTTGAGTTCATACTCTTCATTTTTAAGCGTATTTTTGAGAGTTATAAGGTTTGTGCGAACGGTGTCTTTATCGATTGTTATGCGATTGAGTTCGCTAATATCTGCACTTCCAACTTTATATTTCGCTTTGATGATAAACAAATCAATATCACGATTTTTAAGTGAGAGTTCATTTTGTTTGTAAACTAATCTATCACGAGATATTTGTGTGTAAAGTTTATAAATTTGTTTCAAATAAGTTGCTTCTTCGATGGAGATACCAAGTAAATTTGCATCTTTTGAATACTCCGCTTTAGCGATACTCTGCGAGATTCCACCACTCCTAAAGAGGTCTTGACTCCAATCCAAACCTGCACTATTCGTTTGACTCTCTAAGTTTTGGTTTTTGTTTTTATTTACCGTGGTTGAGAGTATCACAGGCGATATCCAGCTATTTTTAGCACTCTCGCCATCTTGGATTATTTTTTCTCTTTTGAGTTTTAACAGTTCTGTTTTTTGCTCACTCAGTGGCAAATCATCACCAAAAATAGCTCCGCAAAAGAGTATAAATAGAAATAATTTATTCATTGTAATTTCTCATAATAGTTTAAAATCCATCGGTTATTGTAGCTAAAATCCTATTTCTCTGTTAAAATGGCAAAAATCTTAGTAAGTGATTTCAATTGTTTATAAAAATTCTCCTCTTTTTTCTTATATCATTGAACCTCTATGCGGGTGAAATAGAGACTTCTAAAATAGAAATGGCAGTAAAAGCTTTATATGAAAAATCGTATAATGGGATTAAAATAAACAGAATTTCCATTTATGCACGAGGCTCTATAAAACCGATTAATAGTAACTTTGTAGTCAATATAGATAATGAAAAATGCTTAGTAAAAAAGGGAATTGTTTACATCAAAACGGAAGATAAAAAGAAAATATTTTTTGACTATGAAATAGACGCAGAAGTAACATTCTATGTAACGAATGAAGTAATAAACAAAGGGGTTGTTCTATCGACTTTAAACACACAAAAAAAGAGTATGAAACTTGATAAATTTAGAGCTATGCCACTTCAAACGGAAGATTTAAGTGAGTATCAGAGTAAAATTCCATTAAAGGAAAATGAAATGATTACTTTAAAAAATATTGAGAGTGTCATTTTAGTCCATAAGGATTCAGCTGTAAATGTGAGAATCAATGACCAAGAAATAGCGATTTCCTTCACAGCTGAGGCACAAAAAGATGGAAAACTCGGCGATACTATTATGGTAAAAAAAAATGATGGGAAAAAGCTTAAAGCGAGAGTTGTAGGCAAAAATAGGCTGGAGGTTCAATGAAAATAGTTATAGCAACAAGCGGAGCGAGTGGAGTAAACTTAGGGTTAAAAACTCTTGAGTTACTTCCTGCATCTATACAGAAACACTTTATAATGTCTAAAAATTCTCAAACTGTTTTGAACAAAGAGATGAAAAATATCGCAAATCTCACGACGCATGATAATGAAGATATTTCAGCAAGCATCGCCTCAGGTTCTTTTGGAGTAGATGCCATGATTATCGCTCCTTGCAGTATGAACACTCTAGCAAAGATAGCATGTGGAATCTCTGACAATCTCGTCACACGATGTGCGGCTGTGATGATAAAAGAGCATAAAAAACTTATTTTAGCTCCAAGAGAGATGCCTTTTTCTGCAATAGCTCTTGAAAATATGCACAAATTAGCCTCACTTGGAATCATCATCGCTCCTCCCGTTATGGCGTATTACTCAGAACAACAAACACTTGATGAGATGGAAAACTTTATTATCGGCAAGTGGTTTGATTTGCTCGACATAGAACATAATCTTTATAAAAGATGGAACTAAAATGAAAAAGATTGCACTTTACCCTGGTACTTTTGACCCTATTACCAATGGGCATTTTGACATTATCGAGAGAGCTTTAGGGCTTTTTGATGAAGTAATTGTAGCCGTTGCCCTCTCTCTGGACAAAAAAACAATGTTTACTCTTGATGAGCGGATTTTAATGACAAAAGAGGCTGTTAAAAATCTAAAAAATGTCAAAGTGCTTGGTTTTGACAACCTTACAGTTGAGTTAGCGCACACACATAATGCAAGTATTATCATTCGAGGTCTTCGTGCTGTGAGCGACTTTGAGTATGAACTGCAACTTGGCTACTTAAATAATTCCCTTGATGACACGATAGAAACAGTCTATTTTATGCCAAAATTGCAACATGCCTTTATAAGTTCTTCAATTGTTCGAAATCTCCTGAAATTTAATGGAAAAACAGAACATCTTGTTCCAAATGAAGTACAGAAAATAATTGAAAAGGCGAACACATGTATATTGCAATAGAGGGAATTGATACCGCTGGAAAAAGCACACAAATAGCAAATCTTCAAAAACAATTTCCACATGCCATCATTACCAAAGAACCAGGGGCTACGGCTATCGGTAAAGAGATACGAGAGATGGTTCTCGGTGCAAAAGCACAGAGTAAAAAAGCGGAATTTTTACTTTTTTTAGCAGACCGTGCAGAACACATAAAAGAGGTTATCGAGCCAAATTTGGACAAAATGATTATCTCCGACAGAAGTGTTGTAAGTGGCGTTGCGTATGCTTTGATTCAAGGGGAAATAGGTCAAACAGCTATACTTCATCTAAATAGATTCGCAACAAATGGCATCTATCCAGAGAAAGTTTTTTTGCTTCATCTGAGTAAAGAAGAGCTAGAGTTCAGGCTCTCACAAAAAGAGTTAGATGGTATTGAGCTAAGAGGTTCAGAGTACCTTTTAAAAATTCAAGATGCTCTCATAGAAGCTACAAAACTCTTAAATTTGGAACTTGTAATCATTGATGCGGCGAGAGAAATAGATGAGATAACCAAAGAGATAGTAATCAATATGAAATAAATCTTTGGCATGTGGATGTTTTTATAAAAGATAAAAAATGGTATCCTTTCAACCTAAATTTAAACCAATAGATTTCTTGCCAAAATCAGATTGCTTCGTCGTTCCTCCTCGCAATGACAGTCATTGCGAGCAAAGCGAAGCAATCTTATGAGAGAGTTTTACAATAAATCTAAAAAAAACCAAACCATTAAGGATAAAAATGATTAGCTCACTACGAGGGATGAACGATATTTTAGAAGAGAATTATGAGAGGTTTACGCACTTTATAAACACTGCTACAAACATTGCTCAAAAATATGGTTTTCACTTTATAGAAACTCCTCTTTTAGAAGAAACGGCTCTTTTTAAACGCTCCGTTGGTGAGTCTAGCGATATTGTCGGCAAAGAGATGTATCAGTTTATCGACAAGGGTGAAAATGATGTTTGCCTTCGTCCTGAGGGAACTGCTGGAGTTGTTCGTGCTTTTATTCAGAAGAAACTCGATAAAGCGGGTGGAACGCACAGATATTTTTATCATGGTTCTATGTTTCGCTATGAGCGTCCGCAAAAAGGTCGTCTAAGACAGTTTCACCAGTTTGGTGTTGAGAGTTTTGGTGTTGAGAGTGTGTATGAAGATGCGGCGATGATTATGATGGCTGCGGATATACTCTTGGCATGTGGAATCGGTTATAGACTTCAGCTCAACTCTTTAGGTGACTCCAACTGTATGCCTCCTTACAAAGAAAATTTAGTTAATTTTGTGACAAAACTAGAAGATAAAATCTGTGAAGATTGTGTGCGAAGGGTTGCAACAAACCCTATTCGTGTGCTTGATTGTAAAAATTCCACATGCCAAGATTTGTATGCAACTGCTCCAAAACTTATTAACAATTTATGTTCCACATGCCAAGATGATTTTGACAAACTCAAAAAAATTCTTGATGCAAACTCAATAGCCTATGAAATAAACACAAACCTCGTTCGTGGACTTGACTACTACTCAAAAACCGCTTTTGAATTTGTCAGCGATGACATTGGAAGCCAGAGTGCTATCGCTGGTGGCGGTCGTTATGACAGACTTGTAGAGTTTTTGGATGGTCGCCCTACTCCTGCGGTTGGTTTTGCGATGGGGATTGAGCGACTTATGGAACTTATCCAAATGCCAGAGGTTAAAAGAGAGGGGTATTATATCGGTGCGATGGATGATGAGGCAGTTGATTTAGTTATGAATCTTGCACACAAAAAAAGACAAACAGATAAAACTACCATAGATTACAAAGCTAAAAATTTGAAAAATCACCTCAAAGGTGCAGATAAAGCAAATGCTAGATTTTGCTGTGTTATAGGCACAGATGAGCTAGAAAATGGAACGATTTGGATCAAAGATTTAGAAGAAAAAATAGAAAATAAAATACCTATCATGGAGTTTTAATTGGACTTTATACACACTTTATGGAGTCTATTTTTAGATTTTTTTCAATTTTTTGTCGTTCTTGCAACTCTTTGGATTATTGCTCTTTTTGTTTACGACAAATATATTCAAAGACAACATGCTCTACTCATAAACTATCCCGTTATAGGTCGCTTTAGATATTTTTTTGAAGCACTCAGGGAACCTTTGCGTCAATACTTTGCTGAAGAGGTTTTTTATGATTCCAAAGATAAAGTGGATTGGGTCTATAAAGCTGCCAAAAATGTACCCAACTATATGTCTTTTTCTACGACACAGCCCTATTCTGGTTCAAGATTTATCATCAAAAATGCTACAACCGTGCTCAATGAAAATGAAGTAGATGAAGATACCAGTGTAGTTTTTGGTGCAAAGAGAGAGTTTCCTTTTATTTCTCACACTCCTATTATCCGTTCTGCTATGAGTGATGGTTCTCTCAGCCCTGAAGCTATCCGTGCTTTTGCAATTGCAGGAGCAAGAACAGATTTAACGATAAATACAGGAGAAGGTTCACTTACTTCGAACCATCTTTTTACGCTGAAACCAGATTTGCAAAATGCTGATTTTCTTGAAATAGTTCAGAGTACGCCTTTTGCAGAGTTGGTTTTTAAGATAGGCGATACACTTTTTAACCGTGCTGTAGCACTTAAGTGGTACAGAACCATTTTACTCAACAAAAAAACGCAAAATACTTACATATATGACACTGCTTCTCATGTTTTGTTTCGTGTCAATTGGAATGCTCCGCTTGACTCCTTCCCCAAAGAAGTCCCAAGCAGTGTAGGAAATATAATCTTTCAAATGAGTTCTGGATTGTATGGAGTTCGTGATGAAAATGGAAAATTTGACGAGGTAAAATACCAAAAAGTAATGAAATTTTGTCGTATGACAGAGATAAAAATTGCTCAAGGTGCAAAACAAACGGGCGGAAAACTCGGAGCATCCAAAGTAACTGCGGATGTTGCCTACTACAGAGGAGTTCCTGAGGGACAAAATATATTTTCACCTAATCGTTTTCCTTATGCTGACTCCCTTTTTGACCTTTTAGATTTTGTAGAAAAGTTACAAAAATTATCTTCCAAACCTGTTGGTATGAAGATAGTTATCTCAGATGCACATGCCGTAGAAGAGATGGCGCAGGAGATAGCGAAGCGAAAAGCGCAGGGAAGAAACATACCAGATTTTATCACCATAGATAGTGGCGAGGGCGGAAGTGCTACTGCACCGCTTGAACTGATGGAGTCTGTTGGACTTACGACAAATAACGCTTTATATCTTATGGATACAATCCTCAAAAAACATGGTGTTCGCCAAGATATAAAACTCATAGCAAGTGGAAAAATACTCACTTCAGACGATGCAATCATAACGATGTGTATGGGTGCGGATGCTGTTGGAATCGCAAGAGGTTTTATGATGAGTGGCGGTTGTATTCGGGCAAGAATGTGTTCAGGTTTTGGCTCACATGTCTGCCCTGTTGGCATGGCTACGCAAGATGAAAAAAAACGAGCTTCGTATTTGGTTGTCAAAAAGGGAGAAGAGATAGGAAACTATCACAAAAATCTTGTTAAAAACATGAAAGTTGTTTTGTGTGTTATGGGTGTTAAAAGTCTCAAAGATTTAAACAAATCATTCTTGACTTTCAAAAATAGAAATGGTGAAATATATTTTAATGTAGATACATATTTTCACAACAAACTTCACATATAGGAAAAATATAAATGAATAATTACGGTCTCGATATTTGGTCAAATAACAATTTTATAGTAGAAGATGGGCAGTTAAAACTAAACTATAAAAGTATGCCTTCTCTTTTACAAATCATAGAAGAGATTCGCTCAAACGATGTAAGAGGTCCTATTTTACTAAGGTTTCCACATCTTATAAAAAGACAGATAAAAAGCTTGTACTCCTATTTTGACAAAGCAATGAATGAAAACTCTTACAAAGGCAAGTTTAACGCTGTTTTTCCTCTTAAAGTAAATCAGTTTCCACATGCCGTAGAAGCCATAACATCTCAAGGCGCACAGTTTAATTACGGGCTTGAAGCGGGTTCAAAAGCAGAACTTATTTTAGCGATGAGCAAAACGCCGATTGGTGCGAACATTACCGTCAATGGTTTTAAAGATAAAGAGATGATTACGCTTGGATTTATCGCGGCACAAAGTGGTCATAACATCACCATTACTATCGAAGGTCTCGGTGAACTTGAAACAATTATAGAAGTTGCAAAAGAGTGTAACCTCAAAGTTCCTCATATAGGAATCAGAGTAAGACTTCATAGTGCTGGAAGCGGTATTTGGGCAAAAAGTGGAGGAATGGATGCAAAGTTTGGTCTGACTTCTACAGAAATCATCGAGGCTATAAAACTTCTTAGAGAAGACAACTTACTCCAACATTTAAGCATGATTCACTTTCACATCGGCTCTCAAATGTCAGATATTGCTCCACTCAAACGCGCTTTGCGTGAAGCTGGAAATATTTATGCAGAACTTAAAAAAATGGGTGCTGAAGCCCTTGATAGCATCAATATCGGTGGTGGTTTAGCGGTCGAGTATAACCAACATACGCACTCAAAATCTCGTAACTACTCGGTTGAAGAGTTTTCAAGCAGTGTTGTTTTCTTGCTTAAAGAAATTATGGATGCAAAAAAAGTACAGCATCCAAATATTTTTACAGAATCAGGAAGATTTATCGTAGCTTCCCATGCAGTTTTAATTACACCTGTTTTAGAGTTGTTTACGCAGGATTATCAAGAGAAGCTAATTAACTTTAAAGAGGTAAATCCACCTCTCATCAATGAACTCATCGACCTTAACAAGCTACTCAATAACAAAAATTGTATAGAATACCTGCATGATGCACTTGACCACATGGAATCCATTTTAACTCTTTTTGATTTGGGTTATATCGACCTACAAGACCGCTCAAACGCTGAAATTTTAGTTCATAACATTATCAAAAAAGCGTTGTATTTGACATCTTCAAATCCAACAAATGAGCTTGAAGAACTACAAGTGAGACTTCAAGAAAGATATTTGATAAACGCTTCTATATTTCAAAGTTTGCCAGATTATTGGGGTTTAAATCAGCATTTTCCTATTATGCCACTTCATAATCTAAACTCCGTTCCTCTACGAGCTGCTTCACTTTGGGATATCACATGTGACAGCGATGGGGAGATAGGTTTTAACCCTGAAAAACCGCTTTATTTGCATGATGTAAACTTAGATGAAGAAGAGTACTATTTAGGCTTCTTTAATGTTGGAGCGTATCAAGAAACACTAGGTATGAATCACAATCTTTTTACACATCCTAGTGAATACACTATTCATGTAAATGACAGTGGCTATGAAATTACAAACGAAGTAGAATCAAAAAATATTTTAGATATTTTAGAGTCTATTGGATACGAAAAAAATGAAATTTTAAATAAACTTAAAACAGATTTGAGCAGTAGCGAATTTATTACAGAAAAAGAAAAAGATGATACACTTGCAAAACTTCAGATATTCCTCAAACAAAATGGATATCTAAGAACTACATATTAGAGGTGTATTTTGGGACTTTTTAGAGATATAAGAGAAGATTTTTCTAATGCTTACGAAAATGACCCTGCTCTAAACTCATGGGTTGATTTTATTTTTAATTATCCAGGAGTTTGGGCTGTTGCATGGTATAGAATTGCTCATAGATTTCATAATGCTCACTTTAAAAGATTAGCAAGAATGATTATGGGGTTCAACCAAATTATAACAAATATCGATATTCACCCCGCAGCCATTATAGGAAGACGCGTTTTCATAGACCATGGAACAGGTGTAGTCATCGGCGAAACAACAATCATAGAAGAAGATGTTTTGATATACCAAGGCGTAACTCTTGGTGGAGTTTCTCTCAAACAAGGTAAACGACACCCTACCATCAAAAGAGGTGCTGTTATCGGTGCTGGTGCGAAAGTCCTTGGTAATATCATTGTAGGCGAGTATGCAAAAATAGGTGCAAATTCTGTTGTGGTAAAGGAAGTGCCAGACTGTTCAACTGCCATAGGAATTCCTGCACATGTAATTGAAAAAGGAAGATGTAAAGACCCATTTATGCACAATATGCTTCCTGATATCAACAAAGAAATGTTTGAATATTTACTCAAAAGAGTTGCTGTTTTAGAGCATATTTTAGTAGAAGATAATAAAAACTTATTAGAACAAGATTTACAACTAGAAAACATCTACGAATCATTTATTAAAGCTATGAAAAACTGATAATTTAGGCTTATATATAATATTATTTCAGTACAATGCCGAAAAATTTTCACCTAAAGGGTTAACATGCTAACAGACCGCATTAACACACTATCTGAATCAATAACAATCGCGATTAGTACGCTCGCTCAAGAGCTAAAAGCACAGGGAAAAGATATACTTAGCTTTTCTGCTGGTGAACCAGACTTTGATACACCACAAGTTATCAAAAATGCGGCAATCGCTGCAATCAATGAAGGTTTTACAAAATACACTGCCGTGGATGGAATTCCTACTCTTAAAGCTGCAATAGCAAACAAGCTCAAAAGAGACAACGGTTTAACTTACGCTCCAAATCAAATCATCACAAACAACGGTGCAAAACATTCACTTTTTAACCTTTTTGCAGCAATAATCCAAAAAGGGGATGAAGTTATTATCCCTGCACCTTACTGGGTTACTTATCCTGAGCTTGTTTTATACTACGGGGGAACTGTTGTAGAGATACAAACAAATGATGACACAGCATTTAAAATCACACCTGAGCAACTTAAAAATGCTCTTACACCTAAAACTAAAATGTTAGTATTAACTTCTCCATCCAATCCAACTGGTTCTGTTTATTCAAAAGAGGAACTCACAGCACTTGGAAAAGTTCTCGAAGGGACGGATGTCATCGTTGCAAGTGATGAGATGTATGAAAAACTCATCTATGATGGCGAGTTTACTTCAAGTGCAGCTGTAAGCGAAGACATGTACAAAAGAACTGTGACTATCAACGGACTCAGTAAATCAGTTGCTATGACTGGATGGAGATTTGGTTACATGGCAGCGCATAACACAGAACTTATCCAAGCGACTAAAAAACTACAATCTCAAAGCACTTCAAATATCAACTCTATCACGCAAAAAGCGGCGATTGTAGGGCTTAATGGCGATGCAGATGCAGATATCGAGATGATGAGAAAAGCGTTTAAAGAGCGTCGTGATGAAGCGGTAAAACTTTTTAATGCAGTCGAGGGTTTAAGCGTTGTAAAACCTGATGGTGCATTTTATCTGTTTGTAAACATTAAAGAAGTAAGCAACGATTCTATGGAATTTTGTAAAAATTTACTTGAAAAAACTGGTGTAGCGGTCATTCCAGGTGTTGGTTTTGGAAGCGAAGGGTATTTTAGATTTAGTTTTGCAACTGACATTGAAAGTATTCGCGCAGGTATAAAAAGAATAGAGAGTTTTGTAAAAGAGTTAAAAGCATAAAACATTTCCACATGCCATGGCATGTGGAAATCAAAACTATTGAAGCGCTTTCAAAGCTTCAATAACTTCCTCTAAATTACCCATCGGAATATGTACTTTCCACTCAGGCTCATCCGCATTTCCAGCCAAAGATATACCAATACTAGCCACAGTACCACTTTTTTCACCATAAGGCTTTTCGATTTTCATTATAGAAATAACACCCTTTTTTGTTCCACTGAGTTCAATTGTTTTTGACATTTTCTATTCCTTAATTTTATTTTACTGCATGAGTTTAGCTATTTTCGCCTGAAGTTTGAGCCATATTTTATGTTCCATCAAAGGAAAACCAGAAAATGTTAAGCCACTTTCTTTGATGCTTTTTGTCACACCGCTTCTCGCTGCCATGGTTGTAAATGGTGCGATTGAGAGATGTCCTGCTGTAGCACTCTGCCCTCCCATGACAACATTTCTACCCATAGTTGTTGAGCCTGATATCCCCGCTTGAGCGACTATTACACTGTATTCGCCTATTATAGAGTTATGTCCAATCTGAACTAAATTGTCTATGTGAACACCTTTTTTTATCAGTGTAGTTGCAAGAGCAGCTCTGTCTATTGTTGTTGAACTTCCTATCTCGACATCATCTTCTATAACCACATTTCCATTTTGATAAATTTTTCTATGTTCACCCATTTTATTGGTAGCAAATCCAAAACCATCACTTCCTATGCTTGTGTTTGAATGGATAATACAATTATTCCCGATTTTACAATCTCTATAAACTGTTACACTCGGATAAATGATAGTGTTATCTCCGATGACGCAATTTGTACCGATATAAACATGCGCCATAATTGTGCAGTTTTTACCGATAATCGCACCATTTGCCAATTCTGCTTTGGATGAAATTTTACTCCCCTCGCCTATCTCGGCATGTGGAAGTGACTCATCTTCGATACTTGGTGCGAAAAATTTTGAGAGTGTTGCCATTTGCCAGTAAACTGCATCCACAACCAAAGCTGAACATCCGTGAGGAACAAACTCTTTTGTTGCTTTATCAACTATAATCGCACCAGCATTTGTGTCTTGTATCTCTTTAATATATTTAGAGTTTGAAACAAAAGATATTTCAGATTTTGAAGCATCTTTAAGCGTATTCATTCTGCTTACTTCAAAATTTTCACCAATTAACTCCGCATCTATAATTTTTGCTATCTCTTTTAAATCCATAATAAAACCTCTTATAATGCTTTGAAGTAAACAAGAGTGTTACACCTTGTTAAATATTTTTCATTATTTTACACTTTTTCCCTTTCATTTACTTCAAATATTCTTATGCATAAATAACCCTTATTGTATATTGAAATGACTCAAAAAACCAAACGATTTAAATTTTATATTCTATTTAAACATCTTATTGTACAATTCACGGACATAAAGCCAAACTTATCGTGAGGTAAGGACGGAAAGTCACGAATCTTTTTGATAAAGATTGTCGGACTGCAATAAAGTTTCATACTCTTAGTTTGCAGCATTCAATACAATCTTCTTCTCAAAAAGTACATATAATATTGTTAAGGAAGGGTATGTTAGATTCAGAATTAAAATTTTATTTAAAAACACACTTGCAAAAGCCAACAATTGACTTTAAGTGGAGTGATGAAGATAATGCTAACTTATTTGCTTACTTCAATAAAACCTGTGCAAAAGAGTGTCTCCTTGATGCACAAAATCAACTAAGAATCAAACAAGCTTTTAAAGAATATTTTGAATCTATTGGCTATATACTTTTTAAAATGAATGAAAATCAAATACGCTTTAAGGTTTTTGCATATAAAGTAGAACCTAAAGATAGTATAAATTTATCTTCTGTTATTGAAATAATAGAATCAAACAAACAACTCATAGAATATAACTATAAAGAAAAAGAGAATCAGATATCGATACCTGCATCGTTAAAAGCACTTATTTACCACTTTATCAACAATATCAACAATGAAGAAATTAATAAAAAAGAGTTGACTAGGTTTGCAGTGGCTGAATTTTTTAAACTGAGACAACAAGATATTGTTCTAGTAAGAGATGAACAAATATTTATAAAAATATTGGATGACAATTACAAAAATAGCGTTTCTGAAAATGAAAAAGATACGATAGCAAACCGATACAATGGGGTAAACGAAGAAGATCTGAAATCCCTTTATGATGATTTCTTTGCAAAACAAGAAAATAAAAACTTTTTTTATTATGTTGCAAAACTAGTTGTTCAAATATATTTACTTGATGAAAAGATTGATAATATTGTATATGAGAAAAATATATTTTCTTACATTCAATCTATAATATCTGAACAAATAAAAAACTTTAACAATCAAAATGATGATTTTTGTACAGGGTTTTCTGGTTATATTTTTAGAATACACTTTAAAGAGGTATTTGTACATATAGCAAATTTTATTTTAATAGAAATAGCAGCGTCAAATGAAGATATGATACAATTTTTAAGATACTACTCTTTAGGAATTGTTGTACAAGATGGAAAAAAATATAAAGTTCCAGAAATTGAATCAGAAAATGGTTTAAGATGGAATGTTGTGTCCATGCTCTCGATAGTGAAAGTATATATAAAAACAAAAACTTCTATAGATAAAGCAAGAGAAAATATAGACGAAATCAATAAAAACAGTCAATCCTTGTGCATCAACGACCTTCCACCTTTAGACTATCAAAGCAGTATCATGAAAGAGCAAGAAGAACTTGAAGAGCAATTGTTTAAAGACCAAAAAAGAATAGAAAGAGTTGCAGATTTGTTAGACATCACAAAAGAAGAAGAGAAAAAAAGTGAACTCCGAGCAGAGATACAGGAGAGAAAAGAGCAATTACAAATTACAAGAGATGAAAAAACCAAACTAAAAGATAAGACAGTTGAGAAAAGTACTATTGTGAAATATAGTAATCTAAGAATAGAACACGACACGATACTGAGACAACTTCATAGAGAAGAGAAAATTTTAGCCCAAAACGAGAAGGCATATTTATCCATCAAACACGCTTTAGCTAAAGCACTTACATCAAAAAAAGTGTTTGTAAACTAAGCTCATATGGGAATTAGGTATCTATGTTAGAAAAAAATATAAAACTAAAAATTCTTTTACTAGAAGACGACCCTCTCATTTGCGATATTTTATCAGAATTTCTTGAAGAAAATGGGTATGAAGTAGTATCTGTTTATGATGGAAATGAAGCAATTGATAAAGCCTATGAACAACACTTTGATGCCTTTATCTTTGATGTTAAAGTGCCTTCAAAAAATGGATTTGATGTATTAAAAACACTTAGAGAATCAAAACAAGAAGTACCAGCAATTTTTATCACATCCTTGGCTAGTATCGATGACCTCTCAAAAGGTTATGATGCTGGATGTGATGACTATATTAAAAAACCTTTTGAGCTAAAAGAGCTTCAATTGCGTCTTCAAAAATTAATCCGAAAATCTTTTTCACTCAATAGTAACGACAAAATAACTCTTAATAAGTTATGGTCTTTTGAACCAAAAAGTGGAAAACTCTATGGTGAAAATGGTGAAAAATTTTTAACAAAAAAAGAGACAAAAATAGTTAATATACTCATATCTAATAAAAATCACATGGTATCTAATGAGCAAATTATTAATGATGCGTGGGAATTTAATGAAGAAGCGACAGAAGAAAATCTTCGTACACATATAAAAAAATTACGCAAAATCTTGGGTAAAGATACAATTCAAAATATACGCAAACAAGGATATTTAATTGCTATTAGCTGAAAAAAAAGCTCTTATAAAATTTGTATCTGTTTTTGTTGGATTAAATACTCTCTTTTTAATCACACTCTCGGTACTTTATTATTATTATCAAAAAAATATTTATATAGATATACTTCAAAATGAAATGGTCAATTACGCTGAAACAGCCTATGAGTCGATATATGAAGCTGAAGATAGTAACAAACTAGATGAATATTTACTCCATGATACAAGATTTGATATTGCTATAACAGATAAGCAATTCAATATTATTTATTCTAAAACAAATGATTTTAAAATAAAACATAAACAAGGTTTTTTTACACAAGGAAACTACTATTTTTTTGTAAAAACAATTGAAATTGATAGCATAAAAAATATTCACTATCTTATACTCAGAACGAGCACCATAGACGAACAATTAAATCAAACAAAAAGTACGATAACTATTGTTTTGTCTTTTTCGATTCTTTTTTTTGCAGTTGTAACTTTTATTTTATCAAGACTTTTTTTACAACCCTTGCGCCAATATATTGAACTTTTAAACAAATTTATAACAGATGCAACACATGAGCTCAATACTCCAATTGCAATTTTATCTATGAGTCTTGAAGTGATAGATACAAAGGAATTTACTCCTAAAAATCTAAAAGCAATAGAACGCATACTCATCGCCGTTAGAACACTCTCTCATCTTTATAATGACCTAACATTTATCATGTTCCCTATCCATTCTGAGTCAGAACAAAAAGTAAAATTAGATGAACTCATTTTACAACGCATAGCTTATTTTATGCCTCTCGCATCTACGAAAAATATTAGTTTTATACAAGAGTTGAAACCTTGTGAGATTACTGTAAATGAGCGTTTTATGGATAGGATTATCGATAATTTATTTTCCAATGCTATTAAATACAATAAAAGAGATGGAACGATTAAAGTTGAGTTAGATACATATTGGCTTAAAATTTCAGATACAGGAATAGGATTTGAGCAACTAGAATCTAAAGAAATTTTTCAACGCTACACAAGACTTGATAACTCGAGTGGTGGATTTGGAATCGGGCTGAGTATCGTAAAATCGCTATGTGAACTCTATGAAATTACTATTGATGTTCACTCAGAAAAAGAACTCGGAACAACATTTACTTTATCATGGAAAAATTCACGAATAATTCACACTTCATAGTATAAAATACTACCAACACAAAATGTGTAAACACCCAAAAGGAATATCTTATGAAGAAAATCATCGCACTCGTTCTTGTACTTGGAGTAACATCATTATTTGCAGCAGACGCTAGTATGTCTCATGGAAGTAAATCAGTAAAATCTGAGAAAAAAGTTCACGCTAAAAAAGCTAAAAAAGCTAAGAAAACTAGAAGCGCTGCAGCAGCACAATAATTTTCATGAGAGAGTTACCCTCTCTCACCACTCCCTTTAAAGTTTCTTCGCCCACCTTGCAAAAAATCTTGCAGGAGTTAATCTCTCACTTATTTTTTTACCACTTAGTACATGTTTACTCAATAGGTTTGCCAAATATGGAGCTAAAACAAAACCATACCCACCGTTTCCATTTATCATGTAAAGATTTGGATAAGTCATATATTCATCATGATTTGGTTTTTTTGTTTTAAAACTCAAAGTTCCACATGCCAAGGTTTCTTTTGATATCACTAAACTTCCAATAAGCGGCATATAATCAAACGAGCCAGACCTGAGACCTGTATAATCTCGAATGATTTCTATATTTTCAAGATTGAGTGTTCGTGAAGCTTTTTCTAACAACTCAGCCCTGCCCTCATTTATGTCATAAGGTTCTATAGTGGTTTGTGGATGATAGTGAACATTGTGCGTCGCTCCAATAGCTAAAACACCATCTTTGCTAGGAGAAATAGAAACAAACTGATGGATAGAATAAGGGTTTTGCGTTGTTGTTTTTATATCTATGCGATGTCCCCAAATACCACGAAGCTGAATATATGGCTCTTTGATAAGTGTCTCATAAGCCCCCGTTGCCAGAACAACAACTTTTGCACTGTAAGTTTCGTTGATAATCCACATGCCATCATCATACACTAAACTCTCAACTTTTTCTTTGACAAGCTTGGCATTTTTACTCATTGCTTCACAAACCGCTTTTGCATTTACAACACCACCATTCAGGCAGATGTTTTCCTGACTCTTGGCATGTGGAACTAAGAGTTCTAAAACTTTTTTTGACGGAATTTTTAACTTTAGCGTACTGTTTTCTTTATAAGATTTTAATATCTCAGAATCATTTTCATCTTGAGCAATATGCAGAAGTGGAGCTTTTGTGAGATGTGAGGAGAAGTTTTTTTCATAAAAATCCATGCTATATACAAAAGCATCATGAATTAACTCTTTTAGCTCTCCACTCTTTGAAAACTTCGGTGCAATAAACGCACCAGCAGCACCACTTCCGCCACTAGCAATACCATCCATATCAAAGAGAATGACACTTTTTTTTTCTTCACCAAATGCGTGAGCAACATTGCAACCATTCACTCCAGCACCGATTATGGCTACATCATACATTTAAACTTCTTATAAATAGGATTTTTGTATTTTTTTCAATGAATGAAAAAATTCCATCTCATGTTGTCTTAAAATCCGAATCATATTCGTAGAACCTTCCACACCAACTGGGTCTCCCGCTGTTAAGATATAACTCTTATCAAGATGGAGTACTTTTCTATCAAATCCTTGCGTCATCACTTCGCCCATAGTTTGTCCAAGAGAACTTTTTTCAACTAAAAATGCAGGAACTACACCCCAACACATAGTTAAAGACCTAGAAACTTTTATATCATGTGTCACAGCATAAATATCTCGACGAGGACGATAACGAGCGATTTTTCTTACCGACGCACCCGAAGAAGTTAAGCCTATAAATCCCCACGCATCGACATCTTCACATAACCGAACCGCCGCTTGGTTGATACTATCTGTTGCATCTTTTACATGAAAACATGAAAATTTATTAAATGGATAAATTTTTTCAGCACCTTGAATGGTTTCAAGCATAGTCTTCACCGCTAAAATAGGATTATGCCCTACTGCACTCTCTTCTGAGAGCATCACTGCATCTGTTCCATCTAAAACGGCATTTGCAATATCGCTTATTTCAGCACGCGTTGCTCTATCTTTTTGAGTCATGGAAAGTAACATCTGCGTTGCAGTAATAACAGGTTTTGAAGCTTCATTTGCTTTTGCTATAAGCATTTTTTGTAGAGCTGGAACTTCATAAAATGGAACTTCTATCCCCAAATCACCACGAGCAACCATGATGCCATCACTTGCTTCAAGTATTTCATCAATATTTTCAACAGCATCAAATTTTTCAATCTTTGCAAAAAGCTGAACTCGACCGTTATTGTTTGTAATAATTTCTCTTGCTTGAATCATATCCGCTGCATTTTGAACAAAAGAGATAGCCATAAAATCAACATCATTTTTAATACCCCAAAGCATATCTTCTTTATCTTTTTTGGTTATTACATCTATACCTAAATGCGTATTTGGAAAGTTTACACCTTTTTTTGAAGACAAAGTTCCACTATTTTCCACGATTACTTTTACACTTTGATCTGATATTTCAATAACTTTTGTGCGAATCATGCCATCATAAAGATAAACAAAATCATCAACGACTAACTGTTTTAAAATCGATGGCTGATTGATACAAGTTCGATAACTATTTTCACTCACTTTTACGCCCTCAATCTCCTGCGAAACAAATTCAATCGTATCTTTTTCTTCTAGTTTAAACGGTTCACTCAAGATACCCACACGAATTTTTGGACCACTAATATCTTGAAGAACTCCAGTAAGCAATCCTGTATTTTTTTCAGCTTGGCGAATTTTTTGTAAAACATCATAATGGTATTCATGTGTACCATGAGAAAAATTCAAACGAAAAACATTCACACCCGCTAAAATAAGCGATTCAATGACTTCAAGTGAATCCGATGCTGGTCCAATAGTAGCTACAATCTTAGTTCTTTTTTTCATTTGTCTCTTCTCCGATTGAAATATGAAATTATAGTATCATAAAATTATTGTAAATGAGTTACAAATATAAAATACAACTTGGCATGTTTTATAAACTCAAAGTAAAATTTAGTTAGAATGATGCAATTATTTTATAAACAACAAAAAGGGTAAAAATGGGATTAAGTATCGGTTTAGTAGGACTTCCAAATGTAGGTAAATCTACAACATTCAACGCACTCACAAAAGCACAAAATGCAGAAGCTGCAAACTACCCTTTTTGTACAATCGAGCCAAATAAAGCAGTTGTTCCAGTTCCAGATAAAAGACTTGCAGAACTTGCAAAAATCGTTCATCCTGAGCGAATTCAGTACTCTGTTGTTGATTTCGTTGACATTGCAGGTTTAGTGAGAGGTGCTTCTAAAGGTGAAGGTTTAGGAAATAAATTCCTTTCAACCATCCGTGAAACGGAAGTAATCCTCCAAATAGTTCGTTGTTTTGATGATGAAAATATTATTCATAATGAAGGAAATATCGACCCTTTGCGCGATGTGGATATTATCGAAGGTGAGTTAATTTTAGCAGATATCGAAGTTTTACAAAACAGAATTGAGCGACTCAAAAAACAGGCAAAATTTGACAAAAATGCTGCTGCAGTTTTAGCTATTGCCGAAGAACTCCTAGAGTTTTTAGCAGATGGAAACCTAGCTCGTAACTTTCCACATGCCGACACGGAAGAATACACACAACTCAATAATGAAGTAAGACTTTTAACCAACAAAGAAATTATGTATGGTGCAAATGTCGATGAAGATGGGCTTTTAGAAGATAATGACTATGTTGTGAGACTCCGCGCGCATGCAAAAAAGAGTAATTGTGAAATCATCAAACTCTGTGCAAAAATCGAAGAAGAACTGATAGGTCTTGAAGAAGAGGAAGCACAAGAGTTTTTAACTGACCTTGGAGTTACTGAATCTGGATTGGAGCAAATTATCCATAAAGGCTTTGATAAATTAGGTCTTATGAGCTACTTTACAGCTGGGGTAAAAGAAGTTCGTGCTTGGACAATTAAGAAAAATACAACTGCACCAAAAGCTGCTGCTGTTATCCATAACGATTTTGAAAAAGGTTTTATCCGTGCAGAAGTTATCGCCTACAACGATTTTGTTACGCTTGGTGGTGAAGCAAAGGCAAAAGAAGCAGGTAAAATGAGACTAGAGGGCAAAGAGTACATCGTAAATGATGGCGATATTATGCACTTTAGATTTAATCTTTAAAATTTAAAAAAGGAGTTTATAATGGAATTAAAATATGTTGGTCCAAAGCCAATTATTTCACACACTGGTATCGAGTTTGACAATAACAAAGAGGATAAATATCTTTACTTAAATATCGTCGTTCAATTATTAAAAGCACTTGACCATGATTATTTTGATGATAAAACTTATGTTTATGGTGCGGATACTAGAAGATTATCTCCTAGTGAACTTTTCTCAGAGTTAAAAAAATATTGTCCAAATATAAACTCTTTAATGGAAAAAGAAAACCATAGCGTTGAAGATGAAATTGAACATCAGATACAAAGAGCACATGAAAATTCTGTTTTAAAAGATGCAGATAAACAAACGCTGGAAAATAACATCAAAATTATGCATGATTATTTAGTTCAGCGTTCTATAAATAAAACTGTTTATTACTGTGCTGTTCATGCTTTGGCTGAGTTATTAAAAAAAGGTCATATAGACCACATTATAGTGCCTATGTATCAGAATTTTTTTCATGTACTTCATTCAGTTCAAGGAGCTTTAAAAACACAAAAGTTTCCTGTAGAAACAAATATTGACATCTATAAAGAAAATTCTCAACTGCTAGTGAGATTTCAAGTTATCAATACTCATAAATAATTAGAATTTACCATGGAATACACCATGGTATCTTTTATTCTTTTGAGTGTTGCATCAAATTTTTCAAGTGTTTCATGATTGATTTTATCAAGTTTTAATTGATACTGCTCAAGTGTTTTTAAAAGAGAAGTTTTTAACTTTATTTCTAAATTTTTTCCAGCAAGTGCTTCATTTATTTCATTCATTTTTATATGAATTTTATTTATATCCATATTTTTTGAGTTAATCGCAGCTTTTACTCTTGTGTGCAGTTGTTCAAAATTATGTACAGGAAGAAGCTTTGTATTTATCAAATGACTTTGAAAAACCTCTTCAACAAGTGGTTTAGCATTCTTGGCATGTGGAAACGCAACAACTAATTCTAAAAATGTATCAATTATCTCTTCAAAAATAAAATGTTGATATTTTTCCAAATATTGATGCACAATAGATAAAATAAATTGCACCCTTTTTTTATCTTGTAACTCGTGAAGTGCCTCATCTCTGCTATAGTGAAGTATCTCTAAGGCAAAAACCAACCACTCATTTGCTATTTCTTTAAACAAAATATTTTTTATCGGCACAAGCGTAAAATCAGATAAATTTTTTATATACAAAAAGTTAAGCTCTTCTTTTAAAGCGTCTCGCACCAAATGTACAGCCAAAATTTTCATAATCTCAGCCCTATGGGCATCTGATTTAGCTCTTAATATCTCTTCTTCAAAAAGTGATTTACTACTAAAAAGTCTTACTGTAAATTCTTCTTTTTCGAGTGTTGTTTTATTCATTGAATGAAAGTTATCTTATTTTTGCTATGGTTTGAGCATATTTAACATTATCACCTGCTTTTATACTCAACTCTAACATATCTTTTTCTGCCAAAATAACAATGGTCGAACCCATTTCAAAACATCCAAAATCATCACCTTTATTCATATATAAATTTTCATAAGAATAAACACTAGAGACCTTCGCATCCGCATTTGTTTTGATTTTTGGCTCAAAAGAGACTTGCATTACACCAACATTTAACGCACTCACAAGCACCATAAAAAATCTTTTTTTATTTTGCGTTTCGCACATCAAAACAACTCTTTCGTTTTCTATAAAGAGATTTATTTTATTTTTAAGCGATGGAACATTTACAGGAAAAAATTTACCTGGAATATGTACAACTCTCAAAACTTTAAGATTTGTTGGCATGTGGAATCTATGATAATCTTTTGGAGAGAGATAAAAGTTTATGAATTTTCCATCATGGACAGCACTTTTTTCCTCTTGCGTAAAGTGTTCACCCAAGAAATCATCGCATTTATATTGCATCCCTTTTATTTGCAGAGCATACTCTTGGCTCAAATCTCCACATTCCGATATCCACGAATCACAAGGCGATATAAAGTCATCTGCATCAAGTGAATATTTTCTATCTTCTCGTAATTTTCTCGTAAAAAGTGCATTTAAACTATTATAAGTGCTTGGTGCATGGAACTCTCGCATATCTAAGCCCATTAAACCTACATACGAACTATTAACTCTATTTTGAAACCATTTTGGAAACTCTTTTGAAGCAAATTTTCCAAAACCTTGTGAAATTGCTGATGTTATATGTCTGCTCATTTTTACCCTTTCTCTTTTTAAATAAGCTTACGCTTTGCAATTTCCTCAACCAAAACAGTTGCATATGAACCTTTTGGAAGTGAGAAATTCATCTCATACTGTGCTTCCTCCGAGAGATATCGCCCTTCAACTTCTGTTGGATAGACCCATGCATAGCGTCTTGCTCCATCTTCATTTATGGTGTCATTAAACTCTTTTTCTATCACTCCAGCGGCTTGTGAAGACACTCTGACTTTTTTGCCACATAAAAGCCCCGTGACACTTATGTCTCTGTTCATAAATCTCTCAAGGTCTTCTTGGCTTCCATCAAAATCAAAAAGTCTGCCATGTGGATAATGTTCCATAATATCGCCAAGCATCACTTTAAATGGATGTTTTTGGACTTTAAGCTGTTCTACTTCATCTATTGGCATGTTTAAAAGTGATTCCAATTCGTGAGCACTAAAGTTTTTAATCAAAGTGTTAATTTCCAATCTTCTACTCAGCCATAAGTTAAAAAGATGACTTTGATATGCACTGATAAGAAGTTTTTTAATCTTAGGATTTCGCTCTTTTTTGATACCTTTAGCAACTTTTTCGCCCTCAATATGGTTGTCGCCATCATTCCCAAATCGTTGGTATCCAAAATAGTTAGGCATACCAAAATCAGAGATATTTTTGATAGCTTCATCCATCTTTTTGGCTGAAGTTGGATTTACTTTTTTCACTTTAATATAAAATCGATTCCCTTTTAAATGTCCGATTTTTATCTTATTGTTATGGTAATTTTTAGAGAGAATTTTTATACTTTCATGCTCAAAATTTTTCATTGCTTCTTCATGTTTTTTGTGAAGCGAAATATACTGCTTCGTCATGGCATGTTTATCTTTGAGTCCAGCATAACCAATCTCTTTGTTTTGAATACCAAGATGCTTTGCGATAATGCTTACAAGTTCTAAAGTTGAGAGACTTTTCTTTCTTACAAATAAAACAAGATGTTCTCCTTCGCCTGAAAACTCATAAAGAGGTATCTCCTCAACTACGAAATCTCGTGGTGACTGCTTAAAATGAAACTCTATGCTAGAGTGTCCAAGTGAATAAAATCTATCCATGTTCTATAATCCTCTCTCTTAAAAATGATGCGATTTGCATCTATTTGTGTATTTAACTCTCGCACTTGTGGCAAAAATATTCAGTGGTGTTCTACTTTGAGCAGCTCTTCTTATAACACTTTTTTTGTGTCTCTTGTCAAAAGCTACCAACATTTCATACTCTTCTCCACTACATCCTCTATTTTTAGCTATTTTTTTATGAAACTTTATACCTGTTTTATTTACTTTGCAAAGTTTATCCAAATCACTAAAAAGACCATCGGAAATATCCATCCCAGAACTTAAAAACCTTGATGCTCGCGCTATAAAATTATCTCTAAGTGCAATATTTACAAACTTAGATTTTCTATGAATTTTTCCAAGATTAAACAGTTTTTTCAAATCTTTAGCGGCGTTACCAATCGTGCCAGTATAAGCCAATAAATATCCATTTTTTATACCACTTCTCAAGAGTGCTTTTTTAGTATATGAAATTATAGTTACTGTTATATCCAGTTTTGTGTTACTAATAGTATCACCACCTATAATTTCAATGCCATATTTTTCTGCTACATCTTTAAATCCACATGCCAACTCTTTCATCTGAACTTTTGTTATATTCTTTGGCATTGCAACGCTCAAAAGAGCATATTTTGGCCTTGCATTCATAGCAATTGCATCTGAAATATTAACAAGCATAGCCTTTGAAGCCACTTGATAATAACTCATCCACTCTCTCTTAAAATGCACATCCTCAAAAAAAGCATCTTTGGAATAAACAGTACCTAAGATGAACGCACCGTCGTCACCTATGTGCGCATTGTCAAACTGTGATATAAAATAATTTTCTAAATTCAAGTAAGCTTCTTATTTATGACTATGTATATAAAATATGTTACATTATAGCATCTTCTATAATACTTTGAAAGTAAATAGACTTCTTGCAAAACTCTCTTTTTAGATTGCTTCACTTCGTTCGCAATGACCGTCATTGCGAGGAAGAATGACGAAGCAATCTGAGTTTTGCAAGAACTCTAATATATTTTGCAAATGATAAATTTATGGTTATACTTTTTAATCTATCTTTTTGTATCTAACCAAATTTATTAAATGTGGAGAACCAAATGCAAATTATTCAAAAATATTTTCCCGATATTCGGGAGTGTGTACACGATTTTAATATCAGTCTCGAGAGTTTACAGGTTGATCATTCTAAAGAGCTTCTCTATACTCATGCGATAGTGGAATATAAAAAACTGTTTTTAAATCTTCTTCTTTCTACTTCACAAGAAGAAATTGAAAACAATACAAAAGTGCTCGTATATTTTACAATTGAGCATGAAATTTCTTATTTATTTCTCTACAGTGAACTTATTACGGTAGTCCGTAAACTCCTTGGCAAACTCTTAGAAAAGCATGATTTTGAATACATAAACGAAATAAATTGTTTTTTTACAGACCATGAACATAGAATTACACATTTATATCTACAAAGATTTTTAAAGCAACTTAGCCTTAAAAATGAGCTCCGTTTATCTCATATAGCAATAATGCCAGATAAAAAATTTATGATACATTACGAGAGCCATATCAAATGGATAATAAGCCTCATCCAATATATCCAAAAAGGTAGTTTTGATGATAAGTATCCAGAGCTTAATCCAACACTTTGCGAATTTGGCAAATGGATGCATAGTGCAACAACTTCGTATTTAATCTCTACATCTCATTTTAAAGTAATAGAAAAACTTCATCTAAATCTACATGATTTAGCTGCCAATATTATTAACAATTGTAAAAACAAAGAGTTCCTTCCAGCAACTCTCATTCATCTCATGCAACGGATTGACTATTATTCACTTGAAATTGGAAATGAAATTGCCTTTTTAAATGAAATTGAAGAGAGCGCTAAAGACCCACTTACACATCTTTTAACGAGAAGATTGTTTAATAAAATCATGTTAAATAAGCTTGATATTGCAAAATCAACAGGTAGAGAATTTGCTCTTATGATGTGTGATTTAGACTATTTCAAATTAGTAAACGACACATATGGTCATGCAATAGGAGATGTTGTTCTAAAACATTTTTCAAATGTATTAGAACAAACACTTAGAAAATCAGATTATATTTTTCGTTTCGGTGGCGAGGAATTTATTGTTTTACTTCCCATGACAAACAAAGAAGAATCCATTATGCTTGCGCAAAAAGTATGTGATGCAACAGCTTTAAGTGAAGTTGTTATAGAGAATATTTCAATTAAATATACAGTCAGCATTGGAACAATCTCTGTAATAATTGACAATACAATACCAATTAATCAAGATAGTATTGACAAATATCTTACTCAAGTGGATGAAAAACTTTATCTTGCTAAAGAACGAGGTCGAAACCGTGTGGAATAAACTCAGTAAAAATAATTTAAAGTTAGTTAGTTGTAAGTGTCTCAAATAGTAACAAACTAAAAGTTCATATAAACAAAGCTAATATTTAAACTCGTATAAGAGTACTCACGATATAATCAACTTTATTTTAGTTTTTAATACGAAGGAAAGTTAATGAGTATTCCTATTTATACCTATGATGCGATTGTTGTTGGTGCAGGTCTAGCGGGCTGTGCAGCGGCAAGAGAGTTGCAAAATGCAGGAAAAAAAGTTGCCGTTATTACAAAGTTACACCCTCTTAGAAGTCACTCAGGTGCAGCTCAGGGCGGTGTTAATGCGGCATTTAGTGATGCTGACAGTGTAGAATTACATGAGTTTGACACAGTAAAAGGTTCTGATTATTTGGCAGACCAAGATGCTGTTGCGTTTATGTGCCAAAAAGCTCCAGAAACAATTCGTTGGGCTGAGAGAATGGGTGCAGCATTTAGCAGAACTCCAGATGGTAAAATTGCTCAACGCCCTTTTGGTGGACAATCTTCTCCTCGTGCATGTTATGCAAAAGATAGAACAGGTTTAACACTTCTTCAAACTATCTATGAACAAGCACATCGTTCAGGTGTTAAGTTTTGGGATGAGTGGTACGCAGCGGATTTAATCTACAAAGATGGAAAAGTTTCAGGTATTGTAGCCTTTAATATCCGTGATCAGCAAACAGTTATTTTCAACGCAAAATCTGTAATGTTCGCAACAGGTGGATATGCAAGAGCATTTAAGATTAACTCAAATGCACATGCCAACACAGGGGATGGTTTATCAATCGTAGCAAGACATGGTCTTCCTTTAGAAGATATGGAATTTGTTCAGTTTCACCCATCTGGATTATCAGGAAACGGAGTTTTAATCTCAGAAGCTGCGCGTGGTGAAGGTGGAAGACTTTTTAACTCTTTAGGTGAAAGATTTATGGAGAAATACGCTCCAAATGCTATGGAACTAGCTTCTCGTGATGTTGTTAGCCGTGCGATTATCAATGAAATCAGAGAAGGTCGTGGTGTTGGTCCAAGAAAAGATGCAGTGTTTATAGATGTAACACACCTTGGAAAAGATTTGATTATGGAAAGACTTCCTGAGCTTCGTGATTTAGCTATCACTTTCTTAGGTCTTGACATGATTAAAGAACCAATTTTAATCTCTGCAACAGCACACTACTCTATGGGTGGAATTCCTGTGGATGTTCCAGGACATGTTCGTAAAAACAATACAGAAATAGTTGAAGGTTTTTATGCGGCTGGAGAGTGTTCTTGTGTTTCTGTACACGGTGCAAATCGTCTTGGTGCAAACTCTGTTTTGGAAGCTTTACTTTTTGGTCGTTTTGTTGGTAAAACAATGGTTTCAGAGATTGATGGTATCGAACTTCGTCCTGCAACACAAGAGGATGCACAAACTGCTTTAGCTGAAATCAACTGGGTACTCTCAAACAATGGCGATGAAACAGTAACTGCTCTTCGTGAAGAACTCCAACAAGGAATGACTGCAAATGCAGGTGCATTTAGAACAAAAGAGACTCTTGCAACGCAAATAGAAAATGTAAAATCTATTCGTGAACGCTATAAAAATATTCGTATCAAAGATAAATCAAAAGTGTTTAACACTGAACTCCAAGAAGCTATAGAGTTTGGTCATATGCTTGACTACTCACTTTTCATCGTTGAGAGTGCGGTTGCAAGAAATGAAAGTCGTGGTGCACACTTTAGAGAAGATTTTGACCAAAGAGATGATGAAAATTTCTTAAAACATACGATGGCGTATATGGATGAAAATGGTGATATTTCACTTGATTACATGGATGTCGTTCTTGGCAAACATGAGCTAAAAGCTAGAAATTACTAAGGGGAACTTATGAGTACACATAAAATCACTACACAAAAAGTAAACTTTAAGGTATTTCGTTTTAACGCGGATGAAGACTATCTTCCATACTATGAAGATTATAATATGGACATCACCTCTGAAGAGGTTGTTCTTGATGTTTTAAACAGAATCAAGTGGGATCACGATGGTAGTTTTTCTTATAGAAGAAGTTGCCGTCACGGTATTTGTGGGGCATGTGCAATTAAAGTAAACGGTCGCTCAACTCTTGCTTGTAAAGAAAGAATGAACGACATGATAGAACTTTTTGGCAATGAACTCACGCTTGAACCATTAAGTATTAAAAGAGCTGTAAAAGATTTAATTATCGATAAAGGCGATTTCTGGGAAAAGCACGATGCTATCCACCCATATCTCATTTCAGATGTTCAAGAACATCCAGAACATGAGCACCTTGTAACTCCTGAAGAAGCTGAGAGACTACTCGAAGCTGACTTGTGTATTCAGTGTGGTGCATGTCACTACGCTTGTCCAGTTGTAGAGATAAATGAAGATTTCTTTGGTCCTGCTGCGTTTGCTAAAGCGTACCGTTTTGAGGCAGATGTTCGTGATGATGCCCTTGATAAAAGATTACTCAATCTCCATGAAGAAAAACAAGGTTTATGGGACTGTGTTAAATGTTACGAATGTGCAGAGGTTTGTCCAAAAGATGTAAATCCAATCGATAAAATCACGAAACTTCACCAAATGCTCTTTAAAGAAGGAATTGCAACAAGCAATGTTGCTACGCGTCACGCAGTAGGGTTTAAACACTCAATTGCAAGAAATGGTATCCTTGATGAGGGTGGACTTGTTCTCTATTCTGAGGGTCTTGGAATCGTTAAACATGTACCAGTAGCGCTTAGAATGTTTGTAAAAGGTAAAATTGTTCCGCCTTGGGCGCTAACAAAATCGAAGAACCTTGATGAAATCAAAAAACTCGTAAAATCGTCATCAACAGCAAAGTTTTAGGAGTATAGCAGATGAAAAAATTAAAATACGCACTTTTTACAGGTTGTACAGCAAAACAAAGTACGCCTGAGCAATATATGTCAACTTTCGCTGTTGCAGAAAAACTTGGAATCGAACTTGTTGAACTAGTAGAAGCATCATGTTGTGGTGCTTCACATTTACAAGATTATGATGACTTTTTATCTTTAGTTTTAAATGCTAGAAATATTGCTTATGCTGAAAAACATGGATTAACTATGGTTACTATTTGTAACACTTGTCAATTAAATACTGCAATGACAAAACATAGACTAGATAATAATCATGAACTAAAAGAAAAAGTAAATGAAAAGCTGAAAGAGATTGGACTTGAGTACAAAGGTACTTCAAACATAATTCACTTTTTGTATGCGATTATTGATGATATTGGTCTTGATAAAATTAAAGAGATGGTTGTAACACCACTGAGCCAGTTTAACATTGCACCATTTTATGGTTGTCATAACATCCGCCCTTCTGAGCTTCAAAATGAGTCTCATAAAAAAGCGGAAAATCCTTACAACCCTACTTCTCTTGATGATTTAATCATCGCTTGTGGCGGTGTAAGTGTTGATTATAAAGAGAAAAATAAATGCTGTGGCTTCCATGTGGAACTTCAAGCACCTCGTACTGCATCTATCTTAACAGGGAACGCAATTGCAGGAGCTATGGATGGTAATGCTGACTGGATGGTAACACCCTGCCCTCTTTGTCACCTTAAACTAGACACGCAAACGCATCACGCTTCTGTGGCAATCGGTCGAGAAGTAAAACTTCCAGTACTTCACATGCAACAGATGTTAGGACTTGCTCTTGGATGTACACATGAGCAGTTAGGTTTAAAACATCACTTAACAAAAGTGGACTTTATCTAATAGATTTCTTGCATAATCCTCTTTTTAGATTGCTTCGCTTCGCTCGCAATGACTGTCATTGCGAGGAAGAATAACTGTCATTGCGAGGAAGAATGACGAAGCAATCTAGGTTTTGCATTTTAAACCTCTTTTTTTCAGTATTTTTGCTGAAAATTCTCTCAAATAAAACCCAACTCATATAACGGAACAAAAATGTCAAACTCAATAGAAATAATCTCATGGAATGTTAATGGAATTCGTGCTGTTGCAAACAAAGAAGCTCTCAAATGGATTGATGAACGAGAGACAGATATCTTATGTCTTCAAGAGATAAAAGCACTTGAGAGCCAAATACCTGAAGTGATGTTTAATAAAAAGTATCAAGATATTTTAGTAAACTCTGCCACAAAAAAAGGCTACAGCGGAACGATGACTTGGAGCGTTTTACAAAGTGATTACAATTCCACATGCCAACACATTGACACAACAGATGAGGGAAGAATCGTAGAAACACACTATGGAGATATCGTTCTTTTGAATGTTTACTTTCCAAATGGGCAAAAAGATGAAGAGAGACTCGCTCACAAAATGAAGTTCTACGATGACTTTTTGACATATTGCGAAGAACTAAGAGAAAATGGAAAATCTATAATCATCTGCGGAGATGTAAACACAGCACACAAAGAGATAGACCTTAAAAATCCAAAAGCAAACTCCAAAACATCTGGCTTTTTACCAACTGAGCGAGAATGGATAGACAAACTCTTGGCATGTGGATATATTGATACTTTTCGTTATGTTCATGGTGACAAAGTGGATTGTTACAGTTGGTGGAGTTATCGCTCAAACGCCAGAGCAAACAATGTCGGCTGGAGAATTGATTATTTTTTTATAAGTGAAGATTTAGCCGAGAGTCTTGAAGATGCTTTTATACTTGAACATATCGAAGGTTCAGACCACTGCCCTGTGGGGATTAGACTCACTTTATAGACTAGACTTCTTTCATAACCCAAAACTAAGCGAACAATTCTGCACCTTAGTGAGCGTGTTTTGGATTATGAAAGTTATACGCTGTCCAATGGTATTTTTAAAGTAAACGAAGTACCTTTGCCCTCATTACTCTCTAGCTCAAGAGTACCATTCATCATTTTAGCCAGTTCGAGTGATATGCTCAAACCAAGACCAGTACCGCCATATTCTCTTGTAATAGTTGAATCCGCTTGTTCAAAAGGTTTAAAAATATATTTTTGTGCCTCTTCACTTATACCTATTCCCGTATCTACAACACTAAATAAAAATATATTGTTTTCATAACTTGAAACTATTTTAATGGATTTATGACTTGGAGTAAATTTGATTGCATTAGAAGTTAAATTTGTGATGATTTGAGAAATGCGTTGCCAATCTCCATCTAGCATGATATCGAGTGTTTTATCAATCTTATATTTAGTAACAATACCTTTATTTTTACATAACTCTTCAAAAGTATGTAAAAGCATTTTTAAATTTTTCCCAGGATTAAATGGATGATTTGTAATAGAAAATTTGCCACTCTTCATTTTTGAAATATCTAAAATATCATTAATCAAATGCAAAAGAGCATGAGAATTTTCTAAAGATATGTCTAATAATTTATTTACACTCTCGTCTTCTATTTTTTTATGCGCCAACTCAGTAAAACCAATAATAGAATTGAGTGGTGTTCGAAGCTCATGGCTCATGATTGCCAAAAAATCATCTTTTGCTTTTTGAGCTTGAAGCGCTTCATTTTTAGCTTTTACTAAATCCGTTACATCATATCGAACAGCAATATATTCTACGATTTCATTTTCTGAATTTAAAATTGGAATAATTGTTGAATCCACAAAATAACTATTATGATTTTTATCTAAATTTTGAATAATAATTTTAAAAATTTGTTTTGAATGGAGTGTATTCCACATGGACTCAAATACAGAAGATGGCATATCAGGATGCCTTACAATACTATGACTATTTCCGATAAGTTCCTCTTTTGTATAACCACTTACATCACAAAATTTTTGATTTACATAGGTAATAACACCTCTCGTATCTGTCTTAGATAAAATACTACTCTGATCAAGTGCTAATGAAAACTGCTCTGCTTCTTTGGCTAAATCTTTCACTTTTATATTTTCTATTTTTAGTTTATGACGCAATTTTTCTAGGTTTTCATAAGATGTTACATCTCTGACACATCGAAACCATTTTTTAAAATGAGCTAATTTAGAACGAAGCATTGATTATTTCGCTTTTGGTCTAAAAGCTTTTATAACATCTTCATTTGTTTCTATATAAGGACCTTCTAGCAAATCTATGCAATAAGGAACTGCTGAAAAAACCGCATCTAAACACTCACGGATAGATTTTGGTTTTCCAGGTAAATTGATAATTAAACTTTTACCTCTTATCCCTGCACTTTGACGAGATAGAATTGCCGTTGGAACATACTGCAAACTTACTTGACGCATCAACTCACCAAATCCAGGCATCATTTTTTGGCATACATTTTCAGTGGCTTCTGGAGTGACATCTCGAAGTGCTGGACCTGTTCCGCCAGTGGTCACTACTAAACAACACCCTGCATCATCACAAAGTTCTATCATCGTTTTTTCTAAAATATCTTGTTCATCAGGAATACATCTATACACTATCTCAAAATCACTTTTTAAATACTCTTTCATAGTATCTTGAATCGCAACGCCTGAAATATCTTCATAAATCCCTTTACTTGCTCTGTCACTTGCTGTTATAACGCCTATTTTAATCTCTGCCATACTTTTTTCATCCTTCTAATTTGTTTGTAAAAAATGGTTCGCATTTTTGATATAAGTGACTGTTGCTACATTTAAAAAGAGCCATCTTGCTCTTTGGACATCTATGATTTTATCCTCGCCACCAAGGTAAACTTCTATTTTCACACCCTTATCTGCGAGTGCTTGTAACTCAGCTATGTTCCAACTATAGTTTAAAAGCTCTTCTAGTTCTTCAAAAGTAGTCGCATCATGTTTAATTTTTTTCTTGGCATGTGGAATAAAACAAGCGTTCATAAACTCTTTTAAATAACCGCTCTGATTTTTTTTATATGCCATAAGTTGCAGGCGTTTAAACTCTTTTGATTTACTCTGAAAATAGGCTGGAGAGAAAAGTTGCAAAGTGTCGATTCTATTTCCACATGCCAACTGTTCCTCGACATAATGAAAAGCTTTAATAGCTCCATAACTAAACCCACATGCCGAGTACTCAGAATTGTTTATATACGCATCAAATAAATAAGACTCACCTAGGAGAGAAAAACCACTAAAAAATTTCATCTATAAACTTCTTAACCTCACCCTTTGTAATACTCTCTTTTTCATTTAACACAATTTCAACTTTTTTCATTATCGATGACATGGATGTTAAAAGTGTTTTTGTTTCACCATAGAGTTCTTTCATCAGTGCCTCTTCCTCATGCTCCGTTGCGATAAGAGAACTTCCCATTCCATACTCATGCAACATACTTTTTACAAGCTCTTTGGCATCATCTAAATCACTTTTAGCGTTATTCGCATGTTCATTGTATTTAATTCCACATGCCACGATTCCTGCTATGTGCATTTTTATCATCGATTCTATTTCATGTTTTATGAGCGGTGCATCCGAAGAGGGAGTAAGTTTTTCGTTTGAGAGCATAAGTTTTTCAAAAGGAAGATCAAAAAATGTGGCACAAATAACCTTTCCAGCTTGGTAAGTTACACGGTACTGCTTTTGTTCATCACTCAGTATTTGAAGTTTTTTCTTGCCAAACATGACCTTATCTTTGACTTGATGAAAATGCTCTATAGTTACTTGAAAATCACCCAGTCTCAGCGAAAGAAGTGCCGCTTCATTTACAAGTGCCGCTAAAGATGCCCCATTAAAGCCAATTGTCATATTTGCAACAGCTGCAACATCCAATTTATGTGGAACTTTGAGTAGATATTTTAAAAGAATAGACTCTCTTTCTCTTTTTGTAGGAAGTTCCACAAAAACGCGTCTATCAAATCTTCCAGCGCGAAGAAGTGCTCCATCAAGTACTTCAATTTTATTTGTTGCTGCGATAACAATTACACCACTCGAACCTTCAAAACCATCCATCTCAGTTAAAAGTTGATTGAGTGTTGCTTCTCTTTCATCATTTCTTTGTCCATCGCGTTTTTTTCCAACAGCATCTATCTCATCTATAAAAATAATAGAAGGTGAATTGTTTTTAGCAGCCATAAAAAGCTCATGCACTCTTTTAGCACCCATTCCCACATAAATCTGAACAAAAGAAGCACCACTTTGATAGTAAAAAGGAACTCCAGCCTCATGTGCAACAGCTTTTGCTATCATAGTTTTTCCAACCCCTGGAGGACCCACCAAAAGGACACCACGAGGCATTCTTGCACCAAAACTTTTATAGCGTTTTGGATTTTTTATAAAATCTATAATCTCTTCAAGCTCCATTTTTACATCCGAAATACCACCGATGTCTTCAAAGGTTACATCACTTTTTATTGCTTCAACCGGAGTGCTAGACTCTAACAAAGAAGATGATTTACTCTCGCTAACTCCTCCAAAACTTTGATTTATAGCACCATTTTTTTGAAACCATCTCAGACTTAAAGTTCCAATTCCTAAAAACAGAATTGCAAATAAAATATAGACAATAAGATTAAAACCTGTATCGACTTCTACTTTGTAGTCAATAAACATTTTAGGATTTACTTGAGAAGTTGCAATTTTATAAATAGTACCAGTCGTTTTTAGATACGCATATTCTTTTGTAACAACGATACTTTGAACACCCTTATTTTCTAATATTTTGTTTGCTTCTTTGAGTGTAATCATTTGAGAGTTATCTCTTAAAACTGCAAACAAAACCAAGGCTATCACAACAAAAGCCGACACATAAAGCGCTATTCTATTTGTTTTAGAGTTTAACATAGTTGCAATCTCCTTTTACCTCATAGTTTTGTATATTTATCCAATTTCCTTCTAAATCTTCCTTAGATTCTACAACTACTTTATTGAAATGTTGATCAAATCCATGAAATAATCCATCTTTTTCACTCTCTAAAAGTACATCAAGAGAACCTTTATAAGCGTTTCTAAATTTTATATTTTTTTCTTGTATCAAATTTTCTAACTCATGCAGTCTTTGTGAGGCAACTTTTCCATTTACTTCTGGTTTCATTGTGGCGGAGGGTGTGTTATCTCTTTTTGAGTAGGTAAAAGCGTGGATATGTGTAAGAGGCAACTCTCTTGCATTTTTCATAGCTTCACTCCAAATTTCTTCAGATTCACCTGGATGACCTGTGATAAAATCCGTTCCTATCGCAAAACCTTTCTCTCTCAAAAACTCAAAAAGTTCTCTATCTTGTTTATAAACATTTCTTCTATTCATAAGTTTTAACATTGTAGGCGAAGTGTGTTGGAGTGCGATATGAAGATGTTTTTCTAGCCAAGGTTCATCCAAAATCTCTTTAAATTCATCCGTGATTTGAATAGGCTCAACACTTCCAAGCCGAATGCGTCGAACACCACGGATTTGACTTATTTTTTTCATCAGTTTTGCAAGGGAAGTACCTTCGCCCTGCCCGTAACTTCCTACATTTGTTCCAGTTAAAACAAACTCACCAAAACCATTCAGCGAGAGTTTTGAGATTTGCTCTAAAATCCTTGATTCATTCATACTTCTAGCATCCCCACGAACACTTGGAATAATGCAGTACGAACAGCGAAAGTTACATCCCTCTTGGATTTTTATAAACGCCCTGCTCTTACCTACAAAATCATCGACTATAACATTATCGATGTGATTCAAATCCCCTGGGTTATAAAAAGGTTTCTCTTGCGATAACATAAAATCAATTTTTTGCTTTTCACTCTGTCCAAAAACACCATGAACTCTCTTTTCTTTGAGAAGTTTTTCGCCTTTTGTATGTGCGCCACATCCTGTCAAAAATATTTTAGCTTCAGAACTTTTTTCCACATGCCCAATGTAAGAGCGAACATGGGAATCTGCTCCATTGGTAACCGTGCAAGAGTTAATAACAATAACATCCGCCTCAGCTTCATTTTCGGTGATTTCATACTCTTGAAGTGAGCTCATCATCACTTGAGAATCATAAAGATTTGTTCTACACCCAAAAGTTTTAAAATAGACCTTTTTCATTTAAACCATCTCTTCTTCACTAGGCATAGACCTAAGTTTTGAGCTTTGTATATTAATCTTTTGAGTAGGATATGCTATTGTGATATCCTCTTCTTTGTTAAACGCATCAATGATTTCAGTCGAGATAACACTTCTTAAAGTAAGCGTAGCATAGGCATTTGTTAAGTACCAAACATCGATAAACAGTCCATTTGCTTCTATGAGAGAAAAAACTCTTGGTTCAACATTTGTATTTTTTAGACTATACTGACTTCTGAGTTTATTGAGTTGTTTTCTTGTGATATCTGTGTAACCTTTAGAATATTTCTTCGCTATCTCTTTGCAAAGGTGCATCGCTTTTTTATGATTTGACTCAAAAGTTATAGTTATACTCACACCATCCCAAACAGTTTTGAGTGAACTATGCGTATAGTTGGCTATCAACTTTGTAAAAACATAGTTATTTGGAACGAAGATAATTCTCCCTGCGCGTCTATTTGTTTTTACAGATGTAAGGGTAACATCTTCAAGAAGTGTCATACGAAGAAGCGATATATCCATAACATCCCCTACATACATTATGCCATCCATATCGACACGAATCCTGTCTCCAACATGGATACTTCCGCCAATAACCATAACCAACCAACCCAAGATGCTCATAAATAAATCTTTCATGGCAATCGCGATACCAGCAGAAGCAAATCCAAGTATCGTGACTAAGTAACTTACATTTTCTATGTAGTTAAAAAACAAAATCAAAATAACTAGGGTTACATTTGAAAAAGTGATAATTTTATTTGCCATATAAAAGCGTTCATTATCTGTAATATATTTCTTCACAACCAATTTAAGTAAGAAAAATATAATAAAAACAATCAAAATAACAATGCCGATTTTAGCAAGTCTATAAATCTGCTGTTGCACTTCTTTATTTGTATTTATTTCTATAATTTCTAATCTTTTTTGATACACATCTGCTGTAATTGAAATAGTATCGAGTGCTGTTTCAAATCGCTCAAGTTGCTTTTTTTTGTACTCTATTTGCGTTTTATAAGCTTTTTCTTTATCTAATAGTTCAATTTCTTCATAAATTTTATTCTCATTTCGAATGAGTTTTAACAACTCAGTGAGTTCCTCTTTCCTTTTAATATAATCATCATAATCCGTATTTAAAGTTTTGATAAGTGAAATACCTGTAAATATATCAAACGGGTTTGTTATACTTGGAACAACATCAATACTTGAAGGTGTAAGTAACTTTGAAAATGGCGCACTATCTTTTTCTTTTAATTTTTCTATTTGAGATGCTAAAATTTTCTCTTTTGAAGTGAGTGCTGCAAGTTCATCTTTTTCACTTACCGTATCTCCCTTTTTTCTGAGGTACTCTATCCTTGTTCTAATCTCTTCTAAGTTTTCTCTTACCTCTAAAGAAGTTAAATAAGAAGCATAACTCTTCATCCAAACCTTTTCTTTATCAATCTCTTTTTCTAGGCTTTTAAGTTCGGATGCGTATTGCGAAATTTGATTTTTTCGTAATTGTTCTTCTTCTTGTTGTGAGGATTCTTTCTCTGTTACTTTTTTATCAGCAGAAGTATCCTTTTTTATAACATCTTGCGCTAACAAGAGGTAAGAAGTGAGCACCAATAAAAGAAGTATCTTTTTCATTAAGATTTTCCGAATGTATTTAAAACAGAAATAATTATTTCTTTTTCTATCGTATCCGTAATTGTTACATCGCCAATACCTCTTGGAAGTATAAAAGTGATGTTCTCATCCGAACTTTTTTTATCTAAGAAAAATGTTTCATAAAAAGTTTCTACATTCTCTATAGTGTATTTTGTAGGAAGATTATATTTTTCCAAAAGTGCTTTCACTCTTAAAGCTTCCTCTTGACTCATAAAGTTCATTTTTATAGCTAACTCGTTTGCCATCACCATTCCAATAGCCACAGCCTCACCATGTAAAAACTCTTTATACACTGTTTCATTTTCTATAACATGCCCAAAAGTGTGTCCGTAGTTCAATGCTGCTCTTAAACCATGTTCTTTTTCATCTTGTGCTACAACATCTGCTTTGGTTTGCACAGCCCGCTTGATAATCTCTTGTAACACACCTGCATTACTCAAATCCACATGCTCTAAATATTCAAAAAACTCTTGATTGAAAGTAACAGCCATTTTCACTACTTCAGCCACTCCAGCACCAAACTCTCGCATAGGCAAAGTCATTAAAAAATGAGAATCAATGTAAACAGATTTTGGCTGATGAAAAGCTCCAACTAAGTTTTTTCCAAAAGAGTTATTCATACCAGTTTTTCCACCGACACTCGCATCTACCTGAGAAAGAAGTGTTGTAGGAATTTGAATAAAATCTATTCCTCTTTGGTAAATACTCGCAGCATAGCCTGTCATATCGCCTATAACACCGCCACCAAAAGCGATGAGCATAGATTTACGGTTAAAACGATGATTAAAAAGTGACTCCAAAATTGTGTCGATTGCTTGTTGGTTTTTATACTCTTCGCCGTCTGGCACAGTGATGATATAAAGCTCTTTGGCAGATACTTTACTAAGTAGATACCCCAAATGAAGACCAGCTACTTTTGGGTTTGTAACAATGGCTACTTTTGTGTTAAAGTGAAGATTAGGAAGTGAATCTATGGTTATGTCATAAGAGTTATCAACAACTTGTTTTAAAGAAATTTTTACTTGCATCATTTATCCAAAAATTTAATTTATAAAAGGGAAATATGATACTTAAAAAAGCCTAAAAAATCGCTAAATTAGCAACACTTACAACTGAACTGGTATAAAAATTTGATGATAATCATCAAGTTTATGATACAGTTTTTCGTTATCTGTAGAAAAAAGTGAATATATTCGTCTTTGTGTCAGTTTCTGTGTAAAAGGTAATATTTGTATAAAATTCTCTTTTTGTTTAAGTGTTATTAATGGATTATCATTTTCTTGCACTACTTTAATAGACTTTGAAAAAATTGTTGCTAGATTATAGTAGTGTTCTATTACCTGAGATTTTGCGTCTTGATATTCCGCCATATAATTATAAAGGTCTATATTAAAACCCATCTGTGCGGAGATATCAAAGATAGTTGCAGAAATTTTTTCTAAGTCACGACTCTCAGATAAAATAAGTGCTGCATCTTTCACACGCGAGAAAGATTTGTCGGATATTTTAAGAACAGGAACATGCGACTCATATAAAATTGTTCGCATTTTATAATCACTAAAAGTTTCTTTAGAGACAATGATTAAGCCTATATGATACAATTTTATATCACTATGGAACTCTTTTTCTAAGTTCTTTTCATCATATTCTATGGCAACAACTACATTATCACCGCTAAAAGATTTAATATGCTGAAGTATAGATATATTCCCTGGATTTACTACCTTAATAATCAAGTGATGCTTAAATTTTTTATGTGCAAAAACAGCGCGTCTCACTAACTCTTTTATAGTAGAGTTATTTACAATATTCATATCTATATAGAGATATAAATTCGAACCAAAAGGTTCTGGAAACTGCCCTAACTCTCTTTTGATAGCACGATATACTGACTTTAAAACCGCTGGTTCTCCAACTAAAAGAAGCGTATCGTTTGGTTGAATCATTCTTCTGCGTGAGGGCATAACCAGTTTTCTATTTCTATATATTGCAACAATGCGCCAATTTTTTTGCTCAATAACACCTATGTGACGATAAACAAATGAACTCCCAAAGGGAACTAAAACTTCCATGATTTCGCCCTCTCCTAGCCCAACATTTTGTGCTATAACAGGTACATTTGGCAAGTAATCTATGAGTCTTGAAGCTAAAAGTTCTTTTGAATTAATCAGGGCAACATTGGGGTCTTCATTTTCTAATTTCCAATTATTGAGAACTATAATACGAAGTTGTTTTTTTATTGTTCTTATATTTTTAATAGTGTTTTCAACATCTGTCAAATTATCCATTGCAATAATGACTTGAATAAATTCCATTTTAAGCAAGTTTGACAACTTATACAAACTCGTTGGGTCAAACTCATAAAACTTAAATCTCGTTGGATTTACATCTTCATATTCTTTGGCTTTAATTTCAACTACATAGTATATATTTTCACTACTATGTATTTGTGTCACTCGCTGAATAAAATGCGAACCAACATCACCATCACTAATTATTAGAATTTTTTTCATAAAATCTCAACTTAAATTTTTTTGCGATTATATCATTTTCCATCTCGTGCGTTACTTACTATAACATTTGACTCTTCTACCCAATAGTCTTGATTTGATTTTTGCCAAACTTTATTTACAAAATGTCCAGTTATTTTTATCCAATTATTACTTCTTTGATTGGATGTAAACGAAGTATTTTGTGACCACTCAGAGATTCTATTGCCATCTTTTGCATCGTAAATAGGACTATCAATTCTTAAACGATATGCAACGCCTTTGACTGTATGAACATCGGTATCATTAACACTCTCCGTTTTAGCACTTTCTTTCATCATTAACTTTGGAAATGGATTTTCATCTTCTGTTTGAGACAGTGATTTTTCTTTAATTTTTGTTTCATTTTTACTATTTTTCAAATTAATTACTTTACTATCTTTGGTTTTTGCTTTTTCTTCACGCCCTTTTCTCAAAGCATTTATCTCATTATCTTTAGCTTTTATTACATTATTTTGAGTTTCTAACATTTTTTCTAATTCTGCAATTATTTGAGCAGATTTAGGATTATTTTCATGTGGGCTTGTTTTGGAATTTGGCTCTGTTTTATTTGTTAATATTCTATTTTTAGCCTGTTCTTTTTTTAATAATTCACTATATTCTTTTAACTCTTTCTCTTGTGCTTGGCATGTGGAATTACTATCTTGTGGTATTTTTATTTTCGATGCACTGCTTTGAGAACCTTTGGCATCCAATTCCGTTTTACAACCACTGTAACTCGTTCTTAATTTTGATATATCTTCTAGTATTGATTCTATTCTAAGCATTTCATCCGCACTTAGAAGAGCCACAAGAGCCAAACTTATAGTTATAAATTTCATTTCAATCCTTTTTGAATTAATTTTACACCCATTTCAACATGGTGCGTATATGGAAATTGATCAAACAACGCCATATCAGTAATAAAATGCGTTTTACTCAAAATATCCAAATCCCTGACTAAAGTCTCTGGATTGCATGATATGTAAAGTATATGTTCATACCGTGCTGCAAACTCACATGAAGCATTATCCATTCCGCTTCTAGGTGGATCAACAAATATACTTTTTATATTGTATGAATTGATGTCGATATCTTTCATTCTGTTAAAAACTCTCACTCCATCGAGCGCTAAAACAAACTCTTCTACACTCATACGAACAAACTCAATATTGGTAACACTATTTAAAAGCATATTTGCCTTTGCTGCATTTATGGAAGATTTAGAAACCTCTGTCGCAAGAATTTTATTAAATTTTTGTGAAAAAGGGATAGTAAAATTACCAGCACCGCAATAAAGTTCAAGCAAATCTCCACTGATGTTAGAGAAATTCTTTAACGCCCATGCAATCATCTGCTCATTTACTCTTGGATTTGGCTGCGTAAAACTATTTTCGATATGATTAAATTTATATGTTGCATCATTTACATTTAGAGTTTCTAAAACTGAATCTTGTCCAATAACTACTTTTTGTCCCCGACTTCGTCCAATAATATAAATTCCAAGCTCTCTTGAAATTTCAGAGACTTCCACATGCCAATCATCACCCAGTTTTCTATGATAAATAAGAGAAACAACTATCTCACCGCTACTTGAACTTAAAAAATCCACTGCAAAAAGTTTAAAACCTATTTTATGCGCACTTATCGCAGCTAAGAGTTTTGGCATAAGGTTTGAGATAAACTCGCTTACTTGCGGACACTCCTCTACAAAAACAACACCATTTTTTTCAATATTGTTCATCGCATAGTGCATTTCGTTATCTTCCACATGCCATATTTTAAACTCACTACGAAAACGATAATGCTCTTGCAAAGACTCTATAACTGAAATTTCACCACTATAAAAAGATGAAAATCGCTCGCGATTCAATTCGACTTTATCACTCAACTGTGCTTCGTAGCCATTTTCATAAACCCTACAAGAACCACACACACCAAAATATTTACATTCCACTCTTTATTTCCTATTTTATCGAAGCTATTAAATTACCTATGAGCAAACTCCACCCATCTATAAGCACAAAAACAAGTATCTTAAAGGGCAAAGAGATCATAACTGGCGGTAACATCATCATACCCATAGACATAAGGATAGATGCGACAACCATATCGATAACCAAAAATGGTAAGAAGATTAAGAAACCTATCTCAAAAGATGTTTTCATCTCACTTATGACAAAAGCAGGAATAATAATAGACAAAGGAACAGCAGCAATGCTTTTTGGGTTTTCCATTTTTCTTATCCTGAAAAAAAGAGCTAAATCTTTTTCTCTTGTATTTCTAATCATAAAGTTTTTAAAAGGGAGTGCAGATTTATCAAAGGCTTCTTCATAACCGATTTTCTGCTCCATATAGGGCTTAATCCCGCTCTCATAGGACTGCGTACCAATGGGTTCCATGACATAAAAAGTTAAAACCATAGCTAACATGACAAGAAGTTGTGTAGGTGGTACTTGTTGTGTTCCAAGCGCCTGTCTTAAAAATCCAAAAACAATAACAAAACGGGTAAATGTAGTCATAACAAGCACCATACTTGGTGCTAAAAAGAGCAGAGTTAAAACGACCAATACATTTAAAGAACTGACAAGTTGTTTAGGTGTATCTGGAGCAGAGAGAGCAAAATTCATGGTAGGAATAGCCGCAGATTCTGCACCAAGAACCGTAACAATGCCAAAAAGTAAAATAAATAATCTCAACATACTACGAGCGGGTCTCTTTTGCAAACATATACCTTAAAGTAAAAATTACTCTTATAGTACCACAAAAAATATTCGAAAAATATTACTGAAGAAACTATTTTCTAATTTTTGGTTTACACATCAGCTTTTTTCGCTTTTCATTTTATTATCCATAATTAAACTAGGTATGATATACTTCGGATATACAAAAAGGAGTTTAAGATGACTGCTCTTATTTCAAAATGGGGAAATTCTCAGGGGCTTAGATTTCCAAAAAATGTTATGCAAACTCTGCATTTGTCTGTGGGGGACAGGGTGAATATTTTTATAGAAAATGACAGGGTGATAATTGAACCTATAAAAAAAGAAAGAATCAAATACGATATTAATAAACTTGTTGCAAAAATCCCAAAGGACTATAAAGCAAATGAAGAATTCAACTCATCCGTTGGGCTGGAAGAGTGGTAGAGTTTGAGTATATCCCTCAAAAAGGAGACTTGGTTATACTCACTTTTGATCCCTCAGCAGGACATGAACAACAGGGAAGAAGACCAGCACTTATAATTTCAAATCAAGTTTTTAACAAGCATGTAGGTTTGGCTATTGCTTGCCCGATAACAAATACAGATAAAAATTTCCCATTTCATGTTTTGGTAAATAGTGAAAATTTAACAGGCTTTATTATGACTGAACAGGTGAAATCTATAGACTTTAATGCCAGAAAAGTTAAGTTTGTTGCAAAAGTAAGTGATGATGTTTTAGCTAAGGTTTTGGGAATTCTTGAGAGTGTTGTGTTTTAACCAGAATTATGCAATAGCTCTTTCTAAAAATCGTTTATGCTTTTTCGTTTCTCCTCATTTTCCACATGCCAATAAATTTCACATACCCCGCCCCTTCATGTGTAAATCCCACACATAAAATAATCACTTAATAACATTTCTAAATAAAAATTTAAGAAAACAAATTTTAATTTGTTACAATGGTTGTAACTTTATAAAACGCCATTTAAAAGGTCGTCAAAACATGCAAAAACATCGCCGCATCAAGAGAGTTACTATAAAGTGCGTTATAATAGCAATTATTGCCATTTAGCAACGACGCAAAGGAATTAAAATGTATGCTCATAAAATGATTATCGGTAAAAATTCAAATTTTGCCGTAGAATATAATCTTCCTAAACAACTTCGCGGTCTTCCTCTGGAAATCATTATTTTACCGATGAATTCAAAAGAAATTCCTATCAACCGAAATATTGATGAAATCATTGCCCTCGCGGCATTTAATGATGCACACTCGTTTCATATATCTCCAAAAATCGATATTGCGTCCCTAGCTGATGATGTGAATTTATGATTTATTTTGATACTGATGTGTTGGTACATTTTGTTGTTACTCAGGATGATGTAAAACATGCTAGGGCAAAAAAAATGATTATTGGAGCAGTTCAAAATTCCAAATTTTCACTTTCGATGCTGAGTTTACAAGAGTGGCTGTTTGTTATGGCAAAATTATCTGTTCCATCAGAAACTATTGAAAAAAACTACTCTGTTTTTAAGCAATTTGCCACTCTTTCAATCGATACAGAAATCTTTGAGAGAGGATATAATCTCGCTTCGCAGATTGGCTTTCGTCACATCAACGACTGTCTCCACACCGCCATTGCTGAGAAACAGTGTTCTGAACTCATCACATACAACCAAAATGATTTCAAAAAAATCAAAAAAATTTCAACACTAAAGATTACAATTTTATAAAAACTTTCCACATGCCGACACAAGAAAAACAACTTTTGTCATCGCGAGAAGGAACGACCAATAAATCTAAATATCCAATAACTTTTCATAAAATATCATTTCAAAACTAAGCCATTGACTTACTTAAACTATTCTGCTAATATTAACAAATGGAAATAGCTGAAACAACATTTTTTACTCGCGAAATTACACGGATACTCTCAGATGAAGAGTATAAAGAACTTCAATATTTTTTGGTGGAACACCCAAAAAGTGGAGTTGTGATTAAAGGGTCAGGCGGATTGAGAAAAATTCGTTGGCATGTTAAAAACAGTGGCAAAAGTGGAGGAATTCGGAATATCTACTACTATCATGAAGATGAAAATTTGATTCTCATGATATATGTCTATGAAAAAAGTAAAACATCCGATTTGACCCAAAAACAAATTGAAATACTAAAAAAAACTTTCTTAGGAGATTTATAATGGAAAATGCAATGTTCGATGATTTACTACAGAGCGTAAGTGAAGCACGAGAGATACTACAACACACAAAACAGCCTTCTAGGTCGTTTATTATGGATGACCCTGATGCGAAGGCAATAAGAACACAGATGCAATTAACACAGGATGAATTTGCAGGGCTTCTCAATATTAGCGTAAATACCCTACGAAACTGGGAGCAATCACGCCGCAAACCTGAAGGACCTGCTCGAGTATTACTTGGAATAGCTGCAACGCACCCTGAAGTTTTCGCTCACTAAAGATTACAATTTTATAAAAACTTTCCACATGCCAACACAAGAAAAACAACTTTTGTCATTGCGAGGAGGAACGACGAAGCAATCTAAAACCTCCTCATGTGTAAATCCAACACATAAAATAATCACTTAATAACATTTCTAAATAAAAATTTAAGAAAACAAATTTTAATTTGTTACAATGGTTGTAACTTTATAAAATGCCATTTAAAAGGTCGTCAAAAATACTCATTACTTGGACACAAGGGATGAACGCTCAAGGACTGACAACTTAGATTATCTGTGGACTAAACAATCTTCTTGATTTTTATTTAAAAATTAGAGTATAATGCACTTCTAAT
>JAPLGP010000053.1 GCA_026390075.1 Campylobacterales bacterium
ATGCAGAAGAAGAGTATCAGCTAGGTAAAGGGAAGCAGGTAGCATCTCTGCCATTGTATGTTGGTGGTTATATCTCAGCAGATTATAGTAATATGAATAATGAAAATAGATATAGACTCGATGACATAGCTGTTATCGGCTATGGCAATTATGAAAAACTCTCTTATATGGCTGAATTTGAGTATAAAGAATTTTATACTCAAACTTATAGAGGGGATACGGTTGATATTGTGAAAAACAATAAATTACACGCAGAGCGAATTTACCTAGACTACAATTATAATGAAGATTATATGTTTAGAGTGGGTAAGTATAACAATCCTATCGGCTTTTGGAATCTTCTGCCTGTAAATGTTTTGAGAGATACAACATCAAATCCGATAACTTCGGAAATTCTTTTTCCAAGGTTTACAACGGGAGTTGGTGCTACTTATTCTTCTTATGATGAAGGCGAATTAAAAATAGATTTAATGGCTCAAAACAACCAAGATATAGATAACAACTATAACAATTATAAAATTAATAAACATTATGGTTTTGGTATTTTGTATGAAAGAAGCAACTATTCGATAAAAGCAAATGCAGGTTATTTTGATAGACTTGACAGTTTGCTCAGTACTCCTGATAATCTATACTATTTTCTTCTCTCTGGTAAATATGATTTGGATAGATTTCAACTCTTAGGTGAAGTTGGTACTCAAAAATCAAAAGGTGAATTTACTACAAATTATGCAGGGTATCTTCAATCTCTCTATCGTTTTACCGAACAGCATGTGGGAATCTTAAGATTTGAATCCTATGATGACAAACTTAATAACAAAAAAGATGATATAGGGATAGTTGCTTACACTTATAGACCAATATATCCTGTGGCGATTAAATCTGAATACCAGTTTCATTCATTTCACATAGAGAATCAATTTCTATTCTCACTGTCGGTAATGTTTTAATGAAAAAAATTTCTATAGCCTCAACAATGCTTATACTTTTACCACTTTTGTCTTTTGCAAATGAGTATGTTGTTATATCTAACAAAAATATGAAAGAGTTTTCAGAGAGCGAAATAAAAGCAATCTTTATGAAAAAACTAACACTTAAAGATGATATAACGCTCGTTCCATTAAATTTGGAAGCTGGAGACCCTTTGCGATTATCGTTTGAAGAAAAGATACTCAATATGGATTTTGAAAAACTTAAATCTTATTGGACAAAAGAACACTATCTTGGACATAGACCGCCTATAAGCATGAAATCACAGGAGAGTGTAATCGCTTTTGTGAAAAAAGTGGATGGTGCGATTGGGTATATTAATGCAAATAGCGTTGATGATAGCATAAAAGTTTTACATAAATGGAGAGATTAATGGCAACGGTACTTTTATGTGATGATGAATTAATGAATAGAAAAGTGGCATCTAAAATATTAATGAAAGAGGGTTTTAGTGTCATAGAAGCTCAAAATGGTAAAGAAGCGATAGAAATTTTAAACACTACCAAAATAGATTTGATTTTAATGGATTTGATGATGCCTGTTATGGATGGGTATGAAGCTACTAAAATTATAAAAGAAGATGATGAACTCTCCACTATTCCTCTTATAATTATTTCCGCACTCTCAGATAAAGAGGCTATTACAAAGGGTTTAGAACTAGGTGCAGATGAGTATCTGACAAAACCTTTTGACATAACTGAGTTTAGACTTCGAGTAAAAAATGCAATAAAAATAGGTATTTATCAAAATATGCTTAAAGATCATAAAACACTTTTAGAATTTCAAGTGAAAGAGAAAACGAAAGAGTTACAAAATGCACTTGATGAAGTTCAAAAAAGTGAAAAAGATATTATTTCTATCTTAAGTAAAACAGCTGAATATCGAGATAATGAAACATCGGTTCATACTCTGCGAGTTGGAGAAATGGCAGCTTTAATGGCTGAAAAGTTTGGTTGGAATGAAGAAGATATTGAGCTTATTCGTCTTGCTGCTCCCATGCACGATATTGGTAAAGTTGGTATAGAAGATAGAGTACTTTTAAAACCAGGAAAACTCGACGATGATGAGTTTACAATTATGAAAACTCACTCTGCCATAGGACATTCTATACTTTCTCAAAAAGAGACACCACTTCTAAAATTAGCAGCAGAGATTGCACACTCTCACCATGAAAAATATAATGGTCAAGGGTATCCAAAAGGTCTAAGTGGAGATGGAATACCACTGAGTGGGGCGATAGTAGCTGTTGTGGATGTTTTTGATGCACTTTTGAGTGAGCGACCTTATAAAAAAGCTTTTACACTTGAAAAAGCACTTGAGATAATAAATAACGACTCTGGTACACATTTTCATCCTAAAGTGGTTTCCTTGTTTATGGATAACATAGATGAAGTTTTAGATATAAGAAAAAGATTAAACGATGTTTGATTATTTTCAAAAATCTTTACGAAATAAGCTTCTTGTAACATTCATAGCAATTGGTTTTTTACCATTTCTTACACTTTTGATTTATACACTTTTTTTGAGTGAAACCAAAATTGTTAGCAAGATTGTCATTGAACAGTTTGATAGAACTCAGGCTGTAATGAAATTGCTCAATAACCATTTAGCTTCACTCACAAAAGAGGTAAATTTTTTAAGTTCACTTGATTTAATGGACGACTTTTTAGCAGAAGATATTGATAAAAGAATTTCGAGACTTTTAATACAAAAATCAAATGATTTTAACCTAAAAGTAACACTCATGGCCGTAAATATGGAAGCTAATATAATTGCTTCTTCAAGTATCAGTGCTACAGTAAATAAGTTTGATATAACAAAATTTACAAATACACAAGGAGAGTATATTGAGGGGAAAAAGTTATATATTTATTCGAGTGTATATGCCTCTTTTGATGAAAGTAAGAGACTTGGCTTTTTAGTTTTAGAGTATGAATTAGATAATTTAGACATATATCTTACACATAAAGATAGTATGCATTCTTATATAATAAATTCAAAAAATAGCTTCACAATAGGTGAAAACTTACCTTTAAATCTTAATTTTTATCAAGATGAGAATAGTGTTATCAATGATGATCATGTTATTGTATATAAAAAGTTATCTTCAATTATGAGTGATTGGTACATTGTTTATGCAGTGGATAAAAGTGTTGCATTGGCTTTTTTATATGATTTTATTCGTTTTATGCTCTATATATCTGTTGTTATTTTTGTTCTCATTATATATGTTTCTTTTAAATATTCTAAGGGCATCGTCAAACCCATAGAAGAGCTAACAGCTATAACAAACGAGATAACAAGCACACACAATTACTCTGTTGAGTTGCATGTGGATTCTAAAGATGAGATAGCAATACTTACGCACTCTTTTAATGAAATGCTTAAAACTACCTCTTTCGCCCTTGCAAAACTTGAGGAAGAAAATAAGTTGAGATTGAAAAGATTTATTCAACTCATTGAGGTTTTCAATACGATTATCCAAACAAAAAACGAAGATGAGTGTATGGATGTCTCCATAGAGCAGATAAAAATACTTACGAATAAGAGTGATTTACAATTTAATAAAGAGAAGTCTTGGCATGTGCGAATGGAGTGTATTGACCTTTTCGTTAGTGATTTTGAAAAAAATGAAAAAGTTTACTTTGGCTCTATAGAATTAGGACTTGATAGTTTTGAGGATAAAAATGAAAAAGATTTTTATAACTCAATTGCTTCGATGATTACTTTGCAACTTGATAGAATTAGACTTATCGAGCGAACAATGTCCGCTTCACACGCTAAGTCTGCATTTATATCCAATATGTCACATGAATTAAGAACACCATTAAACGCAATTATTGGTTTCACACAGTATATGATAGCCTATGAAGAGCTTAATGAAGACCAGCTAGATACTATGGGAAATATAGAGTCATCAGCACACTATTTACTTGGTATGATAAATGAAATTTTAGATATTGCAAAAATTGAAGCTGGAAAAATGGAAGCACATATTGAAGATGTAAATATTTTAGAATTGGTTCAGAGTTCTCATTCTATGTTACAACCGTTGGCGAAAGATAAAAAGTTAGATTTTGATTTGATTATTGAAAACTTTGAAAATAAGTATTATAAAACCGATCCTAAAATGTTCAAACAAATTGTTATAAATCTTCTTTCAAATGCTATTAAATTTACGCAAGAGGGGCATGTGGAATTGAAGCTGTATAATAACGCTAACACGATTTTTGTGAGTGTAAAAGATAGCGGTATCGGTATTTCTAAAGAGGATATGAAGCAACTTTTTAATGACTTTACTCAGGTTGAAAATGTAATGCAAAAACAGCACAAAGGAACAGGATTGGGACTTTCATTGAGTAAAAAGATGGCGCATATTTTAGGTGGAGATGTTACACTCAGCAGTGAAGGTATTGGGCATGGAACAGCATCACTTTTTTCAATAAAAATAGTATAATACCCCAAAAAAAGGTAAGAAATGTCAAGTTTTAAAAATGTAAGTGTAGTGAAAAAAGCGAATATTTATTATGATGGAAAGGTTACAAGTCGTAGTGTTGAGTTTGCAGATGGTTCTGTAAAAACATTAGGAATTATGCTTCCAGGTGATTACACTTTTGGAACAAATGAAGCAGAAATTATGGAAATTATGAGCGGTAATTTGGATATTAAACTTCCAAATGAAGAATGGAAAACTTTAAATACACCAGAGACTTTTGAAGTTCCTGCAAATGCATCTTTTGATTTAAAGATTAGAAGTGTTACGGATTATTGCTGTTCTTACATAAAGTAACTCACTTGTGGCATGTGCTGTGAGCGAAAGCGAGGAAATATTCTTGGCATGTGGGAACTTCCACATGCCAAGAGTTACTTCTTTCTTTTAGTAAAAGAGTATGTAAAAATGTTTTAAATAAACTCGTAAACCAACCGATTTAGACTTGCTTCGTCCAAAGCCCCAGAAACTCTGTGAACCTCTTTTGCATCTTTAAATATTATAAGCGTTGGAATGCTTCTTATACCAAATCTTGAACCTAAATGCTGTTCTACTTCCGTATTAACTTTAGCAAAAAGAACTTTGAGTGGAAATTTTGTGGCACTTTTTTCGAAGTTTGGAGCCATCATCTTACATGGACCACACCAAGGTGCCCAGAAATCGATAATGACTGGCATATCACTGTTTACTACAATCTCATCAAAATTACCACCTGTAAGCTCGAGAGGCTTAGTATCAAGTAGTGATTTTTTACATTTCCCACAATTTGCCATTGTATAAGACTCCTTATACGGAATGTTGTTGACACTTAAACAGTGTGGACAAACGACACGCATTTTATAATTTAAAAGATTTTATACTTTCTGCCATTCCAAACTCTGGATGTCTTTTAGGATCAAGAACGGCTTGAGCCACTTTTTTATTATCATTATTGACTATGATAGGTGCCAAAAAGTTTATAGTAGAATTTTCAAGTGGTTTTTGAATTACAACTACATTATAAACATTAACATTAGATTTTTCATTAATTTCTAATATTACTTTAATATCTGTTGGTACATCAAATGAATACTCTCTTAATGCATAAGGATTTGCAAGAGTAAAAGATATATTCTCATTGTTAGCATCTTTCATTGTCGCAAAAAGCTCATCAATCGCAGCAATTTCTACATTTACAGTATCTTCAAAACCTAAGATATTTCCTCTTACTTCATAACTCATTTTGTCCCCTTTTTATTTTAAGATTAAAACGCACCCTCTTTAAACTTTATATCAGAACACACTATAAAGCATGTGGAATTTCTAGCGCTTGAGATATTATAGCACTCATCTATTCCAAAAGCAAATAAATTATCATCATTTATAATACTTACGCCATTGCTCATGTCTATGAGGCCTAATTTTGAATTTTCTATAACTCTCGCATCACTTACAGAGTTAAATTCTAACTTTATGCTTATCCAATCAAACCCTCTAGCACTATCTTGTCCTACGAGGGTCATTATTATTGTCGTTGATGTCATAACATCAATAGAGCGAATTTCTCCATCTCTGAAGTTATCAAATCTTTGTAAAAACTTTTTTAATTCAGTTGCTAAAAGTGGTTTCATACCATTATCCTATTGACAACCCACACATTCCATTGATCTGTCTTCAACATCGTGCGCAATTTCTGGCGATTGTGAACGCAGATAGTAAGTCGACTTAAGACCTAATTTCCATGCTAACATATAGATGTCATTGAGGTACTTTCCACTCGCTTTATCAAGAGTGATGAATATATTAAGGCTTTGCCCTTGATCTAACCATTTTTGACGAATAGCTGCTGCTTTGATGAGAACTCTTTGGTCTAAATCATAAGCTGGAGTATAGTAGCTCCATGTTTCTGGTGAGAGGTTAGGAACAACTACTGGAATAAGACCTGAAAGATTTTCCTCGAACCATTTTCTTTTAAATACAGGTTCAATTGCTTGCGTTGTTCCTATTAAAATAGAGATAGAACTCGTTGGTGCAATAGCCATTAGATAGCCATTTCTCATACCTTGTTTTTTTACTTTTGCACGAAGTTCATCCCACGCATAGGCTGAAGCAAAAAGTCCACCGCGATCAACAAGGTTTATAACCTCCGCATTCGCGTGATCCATTGGCATGATACCTCTGCTCCATTTTGAACCATTAAACGCAGGATAAGCACCTTTTTCAAGAGCAATATCAGCAGATGCAGAAATCGTGTTATAACTAACAGCTTCCATAATCTCATCGATTTTATCAAAGTGTTCTTGACTTCCCCATGCGATGGATTGTTCCGCTAACATCTGTGCTTCACCCATAACACCAAGACCGATAGAACGACTTTTCATATTTGTTCGTTTTACTTTTTCTATTGGATAAAAATTTAAATCGATAACATTATCCAAGGCACGAACTGCTATCGGAACTATTCTATCTATATCTTCTTTTGTGTTAATACGAGACAAATTAACAGAAGCCAAGTTACAAACAGCGGTAGCACCATCAACTTTTTCTTTTTCAACTACATAAATAGGTACTCCACCAAGAGAGTCGAGTGCCGTTACTTTTTTTGCTGGTTTTGTTAGTCCGCTGTCAACTGTGATAAGTTCTTCTTCTTCATAACTCACACTTGTGCCATCTTCAAAAATAAACTTTATTTTATAGTGGTTAGGTTCTGTATTTTGAAAAATTTCTGTACAAAGGTTTGAACTTCTAATAACACCATAATGGTCATTAGGGTTAGCTTTGTTAGCACTATCTTTAAAGCAAAGAAAAGGACTTCCAGTTTCAAAATAAGAAGTGAGTATCTTTTTCCATAAATCTTTTGCTTTGATTTTTTCTTTGATAATAGTTTCATCTTCTTCAAGTTCCATATATCTTTCATTGAACTCTTTACCAAAAAGTTTAGCCAAATCTGGACAATCATAAGGGTCAAAAAGTGTCCAAATACCATCTTCTTGAACTCTCTGCATAAACAAATCGTTGAGCCACATTGCTGGAAAAAGGTCATGCGCACGACGACGCTCTTCTCCAGAGTTTTTCTTTAAATCCAAAAAGTCATTTACATCTATATGCCAAGGTTCTAGGTAAACAGCAATAGCACCTTTTCGAGTACCCAATTGGTCAACTGCGATAGCAATATCATTTGTAATTTTGAGAAATGGAACGGTTCCTCCAGCAGCATTTTTGTGTCCATCAATATATGAACCCATAGAACGAACACCTGTCCAGTCCCAACCTATCCCGCCACCAAATTTAGAGAGCATAGCCATCTCTTGGTAGGAGTCAAAAATACCTTCGATATTATCAGGAGTAGAGCCAATATAACATGAGCTAAGTTGGTGTCTCGTTGTTCTAGCATTTGAGAGAGTTGGTGTTGCAAGCATAACTTCAAAAGTAGAAATCATGTTGTAAAACTTAATTGCCCACTCCTCTTTTTTCTCTTCTCTTTGAGCCAAAAACATTGCGATAGCCATGAACATATGTTGAGGAAGTTCTATCGGATCTGAGTTTCTGTCTTTAATTAAATATCTATCATAAAGTGTTTTAACTCCAAGATAATTGAAAAGTAAATCTCTTTCAGGCTTGATGTGTTTTTCTAACTCAGCAAGATTGTACATATCTTTTAAGCCTAAAAAAATTCTTCCTTCTTTTTCACCTCTGATAAAATATTTTTCTAGTGAAGCGTAGCCAGAAAAACCATTTACTTGGTGATAGAGGTTAAATAAAAAAAGTCTCGAAGCAACAAATGTCCAGTTTGGAGCATCGATGTCTATCTTGTCAACTGCAGTTTTAATGAGTGTTTGTTGAATCTCTTTGGATGTTATTCCATCACGAAAATGGATTTGTGCATCCACTTCTAATTCACTTTGAGATACATTTGCTAAACCAGAAACAGCAGCAGAAGTGTATTTCTGAATTTTGCTGATATCAAGTTTTTCTGTTCTACCGTTTCTTTTTATAATTGTTATCATATGATGTCCTATTTATTTAGAAATTGATGTTACTCATTTTTTAATTCTCGAAAACAAAGTTTTCGAAGCTTTAGGGGGTTGTAGGGACATTTGTCCCTGCCACTAAAACGGACTTGTTCGTTTTAGTGCGTAACACTAGTGAAACACTCTTGCAAAAATTTTATCTACATTTTTGGTGTAATAATCAAAATTAAAACACTCACGAATTGCCTCTTCACTCAGTGAATTTCTGAGCTCTTCATCTGCTAACAAATGATTGAGATACAAACTCTCACCCTTTTCGTTTGTAGTAGGTTTGCCTTGCTGAATCTCTTCCCAAACTTTCATAGCATTTCTTTGAACAATTCTGTACGCATCTTCTCTGCTAACACCTTTTATTGGAAGCTCTAAAAGTACTCTCTGTGAAAACACTAACCCACCAGTTAGGTTTAAATTTTTCATCATATTTTGTGGGTAAACGGTTAGGTTCGCTATAACATTATTCATGCGGTGTAACATAAAGTCAGTTGTTATAAAGCTATCTGGTAACCAAAATCTTTCAGTCGAAGAGTGGCTGATATCTCTCTCATGCCAGAGAGCTACATTTTCCATCGCAGGAATTGCATACGCTCTAATCATTCGAGCTAAACCTGTTATGTTTTCTGTTAGGATTGGGTTGCGTTTATGTGGCATTGCAGATGAGCCTTTTTGCCCTTTTGCAAAATACTCTTCACATTCGTACACTTCAGTTCTCTGCCAGTGGCGAACTTGAACCGCAAACTTCTCAATAGAACTTGCCATAAGTGCTAACGCAGTCGCTAACCTCGCGTATCTATCGCGTTGAATAACTTGGTTAGAAGCAGGTGCGGGTTTAAGTCCTAACTCTTCACACGCATACTCTTCTAGCTCTAATGGGGCATGTGCAAAGTTACCCATTGCACCACTCACTTGTCCAACACTTATAACAACAAGTGTTTGCTCTAAGTTTTCTAAATGTCGAGCCATTTCATCATACCAAACAGCTAACACAAGACCAAATGTTATAGGCTCTCCATGGATGCCATGACTTCTTCCAACCATAAGAGTCATCTTATGTTCCATCGCTCTTTTTTTAATGGACTCCATAAGCATTTTCACATCTTCTATAACTAGCTCTAAAGAAGCTTTCATCTGAAGTGCTACAGCAGTGTCAACAGTATCTGAAGAAGTCATACCATAGTGAAACCATCTGCTCTCTTCAGCTAGCGATTCTGACACACTTGTCGTAAATGCGATAAGGTCATGGCGAGTTACAGCTTCTATCTCATCAATTCTTTTTATATCAAATTGTGCATTATCAACAATTTTGACTGCATCCACATCAGGAATCAATCCTAGCCTGTTCCATGCTTTTACAACTGCCAATTCTACATCTAGCCAAGCTTGATATTTTGCTTGCATTGTCCACTTAGAACTCATCTCTTCTCGCGAGTATCTCTCGATCATATATTAAACCCTTATGATAATTATCTTATGTTTTTATGTTAAAATTCACATACATTAAAGTCATTGATTTTACAGAAATAATTGTAAATAATTGATTAAACAAGGACTAAAATTTGCCATTTGTTATAAAGAAGATGACGGCTCACAAAAAGCAAAAAGCTTTTCTCTATTTGATTAAAGAGTTAGATTATACACAAAAAGAAGCGCAAAGATTAATTGCTAAAGGTCGTCTGTTTGTAGATGGTAAACCAATGACAAGAACTTCAGGAGAGGTAGAAGGTGAATTTGAATTTATTTACTTTAAACCAATCACTCGAGGTTTAGTTCCACATGCCGTATATGATGAATTTGTTGTATTTGATAAACCAAGTGGAGTTCTAATTCATCCTCAAAATAGAAATACAGACTATTCACTTATAGATGAGCTAAAGCATCAGTTTGGACGAGATGCAAACATTGCGCATAGAATTGATCAAGAGACAAGCGGACTTGTTTTGTGTGCTAGAAATAAGGTAAGTGAGAGAGAGATTAAAATGATGTTCCAAGAGCGAGATATGAAGAAAAAATATTTGGCTATGGTTCATGGGGAGTTTAAAGAAACGCTTTGTGTTGAAGCACCACTTTTAAGAGCAGAAGACGATAGTGCGATAGTGCGAATGGTTGTAAAAGTGCACGAGAGTGGAAAAGCTTCTAAGACAGATTTTGTGCCTCTAAAATATTTTCCACATGCCAATATGACCTTAGTAGAGTGTTCGCCTTATACAGGAAGACAACATCAAATTAGAGTGCATTTGTTCCACGTGAAACATCCAATAGTTGGTGACCCGATTTATGGACAGAGTGAAGAAAATATTGTGAAATTCTTGGATAAAGAACTAGATGCAAAAGAGAGAATAAAAAATAGCGGTGCGAGTAGATTGTTGCTCCACGCAAATGAGTTAGAGTTTGAGCTTTATGAAAAAATTTATCATATAAAAAGTAATATAGATTTTGAGAAAGTTTGTTTTGATAGTATTCAACTTTAAAATAGTTTTATTTTTAATCGTAGAGTGAATAACTATCGATGATTTTTTGCAGACATTTTTATGTAGGAAGTAATTTATAGGAGATAAGCATATAAAGCCCATAAATAGGGACTTTATACGAGATATGAATGATGTTGGCTTCAGCTTATATTTATATAAATTTATTCTTAAAAAACTAAAGAATTGTTAAATTTATCTTCTTTAAAGTTTAAGATATTCACTTGTTAGAACAATGTGTGAATAATACACATTATAAAGAAATTCACATAAAATTTTATGGATTATATTTTGTTTAAGAGAAAAAAAGAAGTTTTTGAAGATAATTTTTTTATAAGAAAACTAAGGTATTATTGTATTTATAAACGACCTCCCTGGTGTGTTGGTCGTTTACTTCTTTGCCTCATCACTCGTAGCCGCTCGAATGAAACCGATAGCTCCAACCGCGAATACTAACACTAAAAAAACAATTTGAAATATTTCTATGTAACCCATTATAAATCCTTTTCTGTTTTTTCTTTTAATTGTCCACATGCCGCACTTATATCTATGCCTTTAGAATCGCGTATAGTGCATAATAAGCCATGATTGATCAAGTACTCTTGGAATGCTACCATATCAGCTCTTGATGGTCTCTCATAAGCAGTTCCAGGATATGGATTGAAATAGATAAGATTTACTTTAGCTTTGATATCTGTTAAGAGTTTTACGAGCTTTTTAGCAGAGGCAATGTCATCATTTTTATTTTTAATAACCAAATATTCAAACATAACTCTTTTTCTTGTATCTATAGGAAATCTTTTGACCGCTTCTATGATTGAAGCAATGTTATGTGCTTTATTCATTGGAATAAGCTCAGTTCGTAGTTCATCATCCACTGCATGAAGAGAGATTGCTATATGCACTCCTAAATCCATTGCACCGAGTTTGTCTATCTTACTGCTCAAACCACTCGTAGAAACAGTTTGTCTTTTGCCTGATATGCACAGACCCTCTTCTTCTTTAAATATCTCAATTGCTTTTGCTAAGTTATCGAGATTATCAAGAGGTTCACCCATCCCCATATAAACTATATTTATCTTTCGGTTGTGTTTATGGTCGTTATCTCGTTTTAGATTGACTACTTGCGCAACTATCTCACCAGCAGTTAAATCTCTTGTAAAACCACCTTTAGCGGTTAAACAAAAAGAACACCCTACTTTGCATCCTACTTGCGTTGAAACACATATAGTATATTTAGCTTCTTGCATGACATTACCATCTTCGTCCGTAAGCTCTTCTTTCATCTTTAGCCAAACAGCTTCTACGGTTTTTCCGTCTTGAAGTTCAAAAAGATACTTTATAGTTCCATCGCTTGAGACTTCTTTTCTAAGTATCTTCATAGGATTTACGATATATTTTTCTGCCAGTTCTTCTTTAAGAGCTTTTGGAATATTTTTCATAGCATCAAAGTTTTCTGCATATTGATGGTAAAGCCAACCATAAATCTGTTTTGCTCTAAAGCTTGGTTTGATAAGTGCTGTAAGTTCTTTTTGTGTGAAGTCTAGCAATGATGGTTTTAGTGCATTCATCTTGAAGTGAGTTCCTTTATTCTAGTTTCCACATGCCGTGCTAAAAGCTTTTTTGCTTTTTCATGATTTTTTAAAAAGTCACTGTGAGCATCTTTGTTAGTATAGTTTGTTATACAAAAAACTCCACCAGCTGGGATATCAAACTCCTGTGCAATTCTTAAAACTGCAAAAAACTCCATGTTTTCTATCTCTACTCCAAGATTTAAAAACTTTTTTGTAAGTTCTTGGCATGTGGAAATATAGTTTGATGAGTTTACGATTATCTCTTTTTTGTTAGTTGTGTTAGTAGAAATAACATTATCTAAAGGTGTATAAGCATCTCCGCTTAAAAAACCTAACTCAATATTTGAAGCTGTTTTTGACTCAACTATGTCAAAAATATTGTGATTTCCATAACTTCCTGCACTTCCAACAAAGAGTAAAAATTCAGGTTTATCAAAGAGACAAAGTCGTGTTAAATTCATTGCAGTTTCAATAAGCCCTACTCCCATAGGTGTAGCAAAATCAAATGTTTCATTATTTCCAGCGCAGATAATCATAGGCGAACAGGAATTCCATTATCATGTAAATAGTGTTTCAAATCCATTATATCTATCTCTTTATAGTGAAAAATACTCGCGGCAAGAGCTGCATCTGCACCGTGAAGAAACGCTTCTTTTATATGTTCCATAGTTCCAGCACCACCACTAGCAATTACAGGAACATGTACAGCACGGCTTATTTGCTCAGTGATGTTTAATTCGAAACCAGCTTTTGTACCATCTGCATCCATAGAAGTAAGAAGTATCTCTCCGCTTCCGCGATTTACTACCTCTTTTGCCCATTCTACGGCATCAAGCCCTGTATCTACTCTTCCACCATTTAAAAATACATGATATTTAGTACCAACTTTTTTAACATCAATAGCAGTTACGATGCACTGAGAACCAAATCTTTTTGCACCCTCATCAATAAGTTCAGGTCTTTGCAACGCTGCTGAGTTCACACTTACTTTGTCGCATCCAACATTTAAAAGTTTATATATATCTTCTAGTTTTCGTATGCCACCACCAACAGTAAGTGGAATAAAAATCTCTCGTGCAACTTGTGCAACGATATCTACAATAGTATCTCGGTTGTCGCTAGAAGCTGTAATATCTAAAAATGTAAGCTCATCAGCACCCTCTTCGTTATAACGACGAGCAACTTCTACTGGGTCACCAGCATCTTGTAAACCTACAAAATTTACACCTTTAACAACGCGTCCATCTTTAACATCAAGACAAGGAATAATTCTTTTTGCAAAATAGTTCATAGTTTTATATACCTTGATTTTATTATCTGAAATTATACACTTTCGTGCTTATATTTAGGTTTATGCAAAAAAACACTTCTATAATGTTTCACATGAAACATTCATTTTAAAAGAAATTTGAATTTTTTTAAAAATGTTAACTAACTGTAAGCAAAATTACTATAAACTCATTTTTATGAAAATAAAAAGCGTTGTAGCTAAAAAGAAATTCGGACAAAATTTCTTAAAAGATGAAACAGTTTTAAGAAAAATCGTCGAAGCGATGCCCAAAACAGACAATAAGATTGTTGAAATTGGGCCTGGCTTAGGTGATTTAACTAAATTTTTAGTTGATGTCAAAAGTGTAGAAGCTTTTGAGGTAGATACCGATTTATGTAAACTGTTACAAAGTATATTTAAAGAAGAGATTGCCACCAAGCGACTCCATATAAATTGTGGAGATGTGTTGAACGCTTGGCAGAGTAGCTTAATTGATGAGCCGTATGATTTAGTGGCAAATTTGCCTTATTATATAGCAACAAATATCATTTTAAAAGCACTCGCAGATCCAATGTGTAAAAATATACTTGTAATGGTACAACTTGAAGTAGCAGAAAAATTTTGCGCTACGCATGGAGAAAAAATATTTGGTTCTTTGAGTGTCATAACTCAGAGTTTAGGGGAAGCACATATTGTTGTGAAAGTCCCACCAACTGCATTTGAACCACAGCCAAAAATAGATTCTGCTGTTTTTTTGATACAAAAAAATACTGATAGAAATGATGAAGATTTTGAGAGTTTGCTAAGAGTTGCTTTTAAGCAACCTCGAAAAACACTTATGAAAAATCTATCGGTAGTGTATGAAAAAGATTTACTTCAAGAGGCTTATAAAGAGCTTGAACTTACATTAACCGTCCGACCTCATGAACTTTCTACCCACGACTATCACCAACTCTATAAATTAACAAATACAAGGAGTTTGGATGGCAGAAGAGAATCAGGAAGTACAAGCAAGTAGTCCTCAGGAAAATCGTAAACCAAATAATAATAGAAGACCGAATCACAATAACAATAATCGTAAGCCAGAAAGCAGTGAGAATTCAGAAAATTCTCAAGCAACAGGTGCAGTTAATGCAAATAAAAATAAAAACAAAAGTAGTGGTAATAGTAACCGTAATCGTCGTCAGGTTACTCCTATTGATGAAAATTTAAAGCTATTTGTAACTAAAAATCAAGAAGCACATAAGCAAAGATTAAATCCACACTATAAATTAGATTTAAACTCTAATGCAAAAATTCGTATAACTCCACTTGGTGGGCTTGGTGAAATTGGTGGTAATATTACTGTTTTTGAAACAGAAAAAGAGGCAATTCTCGTAGATGTTGGTATGAGTTTTCCAGATGAAGATATGCACGGTGTTGATATATTAGTACCAGATTTCACTTATCTTCGTGAAATAAAAGATAAAATAGTTGCTGTAATTATTACCCATGCTCACGAAGATCACATAGGAGCTATGCCTTATCTTTATAAAGAGATGCAATTTCCTATCTATGCTACGCCACTTCCGTTGGCTATGATTGGGAGTAAATTTGATGAACATCATTTAAAAGAGTTTAGAAAATATTTTAATCCAGTTGAAAAAAGACAAATCTATAAAATAGGCAATGATTTTGAAATAGAGTGGATGCATATGACACACTCTATAGTGGATTCATCTTCGTTGGCAATTACTACGAGCGCTGGAACGGTTATTCATACAGGTGACTTTAAGATAGACCATACTCCAGTAGATGGATATACAGCAGACTTACATAGACTTGCTTATTATGGTGATAAAGGTGTTTTATGTCTTTTAAGTGATTCTACGAATTCTTATAATACAACACCGACACCATCAGAATTAAGCGTTGCTCCTGCACTTGATAGAGTTTTTTCAAAAGCTGAGGGTAGAGTTTTATTATCTACATTTAGTTCAAATATTCATCGTGTATATCAGGCTATTCAGTATGGCATCAAGTATGGAAGAAAGGTGTGTATCATTGGTCGTTCTATGGAAAGAAATATAGAAGTTGCTATGCAGTATGATTATATAAAGTTTCCAAAAAATATATTTGTAGATGCTGATGAAGTTTCTCGTATGAATGATAAAGATGTGCTTATAGTTACAACTGGCTCACAAGGTGAACCTAATTCAGCACTTTTTAGAATGTCCATAGGCGAACATAGACATATAAAAATTAAGCCAACAGATTTGATTATTCTTTCTTCTCGTGCTATTCCAGGAAATGAGAGTTCTATCTCTGGCATGCTCAATCATCTTCAGCGTGCAGGTGCAAAAGTTGCAACAGACAAAGATATACATGTTTCAGGTCACGCAAGTATTGAAGAGCAAAAACTTATGCTTCGTCTTGTAAATCCTAAGTTCTTTTTGCCGATTCATGGCGAGTACAATCATGTTATGCGACATAAAGAGACGGGAATGATGTGTGGTGTTCCTGAGAGAAATATCTTACTTATGACCGATGGAGAGCAGATAGAAATATCTCCAAAGTATATGAGAAAAGTTAAGACAGTTAAAACAGGTAAAACATATATAGATAACCAAAATAATCATCAAATTGAAGATGATATCGTTCTTGACCGCCAAAAATTGGCTACGGATGGTATCGTTATGCTTGTTGCTCAAGTAGATGGACAGCATGGTAAAATGGTTGCTAAACCAAAAGTGACTACCTTTGGAATCGTAGCCGATAAACAAGATAAGTTTTTTGCTAAAGAGATGGAAGAGATTATAGAGCATTTTTTACTTCACCTCAAAGAGGGTATGATTGAAAATCCTAGAGCTTTAGAGAATGATCTTCGTCAAATTGTAAGAAAACATATCTTTAGAAAAATGAAAAAATATCCATTAATTGTTCCACATGTACTAGTATCTTAAGAGAAATTAGGGGAAATATTTTGAGTAAAGAAGATACGAATTTTGAAAATGCAGTAAAAACTATGATGCTTCATGTCGGGGAAAATCCTGAGCGTGAAGGTCTGGTAAATACGCCTTCAAGAGTTAGAAAAGCGTATGAGTTTATTTATGGCGGATACAAAGAAAACCCGAGAGAAATTTTAGAAAAAGCTCTTTTTACAAGTTCTAATGATGAAATGGTTCTTATAAAAGATATAGAATTTTACTCTACATGTGAGCATCATCTTCTGCCTATCATTGGTCGTGTTCATGTTGCTTATATTCCAGATGGAAAAGTTGTTGGTCTTTCAAAAATTCCCCGTGTTGTGAATGTTTTTGCGCGTCGTATGCAGATTCAAGAACAACTTACCGAGCAGATTGCAGACGCGATTATGGATATTATAGCTCCAAAAGGTGTTGCAGTTGTTATTGCAGCGCGTCACATGTGTATGGAGATGAGAGGCGTTGAGAAGATAAACTCAACGACTACCTCATCTGCTCTTCGTGGTCTGTTTAAAAAAGACCAAAAAACAAGAAGTGAATTTTTCTCTCTTATTAATTCACCTACTGGCACGCGCTACTAACTCTTAAGTAGATTTCCACATGCCATTCAAATCACTCAAAGATAAAATTTCTTCTAAAAATTATTCAGTAGCATTTGGTGAAGTAGTTAAAATAAATGCTACTATAATCACAGCAACAGGATTAAAAGTAAGTATTAGTGATATGGTAAAAATCGTTTCTACCGACACTGCTCAAGAAACTTTTGGAATGGTAACAGAGATAGATGGTTCTACATTTTTTATAACACCATTCAGCTTTGTAGAGGGATTTTGTTCAGGAGACAGAGTCTTTTTGGATCAAACTGGGATGAATATTCCTGTTGGAGCATCTCTACTTGGACGCGTAGTTGACCCATTTATGAGACCGATTGATGGAAAAGGTGCTTTAACTGAAACAACATTATCTCCAATCATAAAAGCTCCTATTGCTGCTATGAAAAGAGGAATGATAGATGAAGTTTTTAGTGTTGGGGTTAAAAGTATTGATGGTCTTTTGACATGTGGGAAAGGTCAAAAGTTAGGTATATTTGCTGGAAGTGGTGTTGGAAAATCTACACTTATGGGGATGATTGTAAGAGGTGCAGATGCTCCGATTAAAGTTGTTGCACTTATCGGAGAGCGTGGAAGAGAAGTTCCTGAGTTTATAGAAAAAAATTTAGGTGGCAATTTAGAAAATACAGTCATTGTAGTGGCAACTTCAGATGATTCGCCTCTAATGAGAAAGTATGGAGCTTTTGCTGCTATGAGTGTTGCAGAGTATTTTAAAGATCAAGGAATAGATGTTCTTTTTATCATGGACTCTGTGACAAGATTTGCTATGGCTCAGCGTGAAATTGGACTTGCTCTTGGTGAACCGCCTACCTCAAAAGGATACCCACCCTCTTCTTTAACGCTTCTTCCACAGCTTATGGAGCGAGCTGGAAAAGAGGATGGAAAAGGTTCGATTACAGCCTTTTTTACTGTTTTGATTGAGGGCGATGATATGAGCGACCCAATCGCTGACCAATCTCGTTCTATTTTAGATGGGCATATTGTCCTCTCACGCGAACTTACAGACTTTGGCATCTATCCACCTATCCATATACTTAACTCAGCTTCTAGGGTAATGAATGACATTATTACGAAGGATCATTTGAAAGCAGTTTTAAAGTTTAGAAGATTATATACACTTTTAAAAGAAAATGAAGTTCTTATCCGCATTGGAGCCTATACCAAAGGAAGCGATAAAGAACTTGATGAAGCTATTGATAAAAAAGAGATAATGCAAGAATTTTTATCTCAAAATTCACAAGTTCAAAATGAATTTAATGATACTGTTGCTACTTTAATGACTATTATGGGTATTAAGAATTCATAATCATTTCAAAATTTATCCAGTTATCTCTGGTTTGTCTGCTGTTGTGGGATACTGCTAACCTTGTATTTGTCACAGTTTCATACAACCTTATGAGAGAGTTTATTTCCATATCAGTTCCAAATATGTCTATGTATGAGTAAATAATATTTTCTGCATTCTTAAAACTCTTGTTAGTCATAAGTATTTTTATTTTTGTATGAAAGCTAACTCTTAAAAGGTCACCTATCTTATCTCTTCTGGTACTTAGATTTATTAGACCACCTAGAGTTACTTTGATATCTTTGATATTGCCTCTGAGTGCATACTCTTCGCATGTATGAATAAGTTCAGACCATTTTTTTTCTAGTGACGCGCCAAGTTTTGTAAAGTTCAAGCTAGTGCATTCATCTAAAATTTCATAACATGCAATTAAATTTCCATCTTTATAAGCTTTGAGAAGTTTTTGCATATTTTGATTTTCTTGAGTAAGTTTTGCAATCTCAATAGCTACGGATGGAAGTCCTTCAAATTTTAGAATATTCTCTTTTGCTGCGTTAGTATTGCCCATTTTAATAAAATCTTTTATTTCTAATAAGCCGTATTCTATGTCATTTTCAAGTAATTTATAGGTTGGAATTTTTGTAAAAGCTTCATTTGTTTTAACTATTTCATTTACCTTTAGAAAATTTTTTGCTTCTACTGCTTTGAGAAACTCTATGAACTCTTTGTTGTGATTGAGAATGAGCCGTATCATGGGTCGTTTAGAAAGAATTGTTACATATTCTAAGAGAAGTGATTTTGCTATCTCATCTCTTCCTAAGAGTATCTGTTTTTGAGCATTTATAAAAGTTTCCCTCCATAACTCTTCCATTTTTTTATACTGAGATGTATTCTCAAGTGCTGGAAACTTGGCACATAAAGCATAGGCAAGTGCATATTTTTTTTCTAAAAAGAGTTCTTGTAATCTAGAATAATGCTCAAAAGATTTAAAAAGCAGTGCAATTTCATCTTTTTTTGAGGGTATATTTTTAAATATATCAAGGAGTTTAAGGGCTTCTGTCTTTTGTTGATTTACTAAAAGTTCAACTGCTTGTTCATATATTTTGTTATAGCTATCTTGAAGTTTTTTGTACTCAAGTGATTCTTTTATCATACAATCTTTTTCGCATAAATGAAAAGCAGCATCTAATCTATTGTGTAGGATGAATGATTTTAGCTTTGCAACACTTGGCAATTGAACATGATATAGAGTCAAATTATCTACAACAGCTATGAGTGTAGTATTGTCTGTAAGTGCTATTTTGGTAACTTTACCTTTAAATTCTAAGTATTTATGATGCATAATCTTATTGTTTTTTATGTCATATAAAGATACATAATTTGCATCGCCACTTATCATTATATAATTTGGGTTGGGCATTCGTATTATTGTAGATATTGTTTTAAATCCTGTATTTATCTGCTTAGATTTTTTTTCATCTTCAAGATAGTTTATAAATAGAGTTCCATCTGCATTGCCACTTATTAGGGTAGTTTCATCTAAAAAGCATAGGGTGTTCACACGAATAAAACTATTTGAAAAAGAAGTTTTACCCAGTCTGGAGTGTATGTCTATAATAAAAATATCACCATTATGACTCGCACACGCTAACCTGTTTTTGTAAAATGCAATTGCACTGATAAAACTTTGTGTTAGGTCATCTTTTTGATTAAATTTTTTAAATGAACAGAGTCTTCCAAGCAAAGATGAACCATCATACCTATATAAAAGTACTCTTCCACATGCCGTGCCTGCAATAATATACTTTGATTCTAAATCAAAAGATACTATCTCTATATTTTCATTATCACAGTTTATAATCTTGATGACTATGCTACTTGCTATGTGAATTATATAAATCTGTGTTTTAACACAAAATGCTAAAAATGCACCATTTGGGCTGAAAGAAGTTGAAAATGCGTTTGTGTGAAATAGCTCATGTACATTATTGATGCTGAGTTTGATAGAACAATCTTCAGAAGAAATAATTTTGATGCCATGATTTTTTGTGCTGTAAGCTACTAAATTATTATCTAAAATCTTTAGTTCTGTAACATCAGAATGATTATTTTGGCACTCCGATATTTTAGGCATGGGCATTCCAAAGTATCTCTTTTAAAGACCATTTTTGGTTTAAATCTTTTTTAAAGTGTAATTCTATATTGTTAAATTCTTTTTGTTTGCAGATTAGGGTTTCTTGGAGTTCTTGGCATGTGGAAAAGGCATTTTTATTGTATGAATCTCCAATTTTCATATTAAAGGGATTTTCTATATAATCACTTGTTATGGATATATTTTTTATATATTGTTGTGCATTCTTACCTGCAATTGTTGGGGTGATTATCATTACTTCACGAGAATTATAAAGAACTCTCATTACACTCACTGATACCCCATTTTCCCGAGCAGTAAACATTTCTACATTGTAGCTTAAAAGTTTTGAACTTATTTCACTCTGCGAAAAAAGTGTTTTTGAATCTAAGGAGTTAACACCAACGTTTGATAAGACAAGTACAATTGAAGGCTTTTTGTTTTCTTGTGAACACCCAATAAAAAATAAAAGCATAAGTAAATGAGTTAGGATTAATTTCATGATTAATTATAAATAAAATATATGGTATTAAGGCTGAATTTTGAAGAAAATAGAAATTTAAAAGAGGTTAAACCACTTTAACCTGTGCATAAAGCAAGGTCAAGTGATTTAAAATTATTTAGCAAGAAGGAACATTTCCGCTGTCACTACCGAATTCGTGAAAGAAATCGTAATAATCTTCTAAATACTCATCTTTAACAGCATCGTCTTTTAGACCTGCACAAACAGTCTTAAGTTCAGTAGCTATTTTACCACCCTCTTTAAGTTTTTTCCATTCATCTTGAGTGTGTTTGCCAGCCATTGCCGCACCAGTCATATTACAAGCAGCTTTTAACTTTTTAAGATAAAGCTTCTGACCTTTAGCAGGATCTGCACTTAGCGATACAGCACCCATTCCTAAAATAATTGTTGCACTCAGTGCGATTTTCGCGATTTTATTCATTCTATCTCCTTGTAAGTTTGTAAAAGTCTAACTAAGTAATAATAAAAACAGAATTTATCGTAAAACTAATTTATATCATTAACAAAAAATGTAACTTTTCGACTAATCCTCAAAAGAGGATTAACTATGCTTTACCAGACAACATTCCGTACATAGTCATTGGCTTAAGTGCGTAAACTTTCAACAACCACCATATCCATCTCTCTTTTGTTGGGTCAAGTGGGAATGATGGAGTTGGTTTTGCAGTCCAATCAAATTCAGCAAGCATAACTGTGCCAATACCTGTAATAAGAGGACAAACAGTATATCCACCATAAGCAGCTGGTAATTCAGTTTTACCTTCCATAGAAGCTATCATATTTTGAACTAAAACTTTGTATTGTTTACGAATTGAACCACCTGTTTTAGCCATAGGAATTGCAGCAATATCACCTATAGCCCATACATTTTTAAACTTAACATGCTGTAGGGTCTCTTTTGTAACAGGAACCCATCCTTTTTCTGAACCTATTGGAGATTTTCCAACAACATCAGAAGCTTTCATTGGCGGAGTTACATGGATAAAGTCATATTTCACTTCAACTTTTTCATGTGTAGTAATCATTTCATGTTCACCAGTATCTACATCAAGTTTACCCTTAACTTGAGCATGATGATCAAATATAGCCACTTTATTTGCAGTATCTACTTCTACAAGGTTATGACTATAATTCCATTTGAAACCTCTTGTTTTAAACTGCTCAAGTATAGCATCGTGGTACTCAGGAACAGGAAACATTTTTCCACCATTTGGATAAAAAGTAAGTTCAACTTTATCAGCAACACCAGCTTCTTTAAGTCTTGCATGTGTCAGATACATAATTTTTTTAGGAGCACCACCACATTTGATTGGTGTATGAGGATCTGTAAAAACAGCTTTTAATTTTTCAGATCCTGTATGAGCTTTGGCTTTTTCGACTAATTCTTGAATTCCAGTCCAAGTTGCTTCTGCACCATCTGCAAAATAGATAGAATGAAGACCATTCTTGCCAACTTGTGCTTTTGTTTCAGCATTGTTAGCACCTGATGAAGTAATAACGCCATTTAGACCTTTAATTCCAGCGAAGTTAAGCACTAAACCAGTAGCAACTACAAGTTGATCATAAGATATTTCTTCTTTTCCATCCACTGTAACTTTGTTATTTGCAGGATCAAAAGCTGTAACGCTTCCGTTGATGTGTTTTACACCTTTTGGTAAAAAGCTATCTCTTGCATAAACAATATCACTTTTTTTCCAAAGACCAGCAGCAACAAGTGTTTGACCTGGTTGGTATGAAGCAGAGTTAGGGTCTGGCTCAATAATTGTAATATCAGCGTTTGACAAAGTATTTTTAAGTAGCGCCGCAGTACTGATACCACCCAATCCACCACCAACGATAACTATCTTACCAGTTGCGTTTGAAGCAGCTAAAGTCGTAGTACCTGCTGTAGCACCTGCTAAAATAGACGCCGCCATTGGAGACACACTTAAATATTTTAATGCTTCACGACGAGACATAATCTCAGGATGCTTATCAACTTCGGCTAGAATTTCTTCTAAAATTTTGTTTTTCTTCATGCTTATTCCCTCTTTTATTAGATAAAGTTATCCAATGGTACAAGTTTAAGCCTTAATATAAGTTTTAAGTAGTAATTTTTTTTAAGAAGTGTATCTAAAGTAAACAAATCTTTTTAATATATTTTATTTATAAGAAGTTGAAGTGAAACTCTGTTATTAAATTCATTTTTTGTAATCGTATAGCTACATGTGAGCTTTTTATTTTTTGGCATTTCTAAAACGGTTCTAAATGCTATAAGTTCCAAAGTTTGTTTGGCATGTGGAAATTGTCTGACTTCTATTTTTGAGTGTGATTTATCACTTCCCATAAGCTTTATACTTACAATCTCAGCGTCACGAAGTAAAAATTTAGGACGAAGATTTCCTTCTCCAAAGGGTTCAAAACTCTCAAGTAAGTTGAGAAGTTCAAAATCAATATCTTGTGCGGATAATATTCCCATGATAGCATCTTTTGGTAAAAAATCTTCAGGAGGTAATTTTGAAGCAGTTTCGTTTATAGCAATTCTAAACGCATCAATATTTTCTTCTTTAAGCCCTAGCCCCGCTGCCATTTTATGTCCGCCAAACTTAGTTAAGAAGGATTCATGAGTCTTGATAAGCTCATAAATACTTACTTCACCGATACTTCTTGCACTTCCTTTTGCGACACCGTTTTCACAACTTAAAACTATAGAGGGCTTCCCAAAATAATCAACTAATCTCGAAGCAACTATTCCAACAACGCCTTCATGCCAATTTTTACCAGCAACAACTATGACACTGCAAGAATCATCAACACTCTCTATCGCTTCTTTTGTACATTCTGCTTCCGTAGTTTTTCTTAAATCATTTAATGTATTGAGAAGTTCAAACTCTTTATATGCATCATTTGTTGAGGTAGCAGTAAAAAATTTTAGAGCGATACTTGCATCTTCGAGCCTTCCAGCAGAGTTTATTCTTGGTGCTATGGCAAATGCAATATCTTCTGAAGAGATTACGGTCTTATTTAAAAAGTCTCGTATTATGATTGAAGATGCTCTTTTTGAAGTTGTTAAAACTTTTAAACCTTCTTGCACAAGCGTTCTATTGATGTCCACAAGAGGCATAATATCAGCGATAATTGCAATGCAGAGTATGTCTAAAAATTGTTTCATATCGACTGAGAGATTTAACTCTTTTTTCACAAGTCCTAAAAGTAGCCAAGCGACTTGAGCGCCGCATATCTCTTTAAAAGGATATTGGCATGTGGAAAGTTTAGGATTGACAATAGCATACGCCTCTGGAACTGTATTTAAAGGAGTATGATGGTCTGTAATGATTAAATCAATATTTCTCACTTTACATATTTTAGCAGCTTCAATTGCAGAGATTCCATTATCGACGGTGATTAAAAGGTCGGTATCAATTCTTTCTAATACATTGGGAGAAACTCCATAACCATCACTAAAACGGTTTGGTATGATTGCCTCTAATGGATAAGGAATTTGTCTAAAAAAATCAACCATTATTGCAGTTGAACTTACTCCATCCACATCATAATCACCAACTACGGTTATCTTTTTATTGTTTTTTATGGCATGTGCAATTTTTTGTGCAGCTTTTGTTGCATCGTTAAGAAGAGCTGGATTTGGGATTTGTGATAATTTTTTATCTTCTGTTGGAAATCTTTGTAAGAGTAGCTCAAAAAGAGCTGACTTACTTAATTCTGGAATTGTACTGAACAAATATTTTTCTATTCAGCGTTTAATGATGCTTGAACAAAAGCTAAAATAGATGGATTTGGAGTTTGAAGTCTTGATGTAAACTCTGGATGAAATTGAACACCTAAAAACCAAGGATGATTTTCAATTTCAACAGTTTCTATAAGTCCGTTTGATTCACCAGTAACTATCATTCCAGCTTTTTCGAGTGCTTCGCGGTAAGTTGGATTTGCTTCATAACGGTGGCGATGTCTCTCAAATATAGTTTTAGCTCCACCATACGCTTTTCTCAAAATAGAACCCTCTTTTGTATCGCAAGGATACTCTCCAAGTCTCAGTGTTCCGCCCATAGGAGATTTATGCGTACGAAGTTGTGTGTTTCCACTTTGGTCTAAAAAATTGTCTATGAGGTACACCATAGGATAAGGTGTCTTTTCATCAAACTCTATAGAATTTGCACCTTTATATCCAAGAACATTCCTAGCATATTCTACAAGTGTTAATTGCATTCCAAGACAAATCCCAAGATAGGGAACTTTGTTAACACGAGCATATTCAATAGCGAGTATTTTACCTTCTACTCCACGGCTTCCAAATCCACCAGCAACTAAAACAGAATTACAATCTTTTAAAAGAGCTTCTGCACCTTTTTCTTCTATCTCTTCAGAATCAACCCAGCAAATTTCAACTCTTGTATCTAGGTGTGCACCACAGTGAATAAGTGATTCTGTTAAGGATTTATAAGCTTCTTTGAGTTGAAGATATTTTCCTACAAAACCTATAATTACTTTATTTTTTGGTTGAACTATTTTTTTAACAAGTGAATCCCAGACTTGCATATCAGGATTTAGCTCTCCTAAACCTAGTTCTTTGGAAATAGGTTTTAAGATATTTTGTCTTAAAAATGTAATAGGTATATCATAAATAGTCGCCGCGTCAAGTGCTTCTATAACGCAATCTGAGTGAACATCACAACTCATAGCAAGTTTTTTCTTAAATGTTTTTGGCAGTGCATTTTCACTTCTAGCAATAATCATCTGCGGAGTAATACCGATACGGCGGAGTTCTTGCACAGAGTGTTGCGTTGGTTTAGATTTTAATTCACCTGCTGCCTTGATGTAAGGAATCAATGTAACATGGATAAAAAATGTACCTTCAACTTCATCATCATGTTTCATTTGACGAATTGCTTCCATGAAAGGTAAACCTTCAATGTCACCAACTGTTCCGCCAAGTTCTACGACGAGGATGTCATGACCAACACCTGCCTCTTTTATTCGCTTCACTATTTCTCCGACGATGTGTGGAATAACCTGAATCGTTTGACCAAGATATCCGCCAGCTCGTTCTCGTTCGATTACACTTAAATAAACTTGACCAGTCGTAAAGTTACTAGATTTTAAAAAAGAAGTATCCAAATACCTTTCATAATTTCCAATGTCTAAGTCTGTTTCAGCTCCATCTTTTGTAACAAAGACTTCGCCATGTTCAAGCGGACTCATCGTTCCTGGGTCAACATTTATATAGGGGTCTATTTTTAACATTCCAACTTTTATGCCAGAGTGTTTAAGGAGTGTTCCAACACTAGCAGCCGTAATTCCTTTGCCAAGAGAACTTAAAACGCCACCGGTCACAAAAATGAATTTAGTCATGTAAAAACTCCATAAATAGTTAAATAATAGATGCAATTATAGTAGAAAATTACTTTTGAAGAGTTAAATTATGAAATTAGTTAGGGAGATTTTCTGGCATGTGGAAAATACAAAAAGTAAATGTGTGTCATTTTAAACAGTGATGTTTTGGAAAATTTATTATAATATATAGATTGATTATATATAATGTAGAGATATAGTAAAAGATGGGAAAGATTAAGTATGGAATACACACTTCTTTATATAATTATGGCTTTGGGTATCTCGATAGTTATAAATATTTTTTTAAGGCGTTTAGGAATTTCCCAGATTATAGGCTACATTTTTACAGGTACGATTATCGCCTATGCTTTTGATTTAAGAGCTGTTAGTAATTCGCATATTTTAGGGCTTGTCGGTGAGTTTGGTATAGTTTTTTTGATGTTTACTATCGGGCTTGAAATATCTTTAGCGAAGATGGGTACGATGAAAAAAGAGATATTTGGCAATGGACTTATGCAGGTTAGTTTAACTGCTGCAGTTGTTTATATTGTTAGTTATCATCTTTATAATCTTGATGTAAAATCATCTTTAATAATCTCTCTGGCTTTTGCACTCTCCTCGACAGCAGTTGTTTTGAGCCACTTAAAAAGTTCAAAAGAAATATATACTCCTTATGGACAAAAAGCAACTGGAATACTTATATTTCAAGATATTGCTGTTATCCCTATCTTGATTCTTATGACGGTACTAACCAATGAAGGAAATGAAAGTATTTATGTAATTTTGCAAGATACTTTTTTAAGTGCAATCTTTGTTTTTGGGCTTTTGTTTATTGCTGGAAAAAAACTTATGACATGGCTTTTACACTTTTCTTCTTCATCAAAACTGGATGAACTTTTTATGGGTTCAGTTTTATTTATAGTCGTTAGTGCATCACTTTTGGCACACTACATGGGTTTTAGTTATTCTTTAGGTGCTTTTGTAGCTGGGATGATTATCGCCGAGACAAAATACCACCATAAAGTTGAATCCGATATCGCACCTTTTAAAGATTTATTGCTTGGAACTTTTTTTGTGGTCGTTGGTATGAAAATAGATATAGCGCTTTTTATAGAAAATTTAGGATTAGTAATAGGACTATTTTTTATTGTATTGGCTCTAAAAACAGCAATTATGTATGTATTATTGAGGTTTACTTCTTCAAAAACAACTGCTCTAAAAACAGCTTTGGCACTTTCTCAGGTAGGTGAATTTTCTTTTGTTATTTTTGCCGTTGCTAGTGCTGGTGGTTTGCTTGATGATAGTTTGGCTCAATTTTTAGTACTTGTTGTAATTTTTTCTATGGTCGTTACCCCATTTTTTATCACTAGAATCAATGAAATAGTAGAATTTTTTATAAAAGAGAAAGATACGGTAACAGATATTTCATTTTTAACTACTAAAAAGAATCATGTTGTAGTGTGTGGATATAGTATCATAGGAAAATTTGTTGCGATGCAACTTGATGAACTTGATGCTCCGTATGTGATAATAGATAATAGCCATAAACATGTAGAAGAGGCTTTTTTAGATGGGAGAGAGGTTTATTTGGGAGATATGTCAAAACTCGCAATTTTAAATGCTTTGCATGTAGAAGATGCAGCGGCTGTTATAGTTACACTTGATAATCTGGAGAAAAAACGGCTTATTTGTGAAACCGTTTTACAACATACAAAAAATGTAAATCTCATTGTAAAAGTTGTTTCTTTGGAAGAAAAAGAGGCATTAGCGGATTTAGATGTCACCGTAATTGTGGATGGAAAACTTGAAGTAGCGAGAGTTTTAGTCGAGAGAATGCTTACCTGCCAACTACAATATTAATACTATATTGTAAAATTGATGCTACAATATGAGCATAAAGATTATTCCAAATGAAAGGATTTATCATGAGTTTTTCAATTAACACAAACATAGCGTCAGCGAATGCTAATGTACATTCTAATGCTGCAAATAGTGGAATAAGTAAAAGTTTATCTTCACTCGCGTCAGGTTCTAATTTAAATAGTGCATCGTTTGATGCCGCAGGGCTTTCTATTGCTAATAAACTCTCAGCCCATGTTTCAGGTTTAGGTCAAGCGATAATGAATGCTAATGATAGTATCGGAATGCTTCAAGTAGCAGATGGAGCGCTTAGCGGATATAACGACAATATGGATAGAGTGAGAGTTTTAACTCTACAGGCTTCCAATGGCACAATGAGCGATGATGATAGAGGGGCTATTCAAAAAGAGATAGATGGTTTACTTAAATCATCAGATGATATAGCAAAATCTACAAGTTTTAATGGAATTAAGTTGCTTGATGGTTCTGGCGGAAGTTTTGGCAATGGCACTTTTGTAACACAAACAGGTGCGGATGGTGGAGTTACTCAAAGTGTAAAACTTGGAGATGCTAAAGTTGCATCTTTGGTTGGAACCGTTGATGTTACAACACAGGCAAGTGCATTAAGTGCGATAGATACTGTAGATAATGCTAAAAGTAAGATAGGTGATATCCGTTCTACAATAGGGGCATCACAAAATCAACTTGAATCAACGATTAGAAATATATCGGTAACACAACTCAATTCTGCCTCTGCTGAGTCACAAATGAGTGATGTTGATTTTGCGGCTGAGAGTGCAAACTTTTCACAAAAAAGTATGTCTGCTCAAATAGGTTCATTTGTTCAAAGTCAAGCCAATGCAAATGCTTCAAATGTTTTGGGATTACTGCGTTAAAAACATAAAAAATAAAGAGAGCTATTTTTTGCTCTCATTATTCTCTCTTTCTTAAGATTAATTCCCTCTTGAGCCAGGTTTAATGGCCTCACTACCATCTTTACATAGTGGACAAGTATCAGGAGAATGTATTTCAAATGTAAAATCTTCCAATGCAAAAAATGGAATATCTTGAGGCAGTTTACAGTTTGCTTTTGTCACAAGATTGCTATTTTCGCGTTTACAAAAACCACGGTTTGCTAATGCTGCAACACCGACAATTACACCGCCAAGACTTTTTACAACGCGTGCCGCTTCCATTGCAGAACCACCAGTTGTTATGATGTCTTCGCACATTAAAACTCTTTCGCCCTCTTTGATTTCAAATCCACGACGAATACTCATTTCGCCATTGACTCTCTCAGCAAAAATTGAACGACAATCAAGTGCTTGTGCTAGAGCAAAGCCAGCTATCAAACCACCAAGCGCAGGAGCGCAAACTGTATCAATTTTAAGTCCACTCGCTCTGATTTGCTTTGCAAGTTCATCCGCAAGTAGTTTCACAGTTTTAGGGTCTTCCAACACTTTTGCAGATTGAAGATAATACTGTGAATGATTTCCAGAGCTTAATTTAAAATGCCCTTCTAAAAGAGCATCTGCATCCATATATATTTCTTTTATATCCATGATTTATTCCTTCGTTTCGCATTTCCACATGCCAAAGCTTGGCATGTGGAAATAAAAATTATACTTTTAAAATTTCCACTTCTTTATCTTTGAGTATTTGTTCAATATTTACTGAATATTTATCTGTAGTTTTTTGAATGGCTTCCTGCGCTGACTTTGATTCATCTTCAGTTATCAATTTATCTTTTTCAAGTTTTTTGATTTTATCGTTTGCATTTTTTCTATCATTTCTAAGAGATATTTTAGCGTGTTCGCCCATCCCTTTCATCTGCTTTACAGACTCTTTTCTCTGTTCTACTGTCATGGCAGGAAAAAATAGTTTTATTTGTATGCCATCATTGTTTGGATTTGCTCCTACATTTGCTTTAGAAATAGCACTATCTATCGCAGACAAAAGGTTTTTTTCCCAAGGATTAATTACGATTGTAGTTGCATCCGTTGCTATAATCGAACCTACTTGGTCAAGGGCAGTCATAGTGCCATAGTAGTCAACTTTGACATTGTCCAAAACTGAAGTAGTAATCTTACCAGTTCTAAGTGTTTTAAAATCTCTTAGCATGTGGTTTATGCTTAATTGCATTTTTGTTTCGCATTCGCTATATATTTCATTTAGCATTTTTTTTCCTTGAATAAATAATTGTGTAATTGTAGCAAGAAATATTTTAATTGATATAAAAGTGATTTTGTTGATAGTGGCATGTGGAGTTAAATAAATAGTTGCAAAAGATGCAACTATTTTGTACTGTTTTGTTCAGTCGTAGTGTTTAATTCTTTGTTTGACATAGGTACTGTTTCCACCTTAGCAGCGGGTGCTACAATATTCGTTGTTTCTACAAGAGTATCGATGACAGAAGCATTTTTTGATTGAGAGTATAAGTAACCAAGAACAATTGTATTGATTACAAATAAAAATCCTATGATGAAAGTAGCTTTTGCCAAGAAACTAGCAGGACCTTTTGCTCCAAACACAGACTCATTTGAGCCACTATATGCACCAAGACCTATGCTTGAGCTTTTTTGTAATAGTACTGCTATCACGATGATTACAACTAAAACAATTTGTACAATAAGTAAAAAACTAGTTGTCATTTATTAATTCCTAAATATAAAAAGTTGCGAATTATATCTAAAAAAAGTAAGATTACAAAATAGGGTATAATTTTGAAAAAATAGAGTGTCTCGTTGGTTGTAAACAAAATGAAAATAAGCTCAGAATTTTCTAAATATGCCATACAATATGGCTCTAATAATGTTATACAAAATAAAGTTATAAAGAAATTACTTCAAAAAGTATCATATAAACCTAAATATATTTTGGATTTAGGTTGTGGCAGTGGAGCATTATGTAAAAATATAGATTGGGATTATGAGTATTTTTGTGGAGTTGATTTTGCACAAGGCATGTTAGAATTACATCCAAAATCAAATAAAATAGCTTGTGTACATGGTAACTTTAATGATATAAACTTTTTTCAAACTCTTTTAAAAGATAGATTTGATTCTATTTTCTCAGCTTCAGCTCTACAGTGGGCAGAAAATTTAGAAGAAGTGTTTCATAATATCAAACTTTTAAATGCACCTATAGCTTTGGCTATTTTTACTGCAAATACTTTTAAAACTTTAAATCAAACAGCGTCATTAAAGCCATTGCTTAGAACAGTTAATGAAGTTAATGAACTTCAAAAAAAATATTTTGAAGCAGAATTTGAAGTAGTTGAGTATAAACTTGAGTTTGAATCAACCCGAGATTTATTTAGATATATAAAACAAAGCGGCGTAAGTGGCTCGAGAAAAGTTTTAGATTACAAGCAGACAAAACAACTTATGAGAGAATACCCGATGAATTATCTTGAATTTGAAGTAGTATTTATCACTTCTAAAATGGAGTCGCTCTTAGTTTGATTTAGAGCTTAGCATAACTTCTTTTTCAAGAGTATAAAGTTCATATCGTATATGTTTGAAGTTTTCACTATGAGTGGTATTCTGAAGTTTAAAAAGTTCTTCTAAAACTCTTGAAGACTCCTGTGCTCTTTTAAAATTAGCAGTAATTACGCTGTTTATATCACTACGATTCAGTTCATTTTTTGTAGTTGGACGAAGAACATCATTTACACTATCACGATGTTGCAATAACAATTCTTGCTCTTCAATGCGGGATTTGTGTCTTAGTTGTTTTAGTTTAGAAGATAGTTCTTTGTTATTGTTTAGATATCTCATAATATCTTCAACGACTCGTATTCCCTCTTTAAGACGGTTGAGGTTTGCATCAATCACCCGAAAAAGTTCGGGTGAGATTTCTTTAGTCGTCATTGCTTCCAAAAATACCAAACAACTGTAATAAAGCAGTGAAGATATTTAAAAAGTCAAGATAAAGTGCAATTGCACCATCAATCGGAGTTTCATATGAGCCATTCATAATATTTTGAGTATCAAAAATTACTAATATGCTAAAAAGTACAACTACAGCCCCAGAGATAATAACATGTAAAATAGGATTACCTAAAAATATATTGATAATCGAAAAACCAATAATTACAAATAAAGCAATCATTAATGGTTTGCCATAACTTGTAAAATCTTTAGTTGTTTTAATGGCATAAAAACTCATAGCACCAAACACAACAGAAGTCATTGCAAAAGCATTTCCGATGATAGTTCCGCCACCACTCATTCCAAGAGTACGAGATAGTAGAGGTGCAATCATTAGTCCTGTCATAAAGACAAAGCCAAACATTACTGCGAGATTAATACCTGGCTTGTGTTTAACAAAGTGTAAGCCTATCAATAAGCCTATTTCTAAGGCAAATAGTGGCCATGTGTATGCTGCAATAGTCGCAGCCATTGGCACACCAACATACGCGCCTACTGCACCAGCCATCATTGAAGCAGCAAATAGTTTATATGTTTCTTTTACAAAAGAAATTATTTGTGTATCACTTTTAGAAGCATTTTCATAAGCAAAAGAGTTTCCTCTCGCGTAATCACGATCATATAGTCCCATCATTATTCCTTTATTGTGTGTTTTTCATTAAAACACATTTAGTTTTGATAAGGAATTCTATATGTAAAGAGTTAATAAAAAGCAACAATTAGATGAAAGCGCAAATATAAAAGGCAAATTCTATTACATAATGTAAGTGTAAATCTTGATATATAAGAAGATATGATGAAAAATAAACACTTTTAGTGTAAATATTTGAATTTCTTTAAAAAAGCATTGACAATTAAATTTGTTTTGTCTATAATTCCCGTCCACAAACACAGAGACCTAAAGTTTAGGACTAGAGGGACTTCAAGTAGAAGCCATCGAATGGGTTTGAGATCATTGAAAACTAAGCAAGTAAATAGACTTAATAACAACAATTAA
>JAPLGP010000056.1 GCA_026390075.1 Campylobacterales bacterium
CCGATGGACTCGATGGACTTGCGACTGTTCCTTCTATCGCGGCTCTGACTTCTTTTAGTATTATCATTTATATCACGGGCAATGTAAAAATAAGTTCTTATCTTTTAATGCCAAACTTTGATGTTGGAGAGGTTGCAATCATCGCAAGTGCTCTTATGGGTGCTTTAACTGGATTTTTATGGCACAACTGTCATCCTGCGGAAGTTTTTATGGGGGATAGCGGTTCACTCTCCATAGGTGGATTTTTAGGTTACTTAGCAATCATCACAAAAAGTGAAATTTTACTTTTGCTTATCGGCTCTATTTTTGTCATTGAGGCACTTTCTGTTATTTTGCAAGTTGGAAGTTTTAAACTTAGAAAAAAAAGAGTTTTTTTAATGGCACCTATTCATCACCATTTTGAGATGAAACATTGGGCTGAAAATAAAATTATAGTCAGGTTCTGGATTATCGCTGTTTTATCAAACTTAATTGCACTCATAAGCCTAAAGATAAGATAATGCAAAGGGTTTCTCTCTTTGGTTATGGAAAAACCACAAAAGCGATTGCCAAAAGAGTTCCACATGCCACATTTTATGATGATAAAGTTGTAAAACCATTTAGAGACGAAGATGGATTTATGGTAAAACCGTCGAATGAATTTAACCCTAAATACTCTGATTTAGAGATTCCCTCTCCTGGAATTCCGCCATCAAATGCACTTATAAAAAAAGCAAAAAACCTTATAAGTGACTATGATTTTTTTGCAAATTCTGCACCGCTTAGTGTTTGGATAAGTGGAACAAACGGTAAAACAACCACGACACAAATGATGCAATATTTACTTCAAGATAAGGGAAGTCAAGAGGGCGGAAACATAGGAACGCCATTGGCTGACTTAAATCCACATGCCAGCATGTGGATTTTGGAAACCAGCTCATTTACGATGCACTACACAAACAAAGCAAAACCAAATATTTATGTTCTTCTTCCCCTCAGCCCTGACCATATTAGTTGGCATGGAAGTATGGATGCGTATGTAAAAGCGAAACTAAAACCTCTTGAAATGATGCAAGAAGGGGAAGTTGCAATCATTCCACATGCCTATAAAGATGTCAAAACAAAAGCGCACCTTATTACCTACACGAACGAGAAAGATATTGCAGAACAGTTTGGCATAAAGGGCGAAAAAATCAAATTTAAAGGTGCTTTTTTAGCAGATGCACTTTTGGCAATGGCGGTGGATAAGATACTTTTTGACAGAATTGATTATGAAAAAATCAATAGTTTCGTCATCGACCCACACCGCCAAGAGGAGCTTCGAGATAGCAAAAATCGTCTTTGGGTCAATGATACAAAAGCGACAAATTTAGATGCAACGATTGCTGCACTCAAGCGTTACCAAGACTCTTTTATCCACTTGATTTTGGGGGGCGATGACAAAGGTGTAGAACTCGATGAACTTTTTGTTTTTATGAAAGATTTAAAGCTTAAAATCTATGCCATCGGTTCAAATCAAGAGAAGCTTCTCGACCTCTCCAACAAATATAATCTAAAAATCTTGGCATGTGGAAATCTACTCAGTGCCATAGACGCGATAAATAAAGTCCTTCAAAACGATGAAGTAGCACTTCTCTCTCCAGCAGCTGCAAGTCTTGACCAATTTACCTCTTATGCACAGCGTGGCGATATTTTCAAAGAAGCAGTAAGAAAACTTTTATGACAAAAATAGCTGTTTTAGCTTCGCATAACGGAAGCGGACTCGATACACTTTACAAAGCATCACAAGAGAATAAACTCGATATCGAAATAGTGCTTGTTCTCTCAAACAACACAAATGCAAAAGCACTTCAAAATGCCAACAAATATAATATTGCGAATTTTGTACTCAATGATACAACAAGCCAAAATCCACATGTCAAGATGCAAGAGCTTTTACATGCGTATGATTGTCAATACATCTTTCTCTCTGGTTACATGAAAAAACTTCCTTCTAATATCACAAACAATTTTAAAGTCATCAATTCCCACCCCTCACTCCTTCCAAACTATGGCGGTAGTGGTATGTATGGAAGATTTGTACATGAGGCCATCATAAATAATTGTGAGCTCACAAGTGGTGTTACCATCCATGAAGTCAATGAAAATTACGATGAAGGCAAGATTATTTTGCAAAAAAGTATCCTCTTATCCGAAAATGAAACAGTCGATTCTCTTGAAGCGAAAATTAAAAAATTGGAAGCAACCGCTATCGTAGAGGGCTTTGAGTTATGTTTGAAATAGCAGAATACATAGGAATTGTAGCATTTTCAATGAGTGGTTTTTTTGTCGCAACAAAAAATAAACTCGATTTGCTTGGTGTTTTGATTGCAACATTTTTAACTGCACTTGGAGGAGGAATACTCCGTGATATAGCAGTCAACAAAGTTCCTTTCACCTTTTTAAATAACTACCCTTCTATCATCGTTGTAAGTGTTCTGTTTCTGCTCATTATTTTCAAATTTGATGAAAGAAACTCTATTGAAAATAAGCCGATTTTTATCATGAGCGACTCAATAGGTCTCGTCTCTTTTAGTATCTCAGGTGCAATTATCGGAATTGAAAATCATTTCAACTTAGCAGGTGTTTTGTCTATGGCTTTTTTAACTGCAGTAGGTGGTGGAATAGCACGAGATGTGATTATAAACGAAGTTCCTTTTGTCTTTAAAACAGGATTTTATGGAACGATATCTCTACTGATTGGTTTGGTTCTTTATCTACTCCATCAATTTGATTTCATTACATTTTTTAACATAACAATCCTTTTTTTCTTGAGTGTAGGGCTAAGAATTGTAGCCTATTATCAAAAATGGTCTATTCCTCTTAAATAAAGGTGCATATGCTAAGCTAACTTTCAGCACATCAAAGATATAATCACGCTCTTTAAAAGTGGCCAATTAGCTCAGTCGGTAGAGCAAATGACTGAAAATCATTGTGTCCTTGGTTCGATTCCGAGATTGGCCACCACTGGCCACCACTTCAAATCGATAAAATTAATCTTTTTATATCTAATCAGAAATTACAACTCTATTTCTTCCACTTTCTTTTGCTTCATAAAGAGCATCGTCTGCTCTTTTTAAAAGTTCATCAACAGTTTCATTATTTTTTATTTGAGCGATACCAAGACTTATTGTTTGATGGGTTGCTATTTCAAACTTATAGGATTTGCTATTTCAAACTTATAGGATTCAACACTTTTTCTGATTTTTTCAGCTAACACAAAAGCTCCATTTATATCTGTTTCTCTTGAGATAATTAAAAACTCTTCTCCACCCCATCTGCCAACTAAATCAACATTTCTTGTATTTTCACTTAATATTATTGCTATATGCTTTAAAATGTCATCTCCTACTAAATGTCCATAGGTATCATTCACTAATTTAAAGTGATCTATATCAAGCAATATTATTGAGTAAATATTTTTATATCGTTTATAACTATTGGTACATCGCTCAAGCATTTCATCAATTTTAACACGATTCATGAGTTTTGTTAAGTGATCTGTGTAAGCTACTTTTTGAAGTTCTGTAATATTTTCAAAAACTGCAACAAAATATACTTTGTCTTTTTCATAATATTCTGTTGCATTTACAAGAAATAAGTATTCTTCACCATCTTTTTCTATTACCGCTTTATGAACTCTGCCTTTATTTAAAACAACATATTTAACCCAAGACATACCATCTACAATGGGTTTTAAATAACCATCTATCCCTACAAATAAATCACAAATGCAATTATAATCGGTTAAAAAATCTTCTAAAGTTGCATACCCAGTAAAGTTATAAAATTCACTACTTGCTTTTAAAAGAGTTTTGCTATTTGTAAGCAATGTTATATTAGGAGTGATATTAAATATATTTTCCAATTGAGTATTGGCATTTTCAAGTTTGATTGTTTGTTCGTGAACTTTATCTTCAAGTGATAAATTTATAGTTACAAGTGAATCTGCCATTTTATTAATTGAATGAGATAATACCCCAAGCTCATCATTTGTAAAAACTTCAATTCTTTTATGAATATTTCCTTCTGATATATTTGAAGCAATATTTACTATTCTATAGATTGCAATAGTAATATATCTTGTAATTATAAAACTTATAATAATAGACGCAATAAATCCAAGGATAGAAATTATGATTAATTCTCCTATTAATTTATTGATTGGCTCCATGATTTCTTGAATATCTTTTTTTACTACTATCCCTATTTTTAAAGGTTCATAGTAATGCATTGATGAGATAACAGGGACATTTCTGTAATCTAATCCATTTTCTATTTTATCAGCTTTATTTTCAAGTGCGAGCCTCATAGGGATTGCTTGTTTGGATTGAGAAGGTGATAGTACTAATGTTGATTCTGAATATTTTAGTGGTGAAAAAAGAACAACATTATTATTCTCATCAAATGTACCTATTAATGATTCCCCAGTTTCACCAAGTCCAATTCTTTGCAGTAATATCTCATTTAAATAATCAAGTTTTATTTTAAATATACTTACACCAACAAACATATTGTTAGTAAATATTGGTGCCCCTATACACAATATTGGACTTTCGCTGTTATCCATAAAGCTTAAATGTGAATATACCCCATTTTTTGATTTATCAAACATTTCTAAAGAGAAACTATTTCCAATTGTACTGTTGCTTATTGAGGCAACAATCTTAGCGTTTGTATCTAAAATAATAATATCTTTGATCGTTCCATTATTTGTATATGAAGATCTTACAATTGCGTTAAGTGTACTAAATACCTCTCTCGTTGGCTCATTCATATGACTTTCAAGAGTTTTTCTTAAGAGCACACGACTATTAAATGAAGTGATTTGTTCTCCTGTTTGTTTTAGATACTGGTCTGTTCTTTCTTTTGTAACATGTCCCAATGAGTGTAATTGTTCCATAGAAAGTTTTATAATATTTTTCTTTGTATTTTGGATATTGAAGTAACCTATTAAAGAAATTATTGAAAAAACCATAAGTAAGATAGGAATAAATATTTTATATTTAATGCTCACGCTACCCCCCCCCCATTCAATGCTCATATTACACCTCTTAAAAAACTTTTTACTAAATCATTGAACTATTATTCAGAATTATATTGTAGTATAAAAAATAAATTTATATTGTATAATTTTTAGCATATTTTTTAGGAGTTAAAAATTTTAGTTAATTACTTCTTCAACACTTTTTAGAGATAATCATAAGAATTATTAAAAAAATAAAAATTTCCGCCTCCATAGAGGTAAGCTTTAGTAACCCCAGCGGTTCGAGCGATTGCTTTAGAAGGTGTAAGGATTAAAAATGCTCGATTTTGCAAAATTTACAAAATATTCTAAACCCGGTCCTCGCTATACAAGTTATCCGACAGCGTTAGAGTTTAGTGACTCTTATTCGTATGATACATACATTAAAAAGCTTGAAACACAGGATGCATCTCGTCCTTTGAGCCTTTATTTTCATTTACCTTTTTGTCGCAATGCTTGTTATTTTTGTGGATGTAATGTTGTTTTTACTTCCAAAGAGGACAAGATGCTTCGTTATATGGAGTACTTAAAAAGAGAGTTGCAAATTTTATCTAAGCATTTAAATTGCAATCGTAAAGTGATTCAAATGCACTTTGGCGGAGGAACGCCTACCTTTTTTTCAGCGCCTCAGCTTAAAGAGATTATCGAGGAAATTAAATCTTATTTTCCTAACTTTGTAGAGGGCGCTGAGATTAGCTGTGAGATTGACCCTCGTCATATCAACGAAGAGCAGATGCGGGTTATGAGTGAGGCTGGATTTAACCGTGTAAGTTTTGGGATTCAAGATTTTAACGAAAAAGTTCAAATTGCAGTGCATCGTGTTCAGCCTTATGGGATGACAAAAGATGCAATGGATTTGGCTCGAAAATACAATATGCATTCAGTGAATGTTGACCTTATTTATGGACTTCCTCATCAAACGCTGGAAACTTTCAAAGAGACACTTTCCCTCGCACTAAGCCTCAACCCTGATAGATTTGCAGTGTTTAATTACGCGCATGTTCCTTGGCTTAAAAAAACGATGCGTAAAATTGATGAAACGACACTTCCTCTTCCTGATGAAAAACTGAGTATCATGCAGTTTACTATAGATTTTTTAACTTCTCACGGTTATAAAATGATAGGAATGGATCACTTTGCAAAACCAGAAGATGAACTTTTTAAAGCCATAGAAAAAGGGGAACTTCATAGAAATTTTCAAGGCTACACAACCAAAGGTGGAGCGGATTTGATAGGAGTAGGACTTACTTCTATTGGTGAAGGTGTGGACAGTTATAATCAAAATTTTAAAGATATGAATGAGTATGAAGCCTCAATTGATGCAGGAAAATTGCCGTTTGAACGCGGTGTGGTTTTAACTAGGGATGACCAAATTCGTCAATATGTTATTATGGAACTTATGAGTAATTTTAAGCTTGACATAAAAAGATTTGAGAAATTATTTAACATAGATTTTAAAACTTATTTTGCAGATGCCATCGAAGCCTTGAAACCTTTTGCTGAGGATGCACTTTTAAAAATAGATGAAAACCATATTGAGTGTTCCGAGACGGGAACTCTTCTTATAAGAAATATTGCAATGCCTTTTGATGCGTATATGAAAAAACATGCAACAAATTCGAAAACATTTTCAAAAACGGTATAAATATGGCAAGTGAAAATATTTTTGATTTTAGTGCCATTAGTGATGAGTGTATAAAGTGTGGAAAATGTATCCCTGTTTGTACGATTCACAATGTAAATGCCGATGAGGTTACCTCTCCACGGGGTTTTATAGACCTTTTAGGTGCATATCATAGTGGAAAATTAGAGCTTGATTCTAATGTCAAAGATATTTTTGAGAGCTGTTTTTTATGTACAAACTGTGTAGAAGTTTGTCCAAAAGCACTTCCTACAGACATGATAATCGAGCAAGTTCGCTCCGACATCGCTAAAAAATTTGGCATCGCTTGGTATAAAAAAGCTTTCTTTTTACTTCTTCGTCATAGATGGTTAAACGATATAGCTTTTAAACTCGGTTGGACATTTCAGACATGTGGATTTAAAATAAGAGCCGATATAGACTCGATGAATAGCCGTTTTAATCTTCCTATGCTTAAGACTGATAGGCTTTTCCCGAGTTTGAGAAAAACATCCTTTTTAAACTCACACAAAGAAAATATCAACAATGGCGGAAAAAGAAAAGTTGCGATTTTTATCGGGTGTTTGGGGAATTATAACTATGTGGATATCGGAAACTCTCTTTTAGAAATACTAAAAGCATTAGAAATTGACGCATTTTTAGCAAAAGACCAAAAGTGCTGTTCAGCCCCTGCCTATTTTACAGGTGATTTTAACACTGTGGATGCGAATGCAAAACATAACATCAAATATTTTGAGAGTTTTGGCGAAGACATAGAAGCGATTATCGTTCCTGAAGCCACATGTAGCGCGATGCTTAAAATCGATTATGAACACTATTTTCACGACCAGCCAGAGTGGTTAGAGAGAGCTAAAAAGTTAAAAAATAAAATCTTTATGGCAACAGAATGGTTGCAACATCACACCCATTTAGAGCATCTTTTGGCTTCAAAGAAAAAAGATATCAAAATTGTTACTTACCATGACCCATGCCATGCGAAAAAAATGCAAGGGATTCATCAAGAACCAAGAAATTTAATTAGACAAAATTATAAGATAGTAGAAATGAGTGACCCAAATGCGTGTTGTGGTTTTGGCGGTGTAACGATGCAGACTGAGAAGTACCATTTTGCACATGCCGCAGGTATTCCAAAAGCGCACATGATAGGACAAACAAAAGCTGATATCGTAAGTGCTGAGTGTAGTGCATGTCGTATGCAGATAAATAACTCTATGAGCAATGCGGGGGTTGAAATAATTTTCAAAAACCCTATTGAGTTGATAGCGGAAGCTCTTAGAAAATAGTAAGGAAATTTCCACATGCCAACAATATCAAATAATAGCTGGAATCATATCTACGATACTTTCAATCCTGTAGCTTTTCATATATTTTCACTTCCCGTGCATTGGTATGGAATGTTCTATGTTTTGGCTCTTTTGAGTGCTTTATATATTGGCAAATACTTTATAAAAAGAGATAAGCTAGAAATTTCTGGCAATCAAATAGATATGTATTTTGTTTATGTTGAAATAGGCGTGATTTTGGGTGCAAGACTTGGATATGTCCTTTTTTATGACACGCAAACACTTTACTATCTTGGACATCCATGGCAGATTTTTAATCCTTTCGTAAACGGTGAATTTATCGGCATTCGTGGCATGAGTTACCACGGTGCTGTTATAGGATTTGTGTTGGCGACTTATCTTTATTGCAAAAAACACAAAATTGCATTTGGAAAAATTATAGATTTAGTTGCTCTAAGTGTTCCTCTTGCTTTTGTTTTTGGTCGCATAGGAAACTTTTTAAATCAAGAACTTATAGGGCGCGTAACTGATGTGAGTTGGGGGATTTATGTGGATGGAGTTCTTCGCCATCCCTCACAACTTTATGAGGCGATTTTAGAGGGTTTTGGTGTCTTTTTGGTCGTTTACGCATACCGAAAGTTTCAAAAATTTAGCGGAGAGTTGATTTTGGTTTATGCTGTGAGTTATGGAATTTTTAGATTTCTTGCAGAAATTTATCGTGCTCCTGATGTCCAAATCGGCTATATTTGTTGTGACACGATAACTTTTGGTCAGGTTTTAAGCCTTGGAATGAGCTTAGTTTCAGCAATCGCGTGGATATATTTTTATGTTCAAAGTAAAAAAATAAAAATTTAATAGACTTCTTCATAACCCTCTTTTAGATTGCTTCGTCGTTCCTCCTCGCAATGACAGTCTTCTTCCTTGGCACATGACTGTCATTGCGAACAAAGTGAAGCAATCTTGGGTTTGTAAGAAGTTTAATAAATGGGTTTAATTATTAATGATTTATAAATAGCTTATATTTTGGTTAGTATGTTAAAATTTCACATATTTATATGAGGTTGTTACTATATGTCATTTGAGAAATTAGGACTTATCAAGCCACTTTTGGGTGCGATAAAAGAGTTGGGTTTTGAACATCCGACTGTTATTCAAAAAAGAGCTATTCCCTTGGTGTTAGCAAAAGAAGATATTTTTGCTACTGCACAAACAGGAACAGGAAAAACAGCTGCATTTGGACTTCCACTTCTTCAAAGACTTAGAAATACAACAGCAAATGAAGACAGAGCTATTCGAGCTATTATTGTCTCGCCAACGCGTGAGCTTTCTATCCAAATTTTTGAAGACATGAAAGATTTTTCAAAACACATGAGTGTAGAATGTGCCGTTTTAGTGGGCGGAAAAGATTTAGAATCACAGCAGAAATTATTAAAAACAGGTATTGACATTATTATTGCAACTCCTGGGCGACTTATGGAGCATGTGGAAAAGGGATTGGATTTATCAAAAATAGAGATTTTTGTACTCGATGAAGCCGACAGAATGCTTGATATGGGCTTTGCAAAAGAGATACGAAAAGTACATCCTCTTCTGCCAAAACGACATCAAACTCTTCTTTTTGCGGCAACATTTAGTGATAAAGTGAGAAAATTATCGAAACTTTTACTTACCAAACCAGCATTTATAGAGACTTCAAAGAAAAATTCAACGGTTGACACAATTAACCAAATTGCTTACATGGTTGATGCTGACAAAAAAGCCGCACTCTTAGCGTATTTGATTGGTTCAAGAAACTATCCTCAGGTTTTAGTATTTACAAGAACCAAAGCAAGTGCGGATACGCTTGTTTTAGAACTTAGAAAAGATGGTTTAAAGTGTGGAATAATCCACGGTGATAAAACGCAAGCTAACCGACAAAAAACTTTGAATGAATTTAAAGAGGGAAAAATCAAGGTTTTAGTCGCAACAGATATTGCTTCAAGAGGCTTGGATATAGAAGAACTTCCTTATGTCATCAACTATGAACTTCCTTCAGTTCCTGAGGATTATGTGCATAGAGTAGGGCGAACTGGAAGAGCTGGACGAGATGGCGAGGCTATTTCACTTTTGGATGTATATGAAAAATTTGACATCAAGGACATCGAGAGAGTTATCGGTATGAAAATACCAAAAGAGACCGTTGCAGGTTTTGAGCCAGACCCAACTCTTAGAAGAGCCGATACAGACGAAGTAAAACTTAAAAATGAGCATAAAAAACCAGAAGTGAAATATCATAAAAGAAATATGAAAAGCCCTTCTTCAAACAAAAGAGCAGAAGTAATTAAAAAAACGGATGCTAGTAAAAAAACAGATACAAAAAAGAAAACAGAACCAAAAAGAAAAATAGTGACGAATAAAAAAACTTTTTCTGCAAAAAAAAGTAAAACTTCAAAATAATTATTTGTTGGCATGTGGAAAGATTTTGAGTTAGAGATTTTATATCGAGATAATTATCTCGTTGCCATCAATAAACCAAGTGGGCTTTTAGTCCACAAATCTATGATAGACAGACATGAAATCTACTTTGCCATGATGATGCTTCGTGATCAGCTTGGCATGTGGGTTTATCCGATTCATCGTCTTGACAAACCAACCTCAGGTGTTTTACTTTTTGCCCTTGATAGTGAGAGTGCAAGGCGGATGTCAGAGCAGTTTGCAAATCACACAATCCAAAAAACTTATCTTGCCATTGTTCGCGGTTACACTGGGGAAGAGGGCGTTATAGACCATGCATTGAGCGAAAAACTTGATAAAATTGCCGATAAAAAAGTAAATGTGGACAAAGAACCGCAAGAAGCTGTAACACATTTCAAAAGAGTAGCCACAGTAGAACTTCCACATGCCATAGGTCGCTATGAAAACACCCGTTATTCGCTTGTGGAGGTGCATCCAAAAACAGGGCGAAAACATCAGATACGCCGTCACATGAAACATATTTCGCATCATATCTTAGGCGATACAAAATATGGGCGTGGAGAACACAACAAGTTTATAAGAGAAAAATATAACTGTAACAGACTTCTTTTACACGCTAGTAAATTGGAAATTACACATCCATATACGCATGAGAAGTTAGATATTTTTGCTTCTCTAGATGAAACTTTTCTTTTTCTGTTTGATACTTTTGGGTGGTGATATCGGCATGTGGAAGTTGTGAAAAATGCTCCAAATCAAAAAAATGTGTAAAACACCTTGTTCTTCGTAGCTTTAGGGGGTTGTAGGGACTTTAGTCCCTGCCACTAAAACGGACTTGTTCGTTTTAGTGCGTAACATCAACTACTAAGCATTTTTGTAAGAGCTTTTCTCAATCATTCTAAGAATGATAGCGGCAATGTAAGTCGTGCTTTGAACTAAAAGAGTGGTTGCGAAAAAATAGACTTCCACAATTTCTTGATGATTTGTCAAAATGAGTCCTGCAAACGAACCAATGAGCAATACAGCAAAAGCAATCTCATATTTGATAGGGTTTACATCCGTCTTTTTGCTATTTCCACCTTTTTCTGTTCTCTTAAATGGCAAGCTGTCTTTAACAAATCCATCATAAACAGCTTTAAAAATAGTGAGTTGTAAGCTCATAGCTGCAATTGCACCTAAAAGTGAGTGAAAAAGGTTTGCTTTAACTCTTATTCTATAAAGTACAAAAGCATGAATAACATTCACTAAAAAGGCTGTCAAAATTGGTACTGTCAAAGCAATGGTTGGAATAGTTACTCCAACAAAAATAATTACAGGAACCCATATAATATTTAAAACCGTCGTAACTACTCCTAAAGAGTCAGAGAGCCAAAATAACCACCCTGTGATAAAGTGGTGCTTTTGTGCCGATGTAAGTGTTTTGGAAGATGGCTTAAAATGTTCCCAATGTTTTTTAAGAATCTGTATTGCACCATATGCCCAGCGATGTCGTTGGTTTTTAAAAGCTTCTATAGTGTCTGGAAGTAATCCATGTCCATATCTGCGGTTTGTGTAATGTGCGCTATAACCAGCTTCAAATAGTCTTAGTCCTAATTCGCTATCTTCAACTATAGTATCGGTATTCCATTGACCAACTTCATCAAAAGCACTTTTGCGTATCATGAGCATTGTTCCATGCGCAACAATAGCATTTTCTTCGTTGCGTTCAACCATTCCAATATCAAAGAAACCTGCATATTCTGCATTCATAGCAGTTTTTAACAAGGACTCTTCACCATCTCTGTGATCTTGTGGTGCTTGTACTAAAGCTACTTTAGGATCATCAAAAATAGGAACTAAATCTATAAGCCAGTTTGGATTAAGAACATAATCCGCATCAATAACCGCTATGATATCGCTCTCTGGATTTGCATAAGGAAGAGCTTTGTTGAGCGCCCCTGCTTTAAAACCTGTACACTGAATGTCAAGATAGACAAATTTAGAACCTAACTTTTCACATAAGGCTTTAACAGGTGTTTTATAAAAATCTTCAGGAGTGTTGTTGATAATAACAAGTACTTCATAATTTGTATAATTGAGTTTAGATAATGCTACAAGAGTTTCTTCAAGAACATGAGGTTGCTCTTTGTACGCGGGAACATGAACACTGACAAATGGTACATGTTCCGATTTAAGGTCAAGCGGTATAAGTCTTTGAGGAGGTTGTCCAATAGTACACTTAAAGAGTTCATTTGCTTTAGCAAGAGTGATTACAGTCAGAGGAATCATAAGGATAGTTCCCATTCCCCACATAATCCACATGCCGAAGTTCATGTAGTGAATAAAAGGATACACAGCTGACATAACGATACCAAAAGAGATACCTTGCGCTGCTAAGCCATAAGTCATAGCATGTAGGAAATTTATATGTTGGTTTCTCAGACCAAAAAAAGTTAAAAGTGCGCCAATAAGAGCTGCAGAAACCATCTGCATAAACCAGAAAGGATCTACTAAAACAGGTCCTTGGAGTTTAAATTTTTGATTACGCTCCGCATCAAAAATTCCCCAATATTGCCCAACATTGCCCTCATCCACACCTTTCCAAGGTTGGTCAATAGCTTCCATAAGATTGTAATTAAAGCGTTCTTCTTTTGCTAAAATCAAAAATCTTCTGATTACGGTTGCTTGATTTTCTAAATTTGCGACAGAACCTTGGTTATTGTACCCTTGGCTCGGCCATCCAAACTCACCAATTGTTATGCGTTTATCTTTAAATTCGTCCGATATTCTTTTGTAAATATCTTTAAAAAATGGTACAAAATTTTCAGCAGGAACTTTTTCCCAATATGGGAGAATGTGAACATTGATAAAATCAACTTCATCCCCTAAGCTTGGGTTATTTTCCCAAACGCTCCATACATCGGCAGTGGTTACTTGCGGTTTATGATATTTCATAGGCGATTTTTTGTCGATTTTATACATAAATTCTTTGATGTCTTTGATGTAAACGACTAACTCTTCAATTGTTAAATCTTTACGAAGCAAAACCTCGTTTCCAACAATAACAGATGCTAAATTTGCATAGTATGTATTGATAAGTTCTTTAGCTAATGCAACTTCTTTTGCATTCGCTTCCACATTGCCAGATAACCAAATACCGAAATGTACTTTCATATCAAGTTGTTTTGCAACAGGCATTACTCGTACCGCATCAGCAGCAGCATAAAGACGAATCTTTTTTGTAACTTTTTTAAGGACTGTTAAATCTCGAAGGATTTCTTCTTCACTTAGCATCTCTTTTTTTGGTCCATTTTTGTAGGGCGCATAAGAGAGAGATTTAATCATATTGTCAGCATCAGGGGGTGATATGAATTTATCACTATCGCTGAGCCAGAAGAAAATTTGAACGATGGACGCGAGGAGTAATGAGCTTATAATGTATTTCAACGAATCTCCTAAAAAATGAAACGGATTGTATATAAAATTTAGAAAAATATTGCTTAATAAAAGAAATTTTGGCTAAATATATTGCATGATGATTATTGATTGAATATTTTAAATAAAAAGGTTTTGATAAAAATAATATTTCGTTCTTTTTGTATTAAAAATATAGTACAATTTGTTTGATTTATTCTCCTTAAATATTTATAATTTAAAATTATAAGTAGTTCGTTTTTAAACACGCACTCTTTCTCCTCAATTAGTACCTTAGTACAATATACTTAGCAATTGAATTTATCATATCATACCTACAGTAAAACTATATATTTAGGGGTAGAGAATGTCAACTGTGATTGGAAATATAACCGGTTTAGAGGGTAAATTTTTTGCAAAAAGCCCTGATGGTTCTTCTCGAGAATTATCAAAAAGCAGCGAAATATATGTGGGTGAGGTTGTTTTAGGTTCTGATAAAAATGAACTTATGGACAGCATTACTGTGCATATGCAAGATGGTTCAGATACAGTTGTTTATGGAGATGAAAAACAATTATTTGATGGATCTCTTTCACAAGAAGCATTTGCAGAAAATGAAACAGTAACTGATTCACAATCTCTTGATGCACTACTAACGGGGGATGCAGAAACAGAAGGCACAGATAGCGCTGATTTAAATGATTTAGAAACTGCCGCTGGTCAAGATGCAGCTGCTGCTCAAACACACGAAGGTGGAGTAGCTCACTTCTTAGATGCTAATAATGGTGCTCAAGATGTTGAAGCAGATCTTAGAGAGCGTGGATTTAATAAAGCTGAGGTTGCTCCTGAGTTCCCTGTATTTGCAGATCCTATCGCAGCAAAAGTAGAAAGTGACACTGATACGGACACTGATACGGACACTGACACCGACACAGATACTGACACAGATACAGATACAGATACAGACACAGATACCGACACAGACACAGACACAGACACAGACACCGACACAGATACTGACACAGACACAGATACTGACACAGACACAGATACAGACACAGATACCGACACAGATACAGACACTGATACCGATACCGACACAGACACAGACACAGATACTGACACTGACACAGATACAGACACTGATACAGATACAGACACTGATACCGACACAGACACTGATACCGACACAGATACTGATACAGATACGGACACAGACACCGACACAGATACTGACACAGATACAGATACCGACACAGATACTGATACGGACACAGATACCGACACAGATACTGACACTGATACCGACACAGATACAGACACAGATACTGACACAGATACAGATACCGACACAGATACTGATACGGACACAGATACAGATACCGACACAGATACAGATACAGATACTGACACTGATACCGACACAGATACAGACACGGACACAGATACAGATACCGACACGGACACAGATACAGATACCGACACAGATACAGACACTGACACAGATACAGATACAGACACAGATACAGACACTGACACAGATACTGATACGGACACAGATACAGATACTGACACAGATACAGATACAGATACCGACACGGATACAGACACAGATACCGACACTGATACAGATACAGACACTGACACAGATACCGACACAGATACCGACACAGATACTGACACAGACACAGATACAGACACAGATACTGACACTGATACCGACACAGATACAGACACAGATACAGATACGGA
>JAPLGP010000044.1 GCA_026390075.1 Campylobacterales bacterium
AGCCGATAACAGCTATGTCATCGAGTCTATATCTATTTTCATTATTCATATTACTATAATCTGCTGAGATATAACCACCAACATACAATGGCAGAGATGCTACCTGCTTCCCTTTACCTAGCTGATACTCTTCTTCTGCATTTAAGGTTAGTATTAGTATTAGTATTACGATAATCTTATACAAAAATGCCCCCCCTATTTCTTTTTTTTAGTATGGTAACATGTTATATTTAAAAGATGTATTACCATTTTTTATTATGACAATCATAACACCCTACTACAGCACCTTTAGCATATGTTTTGGTTGTATTTTCTGCACTTAGTGTTTTTGCACTAAATGTTTTAGATAAAACCGAACCTCTATAATCCGCTCCATGGCATGTGGTACATTGAGCAGCATTATTTTCTGCAACATTTTGATGAGAACTTACCCATCCTTGACCGACACTATGCATACCATGTGGACCACCAGTTGTAGTTGATGGCATAGTTGTATGACATGCCGTACACTCTGCGATTGTTCCGCTGTGACCTTGAACCTGATTACTTATGACATTATCCTCAGCATGGCTACTTGGAAATATGGCATGTGTAGAACCATGGCATGAAGAACATTGTAAATTACCATGCCCTGTACTAAATCTGTATAAACTAACCCCGTTAGCAGGCTTGTTTGGATTTGTTGCAAATTTTGTATCTAAAACTGTTCTCATACTTCCATTGACAAGCGCCGAAGTATATCTTTGTCCATTTTGATGACAAACCTGACAATTTGGCTCATCCATCCATCCCGTACGATTTGTATTTCCTACATCACTCATCGTTCCATGACAACTTTGACACTGCATCATTTGACTGCCATCTGGATTTTTTGCACTCCCCATAGCACCTCTTAAACACTCTGTAGCAGCTCCAGGGTGACAACTGTAACAAGCATCTCTATTTGTAGAGTTATTGAGAGTTAAACCATTACTTGGGTCTGTAACACCAGAGTGTTTTGAGTGTAAAGAAGCCGTCAAAGATTTCGCATTGCCTATACTTGTAGTTGCCAATGCATTTGAACTATGGCAAGATGCACATAAGATTGGGTTTCCTGCTTTTGCCGTATTATATAAACTTGCTTGATAATTTGTATATCCTTTCGCTTTTACAGCAGCCAAGTCGGTTGAATTTATAGGATGTTTTTCATCATGCAATTTTAAAATATTGAGTTTATAATCTTTTAAAGCATCTGTACTATTTTCCCATCCAGCAATTGGTCTTGCAGCGGTTGAAGCTACTGTACTTGCGTGACATTTTTTACAATCCATCTCATCACTCACAGGAAGCACAACATCTGCTGTTGCCAAAGTTGTACCTGCTGTATTTTTTGCGACAACACGAACCATTGGATAGTAATTTGTTGCATTATTATCATCACGATTAATGATTGGAATTCCATCAGCTTCCCACCAGCTATGATTTGCGTTGTAAGTCATGGCATGTGGAACTGTGGATGGAGCACTGTTTCCTGTCAAACCAACATCACTCACACTTGTAGCTCCTGGAAAAAGAGATGTTAAGTAGTTCCAGAAATTTGTTTTTGTACTACTTTTCGTGTTCGTATGACCGTTATAAGTGAGTGATTCATAAGTAAGTGTTACACCCATTGTCATATGCTTATTTGAAGTTCCGTCTTTGGTAATCAAATGTGCATTAAGGTTATTGTATGGAGGAAGTATTGAGAAAACTGAGAAATCACTCCCGTCAAAACAATGCATACCTAAATCATTCCATGCTAAAAGCGTGTATGTTCCGCCTGTTGTTGGGGTTGTTGTTTGGGTACCGCCTGTTGTTGTTCCGCCTGTGCTTGTGGTACTGCCACCATGTGAATTTGAATCATTATGATTGTTATTAGAACCGGAATTTTCTGTAGATTCAGTATTTGAACCATTTGCTATTGTATTAAACCCAAGTTCACTACCACTAAAACCATTATTATCAAAAAAATTTGACACATTAGTTGCATTTAGTCCTGGAAAATCACTTTGTACAATTTCAGCTATCATATCATTGTTAACGCCAAAATTCTTACATGTGCTGTGTACCAATGATAAATTGTTCAAATTACCCATAATAAAATCTCTGGCTGCTTCCATACTGACACCATATGTAGCTAAATGTGTTTGAGCACTTGTGCTGACTGCTGCTTGAGAACTTATACTAAATAGTGTAGTTAGAAATATTGTAATTAGTAGAATTCTTTTCATTTCCATTCCTTCGTTGTCCCGCCTGATGGAGGCGTAGTTGTTCCACCACCTGTTGTTCCACCCGTGTTTGAATCATTGTTATGATCATCTGCAACAGGCGTAGCTTTCGCGCTAGACGAACCTCCTCCTCCACCACTACCACATCCGATTAGCAAAAATACTGCAACGGAAAGAGAAAAAATTAAAGATTTCATAAAATCCCCTTTTTATAGAATTCAGAAACTTTACAATAGAAAAATGAAGATAGTATGAAGATTGGTAATTAAGAATACAATGTTGAAATTTCAAGAGAATTACTAGCACAAATATTAATAAAACTATAAACTTAGATAGTTCCACATGGCATGTGGAAATTGAACAAAAGCACCGTTGTGCTGTGAGCTCTTTATAAAAATTTATTTACTTTATAGCCTACGCCTCTGACATTTTTTATAAAATCTTTTCTATCTAATTTTTTTCTCAAATTTTTTATATGTACATCTACAAGGTTACTATGTATAACCCTGTAGTTGTCTTTATTTAAATGTTCACTCAACTGATACTTCGTTAGCACTATATTTTGATTTTTCATAAATAGTTCCATCAAATCAAACTCTGCTAAAGTTAAATCTATAAGCGCATCATTAACAAAAACCTCATGTGTTGTAATATTGAGAGTTATATCATCTACACAAATAACAGAAGATTTCTCTTTTGAACCTTTTCTAAGCAATACTCTCATTCTCGCCAAAAGTTCAATATTTGAATAAGGTTTACATAAATAATCATCAGCGCCAGAATCAAGAACCTGTACGCGAGAGTCAATTTCAGAGTTTGCTGAGAGCATAAGTATGGGTGTGGTTATAAAGTTAGTATCTCTTATTTCACGCAAAAGAGTCAATCCATCCCCATCGCCCAAATTCCAATCAAGTAACACTATAGAGTAACTGTTTTTGTCCAAATACTCTTTTGCATCAAAATACCCACATGCCACATCACAACTGTATTTTTCACTTTTTAAAAGTTGTAAAAGTTGCTTAGCAGTGAGCTCATCATCTTCTATAATTAAAACATTCATACTGTTTTTCCCTCATTAAACTTAACTCTTTGCGAATGTGTAATTGCAACCGCCATTGCATCAGTAATATCAAGAGGTTTTATCTCTTTTTTTATATTTAAAATTTTTTTTACCATAAATGCAACCTGTTCTTTAGCAGCTTTTGCTTTTCCTGTGAGAGCTTTTTTAACTTGAAGCGCTGTATATTCATGAAATTGCCCAAATTCTTGAAGAAGCTTGAGCATAATTGCACCACGGAATTGTGCTAACTTTATCGTTGTTGCGGGATTATGCGCATAAAAAATATCTTCCATTGCAACTTCATCTATTTTATGGTTAGCAAATATCGTACTCAAACCTTCAACCATTTGAGGAATTTGAAATTGTAAATCCTCAGCTTTCATTTTTATAAGTCCTGCTTCAACAAGTGAGAGTTTTCCTTTTTCTAAAGATATTAAAGCATAACCCATATTTCGTGTTCCTGGGTCAATTCCGAGTATTATCATTTATCTCTCTTGGCATGTGGATTTTATTACGAATTATATACATCCTTTTATGTCGTTTTAACTTTCTAAAGTCATAATACAGTTACCATTTTAACAATCTTCAAAAGTTCATCGTCTTTGATTAATTCTTCTTTATGTTGTGCATTATTACTATAAGCAATTAACAAATCAAATAAACTAGATGAGCCAGTATCAATTGGTTTATCATTTAGCATTCTTTTAGCGATTAGATATTTGTAGTAAAATATTCTAATCTTTCGTGGGGTTGGTTTATCAAGTTTCTCTATGCTACTTAGCATCTCTTTTAGCTCTTTCTCAGATATTTCAAAACCACTAGAAGAGTCTGGCTCTATAACTACTGTTTCACTAGCTGAGCTTTCGCTAATTTGATCGTCTTCAGATATAGATTTAATTTCTTGATTAGTGAGTTTTTTGTTTGTACTTAATTTTACTTTATTATCTGTAATATTTCTCAAAAATTCTCTTGATTCGTCCACCGATAGGCTATTCAGCCTTATTCCTACTAAAAATACTTTTTCCAAATACTCTTTAAAATATTTTCTATCTTCTGAATTATCATTTAAAATATTATTATTATTTAAAAAGGCTTTTGATAATATTTCTTCATCTATGGATGTAACAATTACTAATCTTGAGTATATTTCTTTATCATCCAAAATAATTCTTAGTCCATCCAATACACCTATCATTTGTTTTGTCTCACAACGATCCAAATCATCAACAAAAAGAACTATTTTCTTTGTATCACTATTTGGTATCCATGTTTTTAAAAGAAATCTAAGTTCATTTTGAATTTCCGATTGTAAACCCAAAACATCTTTAAAATTTGTTTTTGAAAAATATTTTTTGAAAAGCCCAATGGCTGAATGTCTATGTTGTAAATAGAATAAAAAAGATTTTAAAAGTAAAATTAAACTAGCAACACTTAATAAATTAACTGCTAAGGATAATTTATCAATGCAAAATACCCAAATGAATGACAGTATTATATATATGGTAAAGAACACAATACTTGATAACCCGTATTTTGTTTTATTAATAAGAAATAATTTCCATGCTTTTATATACCACTTATCCTTTTCTAAATACTTATCCAAAAACATTTCATATAAATATGCCCACGATGATTTAACATCTTGATATTTCCATGCGGAAAACTCAACATTTTCAAAATCTTTATTATTTGCTTTTATATGTGCCCATGTTCTATTTGCTAGATATGTCTTACCTCTGCCCCATTTGCCAAATATACCAATCATCATACCGCTGTCACTTGGTTGAGTCACAATTATATTTGATAGTATGGTAGAGATATTTTCAACACCAAAAGATGCTTTAATGGATGACTTTTGCTCAATCTGCATATTGCCACTAAAAATAATATTATTTTCAGGAACAATTTCTTTTTCGCTATTGAGCTGTTCCATATCTATAATCTCAAAAAATTTATATAGTTCTATCAGCCTTTTCACAGCCTTAATAACTTGATTTTCATTAGGCAGTGATGGTGGATTGAAACTTAAAGCAAAAATATGCTTTTCGCCTTCGTCGAATTCTAAATCTTTAAAGTGTATTTGTGCTTTTTCTAAAAAGTCTTTATTATTAAAAAAGAGACCCTCATTATCTTTTATAAATACACCACCACCCCATAATGCCCAAAATGTAATATTCAGTTGAGTTGCTTTTTCGTAGTTACTTCCATAATAAAAGCCACCACGAAAACCATTTTCTTGTGTATAATACACTTGTGTCGATGCTTGATTAAGTTGTATTTTAAAGTTTTTACCATTTAGCTCAAAAATTTTATTTTTCAAGGATAATAAATAACTTTTTAGAAAAACTCTAACTCTCTCGCCTTCTTTTGAATATTCGTTAGCAACACCTCTTTTAATTGATTGAAGCTTTTCGAAATTAACTGTTTTAATAAAACTATCCCAAGTGTTGTTTTGCACAATTTGTGGTACCACAGTACGCTTTAATTCTTCGTAATTTGGAAAATCATCTAGTTGCTTGATTGTTCCAACATAAAAATCATCAAGATAATCCCACTCATAGTAAACTTTTTTTGAATCATTAAAAATAACTAGAAATAACCTAAAATTTAACTCATTTGTTTGAATTTTTGATACTATATTTTTAAGGTTTTTTGTAACATCGAGTCGAGCGAAAATAGAAGATTTAATTTCAATATATGCTAATGTGTCATTGTTGTTATTTAATATCTGTATATCTGATTCATAATCTCCAATTCTAATATGTTGTTTCAACTGGCTCATCGAATATTTTTTTACATTTACTAAATAGTTTATAAATAGTTTTTCTGCTTCAAGACCTTTCTTGTGTTGGGTTGTTTTTATCTCTATATTACTGGCTTCTGGTGTTTTATCAATTAACCAAAGTGCTAAATTTTCAAATTGGGTTACATACAACTCTATATTTTCATTATTTGTAAATTTCAATAATTCAAGTGCTTTACTTTGAATTTGTTGGATAATTATATCTTCTGTGCTATTTTCTATGACTGCAAAATTATCTAAATACTTCTTAATGGCGTTTTGTAAATTAATGTAGTTAAAATTTGGAATATTATTTTGAATTTTTGTTGAAATAGTAGAATTCTGTAAATTAATTTTTAACTCTGCAAAAGTACTTTTTAAAGCTTCAATATTTTTATCAATCAATTATTTTCCTTTAATTATTATTGAGTAATCGAAAAACACAAGAGAAAGGTAATACAATCTATTTGTTGACTGATTATAATATGTACATACTTAAAATGAATGATATATCATATTTCATATCACTTTTATTTAGACAAATAAATCTCCACATGCCAAAGAATTATACTATTCACACTATTCACATCTTAGTTATTCACACTTTTTTAACTCAATTTATGCAAAAAATAGATATTATTCACATATAAATAATAAATAGGGCATTCGATGGATATCGGTCATGAAGTACTAAAATCTCTTAAAGAAGAGATAACAGAAGTTGAATATAACAGATATATAAAGCATTTAATTTATGATATTAAAAAATCAACAAGCGATTTAGCAATATTTTATGCTTCAAATGCTTTGGTTTTAAACTGGATTAAAAGTAAATATACAGAAAAAATAGCACATCTTTTTGAAATAAAAACAGGTTCAAGAGTAAATGTTATGATAACGCTTAAAAATCAGATAGATAGTAAAAAAAGTAAAAAAGTTACAGAAGAAAAAACGCAACATTCACTTTTAAATCCATCTCACTCTTTTGATAACTTTATGGTTGGTGGCTCAAACCAATTCGCTTATGCAACAGTTAAAAGTGTAAGTGAAAAACCAGGAACTCTTTATAATCCTGTTTTTATTTATGGTGGCGTAGGACTTGGAAAAACACACTTAATGCAGGCTGCTGGAAATGTACTACAAAATCAAGGAAAAGTTGTAATTTATACCACTGTTGAGCAGTTTTTAAATGATTTTATAAGACATTTAAGAAACAAAACAATGGAGAGATTTCAAGAAAAATACCGTAAATGTGATGTACTTCTTATAGACGATATTCAATTTTTAAGCAATAAAGAGGGTATCCAAGAGGAATTTTTTCACACTTTTGAAGCTTTAAAAGGTGCAGGAAAACAGATAATTCTTACAGCAGATAAACACCCTAAAAAAATTGCAGGTTTAGAAGAGCGACTTCGAAGTCGTTTTGAACATGGGCTTGTTGCAGATATCCATCCACCCGAACTTGAAACAAAAATTGCTATTATTGAAAATAAATGCAGATTAAATAAAGTAAAACTCTCAAAAGATATTATCAATTATATAGCAACTGTAATTGATAGTAATGTGCGTGAAATAGAAGGTATTTTATCGAAACTTCATGCCTACTCTCAACTTATAAATGTAGATATTGATTTACCTTTTACAAAAAATGTTTTAAAAGACCAACTTCAAGAAAATCGTGCAAATATAACACTAGATATTATTGTACAAAGTGTCTCAAAAGATTTAAATATAAAGCCAAGTGAAATTCGTTCAAAAGGAAGAAGTAAAAATCTGGTATATGCTAGAAGAATTGCTATATACCTTTGCCGTGAACTCACTCAAAATACTATGCCTCAACTCGCTCAATACTTCGGTATGCAAGACCATACGGCTATTAGCCACACACTTAAAAAAATAAATGAGCTTATGAAAAATGATGAAGACTTTAAAGTTAAAATTGAAGAATTAACCAATAAAATAACATCATCTTCATAAAATATAAAAAAAAAGATATAATTACTAAAGTGAATAAGTGTGAAAAGATTCTTTTATTTTAGTAACATCGAAAAGAGTCTTAAAATAGGGGTAAATGGGTGATATTCACATTTTCACTTCCCCCTACTACTACATACTAAAATTATAAAAAATATATAGGATTTCATATGAAAATAACTATTTCAAAATCTATCATAGAAAACATTTTGATTCATGCACAATCATTTTTAGAAAAAAAAGATACTTCTCAAATAACTTCTCATGTTTACTTAAATGTCTCTAATGCAACACTCACTTTAAAAGCTACAGATTATGAAATTGGATATTTAGTAAAAACAGACAAAATACATGTTATTGGTGATGGATCAGTTACAGCAAACGGTAAAAAATTTTTAGATATTATTAAAATTTTAAAAGATGGTGAAATAAATTTAGAAGTTAAAAATGATATGTTATATATTTCACAATCACATTCTAAATTTAAATTACCAACTTTTTCACATAATGATTTTCCAGAATTTCCAAGTTATGAAGGAAAATCTCAAATTTCTATAAATTCTCATCTTCTCATTGAATCACTTAGAAAAATAACTCCTGCAATAGATATCAATAATCCTAAATTTGAACTCAATGGAGCACTGATAGATATAAAACAAGATAGTATAAATTTTGCATCAACAGACACTCGCAGATTAGCTGTTGTTACAGTTTTAAATAATAATTCTGATGAATTGTCTATCATACTGCCAAGAAAAGCTATTATTGAAATTCAAAAACTATTTTTTGATAATATAGAACTTTATTATGATAAAACAAATCTTATTATTCATTCTGATCAATACACATTTTTTACAAAACTTATCAATGGTAAATTTCCAGAATATTCCAGAATTATTCCAAAAGAGATAACAAATACTCTTATTTTACCAAAATCTACAATGATAGAATCTATCAAACAAATAACAACTATTTCTACAGATGTTAAATTGACATTTTTAAATAATTTAATTACTTTTGAATCATTAAGTGACGATAACATTGAAGCTAAAACAGAAATAAGTTTTCCTACAGGGTTTTCTACACCCTTTACAATAGCTATCAACAGTAGATATTTACTTGATTTTTTAAATACAATAAATAACTCAGAATTTACTATAGGCTTAAATGAAGGAAATTTACCTTTTGTTTTAAGTGATGATAATTTTAAAACAGTTGTAATGCCAATAGTTATCTAAAACAAAAATATCTTAAAGCTACAAAAAACAAAGTTTTTTGTAGCTTTAAGAGGTTGTAGGGACATAATGTCCCTGCCACCTAAACGGATGCGTTCGTTTAGGTGCATAACATCAGTTAATTTTCCACATGCCAAACAAATCCACAAATCTCATAAAACTTCCTTTTAGTAAAAATTAGATAAAATAACCACAATTATGCCAAAATGGCTATGGAGTATTTAATGGAAAATTACGGTGCTAGTAATATTAAAGTCCTTAAAGGATTAGAAGCTGTTAGAAAAAGACCTGGTATGTACATTGGTGATACAGGTCATAGAGGTCTTCATCATTTAGTTTATGAAGTAATCGATAACTCTATTGACGAAGCTATGGCTGGTCATTGTGACACAATAAATGTAATTATTACAAAAAATGGAACATGTAAAGTCTCCGATAATGGTCGTGGTATTCCAACAGATATGCACCCAACTGAGGGTATGTCAGCTGCAACAGTTGTTTTAACGGTACTTCACGCTGGTGGTAAATTTGATAAAGATACTTATAAAGTTTCTGGTGGTCTTCATGGTGTTGGTGTTTCTGTTGTAAATGCACTCTCTTCTGATCTTAAAATGACTATTTATAGAAATGGCGAAATTTTTGAACAAGACTTCAAAAAAGGTATTCCTCAAGAAATTTTAAAAACTATTGGAACAACTCGTAAAACAGGTACAACGATAGAATTTTTTCCTGATGCTAGTATTTTTACAGAAACTATCACATTTGAATATGAATATTTAGCTAAAAGATTTAAAGAATTAGCCTATCTTAATCCTTTTATTACAATTATTTTTAAAGATGAGCGAACAAATGTAAAAGAAGAGTACCACTTTGAAGGTGGTATAGCGCAATATGTTGCAGATATGAATAAAAAAACTGTTGTTGCTCAAGTGTATTCATTTTCAGCAAAACTTGCATCTTTTGTAAATAACATCAGAACGCCAAATGGTGGTACACATGAAGCTGGTTTTAGAGCTGGACTTACGCGTGTTATATCAAACTATAACACTCAAAATGGTGCTGTAAAAGAGAAAGATTTAAAAATAAGTGGTGAAGATACAAGCGAAGGTCTTATCGCTATAGTCTCCGTGCGTGTTCCTGAACCACAATTTGAAGGTCAAACAAAAGGTAAACTTGGAAATACTTATGTAAGACCATTAGTTCAAAAACTGACTTATGAACTTCTTTCAAAGTACTTTGAAGAAAATCCACTCGAAGCAAAAGCGATAGTTTCTAAATCTCTTATGGCAGCTCGTGGTCGTGAAGCTGCTAAAAAAGCTAGAGAACTTACAAGAAGAAAAGATTCTATGAGTGTTGGGACACTTCCTGGAAAACTTGCTGATTGTCAGAGTAAAGATGCAAGTATTTGTGAACTTTATTTAGTGGAAGGGGATTCTGCGGGTGGTTCAGCAAAAATGGGACGAGACCGTGTTTTTCAAGCGATTTTACCACTCAAAGGTAAGATTTTAAATGTTGAAAAAGCAAGACTTGATAAAGTTTTAAAATCAGAAGAGATTACAAACATGATTACAGCTATGGGCTGTGGTATTGGCGATGATTACAATGAAGATAAACTTCGTTACCATAAAATTATCATCATGACTGATGCCGATGTGGATGGTTCTCACATTCAAACGCTTTTACTTACATTTTTCTTCCGTCATTTTAGAGATGTAGTTGAAAAAGGATATTTGTATCTTGCGCAACCACCACTTTATCGTTATAAAAAAGGTAAAAAAGAAATTTACTTTAAAGATGACCGTGCTATGAATGATTACCTAATCGAAAACGGAATAGAATCATTAGAAATAGATGGTGTAGGAAATAATGATTTAGTTTCATATTTTAGAATGGTTGACCATTACAGAGGTTCACTTGAAGCACTTGAGAGAAGATACGCTCTTGTTGAGTTGATTCGATTTTTTATTGAAAATCCTGATATCATTGGACTTGATACAACAAGCATGTATGAAAAAATTGAAAGCTTTTTAGTGAGTACGGGTAACAATATTCTTACAAAATCAATAACTCCTGAATATATTCACATCTTCGTTCAAACTAAAGGTGGAATGGAAGAGTTACTTATAAATGATGATTTGTTTGCAGCTCCTCACTTTAGCGAAGCAGACTTTGTTTATAGAAAGATTATGGAGTGGGATATAAAGTTTGAAAATGACATCATTGTAGAACTAGATAACATTAAAGAGTACGCTAAAAAAGGTGCATATATTCAGCGATACAAAGGTCTTGGAGAGATGAATCCAGATCAACTTTGGGAAACAACTATGACACCTGAAAACCGTGTGTTACTTCAAATAACTATTGACGATGCAGAACTTGCAAGTGATACATTTACCCTATTTATGGGTGATGAAGTTGAACCTCGTCGTAACTACATAGAAACTCATGCTAAGGATGTTAAACATTTAGATGTTTAATTCCACATGCCACGGCATAAGTAAAAAAGGATCAATATGAAATATGGCGAAAAAATAGTAAGCGAGTTTGATGTTGAAAAAGATTTAGAAATTTGGCCAAATGAACATAAAAGAAATTATTTAATTAAAATGACTCTTCCAGAATTTTCTTGTCTTTGCCCAAGAAGTGGCTATCCTGATTATGCAACAATTTATCTTGAATATACGCCTGATGCACTAGTTGTGGAGCTAAAGGCTATAAAACTTTATATAAATAGTTTTCGTGATAGACATATCTCTCATGAAAATTCTGCTAATGAAATATATGAAGTTTTGGATAGAAAACTAAAACCTAAATATATGAAAGTTGTAGCAGATTATAATCCACGAGGAAATGTGCATACCGTTATAGAGATAGACAGTTCAAAGCTTTAAATTTTAAAAATTACTAAGGGGCTAGTATGTTTGGAAAGATTATGGGGAAATTAAAAGGCAAAGAAGAAAATTCAAGCAAGTCAAATGTAGAGCTCATAGATAGAATATCTAAAATGAATTTGACAGAGATGAGAGCGTATATAAAAAATAAGATGGAAAATTTTGAAGTCTCAGAAGAGGGACTAATTGAAGTCTTAAAAAAATTGACAACTCTTAACAGTAGCACTGATAAGAGATTTATAGAATTAGATGATATGGATAGCAAAATTAAAAATGCTTTTGAATTAGTTTTGGCTGTATCTGAAGATAAAAGAATCAGTATTGAAGTTGTAGAATTAATACAGGAATTCTTAAAAATGTATAGTGATATAATCTTAAAATATGACACAGCAAATAAACAGATATATAGTTCAAAATTAAAAGATGCAATCGAAAGAGGGATATCATCTGTAAGTATAAAAGCAGATTTTACTAGAAAGCAGAATATATTAAAAAATTAAATAATTTTTTAACCATCTTATTGCTTCATCATAAGAGTTAAATTCTTCATTCATTTGAGCTTCATAAGCAGTTTTTAGTATATCTGAAAACTCTTTTGACGCTGAGATTCCACATGCCAAGATATCTCTCCCTCTTAAAATAGGAGAAGCTTTTTTATCTAAAATATTTAACTTTTTTGCTTCTTTTTCTATTGCATCACAAGCTTTATAGAGTTCATAGTTTGAATTTATATATATTGCTCTATTTAAAATTAAAAGATTTTCTATATTTACTTTTGTTGCAAGTCTAAAAAGCTCTGAATGACTCTGATTACGAGTAATTGTATTGAGAGTTAAAGATAAAACTTTCTTTAGTAACTCTTTTTCATTTGTTAGTTTTGATAGAAAATTTATTGTAGCCATTTCACTAAATTTATAACAAACAGCGGATAACATTAGAACAGTGTTTGTAGCTTTGTTTGTAGTTTTATGTTTAGCAACTTCATCAATCGTTAGTAAGACTTCGTTCCAATCCTCTTCTTGTAACGCATCAAGTTCAGAAAAATATTTTAATCCTCCAAGTTCTTTCAACAAGTTAAATCCATCAGATGGGCAATTAGCTTTGAGTAAAAGTTTTTTAATCTCTTCAAATACTCTCTCTTTTGGAAGTTCACTGAGTACATTTTTTGCTATCATATTTTTACAAAGTATAAAGAGTTCTTCATCCATTTTTAAGTCAAACCGTGCGCAAAACTGCACAGCTCTTAAAACTCTCAGTGGATCGTCAGAAAATTTATTTTTATCGACAGCTCTTAAAACCCTATTTTTTAAATCACTTATCCCCTTAAAAGGGTCTATAATTTTTTTATTTTGTATGTCATATCCAATAGCATTGATTGTAAAATCTCGTCTGCTCGTGGCTGTGATGTAATCTAAATCTGATTCAACTTTAATATCAAAACCCACATGTCCAGAGGATGTTTTGCTATCAATTCTTGGGAGTGTGAAATCAATATCCAAATTTTCTACACTTAATTTACATACACCAAAACTTTTACCAAAACTATTTACACTCCCGAATTCTTTTAAAATTTCTTCAAGTTTATCAAAAGATGCAATGTTATAAACTTCAATATCTATATCCTTACTTTGTACTTTTTTATTTAAAATAGAATCACGGACAAATCCACCAATAATGATACATTTCGCACCATTATTGTGTAGTTTTTCAAAAATTTTATTTAAAAAAATCGGATATTTAATCATTTTTATTTTCATCGTTTTGGTTTAATTGCCAAGTATACCACTACTTTTATGAAAAAATAACCTTTTTGTGGGTATAATTGCGAAAATTTTTACCCTTTGTTTCATATAAAGATAAGAAACGAATACAAGGAAACCTTATGCAAAAGATTAGAAATATTGCAGTTATCGCACACGTTGACCACGGTAAAACTACACTGGTTGATGGATTACTAGAGCAATCAGGGACTTATGGCGCTCATGAGCAACATGATGAAAGAGCTATGGATAGTAATGATTTAGAAAAAGAGCGTGGTATTACGATTCTTTCTAAAAATACAGCTATTCGTTACAAAGATTACAAGATTAACATTATCGACACTCCGGGTCACGCTGACTTTGGTGGAGAAGTTGAGCGCGTTCTTAAGATGGTTGATGGTGTTTTGGTACTTGTGGATGCGTATGAGGGTGTTATGCCTCAAACGAAATTTGTTGTTAAAAAGATGTTAGCACTTGGTAAAAAACCAATTGTTGTTATTAACAAAATTGACAAACCTTCAGCAGATCCTGAGCGTGTTGTAGATGAGATGTTTGACCTTTTTGCAGCTATGGGTGCAACAGAAGATCAGCAAGATTTCCCTATTATTTATGCTGCTGCTCGTGATGGTATAGCAAAGTTAGATATGGATGAAGAGGGTGGAGATTTTCAATGTATTTTTGAAACTATCTTAAAACATATTCCTGAGCCAGAAGGCGATAGAGAAAATCATACACAAGCACAAGTATTTACACTTGACTATGATAACTATGTTGGTAAAATAGGTATTTCTCGTATCTTCAACGGTGTTATTAGAAAAGGTGACAATGTTATGTTGGCAAAAGCTGACGGTGAATTAGTAAAAGGTAAAATCACGAAACTTATTGGTTTCCATGGTCTTAACCGTATGGAAATTCAAGAAGCTGAAGCAGGCGATATCGTTGCATTTGCTGGTTTAGAGACTGTGGATGTTGGCGATACTATTTGTGACCCTAAAAACCCAATGCCACTTGACCCAATGCACATCGAAGAGCCAACTTTAACAGTTATATTTTCTGTAAATGATTCTCCACTTGCTGGTCAAGAGGGTAAACATGTTACTTCAAATAAGCTAAAAGATAGACTAGAGTCTGAAATGACAACAAATGTTGCAATGAAGCTTGAAGTTGTTGGAGAAGGTAAATTTAAAGTTTCAGGCCGTGGAGAGTTACAAATAACTATTCTTGCTGAAAATATGCGTCGTGAAAACTTTGAGTTTGGTGTAAGCCGTCCAGAAGTTATTGTTAAAGAAATCGAAGGTGTTAAATGTGAACCATTTGAGCACTTAGTTGTGGATGTTCCAGAAGAATTTAGTGGTGCAGTAATCGAAAAACTTGGTAAAAGAAAAGCAGAAATGAAAGCAATGGTTCCAATGGGTCAAGGTTTTCAAAGAATTGAGTTTGAAATTCCAGCGCGTGCACTTATCGGATTCCGTGGACAGTTTTTAACAGACACGAAGGGTGAGGGAATTATGAATCACTCATTCTTAGAGTTCCGTCCTTATAGTGGTACAGTTGAGTCAAGAACTTACGGTGCACTTGTATCTATGGAAAATGGTGAAACATTAGCGTATTCACTCTTTAACATTCAAGACCGTGGTGTTCTTTTCTTAGGACCACAAACTAAAATATATGAAGGTATGATTGTTGGTGAGCATTCTCGTTCAAACGACTTAGTAGTAAATGCTATTAAGGGTAAAGCGCAGTCAAATGTTCGTTCATCTGGCGCTGATGAAGCTATCAAACTTATTCCACCTCGTGATATGTCTTTAGAGCGTGCTCTAGAGTGGATTGAAGATGATGAACTTCTTGAAGTTACTCCAAAATCTATTCGTATCCGTAAGAGATATTTAACAGAAGCAGAAAGAAAAAGATACTCTCGTAAATAATATTTTGCTTCTCACTTCCACATGCCATGGCATGTGGAAATTTTCCCTCTCGTCGTTTTTTTTAAACTTTTTCAATAAAACAAAAACTTCAAATGCTATAATCATAAACAATAAATTTGTGTAAGTGAGTCAATAAATGAACAGAAAAAAAATATATAATCCTGAATCAAAAGAAAATGTGAATGACAGAAGGGTTTTTGGTGGAAATCCAACAGGTATTTTTGAGTTAAATAATATCAAATACCAATGGGCATACAATCTTTGGGAAGTGATGTTAAACAATACTTGGTTTCCAAAAGAAGTGGATATGACTCGTGATGTGAATGATTATAAACACCTTACAGATGCTGAAAAAACAGCTTATGACAAAGCTCTCTCGCAACTTATTTTCATGGATTCACTTCAAACAAATAATTTAATTGACAATATAAATCCTTATGTAACCGCTCCTGAGATTAATCTTATTTTAGTGCGACAAAGTTTTGAAGAGGCACTTCATTCACAAAGTTATGCAGTTATGGTGGATAGCATTTCGACAAATTCGGCAGAGATTTATGACTTGTGGCGTCGAGACATGATGCTCAAGGGCAAAAATGATGCAATCGCTAAAGTGTATTTGGAACTTGCTAAAAATCCATCCGAATATAATTTCGTAAAAGCTTGTTTTGCAAATCAAATTTTAGAGGGAATCTACTTTTATAGCGGTTTTGCTTACATCTATACTCTCGCTCGTTCTGGAAAAATGTTAGGTTCGGCTCAAATGATTCGTTTTATTCAAAGAGATGAAGTGACGCATCTTGTTCTTTTTCAAAATCTTATCAACACGCTTCGTAAAGAAAGAGCAGATTTGTTTAGTGATACATTAAGAGCAGAAGTTATTGAGATGTTTAAAGAGGCTGTGAAACTTGAGACTGAGTGGGGAAGATACATCACTCAAGGGCAGATTTTAGGTCTAACGGATGATATTGTTGAGCAATATATTCAATTTTTAGCTGATGAGCGGTTGAATGCTGTTGGATTTGATAAAGTTTATAATGTTACAAACCCTATTAAATGGGTCAATGACTTTGCAAAATTCAATGACCAAAAAACGAACTTTTTTGAGGGAACAGTAACAAATTACTCAAAAGGCAGTCTTTCTTTCGATGATGATTTTTAGTAGGTGAGCATGTACAATTTATGCTCACTCTCATTTATAACAACTAACAACTATAACACTAACTTACAAACACTTTTAAAACTCATAGACCAAACTCCCCAAAACTCACTTATCGTAGCACCTGAAGTTTGTCTCACTGGGTTTGATTATGGCATGTGGAATGAGGTTTGTGCATTTGCTCCACATGCCGTGCAAGAGATAAAAAAAGCTTCAGCAAACAAAATCATCATACTGACTCTTATTGAAAAAAGAGGCGATGAAGTTTTTAATTTTGCTAAAATTTTTCATAATGGCGAAGTAGTGTATGAAAGAGCAAAAGCGCGACTTTTTCGTTTTGGCGGTGAAGATAACTACTTTGTTGAAGGAAGTGATGAAGCTATTGAGATTGTTGAGATTGATGGAATAAAAATAGGTATTCTTATCTGTTTCGAGCTTCGTTTTAAAGAGTTGTGGAAAAAACTAGAGGGGTGTGATGTGATAGCAACTCCCTCATGGTGGGGAGTTCTACGAACGGAACATTTTAAAACTCTCACAAGAGCCTTAGCAATTCTCAATCAATGTTTTGTTGTTGCAAGTGATAGTTTAAATGAAGATTGTACAAAAATGAGTGGCATTATCTATCCAAATGGCAAAGTTTTTCGTAATGGGAATAAGCCTTGCTTAGAGAAGGAATATAATAAAAAAGAGATAACTTTGATGAGACGCTATATGGATGTGGGTATTGATGGATAGAATTATGGCTACAAAAACAACTCGTTTAGCTGAGGAGTGTCACCAAAAGTTTCCTTTGAGTAGCGAAGTGAAAAATGCAATAGCAAATACCAATAGAGAAGCCTTTGTTCCAACGGGTCTCAAACATAATGCTTACAAGCTAGATGCCCTACCGATGGGTTCTGCTCAGTGGATAAGCTCTCCTTTGACTGTCGCAAAAATGAGTCAGTATTTGGAGCCTCACAGTACTTATAAAGTTTTAGAAATTGGATGCGGAAGTGGCTATCAAGCAGCCGTTTTATCACACATGTTTCGCGGAGTTTTTACAATAGAGCGGATTGAGTCTTTGATGTTTGAGGCAAAAGCCCGTTTTAGAGATTTGAACCTTACAAACATTCATACTAAAATAGACGATGGGCAAAGTGGCTGGAAACAGTATGCACCATTTGATAGAATACTTTTCTCCGCCTCCGCAAAAGAGATACCGCAAATGCTTTTTGACCAATTAAGCGATGGCGGGATTTTAATAGCACCTATGGATAAAGGCAATAAACAAATTATTACCCGTTTTAAAAAGAATGGTACAAAAATAGAACGCGCTGAGTTGGAAGCATGTGATTTTGTGCCTATTTTAAATGGGATACAGAAGTAGTAACAATAAAGTTTTTTATTGTAAAATTAGTTTTATTCAATTTAGGACAGAGTTTATGGAAATGTACGGCATACAATATTCGTTACCAAGAGTAGTTCTTCTTCAAGATACAGGAATTGGCGTGGCAGAAGCTGCTGCAAGGACTTGTTATGACTCATTTGAAAATAGTGAAAATGAGGCTATCAAATATATTGAAACCCACATGCCAGAAGCGGATACATGTGATGCTATAAACTCTATCGAAGATTCCAATCTTTTAAACGATTTAGCTTGGACTTACTTTCACCACAGTATTTTAGAACATGCGAATCTTAGTTTTTTAGTTCGTGGCACTTCAAGAGGTGTACTTCAAGAACATGCAAGACATCGCATTCAAGCTATATCGGTACGAAGCACTCGTTACACGATGAGTTCTGTTATAAACGCTTTTGTTGCATCCAAACATGGTGGAGATAAAGATTTTTTCATCAATAAAATTTTAGACTTTGATATGTTAGTAACCACGGATAAAGAGTACAATAAAATCGAAATTGGTGCAATTTATGATAAACTTGAGTTTCAGTCACAAAGAGTAGAAAATTTTCATGATATTGCCGTAGCAAAAAGCTCTTTAGGATTTATAGAAGAGTTTGGTGGTAATGCGTCAGCGCTTTTTGAGGCCTTAGAAAATGGTAAAAAAAAGAGAAATGTAGGCGATGCTTTTAAGCATATCATTACAGATAATGTAAAAGTGGATATGGTTGTAACTTTTAATCTTAGAAGTTTAAAAAATTACTTTACACTTAGAGACAGTGGTGCAGCCTATTTTCAAATACGATGGTTAGCACAAGAGATGATGAGGGTAACGCCTTCAAAATATTTAGATTTGATTATAAAAAAATAAAAGGTATTGGCATGTGGAAATTTTATATAGTAACGGTTTTTCTTTTTAGTGGATGCTCAAACATGACATTTAACGCTCAGATGTGTAATGAAATAGCAAGAGACCCATTGGCAACAATCCCTGCAGAGTGTGTGAAGTATAGTGAAGAAGAGGCTCAAAAAGCATCTGATAATACATCGAAGAAAAGAGAATCTAAAGAAGATTTAGAGTTTAAAAAAGAGTAAACTTCTTGCGATTTTGCAAGAGGTTTTCTATCTCGTTCGAAATATTTTCTACTCTTTATTTTCTGGTTTTTTAAGGGCTTTGATATTTATCTTTTTGCCTGTAAGAACTGGAGCTGATTCTCTTTTAGAACCATCATGTCGATGATTTCTCTCACCAGATTTTCCTGAAAAAATTGCTTTTCCATTTTCATCTTTGCCTAAAAATTTTGAGCCTTTGTTGTCTTTTTTTGCCCAACTATCAGACTTTGCACCATCTTTTTTATCTTTGTCCCATGGTTTTTTTGCACCAAACTTATCGTCTTTTTTATCTTTGTCATAAGGTTTTTTAAAGCCTGATTTATCATCTTTGTTGTCGTTATCCCATGGTTTTTTAGCACCAAATGTAGTGTCTTTTTTATCTTTATCCCATGGTCTTTTTGCACCAAACTTATCATCTTTTTTGTCCTTATCATAAGGCTTTTTGAAAGCTGATTTGTCATCTCTGTTGTCTTTGTCCCACGGTTTTTTAAACCCCGATTTTTCGTCTTTTTTATCTTTGTCATAAGGTTTTGCAGAGCGAGCCTTGTCATCTCTTGAAGGTCTATCGCCAAATTTTTTCTTTTCACCTTTGAAATCATTGCTTCGAGGTTTAAAATCTTTTTTATCGTCTCTTGGCTTATACTCTTTCTTCACAACTTCTTCTTTTATGATTATAATAGGTCCAAACCCGTCAATAGGCTCTTGCATGATGGTTCTTCCTATGAGTGTTTCTATAGGATAAAGAAGTTTTTCCTCAGTCAAATCAAGCAAAATCAGAGCATAAGTAGTCGCATGCGCAATACGAGCCATATAAGCAATCGCTTTGTCTGGCAAATCATAACTGATTACAAGTTCAGCATGAAGCTCAGGAGATTTAAGCAGAACATCGTCGCTAATGAACAGAACATTTTTCGCATTGCTAAGATTTTCAAGAGAGTCATTTTCATCGCAAGTAACAACGAGAATACTTTTTTCACTGTTTTTAGCAAGAAGAATATTTAAAAGCTCTTGTTTTTTTTCTGTTTCACATGGATGAACACGATGATTGTGGCGTTTGAGGGTGGGTGCAGAAGATAGCATAAAAAATCCTTGGGTGATTTGCAAATTATAGATTTTATATGTTGCAAAATAGTTGTGTAATTATAGCGTAAATGCACTCTGGGAATCCCATTTTTAAATCTACCACTAAAAGATGCTATAATTCGCCAAATTTAGCCTATTTTGGCTAATTAAAAAGGTAGTTAATGTCATTTAAACAACTCGGGCTCATTGAGCCACTTCTCAAAGCACTCAAAGAACAAGGATATACAGAACCAACCCCTGTTCAAAAACAGGCAATCCCTGTTATTTTAGCCAAGAAAGATATTCTTGCAGGTGCACAAACTGGAACTGGAAAAACTGCTGGTTTTACACTTCCTATGCTCCAACTTTTAAGCCAACATAAACATACAAATGCAAGACCAGATATTCGTGCGCTTATTTTAACACCAACAAGAGAACTTGCATCTCAAGTTGCCGAAAGCGTAGAAGTGTATGGAAAACATCTTCCTTTTAAATCAACTGTCATATTTGGTGGTGTGAAAATAAATCCTCAACTCGTAGCTTTGCGAAAAGGTGTTGATATTGTTATCGCAACTCCAGGGCGACTTTTAGACCATATTTCCCAAAAAACTATTGATTTATCAAAAGTGGATTTTTTGATTTTGGATGAAGCGGATAGAATGCTTGATATGGGTTTTATCAACGATATTAGAAAAATTTTGGCTATCTTGCCAAAAAGCAGACAAAACCTTCTTTTCTCGGCTACTTTTTCTCCAGAGATTAAAAAACTAGCAGATTCCTTGCTTAATGCACCAACACTCATAGAAGTTGCGCGGGCAAATATGTCCTCTGAACAAGTAAAACAAGTTATCCATCCAGTGGATAAAGAGAGAAAAAAAGAACTTCTTTCACATCTTATACAAACGGGTGATTGGAAACAAGTACTTGTTTTTACAAGAACAAAACATGGTGCAAATAAACTAAGCGAGTACCTTGAAAAACAGGGCATAACGTCTTGTGCCATTCACGGAAACAAAAGTCAAAATGCAAGAACTAAAGCACTGTCGGATTTTAAAGAGAATGCTGTGCGAGTTCTCGTAGCAACGGATATTGCAGCGCGTGGAATAGATATCGACCAACTTCCACATGTCGTAAATTTTGAACTTCCAAATGTTCCTGAGGATTATGTTCACCGCATTGGGCGAACGGGTCGTGCTGGAAATTTAGGCGAAGCACTCTCCCTTGTGTGTATTGATGAAAAAGAATTTCTTGAAAATATAGAAAAGTTGATAAAAAAAGATATACACAGATTTGTAGTCAAAGGTTTTGCACCTGATCCATCCATAAAAGCGGAGCCAATCGTGCAAAAAAGAGGTTCAGGTTCGAACAATAGGTCTCGTCCAAGTAACAAACCGCGTCCAGCACCAAAAGGTAGAAGATAGCAGTCGTCATGAATTCTTTAAAATCTATAGCACTCAATTTATTAATGCCCTTGCTAATATCTCTAGTTTTTATACTTTTGATAGCAAATGGCACGAAAATCCCAAGTATTTTATTTAGTCTCACTCCCTATATTTTTTATGCAGTGAGTGCGCTTATTTTATGGGTTTCTTGGGAATTTAACCGCAATAGATTTATATTTATTATCATACCGCTTATCATTATGCATATAGGATTCCAATATCTTGGTGCGCAAAGAGCTACAGATCTGTTTTTGTATAGCTCTTTGTTGTATCCTCTGCATATCATTTTATTTTTATTTCTAAAAGAGCGAGGGCTTTTTTCTATTTGGGGAATCTTTAAGATAGGATTTTTTGCCTTTGAAATTGCGACGGTTATGTATTTTGTATTTTATCCACATGCCGGACTTAAAGAGTTGCTTGAGGTAAAAATATTTGCAATCTCTTTTTATCCACTTAAAGATATTACCGCTGTTGTGGGAATACTCACGGTTTTGATTATGGGTGCAGTGGTTGTTTTTAACAGATATTTGATGTACAACAGCGCGTTTTTAGTCATAATAATCACATTTTATCTGGGTCTCTTCTTCCTTAAAACTCCACATGCCAACGAAATCTCTCTCCTTGCGATAAGTGTGATTGTTTTTGCCCTGCTGATTCGAGAGTCTTACAGATTGGCTTTTTATGATGAACTCACTTCTATGCCGGGAAGAAGAGCTCTTGTCGAAGATATGGCAAAACTTGGTAGAAAATACTCCCTTGCCATGATAGATATAGATTTTTTCAAAAAGTTTAATGATACCTATGGGCATGATACAGGCGATGAAGTTTTAAAAATGGTTGCTTCAAAACTTGTAGATGTTGGTGGAGAGGGCAAAGCATATCGATATGGTGGAGAGGAGTTTGTGATTCTTTTTCCATCCAAAGAAGTAGATGAGTCGTTTATGCATGTAGATGTGCTAAGACAAAAAATAGCCACTTCCCCTTTTAGTGTAAGAAATAAAAAAAGTGTTAAAACTATCTATATAAATATTTCCTCTGGAATAGTCCAAAACTCTCAAAAAGATAAAGACCCGTTTGCGGTCATGAAACGAGCAGACAATGCTCTGTATAAAGCAAAAGAAGCGGGAAGAAATCAGGTAATAAAAGGCTGAGAGAGGCTTTTTAGGTATAATTTCATCAATAGATTTCTTGCAAAACCTAGATTGCTTCGTCATTCTTCCTCGCAATGACCGTCATTGCGAACGAAGTGAAGCAATCTAAAAATGGGTTTTGCAAGAAGTTTAATAATTAAAAAGGTAGAAAATATGAGTAAAGAGTTAATTGCAAGAAGTGGCGGAGTGTGTGAACTTTGTGGAAGTAGTGAAGGTTTAAGTGCTTTAGAAGTGGGTGGTTCTGAAGAGTTGATTTACGCATGTTCCACATGCCAAGAACAAATCAAAAATGAAACGCTGGATGAAAATCATTTTAATTGTTTAAATGACAGCATGTGGAGTGAAGTTCCTGCAGTCAAAGTAATGAGCTACATTTTATTGAACAAACTAGGTCGTCAAGATTTGGTTGAGATGATGTATTTGGAAGAAGATGAAAAAAAATGGGTGGATTCTGCTCTGAATGCGACTGCAAATAAATTAGTGTATAAAGATGCAAATGGCGTAATTCTTCAAGCTGGAGATAGCGTGGTTATCTTAAAAGATTTAGAAGTAAAAGGTGCTGGTTTTACCGCAAAACGCGGAACGACTGTAACTCGAATTGCTCTTCCAGCAGATATGGATGACCACATTGAAGGAAGAGTAAATGGCACAAAAATCTTCCTAAAAACAGAGTACTTGAAAAAAGCATAATGAAACCCTACGAGAGATTTTATAAGATAGAGGATGATTTTCGCTCTGCATATGCGAGAGATAGAGACAGAATTATTCACTCTGGCAGTTTTAGAAAACTTGAGTATAAAACGCAGGTTTTTTTAAATCAGGAGGGTGATTTTTTTCGCACTCGCCTCACTCACTCCATAGAAGTTTCACAAATCGCTCGTTCCATCACTTCCACACTTGGGCTCAATGAAGCGTTGGCAGAAGCTATTGCATTGGCACACGATTTGGGTCACACTCCTTTTGGTCACATCGGGGGCGACACTTTGGATGAGTGTTTGAGAGAAGATGGTTTTTCAAGCGGATTTGAACATAACTTTCAAAGCTTTCGTGTTGTTTCACTTTTAGAGAAAAGATACAATGCGTATAATGGACTAAACCTCTCTTTTGCCACACTCGAGGGTATTTTAAAACACTCTCATCCCTATAAAAAAAGCTTTTTACCTTCTTTTATCCATGAACAGTTCAATCTTGACACACATCCCTCCATAGAAGCGATGGTTGTTGATCGTGCAGATGAAATAGCTTATATTAGCCATGATATAGATGATGGAGTCAACTCAGGACTTATTAGTTTTGATGACCTCAAAGAGAGTGAGTTAGTTCAGGAGATTTTAGAAAAAGTTGCACATGAAGGAGTTGGGTTTGAAAATGATGAAATGTTTCGTTATCGTTTTAGCTCACATCTTATTAACCATCTTATCTATTCACTTTTAGAATTTTCTAAAGATAAAGTTCAAACAAGTCAAATTTTGAGTGCGACAATAGATAGCAAGAGTGAAATTCCTATCGGGTTTACACCAGAGCTAGAGACAAAAATCAAAAAGTTAAAAAAACTCCTCTTCAATAAACTCTATCAACATAAAAATATTGTTGTAAAAATGTTCGCAGGAAAACAGGCAATAAAAGGGCTTTATAAAGGGCTGATGGAAGAAGAAAAAATGCTACCTGAGTTTTACTATAAGCAGTTAAATATTCGAAATAAGCATAGAGTTGTAGCGGATTATATTGCAAACATGAGCGATAGACATGCAATGGCTTTTTATAATGAGATGTACGGAAAGTTATAGTTTTAGTATGGCATATGAAAAATTTTTAGAGGAAGATAATCAAAGCCCGAAGGCTTTGGTTATTAGAGGCGTGATTCGTAGCGTCTCATCACGGCTATTTTTCAAGTTTCTTAAAGTACACAAAACTTCAATAAAACCCCTTTACATAGGGCTTTTATCATTGTATAATAATAATCAAGTTTAATCAAGTAAAATCAATTTCTACCCTCTCTAGGTATAAATAGGGTAGAAATCAAAGAGGGCATTTTTTATGACTAAAACAAAGAAAACAGGGGTTTATTTCAACTCTTTAGAAGATGGCGATAAAGTTTTTTACTTCTCGTACAATGATATTACCGATAATAAGAAAAAAAAGTGGATAAAAGTCGGTAAATATTCAGACGGGATAAGAGAGATAAACGCTTTTAATCTTAGAGCCGAGCAAATATCAAAAATGCAACACGGCGAAGATATAACCGTAATCGCTACTAAGAAAAAAAGAGAGATTGTAACCTTTGATGATTTAGCCCAAACATATTTTAAAGATAAGAACAGCACTCCAAACAGAATGAGTCGATACAATATCCACATTAAAGAAGCAATCGGTAACAAAGATATACACAAAATAAGCAAAGAGACCATAGAAAACCTACTCAAAGATGTTGAAGCAACTGGTAAGGCGAATCAAACTCTAAGCAGTATCAAAGAGCTTATAAGCACGATATACAATCACAGCATAAAAGAGCATAATTTAGAAATAATCAATCCTTGCATAAGAATCAAAAGCTACAAAATTGATAACAATAGAGAGCGATATTTATCTTTATTAGAAATCAAACAGCTCAAAGAGGCTATAAAAGATAATTTTTTAGTCACTCTATTTATAGAACTATCACTCCAAACGGGTGGACGCTTTGAAACAATTTTGAGCATACAAAAAAAAGATATAAATGTAGCAAGTGGAACGGTTACGCTTAAAAATTTCAAAACAAAAGGCACTTACACAGGACACTTACAAAAAGAGTTTTTAGAATCCATAAAAGAACACTTACAGAAACTAAGCGTAAATGATTATGTAGTGGGCTATGAAGATGCTCACGGTACGAAATTAACACAGCGACAAATACAGCACAGAATCAAGCCGTTATTAGATAGATTGTTTAATAGTGGGCTTGATACAAAAGATGCAAAAAACAGAGTAGTGATACATAGTTTTCGTCACACTTTCGCCTCTCATCTTGCAATCAATGGAATACCTATCTTTACAATTATGGACTTAATGAATCACGCCAAAATAGAACAAACTCTAAGATATGCAAAACTAAGTCAAGAGAATGGTAAAGATGCAATACAAGGATTGTATAGATGAATTTTGAAGAGTTTATGACTGATTTAAAAAACTGTAAAGATATTGAAGAGCTTTTAAAGTGTTTGAGTACAGGCGAAGCAGTTACGAATTACACTATTTTTTTACTAAAAAAAGAGGGTATTCAAGAGGGATTTAATGAGACTTTTAAAAAACAAATAGCACTAAATGATTTTTTAACTCAATGGATAGATGATAATAACGGCTTTTTTATAAATGATGATATTAAATACTTGATTGATTTAATAAGTGTCAAACGAACTCTAAAATTGGGCAGGTAAATTAAAAAAAAGTTACATTCTGAAACTTAAACCACCTCTTGTTTTTCTACTATTTTATTTGAAGATTTAGCTCCAAACTTATAAATGTCTGAATTGATGATTCCTG